>NZ_CP110232.1:1200000-1800000 GCF_029144185.1 Vagococcus intermedius | reverse complement strand
ACGATGGAACGTTTTGTTGCTTACTTGACTGAAGTGTATAAAGGAGCTTTCCCAACTTGGTTAGCGCCTGTTCAAGGAACAATTATTCCTGTAAGTAATGATCATCATATGGACTATGCTTTTGAGATTAAGGGACAATTGGAAAAATTAGGTTTACGTTTTGAAGTAGATGAACGTAACGAAAAAATGGGTTATAAGATCCGTGCCTCACAAACACAAAAAATCCCATATCAATTAGTTGTAGGGGATAAAGAAGTTGAAGCAGGAGAAGTGAATGTTCGCCGTTATGGTAGCAAAGAAACAGTCTCAATGACTCTCGAAGAATATGTAGCAGTAGTGACAAATGAAGTAGCGTCATACAGTCGTCCACAAAAATAATAATAACGTTATTCGTGTTATTTTATACTAGTTAGGACTAAAACAGATAAGTTATTTTGTAAAAAAATCGTAGGATATTTTTTTACAAAGACTTATCTGTTTTATTTAGTTGATTTTACTAAAAAACCAGCGATTCTTTGTTCAAATGGATTGCCTAAATGTTTAATAAATGAGATACTTCATAAGAAAGTTTCTAACTTTTGTTTAAAATGTTTTTAAATTTTTGAACAAAGGCTTTTTATCGACTCAAAAGTTAGGTAAAATAGTAGTAATAGAAATATGGTTTAAAAAACCTGATTGGAAGGGTATGCTGGATGATAAAGAAACAACTAGAGAAATATAAAGAGTTACTAAAGAAATCAAAAAAACAACCTACAAATGAGACAAATCATACAAGTGAAATTCCATTTCGTTTGAATTTTTTATTTTTCATTGTTTTTGCTCTGTTTGTAGCCTTGTTGGTACAATTGGCTTATTTACAAATTGCAAATGGGAGCTTTTTTAATAGTAAAATAAAATGGTCTCAACAACTTGTCTTAAAAGAGAATGCCCCACGTGGGTCCATCTATGATGCGAAGGATAATGTTTTAGTTGGGAATAAAGCAGAGCAAGCGATTATATATACTAAGAAAAAATCTATGAGTTCTGCTGAAACAAAAGAGGTGTCTCAAAAAATAGCCAAATTAATTGATGTACCAGTTGAGAATATTACTGAACGTGATAAAAAAGATTATTGGTTAGCGGATAAACCTAATTTGGAAAAAGCTCAAGAACGTTTGAAAAAAAATGAAACAGTCAATGCTAAAGGTGAAGCACTAGAACCTGATATTGTGTATCAAAATACTGTGACAAAAGTCAAAAAAAGTGAGATTGATTTTGATGATAGCGAATTAAAGGCGATTGCTATATTTAAAAAAATCAGTGGAGCTTATACAATGGCACCTGTCACAATTAAGAATAAAGATGTGACAATGGAAGAAGTTGCAAGTGTTGGTGAAAGTCGATCAAGTTTACCAGGTTTATCAACGGGAATGGATTGGGATCGCGAGTATCCACAAAATGATTTTATGAATAGTATTTTAGGAACAGTGTCTTCTGAAAAGAATGGTCTACCACAAGAGATGAGTGACAAGTATGTTGCAAATGGTTATTCACGAAATGACCGTGTTGGATTGAGCAATTTAGAAAAACAATATGAAACAGTACTTAAAGGGACTAAGGCGCAATCTAAGATTGTGATGGATAGTCAGACAAATAAAATTAAGAGTGAAAAACAAGTTTATCCAGGTGAAAAAGGGAAAAACTTAAAATTAACGGTTGATATGAAATTCCAACAAAAAGTTGAAGAGATTTTACGTGAAAATTATGAAGCGATGATTTCTCAAGGGAAAACAGTTTATTCAGAAGGTGCGTATGCTGTTGTTAGTGATCCAAAGACTGGAGCAATTAAAGCAATGGCGGGACTTGAGTTGGATCATGATGAGAAAAAATTAAAGACCGATACTCTAGGTACAATCAATAAAGCTTTCACTCCCGGTTCTATTGTTAAACCGGCAACCATTATGGCAGGCTATCAAAGTGGTGTTATTTCAGGGAATGAGACCTTAGTGGATGAATTTATCGAGTTGCAAGGTGACCCAGTTAAAAAATCAGTCTTTACCTTCGGACCACGACCAATGACAGCAGTGGATGCTTTACGTGAATCTTCAAACGTTTATATGATGAAGATTGCGTTTAAAATGATGGGGATTGATTACGTACCTAATATGGTCTTAGGCGATCACACAGAAGTATTTGATATTCTAAGAAAAACTTACCAAGATTTTGGTTTAGGAGCGCCAACTGGAATTGATATTGCCGGTGAAAGTTATGGTTTGTCCCCTAAAAATCATTATGAAAATGATGGGACTATGATCAATGGTCGAATGGGTAACTTACTTGATTTATCTTATGGGAACTTTGATACGTACACGCCAATGCAGTTGACTCAATATGTCAATACCATTGCTAATAATGGTAAAAAACTAGCGCCCCATATTGTGGAAGGTATTTATGAGAATAATGGTGAAGATGGTAGTGGTGATTTAGTTAAGAAAATTGAACCACGGGTCTTAGCTCAAATAGGTACGCAAGAACAATATGATATTATTCATGAGGGGATGTATCAAGTAGTAAATGCGAATGGTTCAGGACATTGGATGGCTGGAACTAAATATGTTGCTTCTGCTAAGACAGGTACTGCCGAAGTACCACGAGATAATCCAGATGATAAAGAAAATCCAATTGAGCTGTACAACAGTACGATGATAGCTTATGCCCCATCAGATGATCCAAAAGTGACCGTTTCAGTTGTTTTACCTCATATTTCAGATGATCAGGGTCATGAAAATTCGTTTATTACCGCTCAAATATTAGACGCTTATTATGATTTCTATGAAGAAGGGAATCAAGGTGATGATGATGATGAGAAAGCTGATTCCGATAATGAAGGAGAACCAGCTGAAGAGGAATCAGAGTCACAAGAGCAAAACTAACCTTGAGGTCAGTTTTGTAAAGTAGAACTACTTAACAAAATTGATCTAAAGGGTAGAAATTCCCCAAAAAAAATGATATTATATGGCAAGTGAGGTAAAACCTCATACACATATAATTGCTTGGAGGGAATAACATGCGAGTTCATATCACTTTAGAATGTACAGAATGTAAAGAACGTAACTATTTATCAAACAAAAACAAACGTAACAATCCTGATCGTTTAGAAGTTAAAAAATATTGTCCACGTGAGCGTAAAGTTACTTTACACCGCGAAACAAAATAATAACTTACAAAGATGTGCTAGAAACCTTATTAATAAAGGTTTTGGCACGTTTTTTTTATAAAAATAAAAAATTAATCAGGCTGTTAAAATTAATAGTTAAGCAGAATAGAATAAAACATAATTTTCGACTTTTTAGGTGATAGATGTATATAAAGTTTGTCAAATACATATGTTATTTATTTTGTGATAGCATAAGAATCATAATAGGTTGGAAAAAAAGTGATTTAGGACTGTTTAACAAAAAAATGCATGATTAATTTGACACGATTCTAGTCTTTTTTTTTCAGATCATAAAAAAATTACAGGATTCACAAATAAATCGAGGAATAGGCAAAAAGTTGTTCGTAAAACGATCATAAAACAAATAAAAAAACTTATATAATTATAAGAATTTTAATAATTTGTTGTTATTATTCATATGTTAATAATAACGATATCTTGCGATGGGTATTGAGATTAACATATTATATTTTAGTTTTTAATGTCTCATTAGAAATTTATAAGAGAGGAGGTTAAACAATGGGAGCAGGAATTGCAGCAGGTTTAGCGGCTTTAGGAGCAGGAATTGGTGATGGTTTGATTGTGGCAGCCGCAATGAATAATATTTCACGTCAACCTGAGCGAACAAAAGAAATTAAAAGTTTGATGTTTATTGGTATTGGACTGGCTGAAGCGTTAGCCATTATTTCAATTGTGATCTCATTTATGATTATGTAGTAGCTAATCATTTAATAAATAAAAAGTCAGCATACTGGTTATGCTGACTTTTTATTTATTAAGTGATTAGTTAGAGTAAAGTCATACGAATTTTATACAGCAAATAAGCTGTTTAATAGCATGCTATGAGGTATAATGGAAAAGTAATCTTATTATGGTTCAAAGGTGGTTGTACCATGCTAAAAAAGGAAAAGCGAAAAGAATCTTTGACAAAATTGAAAGGATTAGCAAATAATCCGTTAAGAAAAATAGCCTTAGAGTCTATTCTAAAAAAGAAACTATATCAATCTATTGAATGGCAAGATTCACAAGTGATTGGTGTAACTATCAGTATGCCGTTAGAGCTTGATACTCAGGAAATTATTGCAACGGCGAGAGATGCTAAAAAACGCGTAGCTGTTCCGAAGACTTTTTCAGATGGACAGATGGATTTTTTTGAAATCAAAGAAGATACTCAGTTTGTTAGGACGAAATTTGGTGTGTTAGAACCTACTTCAAGTAACCTCTTAGAGCCGAGTGAGATAGATCTGCTCATAGTACCAGGGGTTGCTTTTAATAGTGAGGGTTATCGAATAGGTTTTGGTGGAGGATTTTATGATCGATACCTTGAACGCTATCCGGGGAGATCGTGTAGTTTGATTTTACCTGAACAGCTTATTAAAGACTGGGTACCTGAAAGCTATGATAAGCCAGTAGATAAGTTATTTTTAGTAACAGATAATAGAATAGAGTTAGGAGAATAGTATGGAGAGTTTGAAAGTTAAGGGATCATTAAAGAACCAACCCTGGATAGTATGGGGATTGTTAGCAGTCCAATTTTTAGTGTTCTTAGGCATGTTAATAAAAGGGTGGCAAATAGGGGCTGGATTTGATGGATCTTATGTATCAGGTATTTTAATTGAATTTGGCGCTTTAAACAAGGAACTGGTGATGGTTCATCACGAGTATTGGCGATTACTGTCACCAATCTTTGTTCATATAGGACTAATGCACCTTTTAGTCAATTCAGTGACTTTATATTTTTTAGGAAGCCAACTGGAAGCCTTAATTGGTCATACTCGCTTTTTAGTAATTTATCTATTATCGGGTCTGACAGGGAATCTTTTAAGTTTAGCAATGAGTCAACCAAATTCGATTTCAGCAGGTGCTAGTACCGCGCTATTTGGTCTATTTGCTTTTTTTGTAGCCTATGGTCGTGTGTATCGTCACCAACCAGCTATTCGCTTTATGGCAAAACAAATGGGAACCCTGATCCTAGTTAATCTGATTTTTAATTTATTTAGTAGTCAAATTGATATGTGGGGGCATGTGGGTGGCGCAATTGGCGGATTTTTATTGGGTTTTATTGTCACGATACCTGCATTAAAAGGTAGTGAATTCGCAAAAGAAAATCAAGATATTCATCGAACTATCAGGGCAGTTATTGCATTCTTCTTTTTTATTCTGATGTGTTTTATTTATGTTTATCGTCAATATTATTAGACGAGCAACAGTCATTTTGAAAATGACTGTTGTTTTTATACTGTATAAAGGCTTAAACTTTGAGTTCTTCTGATTTTTATGTCATAATGAAGTTATAAAATTGAATAAGGCAAATAGATATCATTATCGGTTGGGCAATTATGCTTTCAAGGTTTTTTCTTCAAAGGGCGGGAAGAAAGAGGAAAGTGTAGTGGTCTATTTTTTTGTCTTTTGAAAGGAATGAATGTATGTTAGAAGAATTATTGATTGCGTTGATTGCAATCTTAATAGGGACGAAATTGGCTGGACATCTTTGTAATTTAATCGGAATACCAGCTGTAATAGGAGAATTATTAGTAGGGATTATCTTAGGGCCTGCAATGTTGAGTATCGTTCAGCCAACAGATTTAATTCATATGTTTTCACAGATAGGAGTCATTTTATTAATGTTCTTAGCAGGACTTGAAAGTGATTTAGGCTTGCTGAAAAAATATATGAAACCCTCAGTATCAGTTGCCGTAACAGGAATTATTTTTCCTTTAATTTTATGTGCGATTGTTGGATCACTCTTTAATTTATCTTGGCTAAGCTCTTTATTCTTAGGAATTGTCTTTAGTGCAACCTCTGTTAGTATTTCAGTCCAAGTTTTGAGAGATTATCGCCGTCTCGATTCTGAAGAAGGTTCAATTATTTTAGGGGCAGCAGTAGTGGATGATATTGTAGTAGTCTTGTTGGTGAGTATTTTTGCAACATTTATCAATATGGAAGGTGATTTTGCCTTGAATGGCGCTTTCTTTTGGGATCTTTTAGGTAAAAAATTATTATTCTTTGGGTTAACTTATGTATTTGCAAAATATATGGTAAAACCACTGTTGAAATGGACTAAAAGAATTGTTGCAACAGAAGGAGAAACATCCATTGCCTTAGTTTTATGTTTTACTTTTGCTGTTTTATCAGAAGTATTAGGTATGAGTGATGTAATTGGGGCTTTCTTTATGGGTCTGATTTTATCTAATCATAGTTCAAAAGAACGTATTGAAAATAAAGTAGTTACGATTGGTTATGCTTTATTTATTCCAGTATTTTTCGTGTCAATTGGTCTGGATATTAGGTTTTCAGCCTTTAAAGAACATGCCATGTTTATCGTACTATTATCATTAGCTGCAGTTATTTCTAAGTTGGTCGGCGGTTATATTAGTGCTAGAGCCTCACATATTAATAAAAATAATGCTTGGTTAGTTGGAGCAGGAATGGTTTCACGTGGTGAAATGGCGCTAATCATTGTACAGATGGGGAAATCTTTAGATCTAGTAACAGGTAGTATTTATTCAGCTATTGTGGTTGCAATTATTATTGCAACATTAGTATCACCCTTACTAATTAAATTCTTCATTGAACGTGGAGACAAAGAGTTAGCTGTAAAAGGCTAATTAAATGGAAAGCCTATGTTAGTCATAGGCTTTTTTATTTGTTATAAAACAAACATTTTGTAAGCTATTTTTGTTAATTTTACTTTTATTTAAAAAAAATATGCAAAAAAATGATGAATATTCGTAAAAAAAGTAGAATATCTATAAAAACAGAAAGCGCTTACTATCGAGTAAGAAAAAAAAAGATGAAACTTTATACAAACTATTTGAATAATGTGAAAAATTGGGCAAACAGGATGCTAAAAACCTCACAGTAAACTTTAGAAGATTTGGTAATCTATGGGTGTAACATAAATGACTAAAGGGAGGCTTTACAAATGAACAAACCAATTCATATTACATCAGAGATTGGAAAATTGAAAACGGTGTTATTACATCGACCAGGTAAAGAACTAGAAAATTTAATGCCAGATTACTTAGATGAGCTATTATTTGATGATATTCCATTTCTAGAACAAGCACAGGTCGAACATGATCGGTTTGCACAACTGTTAAGAGACAAAGAGATTGAAGTCCTTTATTTAGAAGATTTGGCAGCTGAGGCAATTGCTGATCCAGAAGTCAAAGCAGCATTTATTGAAGAGTATTTAGATGAAGCGAATATTCGTGGAACTGAATTAAAAGCATTAATTCATGATATGTTATCTAGCATGACAGATATGCGTGAGTTAATTGACAAAACAATGGCTGGAATTCAAAAAGTTGAATTACCTGAATTAAAAAACAAAGGTTTAGCTGATATGATTGAATCAGATTATCCATTTGCGATTGATCCAATGCCAAACTTATATTTCACACGTGATCCATTTGCTACAATGGGACATGGGGTATCATTAAATAAAATGTATTCAGTTACAAGAAGACGTGAAACACTATATGGTAAATATATCTTTAAATATCACCCAAGATTTAAAGATGCAGATGTACCATTGGTATACGACCGTACAGAAACAACACGTATTGAAGGTGGAGATGAATTAATCCTTTCTAAAGATTTATTAGCTGTAGGTATTTCTCAAAGAACGGATGCCGCTTCTATTGAAAAACTTGCTAAAAATATTTTCGATAAAAACTTAGGTTTCAAACGTGTATTAGCATTTGATATCGGTAGCGAACGTAAATTTATGCATTTAGATACAGTCTTTACGATGGTTGACTATGATAAATTTACTATCCATCCAGAAATTGAAGGAGACTTAACTGTTTATTCAATTTCTCAAGGCGAAAATGGTGAACTTGATATTAAAGAAGAACATGAAACATTAGAAAATATTTTAAATAAATATTTAGGAATTAATAATGTTCAATTAATCCGTTGTGGTGGTAACAACTTAACAGCAGCAGCTCGTGAACAATGGAATGATGGGTCAAATACCTTAACAATCGCTCCAGGTGAGGTAGTTGTTTATGATCGTAACCCAATTACTAATAAAAAATTAGAAGAAGCGGGTGTTAAATTAAACTATATTCCAGGTAGTGAATTAGTTCGTGGTCGTGGCGGCCCTCGTTGCATGAGTATGCCATTAGTTCGTGAAGATATCTAAGTTAGACTATCAAGATATGCCATTATATTATTTATAAATAAAAATGACACAACTAAAAAGAAAATTCTCTACTGTGGTAAAGACCACAGTAGAGTCAATTAAGAGGAGAGAGCAAGATGACATCAGTATTTCAAGGACGTAGCTTATTAGCAGAAAAAGACTTCAGTAGAGAAGAATTAGAATATTTAATCGATTTCTCTATTCATGTGAAAGATCTTAAAAAACGTGGCATTCCACATCATTATTTAGAAGGAAAAAATATTGCGCTATTATTTGAAAAAACATCAACAAGAACTCGTTCAGCTTTTACAACAGCATCAATTGACTTGGGGGCTCACCCAGAATTTTTAGGTAAAAATGACATCCAATTAGGTAAAAAAGAATCTGTTGAAGATACAGCTAAAGTGTTAGGTAGTATGTTTGATGGGATTGAATTCCGTGGCTTTAGCCAAGAAGTTGTTGAAGGTTTAGCAGAACATTCAGGCGTGCCAGTATGGAACGGTTTAACAGATGAATGGCACCCAACGCAAATGATCGCTGACTTTATGACAGTAAAAGAAAACTTTGGTCGTTTAGAAGGAATTAACTTAGTATACGTTGGAGATGGTCGTAACAATATGGCCAACAGTTTATTAGTAACAGGTGCTATTTTAGGAGTTAACGTACGTATCTGTGCGCCAACTGAATTATTCCCAACAGCAGAAGTTATCGAATACGCTGAGGAATTTGCAAAAGTATCTGGTAGTCAATTAATGATTACAGATGATGTTGCCAAAGGTGTTGCTGATGCTAACGTATTATATACAGATGTGTGGGTATCAATGGGTGAAGAAGATAAATTTGAAGAACGTGTTAATTTATTAAAACCTTACCAAATTAATATGGATATGTTAGAAAAAACAGGCAATATGGATGGAGACTTGATTGTCTTACACTGTTTACCAGCCTTCCATGATACAGAAACTGAATACGGTAAAATGGTAGAAGAAAAATTCGGTATTAGCGAAATGGAAATTACAGATGAAGTCTTTAGAAGTAAATATGGCCGTCATTTTGAAGAAGCAGAAAACAGAATGCATTCAATCAAAGCAATTATGGCTGCAACCCTAGGCAATTTATTTATTCCTAGAGTTTAGGAATAGTTAAATATCGTTTGTCAAAGAAGCAGCATCGCTACATAGCTAGGGTGCTGCTTTTTTATTAAAAAAATGGAGATGGGGAATAAATTATGTCAAATAAAATCGTTTTAGCATTAGGTGGCAATGCCATTTTATCTGATGATGCAAGTGCAGAAGCACAACAAAAAGCCTTACAAACAACAGCAAAATATATGGTAAACTTAATTGAAGGGGGCCATAAATTAACTATTTCTCATGGTAACGGTCCACAAGTTGGTAATTTATTATTACAACAGCAAGCAGCTGATAGTGAAAAAAATCCAGCAATGCCGCTAGATTCATGTGTTGCTATGACGCAAGGTAGTATTGGTTATTGGTTAGAAAATGCTTTAGTAAGAGAACTTAAAGCAACAGGGATAGAAAAAGAAGTCGCAACATTAGTAACAGAAGTAGTGGTTGATCAAAATGATCCGGCCTTTAAAAATCCAACAAAACCAATTGGTCCATTCTTAACTGAAGATCAAGCTAAAGAAGAAATGGCTAAATCAGAAGTAACATTTAAAGAGGATGCTGGACGAGGTTGGCGAAAAGTTGTAGCAAGTCCGAAACCTATCGATATTATCGGACACAAAACTATAAATACGTTGTTAGATAATGATATAATCACAATATCAGCAGGTGGTGGAGGAATTCCAGTTGTTGCACCGAGTATGACAGGTGTAGAAGCTGTTATCGATAAGGATTTTGCCTCAGAAAAATTAGCAGAATTAGTGGAAGCTGACTTATTCATCATCTTAACAGGTGTTGATAATGTCGCAATTAATTATGGTACAGCAGATGAACAAAAATTGGAAACCATCACAGTAAGTGAGTTAAAAGAATATAAAGAGGCTGGCCATTTTGCTGCAGGGAGTATGTTACCTAAGGTAGAAGCTGTTTTAACATTCTTAGAAAATAAACCAAAAGGTAAAGCGATCATTACATCACTAGAGTGCTTAGCTGATTTTGGTAAAAAAGAAGTAGGAACTGTGATTGTTGCAGATTAATTAGTAGCAACTACTATATAAGACATAAAAAGACTTGGGGAAGATTACATGGTAGACAAAAATAATACAGAACTTGAAAAAGTAAGAAAACAACCAGAATTCAAAAATTTAACTGATTCAGAATTTTATGAGTTATCTCAACATTTTTATAAGCGAACCTATAAAAAAGGGCAAGTATTATTTGACTGTGGTGACAAGCGCAACCGGCTATATCATCTTGTAGAGGGAGCTGTTAAATGTGAAAGAATTGATCCTTCAGGTGATTATTTTTATTTGAATTTTCATAAACAGGAAGCATTCTTTCCTTATGTTGGTTTATTTTCTGACTATGCTTATGATTATACCGTGCAGGCTTTAACCGATATCGAAGTGTATTATTTTCCAACGGAAGTCTTTGAAAAGGTTGCGAAACAGAATAATGACGAAATGATGTATTTAATCACAACACTATCTGAGATATTGAAACAACATATACTAAAAATCCAATGTTGTGTCACTTCTTCGGCAGCTGATCGCATTAGATATAGTTTAGCGCTATTAATGGTACGTTTAGGTGAGAAAAATTATTATGGTGAGGTGGAAGTACCCTATCCCATTTTATTAAATGATATTTCTAGAAGCAGTGGCGCTACAAGGGAAACAACGAGTCATGTTATTAAAAAATTAGTAGATGAAAAGAAAATCAGTTACAAACATAAGTATTTAACCTATCATGACTTGGCTTTTTTCGATTTGGATTTTAGTTGTGACTTTTAGTATCAGAATAGGTAGTCGTTGACTTTTGATAGAAAGGAAGCGTATATTCTAAAGAGAATATACTACCAAACATGATGAAAAAAGAAAAGAAAACTCTATCCTCATTTAGCATTTTATTTATTATTATTATTGCTTTAGGTATTGTGACATGGATTGTATCAGGAAAGACGTTTACCCCAACTGTTCCAGCAGGTGGAACTGAAACTGTGGATCATGTTATTGGTGCTAAAATATCTGATATTGTCATGTCACCATTTAATGGTTTCCGTGATGCAATTGATATCTGTGTCTTTATTTTAGTTTTAGGTGGCTTTTTAAATATTGTTACAATGACTGGTGCCTTAGAAGCTGGGATTAAAAATGTTGTAAAAAAACTAAAAGGAAATGAGCTTATCATTATTCCAATCCTAATGGTGCTATTTTCAATTGGTGGCTCAACATATGGTATGTCAGAAGAAACATTACCTTTTTATTTATTAATCACTGCCACAATGGTTGCCGCAGGCTTTGATACGATCGTATCTGTCGGGACTATTCTACTAGGTTCCGGTGCTGGGGTTATAGGTTCGACGGTTAACCCATTTGCAACAGGGGTTGCGATGGATGCCTTAAAAGGAATTGATATCCAACCGAATACCGGAATCATTCTATTAGGCGGCATGTGTCTATGGTTTACAACAACTGCCTTTTGTATTTTCTATGTCATGCGTTATGCTAAGAAAGTTAAAGCTGACAAAGGTTCGACTATCTTGTCACTCCAAGAGCAACAAGATATGATGGACACATTTGGTAAAGACGAAAATGCTAGTTTAGAATTTACTAAAAAACATAAAATTATCCTAAGCGTTTTTGCGATTTGTTTCATCGTGATGGTGACGTCTCTAATCCCTTGGGATTCATTTAATGTCACAATCTTCTCAGGTTGGACATCATTTTTAACAGGGGAAAGTTTTGGTAGCTGGTACTTTGGAGATTTAGCAATGTGGTTCTTCATTATGGGACTGATTATTGCGTTAATTCAAGGGTTTAGTGAAACTGAGATTATTGATCATTTCCTTGATGGTACAAAAGATATGTTGTCAGTTGTTTTAATTATTGTAGTAGCTAGAGGGGCGTCTGTTTTAATGGCCCAAACGCATCTAGATTTATATATTTTGGATAAAGCAGCCGGTGGTTTACAAGGCTTATCTCCAATTCTATTTGTAATTGCGGCCTATGTCTTGTACTTATTACTGACATTCTTAATCCCTTCAACTTCAGGATTAGCTTATGTGTCTATCCCAGTTATGGGTGGTTTGGCTAGTGGTATTGGCTTGAGTCCAGATGTTATGGTTCTAATTTTTACATCAGGATGTGGATTAATTAATTTAATTACACCAACTTCAGGTGTTGTCATGGGTGGCTTAGAAATTTCTAAAGTAAATTATTCTACTTGGATGAAATTTATGATGAAACCGATGATTGTGATTGCAGTAATGAACTTATTAGTTTTGATAGGTGCGATGTTATTAGCATAAAAGTAGTACAAAAAGAAACACCACTTAAATTTAGTTAAGTGGTGTTTCTTTTTGTGAAATCTTAGAGAATATGTCTGTTAACACTTTATTTTTTTGTAATAGCGTTTGCTAAAATGAAGGCTTATTAGTATAATTTATCATAGCATTAGATTGACTCATTTGGTGATATTTTAAAGCATCATAAGAGTGTAGTCTTAAGATAAGTACCAAATGTTACAGAAGGATGTGGCGAATGAAAACCTATCACACGTTATATGATGTTCAACAACTATTGAAAAATTATGGTTCCGTTGTCTATGTTGGGAAAAGATTGTGGGATATTGAGATGATGGCAATCGAAATTGATAGTTTATACCGTGCTCAAGTACTTGATCTAAAAACATATCAAATAGTAAAAGGGGTACTTTTAAGAGAGCATGAAGAAGAACTTAAGAAAGAGCAAACAAAATAAGGGGGAAGTAAGTGTGAGTCGTAAATTAATCGGAATTGATTTGGGTGGTACAACAGTAAAATTTGCTATTTTGACTGAAGAAGGTGCTATTCAACAAAAATGGAGTATTGAAACAAATGTGAGCGAAAATGGTACCTTAATCGTGCCAGAAATTATCAAGTCTATTGAACATCGTCTAGATTTATATGAGATGACACCAGCTGATTTTATTGGAATTGGGATGGGAACACCAGGAACAGTTGATCGTGCGAATGGGACCGTTATAGGTGCTTATAACTTGAATTGGACAACGTTACAGCCGGTCAAAGAACAAATTGAAACAGCTTTAGGTATTCCGTTTGCGATTGATAATGATGCGAATGTGGCAGCTTTAGGTGAACGGTGGCAAGGTGCAGGAGAAAATAGTCCTGATGTAACCTTCATTACTTTAGGAACGGGTGTCGGCGGTGGTATTATTGCAGAAGGACATCTTTTACACGGAGCTGTTGGTGCGGCTGGGGAGATTGGTCATATTACAGTTGATCCAGAAGGATTTGATTGTACCTGTGGGAAGAAAGGCTGTTTAGAAACGGTCGCAAGTGCGACAGGTGTTGTACGTTTGGCTCGTACGATGTCAGAAGCCTATTCAGGCGATTCTAAATTAAAATACAATATTGACGATGGGCAAGATGTTTCAAGTAAAGATATTTTCGACTTAGCTGAAGCAGGGGATGATTTTGCACTAAGTGTTGTGGATAAAGTAGCCTTTTATTTAGGCCTAGCTTGTGGTAATATCGGTAATATGTTAAACCCTACAGATATTGTGATTGGTGGCGGTGTATCAGCAGCGGGTGAATTTTTAAGAAGTCGTGTGCAAAGTTATTTTGAACAATTTACTTTCCCACAAGTAAGTGAGAGTACGAAAGTAAAATTGGCACAGTTAGGAAATGAAGCTGGTGTGATTGGTGCAAGCTCATTGGCTTTAGCATTTAAATAGAAAAAGGTTAAGTAAGAAAGGAAGTACGGAGTGTGAGAACAGTTTTATTAGTAGTAAATGTTATTTTATTTGCCATTTTATTAGGGTTAGTTTTAAATGAGTTATATTTACGTATTATGGCGAAAAAATCAGCAACAACCCTTACTGAAGAAGAATTTAAAGAAAAAATGCGTAAAGGTCAAATTATAGATGTACGAGAAAAAGATATTTTTGATGCTGGCCATATTTTAGGTGCACGTAATATTCCTTTTCCAACATTTAAACAGACGCATAGCTCGTTACGCCATGATTTACCTATTTTTTTATATGATCAAAAAAAATCATTAAGTATTCGTACTGCAAATATTTTGCGCAAAAGTGGCTATACGGATGTTTATATTTTAAAAGGCGGCTACAATGGCTGGACTGGTAAGACAAAACGAGCTAAATAAAAAATCCCCTCATTGTGAGGGGATTTTTTTTAGTTATCAGCTGTTAAAACCATTGGTAAGATCATAGGATGTCTTTCCGTTTTTTCAATTAAAAATGGCTCTAAGGTACTGCTAATAACATCATTTAGGACAGCTTCATTACATTCAGGATCTTGTAGCGCCTTGTTAATAGCTTTTGTTAACAAACGTTGACATTGGTTAATCAGGCTACCTGATTCACGCATATAGATAAACCCACGTGATAAAATATCTGGGCCAGCCATGATTTGTTTTTTCTTGTAGTTAACCGTAACAACAGCTAGGACAAGACCTTCCTCTGAAAGAATCCGGCGGTCGCGTAAAACTACATTACCAATATCGCCAATACCGTTACCGTCTACATAAACATCACCTGCGTTAAAGTGACCGGCTAAACGAGCGCTATCAGGAGTTAAGGCTAAGACATCACCATTTCCTAAAATGAAACAGTTATCTTTTTCTACGCCCGTATCTTGAGCAAGTTGTGTATGAACTTTTAACATACGATATTCACCATGAACAGGCATAAAGTATTTAGGCTTCATCAAACTTAACATTAATTTTTGTTCTTGTTGACCACCGTGACCAGAAGTGTGAATGTTATTTACTTTGCCATGAATAACTTCAGCTCCGGCTTCTGATAAACGGTTAATAACACGGTTTACACTCGTCGTATTCCCTGGGATAGGTGAACTTGAAAAGACAACGGTATCGCCAGGTTGAATTGAAATTTGGCGATGAGTACCATTAGCAATTCGACTTAAAGCAGCCATTGGTTCACCTTGTGAGCCCGTACATAAGATAAGCATTTCATTTGCTGGAATACTATTAATTTGGCGTGCATCAACAAAAGTATCTTCTGGCACGTTAATATAGCCTAATTTTTGACCATTAACAATGGCATTTTCCATACTACGTCCAAAAACAGCAACTTTACGTCCTGTTTTTACGGCAGCCATGGCTGTTTGTTGTAAACGGAAGATATTTGAGGCAAAAGTTGCAAATATAATGCGTCCCTCAATTTTTTCAAAGATACGTTCAATTGATTGGCCAATTGTTTTTTCTGATTTGGTAAATTCAGGAACTTCAGCATTGGTACTATCTGAAAGCATACATAAGACGCCTTCATTTCCAATTTTTGCCATACGTTGCAAGTTAGGTGGTTCACCAACTGGTGTAAAGTCAAATTTAAAATCACCTGTACAAACAATATTACCTGAAGGTGTTTTAACAACTAAACCTAAAGCATCAGGAATACTATGAGTAGTTCTGAAGAAGCTAACAGCTGTTTTACGGAACTTAATAACAGTATCTTCATTGATTTCATGAAGCTCAGCATCACGTAATAGACCATGCTCTTCCAATTTATTTTTGATAAGAGCTAAAGCTAAAGGACCAGCATAGATTGGTACATTCGCTTGTTTTAATAAGAAGGGAATACCACCAATATGATCTTCATGACCATGTGTAATCACTAAGGCTTTAACTTTTTTAATGTTTTGAACAATATAGCTGTAGTCAGGAATAACATAATCAATTCCTAGTAGGTCATCTTCTGGAAATTTAATACCAGCATCTACAATGATAATTTCATCTTGGAATTGAACCCCATATGTGTTTTTACCGATTTCACCTAAACCGCCAATACCAAAAACACCCGTTTCATTATTTTTAATGTTGGGTTTCATCTTACTTGAACTCCGTTAAAGAAAAATCAGCATTTTCCTTTTCATATTCTAAGTGGTTACCTTCTAAAAGTTGTACCAACTCAATGTTGTATGGGGTATTTTCTTCAACAAGAACACGTGCATCTACTTCTGTATCCGCCTCGACGTATAATGATTGGGTTTGCTCTCTTTTTGGGTTTCTTACTTTTGTTTCTTGATAATAGACTTTGTAAATCATCTGATAATCTCCTTTATGCATGTTAATGCGTTATATTTGTTAGTTTTATAAAAAGGCGAAAAGAACTTTCACCTGTTTGTTGTTTTTAGTGTAACGCACGCGTTTTGAACACACCAAAATGAGGTGTAAATCACCTTGTTTTGCTATCAATTCACACTAACATTTAAGCGTTAGTAGTGATCCGAAATCTCGACATTATTTCGGGATAATAGCTAAGTATTAGTCAAACTAATTATTTCGGTAAAAAGACGTGTTCGTTACATTTAAAACAATTTTATCATAATTTTAATGATAAGTATAGGAAGGAGTGCCGTATAAATTGAATAATAAAATAGAAAGATTTGTTATGCTTTAAATTAATATGCTATATTAAAGTAAGTTTATAATGTCCCGTTTTATTAAACATTTGAGGGGAAAGAATGGAGGAGTTTAGATGCGTTTGATGTGGGAATACACCATGCGACAGAAAAAATTATTATTTTTCAACTTTATTTGTGTTTTCGGATTTATCCTAATTGAATTAGGACTACCAACTCTGTTGGCTAAAATGATCGATGTTGGGGTAAGAAACAAAGATTGGGAGTACGTTAAGGTGATGGGCTTATGGATGGTAGTCATTACTGCCATTGGTTTGACCTTACATATTTTACTCACATATGTTGGAGCAAGATTGAATACTGCTATTATCATTGACATTCGTGATGATATGTTTGAAAAAATGCAAGGATTTTCACATCAAGAGTATGAAAAGCTAGGTGTTTCATCCTTGATTACGAGAACAACAAATGATGCCTATCAAGTCATGATGTTTTTAGGGATGTTATTAAAAACAGGTTTTTTAACCCCCATGATGTTTACAGCAAGTCTGTATTTAATTATGCGAGAAAGTGTCTCATTATCAAAATTTGTTTTTATGGCGATTCCTTTACTCTTAATAGGCGTTATCGTTTTAGCACGACTCTCAGAACCTCTATCAAAATTACAACAGAAAAATTTAGATAAGCTAAATATGATTTTACGAGAGAATTTATCAGGACTTAGAGTTGTTAGAGCTTTTGTTAATGAAGATTTTCAAGAGAAACGTTTTAAAAAAGTAAATGAGAATTATGCCAGTAGCTCAACTCGATTATTTTCATTAGTAGCAGCGGCGCAACCAGCTTTTTACTTTTTATTTAATATTATTATGGTTTTAGTTATTTGGTTTGGCTCAAAGCAAATTGAATTAGGGACACTTGAAGTCGGAAAGTTGCTGTCTTTTATTGAATATGTCTTTCATGCGCTGTTTTCATTTATGCTTTTCGCTTCTGTTTTTATGATGTATCCACGAGCAGCTGTTTCAGCACAACGTATCCAAGAAGTTCTAGATACTTCAAGCTCAATTGTTGAACCAGAAGAGGGCGTGATTGAAACAAGCACACATGGCGTCTTAGAATTTAAAAATGTGACTTTCGCTTATCCTGGTGCTACAGAAAGTCCAGTTATTCGAGATGTTAGCTTCACTGCTAATCCAGGAGAAACCGTTGCTTTTATTGGAAGTACTGGTAGTGGGAAATCAACGTTAATTCAATTAATTCCACGATTTTATGATACAACTAAAGGAGAAGTATTGATTGATGGTGTCAATGTTAAAGACTATAAATTAGCAGATTTAAGAGCTAAGATTGGCTATATACCTCAAAAAGCATTGTTATTTACAGGCACGATTAGAGATAATCTACGATTTGGTAAACTTGACGCGACTGAGGAAGATTTTCTATATGCGGCAGAGGTCGCGCAAGCTACTGAGTTTATTTCTCAAAAAGAGCATGGCTTTGACGAGATGTTATCAGAGGGGGGAAGTAACTTCTCAGGTGGACAAAAACAGCGCTTAGCAATAGCTAGAGCCATTATTAGGCGACCTGATATTTATGTCTTCGATGATAGTTTTTCAGCACTTGATTACAAGACAGATGCCACATTACGTCAACGCCTTAAAAAGGAAACAACAGATGCGACAGTTTTAATTGTTGCTCAAAGAATTAGTACAATTATGCATGCTGATAAAATTATTGTTTTAAATGAAGGTGATGTAGTTGGTAGCGGTACCCATCAAGAATTATTAAAAAATTGTGGTATTTATTATGATATTGCTGCATCACAATTATCAAAGGAGGAATTAGCATGAAACAGTCTCTTACCTCTTTAAAGCGATTATGGAGTTATCTTAGACACTATCGTGGTATGTTTAGTCTAGCAGTCTTACTAACTGTGGGTGCAGTAGGAGTCAATGCTATTTTACCTTATGTTACAGGCTTACCGATTACAGAAATTTCTAATAATTTGGCTCGTGGCGAGCAGTTGAATTTTGGATATGTTTTAAAAATGATTGGTTTTATTTTATTGATTACGGTGTTATATAGTGGTATGCAATATTCAGCTGTTTATCTAATGACACGTGTCGTCCAACGCTCAATGAAGGATTTGCGTCGTGATATTAGTCAAAAAATCAATCGCTTGCCGGTTTCTTATTTTGATACTCATCAACAAGGAGAAGTCTTATCTAGGGTTACAAATGATGTGGATGCTGTTAGCAACGCGATGCAACAAAGTTTTATAGCCATCATCACAGCCTTTTTAGGAATCGTCACAGCAGTTAGTATGATGTTTATTTTAAATGTCAAATTAGCATTGATGGGAATATTAATGATTCCAACCTCATTAATCATTTCAAAAATTATTGTTTCCAAGTCTCAACAATATTTTCAAAAGCAACAAGATGCACTAGGTGATCTAAATGGATATGTAACAGAACATATGACAGGATTTAATGTGCTAAAATTATATGGTCGTGAAAAAGAGACTTTAGATGGATTTAAAGAAGTCAGCCACCGCTTATCTAATTATGGCTTTAAATCGGCTTGGATTTCAGGGTTGTTGATGCCACTTGTATCGATGACCGCTTACTTAGCTTACATAGCAATGGCCATTAGTGGTAGCTTTTTGATTATTTCAGGGAGTTTAACAGTTGGTAATTTACAAGCAATGATTCAGTACGTTTGGCAAGTTAATCAGCCAATGGGACAGGTCACACAATTGGCTGCTGTGTTACAAAGCGCCTCAGCTTCGACTGTTAGAATATTTGATATTTTAGATGAAGTGGAAGCGACTGAAAATGAAAAGGACGTCTCTTTACCAACAACTATTTTAGGTCGGGTTACATTTGAAAATGTGGCATTTAGTTATTCATCAGAGCGTCCTTTAATTAAAAACTTAAGCTTTGAAGTATTACCAGGTCAAACTGTAGCCATTGTTGGCCCAACTGGAGCTGGGAAAACAACACTGATTAATTTATTAATGCGATTTTATGATGTCACCTCCGGTTCAATTAAAATTGATAATATTGATACTAAAGCAATGAATCGAAGCGATGTCCGGTCATTATTTGGAATGGTTTTGCAAGATGCGTGGCTGTATCATGATACGATTGCTGAAAATATTCGTTTCGGTAAGCTTGATGCAACGGAATATGAAGTGGTAGATGCCGCTAAAACAGCCAATGTTCACCATTTTATTAAAACAATGCCAAAAGGATATGAGATGGAGATTGACGAGGAAGCTTCAAACGTTTCCTTAGGCCAAAAACAATTATTAACAATTGCTCGAGCAGTTATTTCAGATCCTAAAATTTTAATTTTAGATGAAGCCACTAGTTCTGTGGATACACGCTTAGAAGCCTTGATTCAAAAAGCAATGGCTAAAGTAATGGAAGGTCGTACGAGTTTTGTCATTGCTCATCGATTATCAACAATTAGAGAAGCTGATTTGATTTTAGTGATGAAAGATGGCGAGATCATTGAACAAGGAACTCACGATAGTTTGCTAGCTGCCGGAGGTTTTTATGAAAAGCTTTATCATAGTCAGTTTGATGAATCTGGGGATTATGATGATTAAAAAAGGAGACGTTAGTCTTCTTTTTTATTTATTGACCCAAATTTAATAAATAAAATGTATAAAAATTCATTACGGTGATTTGCAAATTCATAAAACATTTAGTATTGTGAGGGAAAGAGCGTCTTGTACGTTTTTTTTTTATTTAGGTTAAACTTGAAGTAGGAGGGGATTAAAATGGTAAAAAGTAATCAGAAAGAGACGATACTAACTTTTTTGAAAATTACACTAGGTGCATTGATTTTTGCACTGGCAATTAATGTTTTTGCTTTGCCCAATAATTTAGGTGAAGGTGGCGTAACAGGGTTGACCATGATTCTTTATTATACAAATGGAATTTCCCCAGCTCTCACAAATATTTGTTTTAATGCCGTATTGATGGTGATTGGGTACAAGTTTCTAGATGGTAAAACAATCTTTATTACAGCATATGTTATCGGTATTTTATCTGTCTTTTTAAAATTAACTGAACCACTGGCTTATCACGCTAGTGAGGTCACGATAGCTGCAGTTAGTGCAGGTGTTTTAATGGGAACTGGGATGGGTTTAATCATGCGTGGTGGTGGAACAACAGCAGGTAGTGCGATTTTAGCTAAGTTGGCCAATAAATATTTAGGTTGGAATACAAGTTATGCGTTACTCTTTTTTGATTTAATTGTTGTTATTCCATCTGTCTTTGTTATTGGATTTGAAAGTATGTTATTTACCCTAATATCGTTAGCTGTGTCTACTAAAGTCTTAGACTTCATTTTAGAAGGCTTTAACCCTAAAAAAACAGTAACGATTATTTCTGAAAAACATGAAGTAATCGCTTCAGAAATTAGTGACAAACTAGGTCGTGGGATTACGGTTCTTAATGGCGTAGGCTATTATAAAAAAAACAATAAAAAGTTATTGTATGTCGTTATTAGCCGAGCACAATTATTACCGATTCAAAAAATTATTAATGATCTTGATCCACTTGCTTTTGTGATTATTAACGATGCACAAAGTGTGATTGGTGAAGGCTTTACTCGAGAGTTTTTTGAAGAAGATGATGAAAGTCCTAATCCAAATGAATTGTAAAAGGTTAGGCTAGTATTAGTAGAATGATTAAGTACCTCAATTTTCGTTTGGAGGTGCTTTTTTTTTAGAGTTAAATCTTTATACCTATTATAAACTACTGGATAGTATAGATGACGCAGCATCTTAAAAGATGTTTCTTTTTGAACAGATATACAAAAGTAATGAGGTTAAAATAGTGTGAATCAGTATGAGTCAATCTAGTCAATTTAGTATAATATTTTTAAAAATACAGATGAAAACCTTTACAATGTTCGTTAAAGGGTATATAGTGAACGTGTTATTAAATCTTATAGAAATCAGGTGAAGAGTATGAAAGGTAAAATTATTTTAAGTCTATTAACAGTGGTAACTTTTGGGTTATTTATGCCCACGGCATCAAAAGTCGAGGCAAGTATGACTAGTAGTTCATTTATAACAGATACTATGATCGAGTTTCCACCTCAGTCTGCCACAGGTATGTATACAGGTCTACTAGACAAAGAATCGTTAGAGCCCCCATTTATCCCTGTTCAAGCCACTGATTTTGAGCCAAAAGAAGTTATTATTGATATCCTTAATCCAGGTCCCAAATCTTTACATTGGGCAGTAGGCGTAATCAATTTAACAACGGAAGAGATTATTGTCGCGCCTATTTATCATCTACAAGGGGCAAAACAAATGCATTTACCACTTAATAATTTAGCGAATAAAAATGATGTCCTATCTGTATACATGGTGCCTTTAGTAGGAAAGGGAGATATTTCTGTAAGAGCAACCCTAGTTTCTTAGAATAGAAGTAGTAGGAAAAGATTGAGTGATTCATTTTTTAGTCGGGGAACCAACGTCGTTATATGCAGCAATAGTAGCCAATTATGACGACATTTAAAATAACCCCCTCACAAATTTGTTTTTCTAAATTTGTGAGGGGGTTATTGTTATGTCAACTTTAAAATTAATTATTCTTTTTTAAAATCTTTACCGTATTTTTTTTCTAAAATCATATTAAGTAAACGGATTGATAGGTGTTCATTACGAGCTAAAATTGGTCCGTGTAGGTAGCTCCCAAAAGTATTTTTGTAAATAACGCCTTCACTTTTATCTTCTCCATTGTTTCCTTCACCTAATTTGATTTCTCCCAAAGGTTTTTCACCTTCACCTAAGAATGTTGTTCCATTGTGATTTTCAAAACCAACATAAGTTTCATCAAATTCGGCATTATAAATCTCGACATCTCCAATGAAACGGTTATTTTCTTGGCTAAGAGTATAGTGGTCTAAGGCACCAATTCCTTGAATTTTATCACCATTAGCCCCAATATAGTAGTGACCTAACATTTGATAGCCACCACAAATAGCAAGCATAACACCATCATCTTCGATGTAGCGTGTTAATTCTTCTTTTTTTGTTTGAAGATCTTTAGAAACGATAGTTTGCTCATAGTCTTGACCACCACCGAAGAAAACAAAATCATAATCATCGGCAGAGAAATCTTCATAGATGCTAATAATATCTGTTGTAAACTCTACCCCCATTTGTTTTGCATGGTAGTCTAGCATTAACATATTGCCATTATCGCCATAGGTATTTAGTAAGTTTCCGTAAAGGTGGCACGCTCTGATTTTTAGTTGTGTCATCTTACATCCCTCCTTTAATATAGCTTTGGTTTGCTAATTCTTTGCGTAATTGAATGACAGCTGTATAGGTCGCTAAGATAAAGACTTGATCAGATGGTGCCTGTTTAATTTCATCAATAACAGATGTTAAGCTGTCAACTTCTGTTATTTTGTCTTCAGGAATACCTGCAACTTTCATACGAAGAGTCATATCTTTACGACGATCTCCGCCGGTAACTACATTAGTTACATCCATTTCGGAAAAGCCTTCATAATTTCCATCCCAAATCCAGCTAATATCGATTCCGTCTGCATAATTGGCATTCAGTAAGCTAACTACAGAGAATGGCCCTTTTGCTAAGCCAATCATATCAATGACTTGATTTAAGCCAACGGGATTTTTAACAAGTACTAAAGTACATTTTTTACCTTCGACATTAATGACTTCTTGACGTCCAAATACTTTTTCATCATAGGCTAATCCAGCTCTAATTTTCTCTGGTGAGACACCATAATGACGGCCGATAGCAGTAGCAGATAAGGCATTATAGACATTGTACAAACCACCCACTTCAATGCCATATTCTTGACCATCAATCGTGAAATTAGCCGATGTATTCGTCATTTCACCAAGTTCAGTTAATTGATAATCAAGTTTAGGACGTTTGAACTCACAATGTGGGCAATAATATTTTCCTAAGTTACTATAAGTAATCATTTTATAATGCAAAATGTGTTGGCAATTTGGACATAATACACCATCGGTATTGTAGTGAGCCATTTGTTCATGATCTTCTTCATGATTAAATCCGTAGTATTCACGAGGATTAACTGTTTCAACAGAGTTGAAAATTGGTAAGTCACCGTTGGTTAAGATTGTTGCTTTAGGTGCTTTGGCAGCCCCGTCGACAATTAATTTATAGGTAGTATAGATTTCACCATAACGGTCCATCTGATCACGGAAAATATTAGTAAATAAAAATAATTCTGGTTTGATGTACTCTGTTACTTTGCTCAGGCTAGCCTCATCAATTTCTAAAACAGCAAAATTTTTACCATTTTTTTTCTTTTTTGCACCTAAGAAAGTTGAAACGATACCTTGTGCCATATTGGCTCCGGTTGGGTTGGTCAAAACTTCTCCAAATTCTTGTTTCAATACATTAACGGTTAAAGCGGTTGTTAGTGTTTTACCATTGGTTCCTGTTACAACAATTACTTCATAGTCTTTGGCTAAGCTATCTAAGATATTAGGATCAATTTTTAGCGCTAACTTTCCAGGTAAACTGCTACCACCTTTTGTAAAATTTTTTAGAAACCATTGACTTGATTTCCCTACAAATGTAGCTAATTGACTGCGTACGGTCATTATTTTGTTCCTCCTATTTAACATGATTGATTACTTACTCTCATTGAAGTCTAAATTTTATCCAATTCATCATACCATAACTTGTTTGATTTTTTAATCATTTTTCCTAGCTGAGTTGAATAATTAATAAAAACCTATTCTTTCCAAAGGATCGAATAGGTTTAAGTTTAACCAATAATAATTTTTTCAGTTGGGTAGATGTAACCTTTGTCTTGCATCTCTTTAGGAACAAACAGCATTAAGGTATAAAGCATTCCGATTCGTCCGATAAACATTAATAAGGCAATAATAATTTTGCCTGTTGTTGACAAGTCGGGGGTAATTCCTAGGGATAGGCCTGTTGTTCCAAAAGCGGAGGTCACTTCGACAATTAAAGAAATGAGTGAGTGTTTTTCCGTTGCTGCCAAAATAATGACTGATAAAAAGCACATTAATAAGGATAAGTTAAACACAACGACTGATTTTTTTATATCTTCTTCTGAAATTCGGCGACCAAAAATACTGATTTTTTCTTCACTTTTAATAAATGAAAACATATAGAGGACAATGATTGCCACTGTTGTGGTTCGAACACCCCCTCCAACTGAACTAGGGCTGCACCCGATAAACATCAGCGTCGAAAATAGTAATAAGGTAGCCGTTTGAAAATCATTTAAATCATTGATTTGCAGACCAGCATTACGGGTAGTCATAGAGTAAAACATGGATGAAATCCATTGTTGACTACTAGACATATCAGCAAATAAATGTTGTCTTTCTAAAGCAAAAATGAGTAAAGTCCCAAAAATAAAAAGAATTAAGAAGGACCAAATAGCAAGTTTACTGAATAATGAAAAACGAAAAGGATAGCCGTGCTTAGATTTTTTGAAGAATAACCATTCTTTAATTTCCATAATAACAGGAAAGCCAATCCCACCAACTGTAATTAACAAAATGATGCAAATCAAAAAGAAGTGGTCATCAGCATAGGGAATAATAGAGCCTCCTGTCACGTCAAAACCTGAGTTTGTGACAGCTGAAATAGATTGATAGAAACCATAGAAAATGGAATCATAAATATTTGCCTGATGATGAGAGCTATAGAAGTGAATTGAAAAAATGACACCAAATAAAAGTTGAATCCACAAGAGAATAGCTAAAGTTGTTCTAATTAGTCTAACAATGCCGCTTAATTTAGGTTGGTTCATGTCGGTCATAATTAGTTGACGTTGTTTCAATGAAATTTTTCGTCTAGTCACAATAAAAAAGAAAGTTGAAACCATCATAATACCAAGTCCACCCACTTGAAATAGTATTTCTAAGAGGACGACTCCTCGGTGGTTAAAGACTTCGTTAATATTAAACGTACTGAGACCTGTTACACTAACAGTACTGATTGCCATAAAGACATCATCAAGTAAGCTGGTGTCTACTCCAGGATTTCTAAAAAACGCTAGTCGTAACAAGAAGAACGACAAAATCGTTAGTAGTAAATAGTAGAGAACGATCATCTGGATACTAGAGATGTGGGCAGATAAAAAGCGTGTGAAGTCACGTTTGTAGCCATAAAAAAAACGACGTTTGGCCAAGCGCTCAGCCCCTTTCAGATATAAATTCAAGTCCTAGTATAGCACGTCTAAAAATAACTGCAATTTATCCTTAATGATTTCTCATGAGGAAAAGAAAAAGTTTGTATTTTTAACTGTTTTTAATAAATCCGTTACGAGTTTAGTAGCGCCTATCGCAAACTTAAGATACAATAATAAGAAGAAGAAATGGGGGAAAATGATGTTAAGTCAGTTAGTGATTAGTCATATTATGGCGTTAATTTTAGTTGGTGGGTATTTAATTAGTAAGAAATTTCAATTAAATAAAAAACAATGGAAATTATTGGTGGGGCTTTTTTTAATTGTTATTGTTATGTATGGGTTAGTAATTTGGTGTGTATTGCCAAGTAAATCATTATTGAACTATTTATTGACGAACGGTATTTTAGGATTACTTGCTGTGGGAATTATCTATCTCGTCAATGAATGGGACGACTTAGTGACCGATATCAAGCGGCCCACTAGCAAAAAAGTTATTGGCCTTATTTTAGCAAGTTTAGTTTTATTAATTGCTTCTAATGGTTATGAAGTCTATAGCAAAAAACAAGTTTATGATACGTTGAATTTGGTTAAAGGAACAGATACACCGGAGCTTGATAAGGCAGACACACCTGTAACTATTCCACCTAAAACGGTAAGGAATAAAATGAAGAAATCAATGAATCAGTTTGATAACCAACAATTTTATAATTTAGGACGTTTACAGGTTCAAAAAGTTAAAGATGAAGTGGTCTATATTGCACCTTTAGAATTCAAAGGGTTTTGGCGATGGTTAAAAGGTGGCGTATCGGAAGGATATCTACAGATGTCAGCAACCGATGTGTACGAGCAGCCTATTCCCGTCAAACGTGGGATGAAATATATTCCAAGTGCTTTTTTCTTAAAAGATGTGGAGCGAAAAATTTATTTTGCTACAGCTACCTATAAATCAATTGGTGAACCACAACTAGAGATTGCTGATGATGGGCATGCTTACTATGTCCAAACACTTTATAAACCTCGTGGGATTTCTGAAAATCCTAATTATCGTAAGATGAAAATAGCTGTCTTAGATAGTGAAATTGGAGAAGTTAAAGTCTATGATTTAAAAGATGTTCCAGCTTTTATTGATGCACCAATTTCACCTGAAATGGCAACTGAGATGAATAGTGTCTATGGAAAATATGAAAATGGTTGGCTGAATAGTAAATTAGCCAAAAAAGGCGTCAAACTTGCAACGAGTAATGGGACAGAAGATCAGGTAACTCCCATCTTTAATGAGAAAGGTGAGATGTTGTATTTTACTGATTTTACATCACCTTCCAGTTCAGATGATTCAGCTATTGGCTATTCATTTATTAATGCAAGAACTGCAGAAATTACTTATTATAGTAAAAAAAATATGATGGATAGTGAAGGCTTATTAAACTTGGTCAATCTTGTTTATCCAGAAAAGAAATTGGAAGGAAACATGCCACTTCTTTATAATATTGATGGTGTGCCAACTTGGGTTGTATCGATGTTAGACAAAAATGGTATTTTCAAAAAAATTGCGTATGTCAATGCAACGGATAGTGATATTATCGCAATGGAAGACACGGTGTCTAAAGCCTTACAAAGTTACCGTCTGAAGCTAAGTCAAAAGACAAGCAATGTCTCAGCTACTGATAAAGCAAAAGAACAAACCATTGAGGGGACGATAAAACGTCTAACGCCACCAATGAATTTAAATGATGCGACTGTTATCAAATTTGTTTTAGATGATAACCAAGTTTATAGTGTTAATACGACAGACTATGAAGAGGCAACTTTCTTAGAGAAAGGTGATCAGGTTAGTTTTAAAGCAAATATCATAGGTAAACAAGCTCAAGGTTACGTGGAGGAGTTTAAAATTGAAGGGTTTGTTATTACAAGATAAATAGTCTTTTAACTAGTTATGATAAAAAGACCTTAAATGAAAAAAATCGAGATCAAAAAGCCCTTAACAATTAAGGGCTTTTTGTGATAAAATGAAGGTTGATATGCTCGGATTAAAGGCATGTGATTTAAAATAAAATTAACTAATAGGAATGTGATAAGCATGAGTAGAGGTGTAAAGTGTCCTAATTGTGGTCATATTGTGACTGCTGAGGAAAAGGTCTGTCCTAACTGTGATATCTTCCAACCAGGAGCAGAAGAAATTAATGCAGCATTGGTTTTAAAAAAAGATCGAAAAAGTCAACAAAAAGCTAAAAATGACTCTAAAGAGTCTAATTCAAAAAAAGAAAAAGTGGAAGTAGCTAGTACTGATACAAAAGCAACAGCGAATACGGCACTTATCGCCGATGAAGTAGCTAGTTCTAGTCCGTCGCAACAAGAAGAAACACTTCCTAGTAGTGATCAAGAAGTTTCTACAGAAGCGAAAGAAGAAGCAACTAGTGCGGATAAAAAAGCGGCGATGGTGGCAGGAATTGGTGCAGCAGCTTCTGCTGCTGGCATGAAAACAACGAGCAGTAAAAAAGAAGACATCAGTCAATCAGAGTTGAAAACGGAAAGTAAGTTGCCAGAGAAAGACTCGCCAGAGCCACCTAAAAAATCGAAGAATGTGAAAAAAACATTGGGAGTTATAGCTTTATTAGCCTTACTAATGGGTGGCGGGTATTATGGTGTAACCAAATATCAAGAAAATCAAGTGATTGAGGCGCAAAAATCCCATGACAAGATGTTAACAAAATTGACAAGTGATGTGGATAACTTGTTTTTGGATAAACGTAAGTTGTTTTTAAATGACTCATTTACCCCGAAACAATTAGCTAGTTTAAAAAAAGAAGTGAAGTCATTGGGGAAAGAAGATGACACTCAAAAAAATCTATTGACCGCAACTTTAGATGAAGTTGAGGAAGTATTTGATCGTCAAAAAGAAGTAAATGAATTGTTTGAGGAACCTGTTATAAAAGGTGACAAGGTCTTGGAAGATGTTGCGTTAAGTTCTGAAAAACCAAGGTTACCTAAGATGATAGAACAGCCTAAAGATCCACTAGATGAGACGATTAATCTGGCTATTGGTGTCGCCAATAAGCAAGTGGAAACAAGTGGAAAAGTTCAAAAAGAGATTGATGCCTTATTTGATCAAGAGGGTAATCTTAAAGAAGAGGTTACTAAAAAAGAGCTATCAGCTGTTCAAAAAAAACTATCCACAGCTATAAATCCCACATTGAAAAAGCAGTTGGCAGAAAAATTGGCTAAAGTGGACAATGAACTTCAAGAAAAGGCAGCTAAAAAAGCAGCTGTAGAAAAAGAAAAGGCAGCTAAAAAAGCAAATGCTAGGAAAGAAAAAGCCGAAAAAGAAAAAGTAGAAAAAGAAAAAGCGGCTAAAGAAGCAGTTGCTAAAAAAGCTAAAGTCGAAAAAGAAAAAATGGCTAAAGAGGCTGCTGCTAAAAAAGCTGAAGCCGAAAAAGAAAAAGTGGCTAAAGAAGCAAGTGATAAGCAAATAAATGCTGAAAAAGAAAATGCAACTAAAGAAGACGAATCAAAGGATTCAGAGATAGCAAGTCCACAAATTGAGGAACAACAATTGGTAGAAGAAACTGCCGAGCAAGCTGAGTTGGAACAACAGATATTAGATGAGCAGCAGCAAAAAGAAGCATTAGATGAACAGTATGATGCTGAAGAGACGGCTAAACAAACTGAAATAGAGGCCGAGGTTGCCAAACAAGCTGAAGAAGCTGCTAATCGTGAACAAGAAGCTGCTAAGAACATCGAAGGAGATTGGTCATGGGCGCCGGGAATTCAAGAAAAAGTTATTAACGAATGTCTGAGCCGAGGTTATATGACCGAGGGTGGTTATGAATTACGTCAACGTGAAATCGTTAACGGTGAGGCGTACTATGATTTATATGCTACTAACACCGATTCACCCTTATTGCGTAAACGTAATCCAAAAGATGTTCCAATTTATTTAGTAACAATCAATGCTAAAACAGGTTGGTTTAAAGGCGATGGAGGTCCTAATGCTTAAAAAAAACTATTAGTGATTTATCACTAATAGTTTTTTTCTAAGAAGATTAGATTTCTAAGAAGAGGTTAATTGATTTTTAGTCGTTTGTTTTTTAGTTAGTCTTTAGAATAGGGTTGTTTGAGGTCTATAAAAATTATTGGCTATAAATTTTTAAAATGATGTTTTGAATCTATATTATAAGAGCCTCTAAATTATGTTGTAGAGCGAATAAGATTATTTGGGAAATATGGGGGGCTTTTCGATTTTTTATCCCCAATAGGATGCTTTTTTTAAATTTTTACAGTATACTTACATAGGTAGAAAATGAAAGTTGGTGGAAGAGATTGGCACAGTTATTTTTTAAGTATGGGGCGATGAATAGTGGTAAAACGATTGAAATTTTAAAGGTTGCCCATAATTATGAAGAGCAAGATAAACCGGTGGTATTGATGACAAGTGGCGTTGATACACGGGATGGACTTGGAAAAGTATCGAGCCGTATTGGCTTATCTCGAGAAGCAACACCAATTTTTCATGAAACAAATGTCTATGATTATATCAAAAAGTTAGATTTTATACCCTATTGTATTTTGGTAGACGAATCGCAATTTTTAGAAAAGCATCATGTTGTGCAGCTAGCTAAAATTGTTGATGAATTAGAGATACCAGTGATGGCATTTGGATTAAAAAATGATTTTAAAAATGACTTATTTGAAGGTTCAAAATATTTATTATTATATGCAGATAAACTTGAAGAGTTGAAAACAATTTGTTGGTTCTGTCATAAAAAAGCCATTATGAATTTACGAATGAATGATGGTCAAGCGGTGTATACCGGTGAGCAAATTCAAATTGGTGGGAACGAAGCCTATTATCCAGTCTGCCGCAAGCATTATTTACATCCAGAGATTTAAATAATGAGGTAAGATATGGTCCAATTACAAATAAAAAATGATAAGGAGAATCATGATGTACGATCAATTACAATCAATCGAAGACCGTTACGAAGAATTAGGGGAGTTACTTAGCGATCCAGATGTGATTTCAGATACGAAAAAATTTATGGAATTATCAAAAGAAGAAGCTAATAGTCGTGAAACAGTAGAAGTTTATCGCCGTTATAAAGAAGTCGTAACAGGGATTTCTGAAACAGAAGAGTTGTTAGGTGAAAAACTTGATGCTGAGATGCAAGAATTAGCAAAAGAGGAATTATCGGAACTAAAAACAGAAAAAGAAGAATTAGAAGAGCGTATCACAGTCCTTATGATTCCTAAGGATCCCAATGATGATAAAAATATTATCATGGAAATCCGTGGTGCTGCCGGTGGTGATGAAGCAGCGTTATTTGCAGGTGATTTATTTGAAATGTACCAAAGTTATGCAGCATCACAAGGTTGGAAATTTGAAGTGATGGACGCTAATATTACTGATATTGGTGGTTATAAAGAAGTAACAGTAATGATTAGTGGTGAAAATGTCTTTTCTAAATTAAAATATGAAAGTGGCGCGCACCGTGTTCAACGCATTCCATCAACAGAATCACAAGGTCGTGTTCATACCTCTACTGCGACAGTAGTAGTTTTACCTGAAGCAGAAGAAGTTGAGTTAGAGTTGGAAGATAAAGATATTCGCGTAGATATTTATCATGCAAGTGGAGCTGGTGGACAGCATGTCAATAAAACTGCGTCAGCTGTTCGTTTGACGCATATTCCAACAGGTGTGGTAGTGGCAATGCAAGATCAACGTTCACAATTACAGAATAGAGAAAAAGCGATGAAAGTATTACGTACGCGTGTTTTTGATCAAATCCGTCAGGAGTCACAAAGCGAATATGATGCAAATCGTAAATCAGCAGTTGGGACAGGCGATCGTTCAGAACGTATTCGAACATATAATTTCCCCCAAAACCGTGTCACAGATCACCGAATTGGTTTAACAATTCAAAAATTAGACCGTATTTTATCAGGTGAATTAAGTGAGATCGTCGATGCTTTAATCATTTATGATCAAACTGCTAAGATTGAAGAGATGCAAAATGGCAACTAAGACCTATGTTGAAGTCCTTAAAGGGGCTTCTTCTTTTTTAGAAAATCATGGAAAAGAGCCTTATTTAGCTGAATATATGTTGTTAGAACGATTAGGTTGGACGAGGACAGAGTTATTGATAAGTCTGAGAAAAAGTATGCCTCAAAAGGAACAAGAACAATTAGAGGAAGATTTGAAATTAGTTATAGCCAATCATCCGCCTCAGTATATTATCGGCTCTTGTGAGTTTTATGGAGCACGTTTTAAAGTGACGGAAAACACTCTCATCCCGAGACCTGAGACAGAAGAACTTGTAGCTATGTGTTTAAATGAAAATAATCAGCAAGCTAATTTAAAGGTGATGGATGTTGGAACGGGCACAGGTGCGATTGCTTTGACTTTAAAGAGAGAAGCTAAAAATTGGGAAGTTTCTGCTAGTGATATTTCAAGAGAAGCGCTAACCGTTGCTAAGGAAAATGCTAAGTTACAAGATCAAGAAGTATTGTTTTACGAAGGGGATTTGTTAGAACCTGTTAGAGGTCAAACATTTGATATTATCATATCTAACCCCCCCTATATTAGTCAGGATGAATTTGATGTGATGGATGTTAGTGTACGTGAGTACGAGCCATCCCTGGCTTTGTTTGCTGAGAATGAGGGACTTGCCATTTACCAAAAATTAGCCTCACAAGTTGGTGAGGTTATGCATCAGAATAGTCGTCTTTATTTAGAGATAGGTTTCCAACAAGGGAGTGCAGTTGTGGCTATTTTTAAAGAAGTTTTTCCAGAAAAAACGATTAGGGTTCATAAAGATTTATTTGGCCAAGACCGGATGGTATCAGTACATTAGAGGTGGTAATGGCAATTCACTAAAAAACAATGAGTATTCTCATTAAACAAAGTAATGTTAAAACGAGTAGATGTAGAGAAATGTGGAAAATAGAAAGCTATTTAAAGAGCACAGTGCGTAATTAAGAAGGGTTGTGGATAAGCTGTGGAAACAAATTATTTTTCTGAAGAAACATTAAATCAAGCAGTGGAGTTATTGCAAAAAGGAGAGTTAGTAGCCTTTCCTACTGAAACAGTCTACGGTTTAGGGGCAGATGCGACTAATGCTGAGGCGGTTCAAAAAGTTTACCAAGCAAAAGGACGTCCAAGTGATAACCCATTGATTGTGCATGTGACAGGGCAAGAAGATTTAACCCATTATGTTGAAAGTATTCCAGTTGAAGCTAAGAAATTAATGGATAGCTTTTGGCCAGGACCTTTAACATTAATATTTAAGATAATACCTGGTAGTTTGCCAAGTGTTGTCACTGGAGGGTTAGAAACGGCTGCTTTTAGAATGCCAGCTAATGACTTGACCTTAGCTTTAATTGAACAAGTAGGGGCTCCCTTAGTGGGACCAAGTGCTAATACCTCAGGTAAGCCAAGTCCTACAACAGCCAAACATGTGATGCATGACTTAGCTGGCAAAATTGCTGGTATACTTGAAGGCGGTGCTACAAGTGTTGGTTTAGAATCAACGGTCTTAGATATGTCGGGAGATGTGCCAATGATTTTAAGACCGGGTCAGCTTACAGAAGTTGATTTAGAACAGGTTATTGGAGAAGTTACTATTGATCGCCATTTGATGACTGAAACTGAGGCTCCAAAGTCTCCAGGTATGAAGTACAAACATTATTCACCAAATGTTGAGGTGTGGATGATTGACTACCTTAAAGCGGATTTTAAAGAAGCTGTCTCGCTAGCAAAGAAAGATCACCTAAACGTTGGTGTATTAGCCTCTGAAAAAATAGTATCTGATTTAGGCTCTGAGATAACTGCTAGTTATATCTTAACTTCAAATGGGACTGTTTCAGAAGCTGCTAAACACTTATTTGCGGGACTAAGAGCGTTAGATGAGTGGGAAGAACCGCTTGATTTAGTCTTAGTTGAGACTTTTCCAGAAATAGGAGTAGGTGCTGCCTATATGAACCGTCTGAAAAAAGCATCAGGTGGTAAAATCTTTAAATGCTAAAGGGTAGGTTATACTTTGAATCAATCAAATAAATTGTGATACAATATTAAAAAGAACAAGGGGGTAGTTTGGGTATGGATTTTAAAGAGAATGATTTAGAATTATGGGATGCCATTATTAAAGAGGGGTATCGTCAAGATGAAAATATTGAATTGATAGCCTCAGAAAACTTTGTGTCAAAAGCAGTGATGGCGGCACAAGGGAGTATTTTGACTAATAAATACGCAGAAGGGTATCCTGGGAAGCGTTATTACGGTGGATGCGAGGTTGTGGATGTTGTTGAGAATTTAGCAATTGAGCGAGTTAAACAACTATTCGGTGCTGAATTTGCAAATGTTCAGCCTCATTCAGGATCACAGGCTAATACCGCTGCTTATATGGCCCTAATTGAACCAGGGGATGTCGTCTTAGGGATGGATCTAACGCATGGTGGTCATCTAACGCATGGGTCACCTGTTAATTTTAGTGGTAAAACGTATGATTTTCATGCCTATGGCGTCCAACCTGTTTCTGAAGAATTGGATTATGAAGTTATCCGTTATCATGCTCGTGAAATTAAACCCAAATTAATAGTAGCCGGAGCAAGTGCTTATAGTCGTGAGATTGATTTTAAAAAATTTCGTGAGATTGCAGATGAAGTTGGGGCAAAATTGATGGTTGATATGGCTCATATTGCTGGATTAGTAGCAACAGGTTTACATCAAAATCCAATGCCGTATGCTGATATTGTAACGTCAACGACACATAAGACCTTGAGAGGCCCTCGTGGAGGTATCATCCTAACAAATGATGAAGCGTTGGCTAAAAAAATCAACAGTGCTATTTTTCCAGGCATACAAGGGGGACCTTTGATGCATGTGATTGCCGGTAAAGCCGTAGCGTTTAAAGAAGCGCTTGCTCCTGAATTTAAAGAGTATCAAAAGCAAGTCATTGCCAACGCTAAGGCAATGGAAAAAGTCTTTAAAAACTCTAAAAATGCCCGCGTTATTAGTGGTGGTACCGACAATCATTTATTATTATTAGACGTCAGCGGTTATGGTTTAAATGGTAAGGAAGCTGAGGCCTTATTAGACCGTGCTCATATTACTGTTAATAAAAATACCATACCATTTGAAGTACTAAGCCCATTTAAAACGAGTGGTATCAGAATTGGAACTCCAGCGATTACTAGCCGTGGGATGAAAGAAGCGAGTGCTACAAGAATCGCTGAAATCATTGATCTGATTTTAAGTAATAAGGATAATGAAGACATTATTATTGGAGAAGGTAAAGAAGTTCGTTCAATTACTGGAAAATATCCACTATATCGTTAAAATATTAAAAAAAAGTGAGTGATTGACTAGTCAATCACTCATTTTTCCTTTACAATGGTTAGAGACAAAATTTAAACAGAGTAAGAATGATCTTAGCTTATTCTAGATAAAATCATTCATACGAAGAAAAAGGAGAATAGGAATGGGAAAATTTCAAGTTATTGATCATCCACTAATTCAGCACAAGTTAACTATCATTCGTGATAAAAATTGTGGAACAAAGGTATTTCGAGAGGTTGTCAATGAAATCGCTATGCTAATGGCTTTTGAAGTATCACGTGACATGCCTTTAGAGGACGTTGAGATTGAAACGCCAGTTGGAAAATCAATTCAAAAAACGTTATCAGGTAAGAAAGTAGCAATTATTCCAATTCTTCGTGCAGGTATCGGCATGGTAGACGGAATGTTAGAGTTAATTCCAGCAGCTAAAGTAGGTCATATCGGAATGTACCGTGACCATGATACATGGGAACCTGTAGAGTACTTTGTCAAATTACCATCAGATATTGAAACACGTCAATTATTTGTTGTTGACCCAATGTTAGCAACAGGTGGTTCTGCTATTTTAGCAGTAGATGCCTTAAAAAAACGTGGGGGAAACAATATTAAATTTGTATGTTTAGTTGCCGCTCCAGAAGGTGTTAAAGCATTACAAGAAGCACATCCTGACATTGATATCATTACAGCCGGTCTAGATGAACGTTTAGATGAAGATGGCTATATCGTACCAGGCTTGGGAGATGCTGGCGATCGTTTATTTGGTACAAAATAATTTTAGTTAATGAGTCCAGCCTACTGAATTTTTATAATTCAGTAGGCTTTTTTAGTGATAGCAGAAAATTATGCTAATGATTTAAGTAAAAGTGAGCCTAACTCTAAAATATTAAATTAAAAGTTATCATTTTAGAGTGTGTTAGCCACCATGAAAAAATAAAATATCATCAGAGTAACCTGACAGATACTGCTTGATATAGCTTAATATATATCATATACTTTTAGTACGATTATAAATTATAATGGCGAAGTCTATTGTTTAATAATTAGTTTAAATAAAAGGAAGTACTTGAATGAAAGAAATGTTGAAAGAAGCGGGGATTGTCACGCTAGTTTGTTTTATCTTTACATTATTTATTATTTTATTCACACCGTACCCTGCTAGTGAGTTGGTGTACCAGCAATTTAAAGCAGGTAGTCCGGCGCAAGCACCTAGCGACTATCAACAACTAAAAAAAGAAGTCAGTGTTCAAAAAGACTTGACGTACGAGTCGTTATTGCCTTCAAATAAGTATGATTTACTACGACCTAAAGGAAGTAAAAAAGTTCCTGTTATTATTTGGATACACGGAGGAGGATATGTTGGAGGTCAAAAATCTGACACAGAGATATATGCGACTATGTTAGCAAGTCGAGGATTTGCAGTCGCTAACATGGACTATTCATTAGCACCTACCAATCGTTATCCCAGTCCCTTAATCCAAGTAAGTGATCTTTATCATGAGTTGGCTAAAAATGCTAAAGCTTATAATTTAGATATGTCTCAAATTATCGTGGCAGGAGATTCAGCAGGTGGGCAAATAGCTGCCCAATATACGACGATTCAACTAGATAAGTCCTATAGTAAGCAAGTAAACCTACCGCAAGATATTCCTGCTAAAAATCTGGTAGGCACGGTTCTATTATGTACGCCATTCTCACTAGAAGCACTGACACAAGAAAGTAGTTCAATTATACTAGATTATTTTGTGAAAAAGATTGGTTGGGCTTATACAGGTACAAGTAACTGGGAAGATTCTGAGATGGTAAAAGAGGCCGATTTATTAACCGTCGTAAAAAAACCGTTTCCTAAGACTTTTATCGCCGATGGCAATACGTTTTCTTTCGCCGATCAAGGCAAAGCATTTGCTAAAGTTTTAAAAGATAGTGGCAGTGACGTGACGACTGTTTTTTATGATGAGACAGATACTGAGTTGATGCACGAATATCAATTTGATCTGTCACTAAAAGAATCTCAAGAGACATTTAAACAATTAACACAGTTTTTAGATGAAGTTAAAAAATAAAAAAATTATTAAATTTATTAAATGTTTTATGAAATAGAAGTAGATTGGTTATAATAAATAACAGGATTATATAGAAAAGAGATGTGACATGAATAAAACAAAAACAAGGTATAACTTGGATAATAGAATTGATTATGGCATCATTCTACCAGTTATGGTGTTATCATTAATGGGATTAGCTGCACTTTTTGTAGCATTGAATCATAATCCGATGATTGATGATCTTTGGACGCCAATGTTGAAACAAGTGTTGTGGATTTTAATCGGGGTGGCAGCGGTTGTTGTCTTAATGCAGTTTGACTCGAAAACATTATGGAAGATGACGCCGATATTTTATGCATTTGGCTTGGCATTAATGACCAGTCTGATTTGGTTTCATGATAAAGCGTTAGCTGTTATGACAGGCTCTAAAAACTGGATTAATATTGCAGGTCTTACGATTCAGCCGTCAGAATTAATGAAGATTGCATTTATTTTAATGTTAGCTTATGTGGTGACACAACATAACTCAGAACATGAGCATACAATTAAAAATGATTTTATTTTGATTGGTAAACTAGTTTTAACCATTTTACCTGTTGGGATTTTATTGAAATTCCAACAAGATTTTGGGACGATGTTAGTTTATGTTGCCATTCTAGGTGGTGTCTTCTTAATGTCTGGTATTACGTGGCGAATTGTTCTACCTGTTATTGGTATTTTCCTAGTGTTAGCAGCTATTACGATATATCTCGTTACAACAGATAGTGGACGTGATTTTTTATATGCTGCAGGGGTTAAACAATACCAGTTACTACGAATTGATTCTTGGTTAGATCCCTTCCATGATTCATCAGGAAAATCTTTCCAACAGGCTCAGGCACTTGTGGCGATTGGTTCTGGTGGTTTATTAGGAAAAGGATTTAACGTTTCAGAAGTAGACGTTCCTGTACGTGAATCTGATATGATTTTTACTGTTATTGGTGAAAACTTTGGATTTATTGGTGGTTGCTTAATGATATTAATGTATTTCTTTTTAATTTATCGCATGATTCGTGTTTGTTTTGACACAAATAATGAATTTTATGCCTACATTGCAACAGGAACAATTATGATGATTTTGTTCCATGTATTTGAGAATATTGGGGCTAATATTGGTCTGTTACCTTTAACTGGTATCCCACTGCCTTTTGTTAGTCAAGGTGGCTCATCATTACTGGGGAATTTAATTGGTGTCGGAATCATTTTATCCATGAAATTTCAAAAACAAGATTACAAGTAAAACAACCATCATGGTTGTTTTTTTGTTTAATGCTAGCTAAGGATGGGTTTTATTTTTATAGTCTAGGTATGTTATACTTAAAGTAATACATTAAGAAAAGAGGGATCAGATGGTTAATTTTTATTGGTATCCAAAATGTTCAACGTGTAAGAAAGCAAAAGCATGGTTAGATGAAAATAACATTGCTTATAATATGATTGATATGATTGAAACACCACCGACAAAAGAGCAGTTAGTTGGTTGGATGGAAGCAAGTGAGTTACCTGTTCGTCGTTTTTTTAATACAAGTGGTGTTCGTTACCGTGAGCAAGGGTTAAAAACTATTGTGAATGATTTTAGTAATGAAGAAGCAGCTGGTCGTTTATGTGTAGACGGAATGTTAATTAAGCGTCCAATTATGGAAAAAGTTGGCGAACCTGTCTTATTAGGGTTTAAAGAAGAAGCCTATGAGGATTTATTAAAATAAGAAAAGTGTTAGTGGGAGTTATGGAAAATGAAAAAGGTTATCAATAAGCAAATTTGGGTATTAAAAGATAAAGATACGTTTATATTCGGTTTAACTAATGAGGGACAAGATGATTTTGGTAATGTGACCTTTGTTATGTTACCAAAGGTAGGGGACAAGCTAGAGGTTGGGGATACCTTTGCTGAATTAGAAGCGGAAAAAGCTGTTACTGAATTAATAACACCGTTGGCAGGTACGATTGTGGAGATTAATAATGAATCATTACAAACGCCTTCTGTTTTAGACAATCCGGAAGAAAGAAAAGCTTGGATGATAGTTATGACGGATGTATCAGAAGAAGCTTTTTTAAATTTAGATTAATTATTGATTGACATCAAATGGCAATTGAGTTAGAGTATTATTATAAAATTAAAAAACAAAAAGCTTTGAAAAGAAGAGTACATATCAGGAAAGTTTAAAGAGAGCCCTGTAAGGTGTGAGTGGGTAACTGAAATGAGATGGAAGATGGTCTTTGAGCAAGCGTAAGTGATTCATAGTAGTTTTACTAGATAAGCTTACGACGTCTACACCCGTTACAGTGTCGCAGTATCAGGCTTGTTTTATTGGGTCTCGCACTGAAAGAGGTGTTGGATGAGAGTTCAGCATAAAAATAGGTGGTAACACGTTAGTTCAAACTTTCGTCCTAGTTTATTAAGATAAACTAGGACGGAAGTTTTTTTATTTTCATATAAAGGGTTAAGTGATAGAAAAGAGGGAATCGGATATGAGTCAAATTGAAATTAAAGAAGTATCAAAATTATTTAAGAGTAAAAAACAAGTAGTTACAGCTTTGAATAACGTTACATTAACGATAAATTCAGGTGATATCTATGGTATTGTGGGCTATTCAGGTGCAGGGAAAAGTACAATGTTACGTTTATTAAATGGCTTGGAGCAACCTAGTAGAGGGCAAGTTTTGGTAGACTATCGGGATATTGGACAGCTGAGAGGGAATGATTTACGAAAATATCGTCAAAAAGTGGGCATGATTTTTCAGCATTTTAATTTGCTATGGTCGAGGACTATTTTAGATAATATTCGTCTACCTTTGGAATTAAGTGGTATGAAAAAAGCTGAATCGAATCAGAAAGCTTCAGAACTATTAGCCTTAGTTGGCTTGAGTGGAAAAGAAGAGGCCTATCCTAGTCAATTATCAGGTGGGCAAAAGCAACGAGTTGGTATCGCTAGGGCTTTAGCCAACGATCCAATGCTCCTACTTTGTGACGAAAGCACGAGTGCCCTTGATCCGCAAACAACGGATGAAGTTTTGGAGTTGTTAGCTAAAATAAATCGGGAATTAGGTGTCACGATTGTTTTAATAACGCATGAGATGGCAGTCATTAGAAAAATATGTCACCAAGTAGCCGTGATGGAAAACGGTCAAGTTGTGGAACAAGGAGATGTTTTAAAAGTCTTTAGTGAGCCTCAAGAAGCAGTAACCAAACGCTTTGTTCAACAAGAAGTAGTCCCAAATTATGGGAATCCGTTATTAAAATTAGAAGATTTGGCAAAAGAGAAGAGAGAAGGAGTCTTGGTACAAGTCACTTTTAAAGGGAATCAAGCAACTCAACCTTTAATATCAAAGATGATTAAAGCGAGTCAAGTTGATGTTAATGTGATTCAAGGTCAAATACAAGCTTTACAAAAAGGCTCAGTTGGGACGTTATTGATTGAACTGCTAGGTCAGAAAACATCTATAGAAAAAGCCTTAATTTATTTAGAAAAACAAGAAGAAGTGAGTTTGGAGGTAGCCGTTTATGAAGGAAATTAATTTTGTTTCAGAATATTTAGATATAAAACAATTAAATAAGTCACAATTAGTTAAAGCCACGTGGGAGACACTTTATATGACAAGTGCTTCTATGGTTTTAGTGATTATCTTAGGGTTGATTTTAGGACTAATGTTATTTTACTTAAAAAGAAGACAAGGGAGATTAGCTCAAGTTGGCTATAGCTTTTTATCATTTTTCAGTAATATTTGCCGATCAATTCCCTTTATTATTTTGATTGTACTTTTAATCCCAGTTACAAGGTCAGTAATTGGAACATTTTTAGGACCAACAGCGGCTATTCCAGCGTTAGTGATTTCTGCTACCCCTTTTTTCGGTAGATTGGTTGAAATAGCTTTACGTGAAGTGCCAGAAGGCGTGTTAGAAGCAGCTGATGCGATGGGAGCATCTAAAAGCCAAACAATATTTAAAATATTACTTCCAGAAAGTTTGCCAGCTATAATATCAGGAATTACCGTAACAACAATTACGATGATTGGTTTCACGGCTATGGCTGGAGCGATTAATGCTGGTGGGTTAGGTGGATTAGCTTATCAAGATGGGTTTATGAGAAATAATTTAACTGTAACATTTGTTGCGACTATTTTGATACTAGTTTTAGTTTTTATTATTCAAGGATTAGGAGATAGTTTAGTAGCGATAGTAGACAAACGACAAAAAGTAGCGAGTCATCGCCCAGCTATTATGTGGGGAAGTTTGGCTGTCTTATTTTTAACTATTTTAATGGGATTCAGTGCAGTAGAGGCGACGTCATTTAAAGAAACGACGTCATTACGAGTTGGAGCATCGCCAACCCCACATACTGAAATTTTGGAATATATTAAACCACAGTTAGCTAAAGAAGGGATTACACTAGAAATTGTAAAATTTGATGATTATATTTTACCTAATAAGTCTTTGGCAGAGAAAGATATTGATGCCAATTATTTTCAACACGAGCCTTTTTATAACCTAGCAGTCTCAGAAAATGATTATCAATTTGCTAATCAAGGGCCAATTCATATTGAATTAATGGGACTGTACTCTAAGAGAATTAAGACAATATCAGAGTTAGAAATGGGAGCAACTGTTATGGTAAGCAATTCAGAGTCTGATTGGGGTAGAGTTATCACAATATTGGAAACAGCTGGTTTAGTGAAAGTTGCCAAGGGAGTAGAGTTAGCTACAGCGACTTTTGATGATATTGTGGAAAACCCACTGAAATTAAAGTTTATTCACACAGTTAACCCAGAGTTATTAACACAAGCTTATCAAAATGATGAAGCAGATTTGGTCGCAATTAATGCTAATTTTGCTAGTACAATCCAGTTATCACCAACTGTAGACAGTGTTTTAGTAGAAAAAGAAAAGTCACCGTATGCTAATATTTTGGTAAGTCGTAAGGATAATCGTCATGATGAAGCGATCAAGGTCTTGGTTAAAGCCTTACATTCTAAAAAGACACAATCATGGATAAAAAAAGAATGGGGTGGGAAAATACAACCTGTTAATGGCATGATTAAATAAGCTAAAAAAGATGCCACTAATTTATGGCATCTTTTTTGTTAGCTCAGACACAAGTATAAAAGTTGCAGAATTTGCCATAAGGACGTAGACTTAGAGGACATAACAAGCATGAAAGGTGGCTTAAAAGTGTATCAAGTAATCGTAATGTATGGAGAAAATGAACCGTGGTGGTTTTTTGAGGATTGGGAATTAGATATTGTGGAAGAAGATATTTTCGACAATTTAATTGAAGCAAAGGCATGTTATCGTGAAAAATTTGCCAAATTGCATAAAGAATATAGTATGATAAAAGAGAAATCAGATTATTTAACAGCTTTTTGGGAGGCAGATGATTTACGCTACTGTGAAGAGTGTGATGAAGACCTTCAATTATATAAAGGGCTGATGCTTCTGAAAGATTGTAAAAAATTGTCAGAAGCTGGAAAGGAATTAGATGAAACAATTAATTATCGCAGAAAAGCCAAGTGTTGCCAGAGACCTAGCGCAGGTACTAGGAGCAACGAAGAAAACTAAAACTTACATTGAAGGACCAAATGTTATTATTACATGGGCTTTAGGGCATTTGTTAGGCTTGAAGATGCCTGAGGACTATAACAAGGAATGGGCTCAATGGAATATGGAAACCTTACCAATGATTCCTAAAAAAGTTGGAATCAAACCACTTCCTAAAACAGGCCATCAGTTAAAAGCAATTAGTCAATTAGCTAAACGTCAAGATGTTTCAGAAGCAGTTATTGCAACTGATGCAGGTCGTGAGGGAGAGCTAGTTGCACGTTGGATTTTGGAGTATGTACGTTTCAATAAGCCAGTCAAACGTTTATGGATTTCATCGCAAACAACGAAAGCTATTAAGGATGGTTTTAAGAAACTAGAACCAAGTAAACATTATGATAATCTTTATCGCTCAGCTTTAGCTAGAGCTGAGGCTGATTGGCTGGTTGGCTTAAATGTCACACGTGCTTTGACAGTTAAATATGAGGATAATTTATCAGCTGGGCGGGTTCAAACACCAACGCTTGCCATGGTTCGTAAGCAAGAGGAACGGATTGAAAATTTTAGGGCAGAAAATTTTTACACCATTGATTTGACCTATGGAGGCTTAAAGGGACGTCTTCAACTTAAAAATCCACGTCAATTTTCAGAACGAGAACAAGCAGAGCAGTTAGTCGATAAGTTAGTAGCTCAAAAAACATTGGTGACATCAGTCAAGAGTAAACAAAAAAAAGAATTAGCACCGTTACCCTATGATTTAACTGAAATTCAACGAGAGGCTAATCAACGTTTTGGCTTCTCGGCTAAAAAAACTCTAGGCTTGGTTCAAAATTTATACGAAATCCATAAAGTCGTGACTTATCCACGGACAGATTCTAAATATTTAACCCGTGATATGGCTTCTACGATGAAGGAACGTTTACAAGCAGTTGCTAGTTATTATCCAGATGAAGCGAAAGCAGCTATACGCAAGGGAAGCAAAGTTCAAGTGACTAAAGTTTTTCAAGATGAAAAAGTGACAGATCACCATGCACTAATCCCAACAGAACAAGTGCCACGTGCAGAAAAGATGGATAATGATGAACAAAAAATTTATCAAATGATTACTAAACGCTTTTTAGGACTTTTTGGTGATGCTCATATTACTGAACAGCAAACAATTGAAGCTAAAAATGCAGAGAACATTTTCTTGTTTAAACAAACAAAAATTATCCAGCCAGGATTTAAAGTTGTTAAACAAGAAGACATTCAAAAACAAGTAGAGTTTAAAGAAGGCATGACCTTAAACAATCAATTTCAACTAAATAAAGAAATAACAAGTCCACCGGCAGCTCTGTCAGAAGGTAGTTTGCTTGGCTTGATGGAAAAACATAAATTAGGTACGCCAGCTACTCGTGCAGAAATTATTGAAAAATTAATCAAATCAGAATTAATGAGTCGGACAGCTAATAAATTAGCCGTGACACCAAAAGGCAAACAGTTATTAAAACTAGTAAACCCGTCTCTAGTTAGCCCAGATTTAACTGAGAAATGGGAAAGTGCCTTGGAAGAAATTGCTCAAGGAAAACGTGATGGGAAAACTTTCATAAAAGAAATTGAAGAAGATACTACTAAGTTGGTCAAAGAAATTAAGTATAGTGAGCAAAAGTATACCGATTTTTCATTGACTAATAAAGAATGTCCAGAGTGTGGGGAAGCCTTACGTGAGAAAAACACACGAGATGGTAAGATTTACGTCTGTACTGGAGAAACTTGTAAATATCGTCGTCGCAAAGATCCTAAAGTCTCAAATCGACGCTGTCCTCAGTGTCATAAAAAGATGGAAATTCATGAAGGTAAAAATGGGCAATTCTTCAAATGTAAGACATGTGTGATTACAGAGAAAATTGAATCAGGCAAGGGTCGGAAGAAAAAGATGACCAAACATGAAGAGAAGAAATTGCTAAAAAAATATAGTCAATCACAAGCAAGTGAACCAGAAGAAAGTCCGTTAGCCTTAGCTTTAAAAGCCGCTATGAAAGATAATTAAATTAAGCGCTGTTAATTTTATCTCAAAAGAGATTGGATTAACAGCGCTTTTGTGTAGTTTGTTTGCTTTAGATTTTGTAGTATAATAAATAGGACTTAAAAGGAGGATGAGCATGGCAAAGAAAAAAACAAGTCGCTCGAAGAAAGTTACTAAAAAACAACAAGCACAACAAGAACGACTGCTTTCAGCCATAATAGGAGCAGGTTTAACCTTATTAGGGATCTTTGGCTTATTTAAGCTAGGATTTTTAGGCGTATTTTTGGCTAATATTTTTCGTTTATTTGTAGGTGTGACCTATCCATTATTAGCAATATTAACTATTATATATGGCTTACTACTCGTATTTATTGGACCAGATTTTTCATTAAAAAAACCGAAGATATGGATCGGCTCAGTTATCTTTTATATAGGTATTTTGATAGTAGTTCAGGCGGTCAATTTCAGACCTTATTTAGGGACTGATGTGAGTGCTTTAACGGTTATTTGGGACAAGCTCGTGTTAGATATTAGAAATAACGTTATTTTCGAAACAGTCGGTGGAGGTTTGATAGGGGCTAGTTTGTATAGTATGAGCTATTTCTTAGTCTCTCAAGTGGGTACTTATTTGATTTCAGGTCTATTATTATTATTGGGAAGTTTTTTAGTTTTAGATGTGAAATGGGAACATGTACAAGAAAATTCTCAAACAAGTTTTCAATCCATTAAAAATTTACTATCATCACAGCAAGCAAGGCGGGCAGAACGTCGTCGATTAAGAGAGATTGAAAGAGCAGAAGAAAAGTTATTAGCTGAAGAAAAAAGACGTGAAAAAGAAGCTAAAGTTGCTGAGCAAAAAGAGTACGAAAAAGCTTTGGCAATTGCCTCTAAACCGACTGAGCTGGAGGAAGAAAATCTTGCTGATTTGGTTGCAAAGGAAGAACCTGTAGCTATTGATAATTATCAAGCAAATTATCAAATGCCAACAGAGCCAATTGTTACTAAAGCAGCTGATTATTTGGCAAAAGGTTCCATCACAGAAGGACCAACAACTCAAGTAGAAGATCCTGAGGAGTTGCCACTTGATTTTGATATACCAGTTGAAACAGAAAATCGTGATTACCTTGTTCCCCCATCTACTTTGCTAAATGAAATTCCTTTAACAGATCAAAGTGATGAGTATAAGTCTATTGAAGTCAACGTTGGAATATTGGAGCAAACCTTTAAGAGTTTTGGAGTAGATGCTAAAGTTGTCAGAGCTAGTTTAGGTCCATCTGTTACAAAATACGAAATTCAACCGGCTGTGGGGGTCAAAGTTAGTAAAATTGTCAGTTTAACAGATGATCTAGCGCTTGCCCTAGCTGCAAAGGATATTCGGATGGAAGCGCCTATCCCTGGTAAATCTTTAATCGGGATTGAGGTGCCTAATAACACCGTTAGTATGGTTTCTTTTAGAGACATTATTGAAGCACAACCAAAACATGAAGAAAATTTACTGGAAGTTCCTTTGGGTAGAGATATTTCAGGGTCAGTTATTTCAGCAGATTTGGCTAAAATGCCTCATTTACTGATAGCTGGTTCAACAGGAAGTGGGAAGTCTGTCTGTATCAATGGCATAATTGTGAGTATCTTAATGCGTGCTAAACCACATGAAGTTAAATTGATGATGATTGATCCCAAAATGGTTGAGTTAAATGTCTATAATGGGATTCCACATTTATTGACACCAGTGGTGACTAATCCACGTAAAGCGGCTCAAGCCCTGCATAAGGTAGTGAGTGAAATGGAACGTCGCTATGAATTATTTGCTAGCTCTGGCGTTCGTAATATTACAGGCTATAATGAAATGATTGTAAAAAATAATGCCAAAGAGGGGATTGAAACACCTGTCTTACCTTTTATTGTAGTGATTGTTGATGAGTTAGCAGACTTGATGATGGTTGCAAGTAATGAAGTTGAAGATGCTATTATTCGATTAGCTCAAATGGCCCGTGCAGCAGGTATTCATATGATTTTAGCAACACAGCGCCCAAGTGTTGATGTTATTACAGGCATTATTAAAGCGAATGTTCCGTCTCGGATTGCTTTTGCTGTTTCAAGCGGAACGGATTCTAGAACAATTATTGATGGCAATGGAGCTGAAAAGTTATTAGGTCGTGGAGATATGTTATTTTTACCAATGGGTGAAAATAAACCAATCCGTGTGCAGGGGGCGTTTATTTCTGATTCAGAAGTGGAAGATATTGTCAGTTTTGTGACAGAGCAACAAGGTGCTGACTATCAAGAAGATATGATGCCAACTGATGAACCAGAAGCACCAACAGTTAATGGAATGGAATTAGATGAGTTATATAATGAGGCAGTCGAGTTTATTATCAGAGAAGATAAGGCGAGTGTCTCCATGTTACAACGTAAGTTTAGAGTTGGTTATAACCGAGCCGCTCGGATGATTGATCAATTAGAAGAGACAGGGGTAGTAGGACCATCTGAAGGAAGCAAACCTCGTAAAGTTTTGCGTCGTTATATTCCTGAAGAAGAGGTGAACAACTCTGCCTTATCATCTCATCCCCCATTACCACCAGAACCCCCAGAAGGGAATTATTAAAGCAGAAAAACACTTACTTTTTTGTTACCACATGGAGTGGTAGACAGATAAGTAAGTGTTTTTTTTAATTGCTTGCTTCGCTTTGTAAAAGAGAGCTTTCATAGTAATTAAGGGACTGACGTAGATGATTGGCCATTTGAAGCGTTATTTTTCCTTGTTGATAAAGTTCTTGAACAGTTTCGCGTTCAGCATCAAGTGCTTTCATATAGAATTCTTGGACTAATTTTTGATAGTCATGTTTTGATTTTTGACTAAAGTTTTTTATCCGATTTAATTTATGAAGATACTCATATAATTTTTGATTCACAATATGCTTATGTAAGTCATAGCCATCATCATTGGTATTTAAAGTTTTTTTATAATTTTTTAGTGAGTCAATTGCGCCTTTAGTACTTTCGGTTTCTAATTTAATTAAAATAGTATCAGCTAGTAAGATATCTTCTTGATGTTGAGCGGATTTAAAACGCCAAAAAGCGACATTAGTCTGTCGTTTAAGAACAAATAGATAGCGTTTAAAGGCATTTAAAGCCCCACTTTCAAAGGCTTCTCGTTTGGCTGTCACTACTTTCAAATAATTTTTAACCATTAATTCAGAGACGTCACCGTTGGCTAACATTTTTTCAACACCATGACGTTCTCCTTGAATTGCAATATCTTGGACATTTTTCTCAAGGCGTGAGTATAGGCGATTTGTTTGTTCGTCATTATGTTCACGGTAAAGGTGTCTCAAACGTGATTCAAATTCTTGAATCAAATCCGTTAGGATCATGTGATCGTCAGAGTTTTGCGTTTCTTGTTTTAAAATCGTGATGGCTTCTTTGACCATAATTTGTCTAGCCTCAAGCTCGGTAAGACGTGTTCGATTTTGTGAATGGCTACTTTCCGATGGTTGTATTTTTTGGGATTGTGACTCGTTTCCAACTAAAGGTAAGCGTTGTTTTTGTTTTGTTAAAATAGGTAAGGTAATGGTTGCAACAATTAGGCTTGTTAAGACTACACCACAAGCTAAGGTAATGATTAATGGGCGTTCGATAAAGACCTCCCCGTTAGGTAAGAAGAAGGGCATAGACATGATTGATGCCATAGTCACAGCGCCACGTACACCTGTCAACCCTGTCATCAAAGCTGTAATAAAGGTTGGTCGAGTTAAGGCATTATCAGAATTAGCATTATTTTTTTTCAAATAAGTTAGCCACATATAGATATATGACCAAACAACTCTCACAATCAATAAGAAAATCCAAATGGAGAGAATATAGAATAGAAGTGTTCCATTGTGTATGGCAGGGTTGACAATTGTTTCACGCATAGCTATGGGTAACTCAATGCCAAGTAAAACAAAGACAAGGCCATTTAAAAGGTACACAAGCATGTCCCACATTTTGTTTGTGATCAGTCTTGCCTCAGAATGTCTGCTTCTAAAAATTGGCGTTTGGTTGATAGATAAAACACCAGCTGAGACTACGGCAATAACACCAGAAGCACCTAAAACTTCATCTGCTAAAATATAGATGATAAAAGGAGTTAGTAGCTGAATAGTAGTATGTAGCACGGCATCATGAATTCCTTGTTGGACTAGAACTAGTCGTAAAAAATGAATAAATGAAATACATAAAATTCCGACTAAGACTCCGACAAGAGCCATATAGAAAAAATCACCAGTTGCTTTTGTCAATGAAAAATGTCCGGTCATAAAAGCAGCTAAGGCATATTTAAAAGCAATTAGCCCGCTGGCATCATTGATGAGGCTTTCACCACTAATTAAACTAAGAATTTTTTTAGGTAGTTTAATTTGTTCTGCGATCCCATGAACTGCTACAGGATCTGTTGGAGAAAGAACAGCAACTAGTGCCATTGCCAAAGGTAAGGGGACATCTGGAATTAGCCAATGGATAAAGAAACCACCAGTAACAGTTGTCAGTAAAACGAGCCAAATGGCATAGGCAAAAATAGGTGTTTTCAATTCCCAAAGCTCATTTTTAGGAAACATCTTACCATCGTTAAATAGTAAGGGTGCAACAAATAATAACATAAACCAATCGGCTTCCAAGGTAATATTGATATCTAATGCAAGTGCGACTATTAGTCCAACAGCTATTTCGATTAGGGCTGTCGGAATTGATACTAAATAATGACTGATAATATTGGATATAATTACAAGAACTATCATAAAGATACTTGCCACCAATACGGTCATTCGCATCACCTCCATTTTAATTATACCAAAAAAAATTAGACATACCTAAGGAAATGAAAAAAAGTTATGATTATTCTGATAGTTATAAGTTTTTACTTAACAGACGATTAGTAAATCGTTTACTTGATGAGAGTTAAAAAAATTTCTAAAAATTGAGATGAGGAATGGTATAATAAGAAACGATTAACTAAAGGAGTTTAAAAAAATGCCAGTTCGATTTAAAAAGCTTAGTAGTGGTTTTATATTTATGATATTAAGTAGTTGTATCTTGTTATTTTTAATGATGACCTTGGGTGGTCTCTTACAATTATTAGGTGCAGATTACCATTCTAAGATAGATTTATTATTATTTCTAATGATTTTTATTGCGGTTAGTTTTGTCATTGATAATATTTTAGAGAAATTAGTTAAATTTATTTTTCCAGAAGGAAGGGTATCAAGAAGTAAATCGTTTGGAATATATTTGGTCTTGAGTTTTTTAGGTGAGTGTTCCTTACTATATACAATGGATCAATTTGTTCCAAGCGTCACTTTACCCCCGTTTAGTATTGTTATTTTTGGTCTATTGGGTATCGTGTTTGCTATTATGTTGGATGTTACCAGTGAAGAAGAGTAGCTCTATGAAAGTTATTTTTCTTGATAACCTTTTATAACAAAACTAAGTTTGAAAGTTGCAATGGATGTAAAATTACTATATAGTGTCAAAGAGAGAACACTAGAAGAAATGAGGAAAGTGTGTGCTAAAGCAATCAATTTATGGATTAACAGTAAGTGAGCTTCAAACATGGTTTGAAGAACATGGTGAAAAGAAATTTAGAGCAAAACAAGTTTGGGACTGGTTATATGTTAAGCGTGTACGTAAGTTTGAAGAGATGAGTAACTTAAGTAAAAACACGATTAATTTATTAGAAGAAAATTTTGATACAAGTCCCTTAAATCAGGTTGTTGTTCAAGAATCAGCAGATGGGACAATCAAGTATTTATTTGAGTTATCAGATAAAAATATGATTGAAACAGTTTTAATGCGACATGAGTATGGTTTGTCAGTATGTGTGACAACACAAGTAGGTTGTAATATTGGCTGTACATTCTGCGCAAGTGGTTTATTAAAAAAACAGCGTGATTTAACAGCAGGCGAGATTGTAGCACAAATTATGCAAGTTCAATTTTTCTTAGATGAACGTGAATTGGATGAGCGTGTTAGTCATATTGTCGTAATGGGAATCGGAGAACCTTTTGATAATTATGATAATTTAATGACGTTCTTACATATTGTTAACGATAAGAACGGGCTAGGTATCGGTGCTCGTCATATTACGGTTTCGACCAGTGGTTTAATTCCTAAAATTCGTGAATTTGCAGATAGTGGGCTACAAGTTAATTTAGCAATCTCCTTACATGCGCCTAATAACGAAGTCAGAACGTCGATTATGCGTATTAACCGCAGTAACCCTGTTGAAAAATTGATGGAAGCAGTGGATGAGTATTTGGAAAAAACTAATCGTCGGATTACTTTTGAGTATATTATGCTGTCACATGTAAATGATCGACCTGAGCATGCTCACCAGTTAGCTGATTTACTTAGTGACAAACGCAAGTTAACATATGTCAATTTGATTCCATACAATCCAGTAAGTGAACATGATCAGTACAGTCGTAGTACGAAAGAAGATATTATGGCTTTTTATGATATTCTAAAAAAACGTGGTGTCAATTGTGTGGCACGTAAAGAACAAGGAACGGATATTGATGCTGCTTGTGGTCAATTGCGTAGTAAGCAAATTAAAAAAAGAGAAGAAAAATAAAAACTTAGGAACGAAAGTTCCTAAGTTTTTTTATTAATCATTGATTGGTAGTAATTGATAAATTTTGGAAGGGCGGCCAATTCCTGTAGGACGTTCGGCAACTTCAACAAAATAATCTAACATTGATTTTTTGAAATTAGAATGATCAATTGTTCGATAATCGACGCCTAAGAATTTTGCAAATACTTTACGAGCTTCAGCAATCGAAAATTCTTCACCTAACACTTGTAGGACTTTTGGTTCATGATACATTTTATTTAAGACTCGATTGAAGGCTTTTAAAATAATTTGATCATGGTCAAAAGCTAAGGTCTCAGTTCCGATTGATTGGTTCGTTTTTAAATCTAATATAATGGCATCATGTTGTTCATTTTCGAGTTTTAGCAAATTTCCATCACGTTTAAATGTGAACCATTGGGCAGCTTTGGCGTCATCACCAGCTATTAATGGCTCTTCACCAATAAATGCTAAATAACTGACTGTAACGACCCATCCTCGTGGATCACGGTTAGGTGTGCTGAAAGTATGGAGTTGTTCAATATTATCTTTAGTAATGTAAACCCCAGTTTCTTCTTTCGTTTCACGAATACAACTGTCCTCGGTAGCCTCATTACGCTGTACAAAACCACCAGGCAAAGCCCATGAAGAACGATAGGGATGCGTATTTCGTTGGATTAGTAATAATTTTAATTCATCTTCTACACGATTGTAGCATAGTAAAACATTATCGATTGTAAGAGAAGGTGTTTCATAGGTAGGCAAGTCTTGTTGACTATACCACTCTAAAAAATCAGCTTCTGAAGCATCACTTTCATAATAATGTTTTTCAGCCTCTTTAGAAGGGAAGGCTTTCATAAACACGTCATCCTTTCAAACTTTTTTATATGTTAATTGTAACAGATAGCATAGTAATTGTTAAACAGCTTTATGATATATCCAGCTATTTTTTTATTTAGGTAGACTAAAAAAAATGCCACCATTACTTATGAAAATTGCGGACTTGTTGTAGTAAAAAACCAATGAGCACCTGTCTCATTGGTTTTAAGGTAAATGATTATTTTTCGCGAATTACTTCAATTTTATAGCCATCAGGGTCAGTGATAAAGTAATATGAAGGTGGAACACCAGGTAAGGCTTTTAAATCAGTGACATTAAATCCAGCTTCTTTTTGTTTAGCATGTAGGGCTTCTAAATCAACACTAGAGATAGCAATATGACCATAGCCATTTCCTAAATCATACCCTTCATGACCATAATTGTAAGTTAATTCTAATTCGTAATCGTCACCAGGTAACGTTAGGTAAGATAGAGTAAAGTTGTTTTCTGGGAAGTCACGACGACGTGATTCTTCAAAGCCAAAGGCTTTTTGATAAAATTCTAAAGAAGCCTCTAGATTTTTAACGCGTACACAAGTATGTGCCATTTTCATAGTAATCATCCTTTCAAATATCATCTGCTATTATTCTATCATACGGAAGAGGAGACGTGCTAATAATCTGATTGTTAGAGTTACTTACAATTAAATAAATTTATGTTGTTTTTAAAAGTGTTGTGAATTTTTCTAAATCAGCTTGAAACAAATTAGTGGTTTCCCGGTGCTCCTTCATTTCTTTCGGAAAAAAGAAACGCGCATCACGATTAATTTGTCCTGTCAAAGCGGCTACTAATGCACTTGATTTTGAAAGTTCTCTTAAACTACCATCTTTATTGATTAGTTCAATTTGAGTGCGTGGGTGATCTTGATCTGGACGATAAAAATCATAAGGTAGATCAGAACTAGTATTTTGAGCAGTATAGTAATCAGGATTGAACCCAATTTTTTCAATCAAGCTTGTCAGTTTTAGACAGAGCTCTTGGTTAGCAAGGTCTTGAATTTGGATTGATTTTAAAGGCTTACGATATAAAAATCGTTTGGCTAAATCACTTAAAATGGCATCTGAATCGTCTAACCACAAGGTAAAGTAGGTATTCAGAACGCCATCATCTAGACGTAAATAGTCATTTAATGAATAGGTCTCGTTAAAGAAGGGAATCAGGAGTGTCATTTGATTATCATAATAGGTTGGATCAAGTTTATAAAGGTCAGCTGCGCGATGTAATAAACGATTTAAAATCACTTCCATCCCACGTGAAACTGGATGGAAATAAATCTGCATATACATCTGATACCGACTCACAATGTAATCTTCAACCGCATGCATGCCGCTTGCTTCAAAGACAATGCCATGTTTATGTGGACGAATGACTTGTAATATTCTGGCTAAATCAAAAGTCCCGTAGCGTGTTCCTGTGTAATAGGCATCTCGTAGTAAATAATCCATGCGATCAGCATCAATTTGGCTTGAAATCATCTGTACAACTTGAGGATTAGGATAATCTTTACGAATAACACTGGCTACTTTTTCGGGAAAGTCAGGTGAAACGTCAGCTAGGATTTTGAATACCTCCGTTTCAGGTGAGGTGATGATCTGAATCGTAATAGCTTCATGATTGGTATTGAATATCCCTTCAAAGGTATGAGAGTACGGTCCATGTCCGACATCATGAAGTAAAGCAGCACAAAGTGTTACAAGCCGTTCGTTGTCATTCCAGCCGTTCTCAGGATCGTTTTGGATAGAGTATTTGCGATCAAAAATATCACAAATTTGACGACTAATTTCATAGACACCTAAAGAATGAGCAAAGCGACTGTGTTCAGCACCGTGGAAAGTAAAAGAAGTTGTGCCTAATTGTTTAATTCTACGTAAACGTTGGAATTCTTTACTATTAATTAAATCTAAAATCACTTGATGTTGAACTTGAATGTCATTGTGAATAGGATCTCTAAAAATTTTTTCATGGGTTAAAATTTGATCTTTATATGCAAGGGTCATAGAGGCACTCCTTCTAAGTCATTTAAAATAGTCTCATTTCTTTTAATCATTTTAGCCATATGTTTTTGGAAGCTTTCATTTTCAGTCGGTTGTCCAATAAATGTTTGGAGTGGCTGATCTGAGAGTTCTTGGATAAAATCAGCTGTTAAAACAGTGGTTATTCTTTTCTTGACGTCCTCAACACTTAAATCTTGTTGCAGTAAATCGCTTAGGTTAGCCATTGAATAGGGATCCACAGGCGGATAACCATTATTGCCAAATTCTTCTTCCAAGCTTTGTTTATAAAAATCATGAACCATTTGGCCACGCTCAATTTGGTGTCCGTTGACACTTAAGTAAATCATAATAGCAATACCAGTTCCGATTCGGCGTTGTGAGATACCTGCAAATTTTTTATTATTAATACTTAAATCATAATCACCGGGGCAGTAAGAGGCACTGATTTCTTTAGCTTCAATCGTACAAGTAAAATCATCGAAAGCTCGTTGGATGACGTTAGTCATAAAGTCATATGCCTCGGGAACTGTAATTTTTTCCTCAGTTGAATTAGGAATAATAATAGAGAAATTTAAGACACCTTCATCGGCAACGACTGCCAAACCGCCTGAGTTACGCGCTAAAAAATGATAACCAGCTGTTTTAAAAACGTTTAAGCCAGCTGGGAGATTAGTCACTCGTGTGTCTTTCATTCCTAAAATGACACACTGATTGGCTTGCCAAAAATGAAAAATAGGAACATTATGTGTTGCTACATACTGAATAAACACGTCAGTAAGAGCAAAAGGGGTTAAAGCATCCTTTTGCATGACGCATGGTTGGTTAAAGAGTAAGCTATTGCTTTGTTTAAAAAGGGTTTGGTAAGTTTTCATCATCAATCTCGTCCATTTCTATTTCTAATATAGTGGTGACCTAAAATAAAGTAGTCGATAATGACTTTATTATAAACGATATTTCATAAAAAAGTGACTAATTGGTTTGAAACTTAGTCATTACTAACTTTCATTATGAGGCTTGAAACTAAAGAGAAATAACTATAAGATATGAGATAAGGCTCACACTGAGAAAGATAGTGTGGAATGATTTAAAGGAGAGTAAAGCATGAAGAATGGAATAAAGGTAAACGTGCACTTAAAAACAACCATTACGGTAAATGGTGAGGAAGAAGTTCATGTTTTTGATGTCCCTGGTCAAGTAGTTAAGATGGCTGAGACCTTATATCTACGTTATGAGGAACAATATGAACTAGAAACAGGGGAAAGTTTAAAAATTCCTGTGACTGTGAAGTTTGAAGAAAATGGTGTGGTGCATCTGACCCGGGCAGCTGAACAACGCGTTAAAATGAGTTTTGATTTAACTAAATCCCAGTCGACTAACTACCGTACACCATATGGTATGATGCTGATTGATGTTGTGACGATCAAAGCGCATTTGGTTTTACAAGATAAGCCGATTGCAGGTGAGGCAATTATTGATTATCAGTTAAAAGCAGGAACAGAAAAATTAGGAGATTATCAATTGGATTTACGTTTTGCTGAGTAAGGAAATATTTAAGAAAAGTCAAAAGAGTTTAAGAATAAGTGATTTTTTAATTGCTTTTTATCTACGAAATATTGTATGATAAGGAGTAGACTGCGAAAGGACGTGTGCCGTTTGGAAATAAAAGTTTTTGAAGGTGTTAATAAAAACGAACTATCAATGATTGAAGTTGCTCATGCGATTTTATCGCAACGTGGCGATGTTATGGAGTTTTCTGACTTAGTCAATCAAATTCAAAATTACTTAGGTAAAGCGGATAGTGATATTCGTGAAAACTTACCTCAATTTTATACAGATTTAAATATTGATGGTAGTTTTATTTCTTTAGGAGAAAACCGTTGGGGCTTACGCTCTTGGTATCCAATTGATTCAATCGATGAAGAAGTATCACATCTTGGTGAAGATGAGGATGAAGATACGCCACGTCGTAAGAAACGTAAAAAAGTGAATGCTTTCTTAGACATGAACGATGAAAATGCGATTGATTACAATGACGATGATCCAGAAGATGCAGATTTAGTCGATGATGAAGATCCAGACTATATCGAAGAAGAAGAAGAAGAAGAAGAAGAAATTGCTGAATACAACAAAGATTTATCAGAAATTGGTGCTGAAGACATTAATGATGAAGAAGAAGTTCCAGAAGGTGTGGAAGACGAATTAACAATCATTGATGAAGATGACCTTGATTATGATGAAGACGATGAGGATTCAGAAGAATAGAACTTTCTTGAAAAGCTAGGCAAATTTGCCTAGCTTTTTTTTATTTTCAAGTGTTTTATGAGAAAATACGAATCTTTAAGTATGGTGAAAAGGAGGGACTAGACATGTTACTTATCAAAAAGTATCTCTTATCTCACATTAAATTAATTTTAATTGTGAGTGGATTTGTGATGATAGTAGGTATAATTGGAGTGCAAGTATGGACCAATGAGGGGGAGCCAAGAGATAAAGTATCAGATAGTAAAAGTAACACGAGTCTATCTGAGATTAAGAATGAGCCGAATGAATCATCTGTTGAGGTTATGGAAAAAGATCCTAAAACAATTAATTTGGAGTCAGTCAAACAAGTAGATCAAAATGGAACAAAGAAGGAAGAAATTAATAGTATTAATTATGCAGATATAAAAGGTGCTGTGAATAAACCGGGAATGTATCAAATTAAACAAAATGAGAGGATTATAGAGTTAGTAGAGTTGGCAGGTGGTTTCACAAAAGAGGCAGATCCAGATCAACTTAATTTTGCAAGGATAGTTGAAGACCAAGCCGTTGTCTATGTTCCAAAGTCAGGTGAGGAAATTCCTGAGGAGTATCACTATCTAGAGCCTCCCTTATCTGATAGTAAAACTAAAGATGAGATGATAATAGGAAATGAGACAAGTCAGAACGAAGGCATTAATCTGAATGAAGCAGATTTAATGATGTTGCAGAGTTTATCAGGTATAGGACCTAAAAAAGCAGAAGCTATTATTGCTTATCGAGAAGAACATGGTTCTTTTCAGTCAATTGATGAGTTGAAAAATATATCAGGGATTGGGGCTGAGACGGTCGAAAAGTTAAAAGCAAGTATTCATATTTAAAATACTAAAATTAGGAGGCGTTGTGAGCAGCAAAAACGAGGAGTTTCCACTAATTAAATAGTTGCGATAGTTACTTTGAACCTATACAATAATGGTAATAAAAATAAGTGAGAGAAAGTTAGGTGTTAGGGTGACATTTGAAAGAATTCCTTGGGATCAATATTTTATGGCACAAAGTGTGCTACTTTCGTTGAGAAGTACTTGTTCAAGATTAGCAGTTGGAGCAACAATTGTTCGCGATAGTCGTATTATTGCTGGTGGATACAATGGATCAGTTAGTGGAGATAGTCACTGTATTGATGAGGGATGCTATGTAGTGAACAATCATTGTGTGAGAACCATTCATGCTGAGATGAATGCTATTTTACAGTGTGCCAAGTTTGGTGTCCCAACGGAAGGGGCAGAAATTTATGTGACACACTTCCCTTGTTTACAATGTACAAAAATGATTTTACAGGCAGGCATTAATAAAATACATTATCTAACTGACTATCGGAATGATGAATACGCTTTAAAATTAATCGAGCAAGCGGGTGTGACAGTCGATAAAGTAACACTTTCGCAAAAATATTTTGCTGATATCCAACTTGGTAATGAGGCTATTGCCAAAAATTTTAATGATGAATTATTTACGAAAGATTAAACAATTAAAATCAATTGAAGGCTATATTATCTTTGCTACATTAGGTGTTATTTGTACTGATTTGATCATTGTGACGGAAAATTGGCTTAGTCTGGGTCTTTTTTTACTATTTACAAGACGCTTAATAAAATCAAGACAGCTCGTGCTAATTATGAGCTGTTTTTTTATCATGGGAGTCTGTAGCATCCTTTTTTTATGGCAAGTGTCCACTAATAGAGATGCAAGCTTATCTGATGACTTACTAAATCAACCACTAGTTTTAAGAATTAATCCTACAAAAATAAAAGTTAATGGTGACGTGATGCAAGCAGTAGGCAAATCTACTTTAAATAATCAAACTTATCAAGTAAGATACCGAATTAAGTCGGCAGATACCAAGAAAAAAATAGGAGAAATAGATAAGTATCTAATCATTAAAGGGGTCTTTAATATAAATGAACCTAATTTCAAGCGTAATAGAGGTGCATTTGATTATAAAAAATATTTAAGACAACAAAATATAAGGAAGATAGCAGACTTACAAAAAGTTCAAACACTACAGGTAGATATTGGGCATAATCCTTGGGAATATTTGTCACTTCTTAGAGTGAAAATTAAGCGATATATAACTAAAAATTTTGGAGTAACCACAGCTTCCTATATGAAAAGTCTTATATTGGGCGTTAAAGACGATGATTTTCAAAAAGTTAAAGGTGTCTTAAGTCAATTAGGAATTATGCATTTTTTTAGTATATCAGGTTTTCATATCTTCTTCTTTTTAAGTGGCCTACATTACATCTACTTACGTTTAGGAGGAATTAAAAATTATTTATTAGTAATAGATACTATTTTTTTAGGTACATTCGCTATTTTAACAGGTTTTTCAACGAGTGTTTTACGTAGTACGTTATATATTTGGCTGTTGACCTGTAATAAACAATTAGGCAATAGATTGACAAAGTTAGATTGTTGGTCCTTAACATTAATAAGTTGTTTTGTGATTAACCCGTTTTTATTACTACAAGCAGGTGGACAATTATCTTTTGCCTTGACTTTTTTTATTTTATTTTTACAGCCTATCGTGGGTGGTTTAAAAAACAGGATTTGGAGAGGCTGTTATTTTTCTTTAGTAATTTCAATTTTTTCAATTCCGATTATTGCTTATAACTTTTTTGAATGGCACTTGCTTTCTTTAGTGTTAACTTTGATGTTAATTCCTATTTTTAGTTGGTTTTTAATGCCTGCAATAGTGGTTATGTTATGTCTATGTCCAATTATTTCTATAGGATTTTGGAATGATTTTGTTGAGAGTATATTAAATAAATTTGATGAGATATTAGCTTGGTTATCAATTAACAGCCCAGGCCATTTTGTCACAGGGCAGTTGCCAATTAGTGTATTTATCTTATGTTTGATGCTGATAATGTATTGGTTAGCAGTGTCGCATAAGACAAAATATAGTTGCTATCTTGTTTTGTTATTGATTTTAATTATACCGTCTTCTTTTAAATACATTAATCCTGTAGGGGCAGCCATGTTTGTTGATGTTGGACAGGGAGATGGTTTTTTATTGAAACTCCCTTTTAATAAAGGGGCGATGATGATTGATGTTGGCGGTCAGAGAAAGTATAAAAAAGAGCCTTGGCAAGAAAAAATAATGACGCACTCAAAAGCGGATTATGGTGTAGTGCCACTCTTAAAAAGTTTTGGGATTACACAGTTAGATCAGATTTTTATTACCCATGGACACGAAGATCATTTTGGTGATTTAGAAAAAATAAATGACTGTGTGACAATAAAAAAAGTTACTTTTGCAGATGGCTCAGAGCAATCTTCTAATTTTAAAGAGCAGTTGAAAAACATAAGTCATCAAGGAACGCAAATAGAGCGAACGTTAGCGTCTAACAGTTGGTTGATCAATAAACATTTAGTAACTAGTTTATATCCCTTTAAAAGAGGGGATGGTGGCAACAATAACTCTCTAGTCTTAACCTTTACGATAAAAGATAAAAAGTTTTTAATGACAGGAGATTTAGAAAAAGAAGGAGAGTCAGAACTATTAGCCCATTCAAACAATTTGAAAGCTGATATTTTGAAAGTGGGCCATCATGGTAGTAAAACGTCAACAAGCGAGTTGTTTTTAGAAGCGGTGTCACCAACAGAAGCCATTATTTCATGTGGAGTTAATAATACTTTTGGGCACCCTCATGAGATTGTTTTACAACGACTAATCAAAAAAAATCTGACTATCTACCGAACTGATCAACAAGGGATGGTGTATTATCAATGGTACCCTTGGTCTCGGGAGTTAAAAGAAGGTGAAACAATGATGGAATCAGACTAGGAAAAAGAGGTGGATAATGATAGGATAAGAGATGAATATTATTATTGCCGCTAATGAATCTAAAGAAGAATGGATGATAGCTATGAGTTTGCAACAACAATTAAATAAAATTAAAAATGGAGAAATAGCACCAATTTACTTAGTGTTAGGTCAAGAACAATTTCTGACAGATACGTTTAAACAAACCATCACACAACAAGTTATTCAAAATGAGGACGATGAACTAAATTTTGCGACTTTTGATATGGGAGAAACACCATTGTCTGTCGCAGTGGAAGAAGCTAATACGATTCCTTTTTTTGGTGATTATCGTTTAGTTGCCATCGATAATCCATACTTTCTAACAGGTGAGAAAAAAAATAGTACGTTAGAGCATAATATTGATGAACTCTTAGCATATCTAGAAGCCCCTAGCTCAACAACTATTTTAGTTATTTATGCTCCTTATGAAAAATTAGATGAGCGTAAGAAAATTGTGAAATTACTAAAAAAACAAGCAGTATTGGTTGATACTAAAATGATGCAAGAAAAAGAAGTGCGTCAATATGTTCAAAATTATATTAATAATGCCGGCTATGAGATCACACCAGAAGCGTTTGAGTTATTTCTACGGTTGTCTGATATGGAATTATCAAAAATAATGTCAGAATTAAATAAAATTCTTTTATATTCGTCTGAGAGTAAGAAAATAACAAAAGATGTGATAGGCAATTTAGTTCCAAAATCTTTAGAACATAACATCTTTGATATGGTTACATATGTAACTAAAGGCCAATCGGAACAAGCCTTAATTTTGTACAGAGATTTGTTACTCCAAGGTGAAGAAACAATTAAAATTAACAGTATTTTAATCAGCCAATTCCGTTTATTACTACAAGTAAAAATCATGTTAAGTAATGGGTATCAACAAAGTAATATGTTAGATATCTTAAAAATCCATCCCTATAGAATAAAATTAGCGATTCAACAAGTTAAGTCCTTTGAATTAACAGAATTAAAGGATGTTTTTCAAGACTTAGTTGAAAATGATTATCGTATTAAGACGGGACAGATGGAAAAAGAACTGTTGTTTGAATTATTTCTCTTACGAATTCGTCGACGATAAAACCCCTTATAAGACATAAAAAAAAACCTAAGCAGACTTAAAAGTCTCTAGGCTTTTTTTTATTATTTAGCTAATTTAGCGTGTAAACGTGATTTGTCACGTCCAGCTTTATTTTTATGGATAAGACCTTTAGTTTCAGCCATATCAATAGCGCGGGCAGCATTTCTGTATAATTCTTCAGTGTTATCTGCTCCAGCTTCTAAAGCTTGCTCGAATTTTTTAATAGCAGTACGCATAGTGCTCAATTGGCCTGAGTTTAACTCGTTAGCTTTTTCAGCAGTACGTACACGTTTGATTGCAGAATCAATATTTGGCATGTATTTCACCTCCAATAAGTTTAGTTTACATTCAACCAATGCTGAACGTAATTCAACATTATCCATTATACATAATGATTTTTCAGTTTGCAACAAGTATTTATCTTAGATGGAAAAAATAATTATGCTTGAATCTAGGATATTAGTCATCATTTTTTTATGAATGTGATATGATTAATTTATATTAAATAACATTTTATTAGATGAGGTGGAAGAAATGAATGCAGCGTTAATTATAACATTGGTATTAACTATGGGAGTTATATTTGTGAATGGTTTCACAGATGCTCCAAATAGTATTGCAACAGCAATTTCTACAAAAGCACTTAAACCGAAAACTGCTATTTGGATTGCTGCGGTTATGTGTTTTTTGGGCGCATTTACAATGACTTTAATAAATGCTGAGGTAGCTGAAACAATTAGTAATATTGTATCGTTTCACGATGGAACAGGGACTCAAGCTAGAATCGCCCTAATGGCAGCTTTATTTTCCATTGTCACTTGGGCAGTAACTGCTTGGTGGTTTGGTATTCCAACGAGTGAAAGTCATGCACTAGTAGCAGGATTGACAGGTAGTGCTATGGCACTAGGTGGTCTTGATGCAGTTAATGCGAATGAGTGGGTGAAGGTAGGCGTTGGCTTGTTGGTATCAACAGTGATTGGTTTTGGCGGGGGTTGGTTATTGACGCGCCTCATCCAATTTTTTGTTCCAAACCCAACAAGTAAAAAGAATAATAAGTTTTTTAAAGGCTGGCAAATATTTGGTGCTGTTTTAATGAGTTTTATGCATGGTATGCAGGATGGTCAAAAATTTATGGGCGTATTCATGTTAGGGCTATATTATAATGGTTTAGTTAGTATGAACGATGGTGGTGGTTTTACGATTCCTATTTGGGTGATGATCTTATGTTCAATTACAATTGGATTGGGAGTCAGCTTTGGAGGAACTCGTATTATTGAAAATTTAGGTGATATGGCCGAGATTGATACTTATCAAGGGTTTAGTGCAGATTTAACAGCTGCGTTGGCACTGTTAGGTGCAGGATTATTTGGTATTCCTATGTCAACTACTCAAACGAAAACAACTGCTATCATGGGTGTCGGTGCAGCTAAAGATGTTAATACTGTGAAATGGAGTACCGCAAAAGAAATGGTTTTTGCATGGATTTTAACTTTTCCAGGATGTTTAGCGATTGCCTATTTGATTACAAAAGTTTTCTTAGTAATTTTATAAAAAATGAACCCCAAAAATTCGATTATAAGAGTCGAATTTTTGGGGTTCATTTTATTTTTTTGCTTCAAAAGCAATAAATTCAATAACGCCATTATTATTTTGTGAGACGCGAGCATTATAAGTAACTTTATCTTTTGTTTTTATACCCGTAATAACTGTTTCTTTCTTTTTTAAAAGTGCGCGTACATTCGCTTTGGTTAATTTTTTATTACGGTAATGGCTAGGCAAGGTATAACGGCAGTCAGGATAATTGAGACAGCCGTAGAAATCTTTTTTTAAGATGACTTCATGTTGACATCTAGGACAGTGGCCGAGGCTAGTCGAACTTTTTTTATCAGTAGCTCTAGCCATTTTGTTAGAGGGCTTGGTTTTTGGAAAGCTATTATACTGATAGTCCGCGCGACAGTCCTTGATTTTTTGAGAAGGTGTAAAGGTTAAATTTTCCATATTAGTTGGGACTGATACTAATAAATGTTGAATGAATTTTTGGATATTGGCAATGAAAGCATCTTGAGTCCCACCTTGATTTTTCCCGATTTTCTTTAAGTAAGTTTCCCATTTTGCTGTCATTTCAGCACTTGTTAGCAAAGGTTCAGTTTCAACGGCTTGACAGAGTATTTTGCCTTTTTCAGTTACGGTTACTTTATTTTTTTTGATTGAAATATACTCTTTCTTTTTTAGTGTTTCAATAATATTTGCACGGGTTGCTTCTGTACCAATACCTTCAATTTCTTTAAGTAACTGTTGAGCTTCTTCATTATCGACGGATTTACCTGCTGTCTTCATCATCGTGATTAAGGTTCCTTCGGTATAGGCTTTAGGCGGTTGAGTTTCTTTTTCAATAGCAGATAATTCGACAGAGACTTTTTGGCCAATTGTCACTAAGGGTAACATCAATTCCTTTGTGTTGGTAGTTTCATTTGTATTAAAGAGGGTTTTCCACCCCATTACTTTGGGGACATGCCCTTTTGTTTTAAAAAGTAGTGACTGGACTTTTGTTTCAATAATAGTTTCTTCAAAGCCGTAGTCAGGTAAAAACATAGCAAAAGTTGTTTTTAGGATTAATAGATAGATATGTTGTTGAAGGGGGGCTAATTTATTAAAACGATCCAGACTGATTACTTGTTTAGTCGGGATAATGGCATGGTGTTCTTGGACATCTTTGTTACTAACATAGCGTTTTCGCGGTGTTAGTTGGGTTGGTTCAATCGAACTTTTCAAAAATTGTTGATAATTATCTAAGTTATTTTTTAGATAATTGAATTCATTAGTTGTAATATAGGGAGAGTCTGTTCTAGGATAAGTTAATAGTTTTGCTTCATAAAGTGATTGAGCAGCTTTAAGTGTTTCCGCTGGACTAATTTTATATAATTGATTGATACGAGCTTGTAAGCTACTAAGAGAAAATAAACGCGGACTACTCATTTTTTTATAAGTGGTCTCAATATTACTAATATGACCATCTTGTATGCCAATAGAAGTCTTCTTCTCTGTTAAATAGGAAGTTAGATCTACCATGGTAGAAAATCGTTTAAAGGGAGAGAGAGAGGCTTTAAAGGTATCCTCCTTATCTGTCTTAATAGTAGCCCCAATTTCTAAATAAGGAGTTTTAACAAAATGTTCAATTTCATATTGTCGTTTATAAATCATGTGGAGGGTAGGTGTCTGTACACGACCTAAGGAAAAAGTACCGGAAATTCCTTTTTGTTGTAAGCATAAAGTATAGAGTGGACTGCCATTCATGCCAATTAGCCAATCACTAATTTGTCTAGTTTGAGCTTCTTTATAAAGAGAGCGATAAGTAAGCCCGTCTTGTAAATTATTGAAACCATCAATAATAGCTTCTTTTTCAAGGCTATTAATCCAAAGACGTTTAAAGTTTTTGGTGGCAGAGAAAGCATCGGCATGTTCAATAATACTCCAGGCTATATTTTCACCTTCACGATCACAATCAGTAGCGATAATGATGGTATTTGCTTGTTTTAATAGTTTAGCGACAATTGTAAATTGCTTTTTTTTATCTGGTGGGACTTGATAGGTGTAAGTATCTGGGAAAATAGGTAATGACTGTAATGACCATTTTTTCCATTTAGAATCATAATAAGATGGGGGAACTAATTCAACAAGGTGGCCAAATCCATACGTAATGTAAGTCTCTTCAGTGAAAAGTGGATCTTTAACTTGGTAGTAGCCATTTTGTTTATTTGAAGCTGAAAAAGCATTGGCATACTCTTTAGCTTGGCTAGGTTTTTCTGCTAAAATTACGATACTCATAGATAGCCTCCTTAAAATAATGATGATAAGTAATTTAAATGTTTATCGAGTTTTTATATTGTCAGTCTTTAGTTATGATAGCATTATTCTTGAATGGTGCAAGAGGAATTATTATAAATAAAAAAAACAGACATTAATAGTCTGTTTTTTTTGGTGTTTTTAGAAGTCTAAGGCCATTTAAAATTACTAAAATAGTACTGCCTTCATGTCCGATTACGCCAATTGGTAAGCTAACCATTTTCATGAAATTGGAAATAATCAGGAGTGAAATGACAGAGACTGAAAAAATAATATTTTGTGTAACAATCCGTTTTAATTTTTTTGAAAGGTGATGTGCCATTGGTAATTTTTCAATATCATCTTTCATTAACACGACATCGGCCACATCAATTGCAATATCAGTCCCTTGTCCCATTGCGACACCTATTGAAGCATTAGCAAGAGCTGGCGCATCATTGACGCCATCCCCGACCATAGCATTGACACCATACGTAGCATGTTGTTCTTTAATTAAAGTTGTTTTAGATTCAGGTGTACACTCAGCATGAATCGCATCCATTCCAAGCATCTTCCCAACAGCTTGCGCGGTTTTAGGATGATCACCTGTCATCATGATTGTATTGATCCCCTCTTTTTTAAAATAATCAATAGTTTCTTTAGCTGCTTGTTTTGGAACATCTAGTAAGCCAAAATAACCAATAATCTTGTCGTTTTTAGATAAAAAAATCACGGTTTTACCTTCTTCTTGTAATTGGTTAACTGACTCGTCAAGTTGTGGTTGTTTTATATGATTGGCAGCAAAAGCTAAATTCCCAATGCGCCAAGTTTCAGTTGGTGTTTGACCAAGCATCCCAGAACCTGTTAAATCATCAATTTTTAAGTTGGGAGGTGTTTCGGTAACCTCAGAGATGAAATATTGGGTAATGGCTTGAGCCAAAGGGTGAGTGCTAGTTGTTTCCATGGCAACCAGAACATTAATTCCATGCTCTTTTTCTGTTTCTTCTGTAAAATAGGCGTCTGTGACGACGGGTCTACCTTCTGTTAAAGTACCTGTCTTATCAAAACTGATGGCTTTAAGGTCAGATAATTGCTCTAAAAATACGCCGCCTTTAAATAATACACCGTTGCGTGCGCCTGAAGAGATAGCAGCAAGCGTTGCCGGCGTAGCTGAGGCGACAAGGGCGCATGGAGAAGCTACTACTAGTAAGACCATCCCGCGATAAAAACTTTCATTCCAACCCCAATTTAGGAAAAAATAGGGAATAAAAATCATAAGAGGGACCATCAACAAAACAATCTTAACATAGGTATTCTCAATACGATCTAAAAAACTAGCAGTTTTAGAAGGCGTATTCTGTGCTTCTTCAACTAAGCTAATAATTTTACTAAAAAGTGTATTGTCACTAGTTTTTGTGACGGTCATTTCAAAAGAGTTCCCGACATTAATTGTTCCGGCAAAAACTTCTTCACCAATAGTTTTGTCAACAGGGATAGATTCACCAGTAATAGAAGCTTCATCACATAGACCTTGCCCGTTACTTAGAAAACCATCGATTGGGATATTAGCTCCTTTTGGTACTAATAAAGTATCGCCAATCTGTAATGTTTCTACTGCAACACGTTCAGTTGAGCCATCACTTTGAAGCTTATAGGCATCTTCTGGCTGCATTTCAAGTAAACTATAAATTTCACGTTTACTTTTATTAGTTGTATATTCTTCTAAAGATCCGCTTAGGGAAAAGATGAATGTTAACATAATACCTTCAAACCAGTAGCCAATTAAGCAAGCCCCAATAGCAGCCAGAGCCATAAGTAAATCGACACTAAGGTGTTTATCGTTGATAGTTTCAGTAATCCCTTCTTTTGTTTGGAAATAGCCACCGATTACCATGCCGATTACATAGACAATGGGAAAGATAGGAATAGTATTTTTTTCTAAAAACCAACCGACTACCATAAAAATACCGCAAACAATCGTTGATAAGATTACTTTTTTTTCATGAGATAATTTTGACATATAATAACAACTCCTTTACAGCTTCATCTTACCAAATTTAGATATTTAATGATAAAACAATCATTCTAATTGATAATGATAATTTATATCAATAACCATATTTAAATACAATTCAACTTATTTAAAGGCTTTTTAGCTTTAAAAATGAATAAAGAGAACGATTCTCGTTATCAATCAATTTATAATAATTATAAATAAAGAGCCTTGGTAATTTACCAAGACTCTTTATGATTAAGTTAGTGCGATAAACCAATAACCAATTAAAATCACACCTAAAATAATTCGATACCAACCAAATGCTTTGAAATCGTTGGTACGGATAAACGTTAATAAGAAACGAATTGCTAAAATAGATACACCGAAGGCAACAACGCACCCTACTAATAAGATCATGGTTTCATCAAAAGTAAAGGTATTGCCTTTAGCTAAAAATTTCATAATTTTTAAGCCACTAGCCCCAACCATAACCGGAATACTTAAGAAGAATGAATATTCCGCTGCTACAAAACGCGAACAGCCAATTAACATAGCGCCAATAATTGTTGCTCCAGAGCGAGAGGTTCCAGGCATCAAAGCAAGGACTTGAAAAGCCCCAATTAGAAAAGCTGCTTTATAAGTAAAATCTGAAAAATTATTAATTTTAGGAACACGTGTCTTGTTCCAATTTTCAACTACAATGAATAAAATACCATAAATAATTAACATTAAAGCAATTGGTAAAAATTTGTGAAAATTAGCTTCAAACCAATCGTCTAAAATAACACCAATCACACCTGCTGGAATACAGCCAATTAATACTTTCCACCATAAGCTCCAAGTATCACTTTGTTCTTGTTTGCTCTTTTTAGGTGAGAAGGGGTTTAGTTTATGAAAATAAATTACAATAACAGCAATGATAGCTCCAAGTTGGATGACCACATTAAACATTTCTTTAAAATCGGCAGACGCATTGAGGTGTAAAAATTCATCGACTAAAATTAAATGACCAGTACTACTAATTGGTAACCATTCGGTAATCCCTTCGACAATTCCCAAAATAACTGCTTTAAATAGATTAAACCAATCCATCGTTTCATTCCTTCCAAATCTTATTTATTAAAATACATCAACAAGTATACCTATCTTTATCGTAAAAACCAACTGTAAGGAGACAATTTAAGATTTCTATAAACTTTGGCTATAACTCTATGGGTTTATTAAGAGGTCAAATAGGTCAAAAAATAAAGTTAAGATAACTTAGAGTAGCGAATTTTGGCGGTTGAAAAGACAGATTATATTTATTAAATAGGATAAATGATGTGAATTAAGTCATAAAATAACTAATTAAAGTAAAAAAAACTCTTGAAATTATATAAGACGTCATATATATTGGTGTAGAAGTTAAATAATACGTCTTAATAAAGGTGGAAATGTTTAAATGACTAAAAATGTATATCAATTTCATGAAGGTAATGCTAGTATGAAGAGTCTTTTAGGAGGAAAAGGGGCAAATTTAGCTGAAATGGTTAAATTAGGCTTACCTGTCCCACCGGGATTTACGATTACAACAGTAGCGTGTATGGATTATTTAAAAAACGACGAGATATTTACAGAAACGTTAAAAAAAGAAATTTTAAATGCGCTAACTGATTTAGAAGTTCAGCATGGTCAAAAATTTAATGACCAAGAGAACCCATTATTATTATCTGTTCGTAGTGGTGCAGTCTTTTCGATGCCCGGTATGATGGATACTATTTTAAATTTAGGATTAAATGATCAAACAGTAGAGGTATTGGCTAATAAGACGGGTGATGCTCGTTTTGCTTATGACTGTTACCGTCGCTTGTTACAAATGTTTGGAAATGTTGTTTATGGTATTGATGGCAATCGATTTGAACAATATTTAGACTATTTAAAAAATCAAAAAGGCTATCAGTTAGATACAGAATTGACAGCAGAAGACTTAAAACAAGTTATCCTGTCTTACAAAAATATTTATGAGGAAGTGTTGCAACTTTCTTTCCCTCAAGACCCTAAAGAGCAATTGTTCTTAGCGATTGAAGCAGTTTTCAAATCTTGGAATAATCACCGAGCTAATATTTATCGTAATTTACATGATATTCCTCATGATCTAGGGACAGCGGTCAATATTCAGACGATGGTATTTGGTAATAGTGGAGATAACAGTGGGACAGGCGTCGCTTTTACAAGAAACCCAGCGACAGGAAGCAAGGAAGTATTTGGTGAATTTTTAATTAATGCCCAAGGTGAAGATGTTGTAGCCGGTGTTAGAACACCTGAACCATTAATTAAATTGCATCGTATTTTACCTGAAGTTTATCAGGAGTTTCAAGCTATCGCACAGTTATTGGAAAATCATTACCAAGATATGCAGGATATTGAATTTACAATTGAATCTGGAAAATTATACCTTCTGCAAACTCGTAACGGGAAACGAACTGCAAGAGCTTCTTTCCAAGTTGCTCATGATTTAGCAGTAGAAGGATTGATAACCAAAGAACAAGCACTAATGAGACTTGAACCAGCAATGATTGACCAATTATTGCACCCAGTCTTTACTGTGGAGGCCTTAAATTCAGCTGAGTTAGTAGCCAAAGGGTTACCTGCTAGTCCAGGTGCTGCTACGGGACATGTTGTCTTTGATACCAAACAAGCCAAGAGTCGTGTCGAACAGGGCGAACCGGTAATTTTAGTTCGCCAAGAAACGTCTCCGGAAGATGTGGAAGCAATGAGCATTAGTGAAGCCATTGTAACGAGTCGTGGGGGAATGACCTCTCATGCAGCCGTCGTTGCTAGAGGGTTGGGAACCTGTTGTGTAGCCGGATGTAGTGAATTAGAAGTAAATGAAACCACACGTCAAATTCGCTATGAAGAGGGGGTTATTAGAGAAGGTGATATTATTTCAGTCGATGGTAGTCAAGGGAAAATCTTCCTAGGGCAGTTAGAAACTGAAAAGAATGAGGAAAGCCAGGTCTTCCAAGAAATTATGACTTGGGCAGATGATGCAGCCAATCTGAAGGTTAGGGCGAACGCAGAGACACCACAAGAAATCCGTACAGCAATAGAATTTGGTGCAATTGGTATTGGATTAGCTAGAACAGAGCATATGTTTTTTGAAGGGCCTCGTTTAAGAGAAATGCGTCGTTTGATTTTAGCTGGGACCCGTGATAAACGTCAAGATCCTCTTGCCATATTATTAGGTATGCAGACAAGTGATTTTGAGGCTATTTTTAAAGAAACCTTAGACAAACCAATTGTTATTCGATTATTAGATCCACCATTACATGAGTTCTTACCACATACAAAGGAAGAGACAGAAACTTTAGCAAAGAACTTAGAGTTAGATAGTGATTATTTAACAGCACGTATTAGCGAGTTACACGAAACCAACCCAATGTTAGGTCATCGTGGTTGTCGTCTTGGCGTAACCTTCCCAGAAATTTATGAGATGCAAGTGGAAGCTATTATTCGTAGTGCGTGTCACTTGAAGACAGAGGGAATCACAGTATCTCCGGAAATTATGATTCCATTAGTTGGAGTCAAAGCTGAATTAGATCAGTTAAAAGAACGTCTAATCAAAAGAATTGAAGCAGTTTTAGCAGAAGAAAATGAGCAAGTTTCTTATACAATCGGAACGATGATCGAATTACCAAGAGCGTGTCTGATTGCTGATCAATTAGCTGAAGAAGCAGCATTCTTTAGTTTTGGTACAAATGATTTAACTCAAATGACGTATGGCTATTCACGTGATGATGCGGGTAAATTTATTCCTTATTATCAAAAAACGAAAGTCTTAGAGAATGATCCTTTCCAAGAAGTAGATGAAGAAGGGGTTGGGCAATTAATGGCTTTAGCGGTTAAATTAGGACGTCAAACGAAACCTGATTTGAAAATTGGTGTCTGTGGAGAAGTTGGTGGTAATCCTAAGTCGATTGCATTCTTTGAAAAAATCGGTTTAAATTACGTGTCGTGCTCACCTTATCGTGTACCGATTGCTCGCTTAGCTGTGGCTCAAAGCGCTATAAAAAATAAAGATTAATAAAACCACTTGAAAATAAATAGCACGTCTTATATAATAGGTTTTATTAATAATAAGACGAGGTATTAAAATGGAACTGTCAGTCAGACAAAAAAAAATCATTGAAATTGTAAAGGATAACGAACCGATTAGTGGTGATAAAATCGCCAAACAATTAGGTTTAACTAAGCCCACCTTGCGTCAAGATTTATCGCTATTAACGATGACAGGAATACTAGATGCTAGGCCAAAAGTCGGCTATATTTATTCTGGTCAAACAATTGAGCCTTTGTTGTATGAAAAATTGTTCTATTTAAAAGTAAAAGAAATTATGGTTCCGCCAGTCTTTATTAAGCATACAACTTCTATTCAAGATGCCATTACGGATTTGTTTATGCATGATACAGGAAGTCTCTATGTCATTGATGATGATGCTGATTTTGTAGGTCTAGTATCACGTAAAGATTTACTTCGTGCCACGCTCAATAACTCTGCGATTGGAACCACTCCAATTGCTATGGTGATGAGTCGTATGCCAAATATAATTAGTATTAGTGCTGATGAACGCGTGATTGATGCAGGTTATCTTATTATGAATCATCAAGTTGACTCCTTACCAGTTGTTGAAAAACAAGATAGTAGCAAAGTAATTGGTAAAATCTCGAAAAGTAAGTTAATGAACCATTTTATAGCCAGTGGCTATGATATGGAAAAAAATAAAGAACAGTAAAGAGGAAAAAATAATGACAAAAGCAAACTTATTTATTGTATCCGATTCTGTAGGAGAAACGGCACAAAAAGTAATTTCAGCAGTTATGGCACAATTTCCAGAAGTAGAGGAAACAGACGTCAGACGGTTCCCGTTTATCAATAATGAAAACGATTTAAAGAAAATTCTATCTGATGCGTTAAGTGAAAAAGCCGTCGTAGTAGCTACCTTGGTGAATCGTCAATTGATAGCTGTTTTAGAAGAATTTGCAGGTAGAACAGGTTTGGATTATGTTGATTTTATGACGCCTCTAACGCAAATGATTCAAGGTAAAACTGGAATGATTCCCAAAGAAGAGCCTGGCGCCTTACACAAATTGGACCAAGAATACTTTAATCGTGTGGCTGCGATTGAATTTGCTATTAAATATGATGATGGAAAAGACTCGCGAGGATTTAAGCAGTCAGATTTTGTTATTTTAGGTGTTTCTAGAACATCTAAAACACCGTTAAGTATGTATCTAGCTAACAAATCTTATCGGGTTTCGAACTTACCTTTAATTCCAGAAGTACCTTTACCAGATGAAATCTTAGATGTCCCTTCAGAAAAATTAATAGGATTGACAGTGAGTCCTGAGCGTATCTTAAGAACACGTCAATCACGGTTAAATGGGTTAGGTTTAAATATTGATTCAAAATACGCCAATTTAGAAAGAATTACCGAAGAAGTTGAGTATGCTAATGATGTTTTTCGTAAGTTAAATGCTCATATGATTGAAGTTGATGATAAAGCAATTGAAGAAACAGCGGCTATCATTGAAGAGATAGCTAGAAATAGAGTATAGAAAAAAGCCCTTATTTTTAAGGGCTTTTTTTGTGAGAGTTGACAGTAGCAAACATTTGATGATAAAGTGAGCTTAAATAAGGGGTGTTATTAATACGATTAGGCCTTACCTCATAAAGACACGTTTTATTTTTTATAAAAAGATAGAAGCGCTGTTTGTTATGATGGTAGTGCCTTTTTTATCAAAAGCAAAAGAATAAATAAGTAGGTGGCGTAAGATGGAAAAAATAATTTTTATTGATGTTGATGGCACATTATGTATGCCTAACGGAAAAGTTCCTAATTCAGCAAGTGAAGCCATTAAGAAAGCACGTCTTAGTGGTCATAAAGTTTTTTTATGTACCGGACGATCTAAACCTGAATTAACCGAAGATATCTTACAAATTGGATTTGACGGTATTATTGGAGCGGGTGGTGGATACATTGAGGTACAGAATAACATTATTATGCATAAAAGAATGCCAGAAGCGGCTGTTAAAGAGGTAATAAACTATTTTAATCAGTATGAAATAGGTTATTATATCGAATCGAATGACGGCCTATTTGGTAGTGATAATTGTCTGGAAACGATTGTCAGACAAGTAACAAAAGGGATGGAACATCAGGAAGAGTATGATAAAGCTAAGTCAGAATTTGATTGGTTTGAAGAAATTTTGATAGAAAGCAATAAAAAGGTGTTAGATTATAGTAATGTTAATAAAATTTCTTTTATAAGTAACGGTCACAAGTATGAAAATGTTGCTAAGAAGTTTGAAGAACTATTTCAAATGCATCGTACGACTGTCCCCCAGTTTGGACCAGAAAGTGGGGAAATCTCAATAAAAGGTGTGGACAAACAGACAGCGATTGAGATGATTTTAAATCATCTCAAAGTTGATAAGAAGAATACCTTGGCTTATGGAGATGGAAATAATGATTTGGCAATGTTTGCAGGTGTTGAGTATGGTGTCGCGATGTCAAATGCAACACCGGAGTTAAAAAAAATTGCAAAAGAGATAACAGAATTAGCAGAACAGGATGGGTTGGCCAATAGTTTTAAACGTCAGCAGCTAATATAAAATAAACCACCAAAACGACAGAAGTTTTGGTGGTTTATTTTAATTAAAAAAAGGGTTAGTCGCTTTTTCATGTCCAATTGTAGAGGACCCACGATGACCAGGATAGATGGTATAGTCATCTGGTAAAGTGAACAAGTTAGTTTGGACACTATTAAGTAGTTGTGTCATATTTCCAGTATGAAGATCTGTTCGACCAATATTGCCAGCAAACAAGGCATCACCAGTTATGACAAAGTTATCACTATGGAAAATCAAGCTCACACTACCGATAGAGTGTCCTGGCGTGGGAACAACAGTAAAGGTCATACCACCTAAGGTATACTCACGCATTTCAAATTCGTACTCAGCCGGTGCGACAATAATATCATCCATATCCGCGTGACGTAACATACCAGATAAATTAAGCATTGGATCGCCGAGCCAAGCTTGCTCTAAGGGGCTAACATAGACAGGAATATCGTAGGCTTGGCGGATTGCCTCAACTGCACCAATATGATCGTAATGTGTGTGTGTTAATAAAATAGCAACAGGATTCCGTTTTAGCTTGGTAATATAAGCCTGAATTTTAGCACTATCGTTTCCGGGATCGACCACTAATAAATTTTCTTCGTTGTAAATTAAATAACAATTTTCCTCAGCGGAACCGGTTGTAACAAATGATGTAACATGAATCATGTCACTCACTCCTTTCTAAATATGACTCTCTAATCAATTATAACTAATTGGTCTATGATTGACAAAGAATAGTTACTCTCATATTTGGCTAGATAATATCAAATAGTTGGGACTAAAAATTTAGTTGCCCCATTGCCACAGCGTTTGTCATAGTGGTTGCTAAAATCAGATGATACTAAATGCCTTTAGCATAAGATTTTTGATCGTAGTAGCGCCACCGTAAACTAAGCCACTCTTGGTATTTTTAAAAGAGTTGTACTGTTTCTTTAGAGAGAATATTAAAATCAGCGTGATGATGCAATCTAGTGAATATTAATTGTTCTGTTGCTTGTTATAATTTATAATCATCGACGGCTATGTTTGAGAGTACTTGGTTGACAAGTTGCCAAAAGGTTATTACTTTGAAAAATAAAGCAAAGAAGGTAAACTAAAATAACAAGAAAATTTGTGAAAGGGTGTGTTGATATGAAAAAATTAAGTGGTAAAAAAAGTATAATGGTTGGGTTACTAGTCATTAGCACAATTGCTTTAAGTGGCTGTCAAAATGTCAGAATGTGGTTCAAGGACTTTGAACAGTCGTTTAAAGGATTGGAAATGACTGTTAGAACGTATGATGATGACAGTCAAGTTATTGATCAAATAAAAGGAAAATCCGTGATGATAGAACGTGATACTGAATTTGATAGCGATGAAGACAAAGCAGATTCACCTGTACTAAGAGTAGGTGTTGGACGTAATGAATTACATCATGTAGGATCATCCATGATTGTGGAAGAAAAAGGCTTAACTAATATTTTTGATGATTACAAGAAGGAACACGATATAAAAAATCAAAATCGTTCAATTCCAATTATAAACAGTATGGTTGATGAATTTAAAAATTCATTCACTGGTAAGAAGAAAGTTGTTCTGATTAGAAGCCAATTAGGCTACCCCTTAGCTACTTATGCAGGTGACAAAGTGTCTTTATATCAAACTGATGTGCCAAAGAGTACTGGAATTATGATAGATAACCATTATTTATTTATTTATCGCTGTGATTATACTATTTATGATGCGGAATTATTGAAGTAATCAATGTTTATCTGGTATAAGGGGGATGGTTGAATGATGTCGATCTATTTCATTTATTTTTTGATTATTGTACTTGCAAATACGATTGGTGCTATTTCAGGTATGGGCGGGGGGGTTATTATAAAACCGATGTTTGATGCCTTAGGTTATCATTCTTTGGAAGCCATTGCGTTTTATTCTTGTGTAGCAGTTTTTACGATGTCAATAGCCTCAACTTATAAACAAGTCAAAAATGGATTTGAAATTAATTGGTCAAATGCTTCAGCTATTTCACTAGGTTCTGTTATAGGTGGCGTAGCGGGAAATAAATTATTTAATTATTTGCTGAGTTATTATGGTGATCAAAAACAAGTTCAATTTTTGCAAATAATTTTGACCGTATTATCGTTAGTCTTTGTTTTAATTTATACTTTAAAAGGAACCAAAACGTTTCAATTAACAAATTTAGTCATGTATTTCTTAGTGGGAGGAATCTTGGGAGGATTTTCAACCTTATTAGGAATAGGAGGCGGACCTATCAATGTGAGCTTCTTAATTGTTTGTTTTAGCTTAACGATGAAAGAAGCTACTGTTTATTCGATAATTACGATTTTCTTTTCTCAACTTGCGAAATTATTTGAGATAGCTTTTTCAGGTTCATATGAGAATTTTGATTTATCACTTCTAATTGCTATTATTCCTGCTGCTATTATTGGTGGTTATATAGGCGGAATCATTAGTGGCAAACTTTCAGATAAGTGGGTAACAAAATTGTTTGTTAGTGTTGTCTGTTTAGTTATTCTAATGAATCTTTATAATGGTTGGCAATTATATCATTAAAAAATTAAAAGCTTGGGCCATTAGGCTCAAGCTTTTAATTTAACTATTTTTTTCTATTAAAGTGACAAAACTATCAACGATAGTTTGAATAAATCCAAGTGTTCCTTCATTTGTAATCGTGCCATCTTCTGCTAAAAAGTTGGTAACATTTCCTAAGTAAGCCTCAGGCTGTTGTAAAGTTAAAACATTTAGAAAGACAAGTGATTGACGTAAGTGATGATTAGCACCGAAGCCACTTAAGGCACCAGGTGAGACACTTATAACAGCTCCAATTTTATTATCCCAAATACTTTGACCATAAGGTCGTGAGCCTACATCTAAAGCATTTTTGATAACAGCAGGAACGGAGCGATTATATTCTGGTGTGACAAAAAGGAATGCATCCATTTTTTTAGCTTCTTCACGGAAAGTTGTCCAAGCGTTCGGAGGAGTTTCACCGTCTAAATCTTCGTTATACATTGGCAAATCACTCAAATCGATTACCTTTAAGTCAAATCCCTCTGGAAATAAATTGGCCATAGCTAAGGCGATTTTTTTACTATAAGATTCTTTTCTTAAACTTCCGATAATGATTCCAATTTTTTTAGTTGACATATGAAAACCTCATTTCTTTTATTACTAACTTTAAATAAGTTTGTAACTTTATTATAGTACGTTAAGTGAAAAACAGCAATTAATAACTCTTGAATAAAAAATAACCAGAGTTAAAAGAGTTGAGGGCTAACTTCTTTTAACTTTGGTCGGTTAACTAATTAAAATGGTTCTGTAAGGTGAGTTAGAGCGTAATCGATTTCTACTAATACCTCAGAATCGATTTCAACTGTTTTTTGTTTTTCTAAAAAGTTTACTATTTCTAAATTCCCAAATTCGCTCAGTTCAGAGATAGCCCAAATCGCAGTACCACGAATAACAGGACGAGGGTCATTTTCTACAAGTGCGAGAAGTTTTGGGACGGCTGATTTTTGTTTAGCATTTGCTAAAGCAATAATGGCATTACGTTGCAGTGGTTTTTTGCCACGCCATGAGCCAGCTAGACTTCCAAATTTTGTTTTGAATTCTTTATTTGAAATAGTCAGTAACGGTGTTAATAAAGGAGTGACACTTTCTGGATCAGCTTCCATTTCTTGATGATGATGGGTGTCAACTCCTTTGTTGAAGGGGCAGACTTGCTGACAAATATCGCAACCATAAATAACATTGCGTATTTTTTTACGGTACTCAAGGGGCATCATACCTTTAGTTTGGGTCTGGTAAGATAAACAAATTTGACCGTTCATACGACCATCTCCTAGTAAAGCACTAGTTGGGCACAAGTCGATGCATTTTCGACAATCCCCGCATTGAGGTTGTTTAGGAGTATCTGGCTCAAAGGGGATATTAGTAATAATTTCACCTAGGTAAACATAAGAACCAAATTCTTCAGTTATTAATAACCCATTTTTACCGATAAAACCGAGACCCGCTCGCTGGGCTACAGCAACATCAATTAATTCTCCAGTATCAACCATGGGTTTAAATTCTAAGTTCGTCTCTTCATTAGCTAATTCTTTAATACCTGTCATTAATTTGGTCATGCGATCTTGCAGGATATCGTGATAATCGGTTCCCCAAGAAGCACGAGCAAAACTACCGCGACGTTCGCCTTTAATGGATTCTGCTTTGGCAGAAAGACGGGTTGGGTAAGCTAGAGCAATAGAAATAATAGAACGTGGCTGCTGGAAAAGTAGGGCTGGTTCTAAACGCTCTTCGATAATGGGGTGTTCAAAACCTGTTGTGTGTCCAGCTGCTTTTTGTTCTTGTAAACTTTCTTTTAAATGTGAAAAAGGCTCAGCTGTTGTGAAGCCAATTTTATCAATGCCAATTTCTTTACTTAATGTGATTACGTTATGCTTAAGATCTTGAAGCAATTAAATTACCTCCAAAATTTTAGCCAGTCCTTTTATGGACTGGCTAATGTATTGTATAAGAGTTATTTTACCAAATATTTGCTAAATGTGCTAATGTCCGCCTAAGATAAATAACTGAATAAAGAATAAAATAGCAAAAATATAAATAAACGGGTGGACTGTTTTTGATTGTCCCTTGATAAATTTCGTTAATGGATAAGTCATAAATCCTAGTGCTAAGCCTGTAGCAATACTACCGGTTAAAGGCATTGTTATAATAACTAAAAAGGCAGGGAAGGCTTCTGAAAAATCATCCCAGTCAATATTAGCTGCTTCACCAATCATCATACTTCCAACTATAACCAATGCAGGTGACGTTACTGCTGGTGCAGTAGCTAAAACGCTGACGATTGGGTAAAAGAAACTGGAGAGGAAGAACATAAAGGCTACCGTTAATGTTTGTAGTCCTGTCCGTCCTCCTAAGGCAACCCCTGTTCCTGATTCGATATAGGCAGTTGTAGGACTAGTACCTAAAATAGACCCGACAACAGTCCCTAAGGCATCAGAAAAGAGTGCTTGTTTAGCGCGTGGCAAATTACCATCTTTCATTAGCCCAGCTCGCTTTGAAACACCAATGATGGTTCCAGTTGTATCAAAAATAGTAATTAATAAGAATGATAGAACAGCGCCATACAAATTGTGATCCACAATATTTTTAAAAGGTGTAATAGGATTAGTAATCATCAACTCATGTCCTAATTTTGGCATACTCATGACACCATCAAAATGGAGTTGACCAGTTATCACACCCACTAAGGCGATGACAACCATACTGACAAAAATAGCACCAGGAATATTTAATAGAATGAGTGAAACAGTTAATAATAGGCCGAATAGCGTCAAGAGGACACCAGGACTATGTAAATCACCTAATTTTACTAAATTGACTGGGTCTCCAACAATGACATGGGATAATTTTAAACCAACAAAGGCAATAAATAACCCGATTCCTGCTGAGATAGCTGATTTTAAAGATTCAGGTATTGAGCCGATTAATTTTTCTCTAAAGGTAGTAAATGACAATAGTAGAAAAATCACACCAGCTACAAAAACGGATGAAAAAGCTGTTTTGTAATCAACACCACTTGCTACAACAGAAACAAAGTAAGCATTTAAACCTAGTCCTGGTGCAATTGCTATAGGGTAGTTAGCAACTAGCGCCATCCAGGTAGAGGCGATAACAGCTGAAATAATAGTTGCCATAAAAATTTGTTCAGCAGGAATGCCGGCTGCAGTCAAAATAGCTGGATTGACAACGATAATATAAGACATTGTTAAGAAAGTAGTAATACCGGCGGCTACTTCTGTTTTGACAGTTGTCCCATGTTCTTTTAATTTAAAAAAGCGATTCATATTTAGTTTTGCTCCTTTTAAGTTGAAGTTGTCCTTTTTTCAAAGAACCTTTGCTATTTTATCAAAAATGTTTGGTGTATTCAAACGAAAATCGATTTTTTTTCCTTTTTTATCGAATAACGTTCGTGTTTTCAAGAAGATTGAAATGTTTTTTTGAAATAAGGTATGATAAATATAAGGGATGACTTAAATTTTTTAATTCCTTTTTTCAATAGCTTATTAGCTTTAAATCATGGTTTAAGTGTTATAAATTAAGATTTTTTTAAGCAAGTCGCATTTTTTTAGAAGACGTGTTATAATAAACAAGTATTAAAAATAAGTATGAAGTATTAACGCGATTGATTTTTAAGAAATTTAATCACACTGGCGCAATTAAAGGATTGCAAGGATACAATAGCAGGTAGGGATTGTATCGTTTAAATGAGAAACAATAAAGCAGTTTAATTCAAATAGTTTTACCGGAACAAAAACCTTACAAATATTTATTTTTAGTTAGAAAGCCACAACGCAGAAGCGGATGTGGCTTTCGTCAATTTTATTGGCAAGAAAAAGCACTGACAATTTAGTTGTCAGTGCTTTTTGTGATTAAAGAGGATTAATTATTGATAAATAGCTTTAATAGGGTCCATTCGAGCAGCATTAATTGCTGGAATAACACCAAAAATAAGGCCGATTGCCACAGAAACACCAGCAGAGATGAGTGTCATCTTCAGACTTAAGATTGCTTCAATGCCAGCGACACTAGATACAATTTGCGCAATTCCCCAGCCAAGTAAAATACCAATAATGCCACCTAGTAAGGTGATAAACGCAGCTTCTAGTAAAAATTGCATCATAATATTTTTAGGTTTCGCTCCGATAGCACGTCTAATACCGATTTCTCTTTTTCGCTCAGAAACGGAAACATACATGATATTCATTACCCCAATGCCGCCAACTAGTAGAGAAATTGCTGTAATGAAGACTAACCCAATGATAACTTGTTGAATCATATCCTCAATTTGTTTTCTCATAGACTCACTTGAGCGATCTTCTTCAAAATTACCATCTAATTCAGGATGATATTCTTTAAGTAGTGTATTTGCTTCATCAACAACAGCCTCTCTGTCTGCCTCAGGAGCAAGTTTTAATTTAATAGCATTAATAGGCTTATTTTTGGCTAAACTATTATAAGCTTTTTTAGGAACAGAGTTATTAAAATCTGTCATTTGCACATCCATCGCCATTTCAGATAATTCAGCTTTTATTCCAATTACTTGAAATTTGTCACCATCGACATCGATTGCATGCCCTAATAGGTCTTCAGGTTTTTTCTTATGTAATAGGGACTCCATGGTTTCATAAGTTAAAATAATAACATTACGTTCTTGATCATCTTCTGTAAAATCATGACCATAAGCCACTTTATTTTTACCTGGACTTGCCATAAGTTGGCCACCTTGTTGATTGTCAAAATAAGTTAAGTCAGTAGAAATTGTTTCGGTTGAATCAAAACCGTAACCATAGTCTGCAGACAAGGTTGTAATTTGTTCAATTTCTTGCAAGACTTTTAAATCTGACCGTTCAAAAGCAAAATCTTCATAAGTATTCATTGTTTCAGATTCGTCGTCTTCTATATTTGGTTGATAAGTTAACCGAGCCACATTTGAGTTAGTAGTGTCTAACATTTTCAAACTACTTTGTTTCATCCCTTCACCTATCGCAGATACGGTTACAACAGCTGCAATACCAATAATAATCCCAACCATTGTTAAAAAAACACGTAGTTTATGCGCTTTTAGACTAAGTAGGGTACTTAGTAGTAAATTTTTAAGCATTGTGATAGGCCTCCTCATCTAGGAATAAACCGTCTTTCATATAAATAACGCGCGTAGCATATTTAGTAATATCTGTATCATGTGTAACCATAACGATTGTTTTACCTTCTTGATTTAATTTGGTTAAAATTTCCATAATATCTGAACTGGTCTCACTATCAAGAGCTCCAGTAGGTTCATCTGCCATAATTAGTAGAGGATCATTGACTAAAGCTCTAGCAATAGCGACACGCTGTTGTTGACCACCTGATAGTTCGGTTGTTTTAACAGTTGCTTTTTCTTTTAAACCGACTAAGTCAAGGTAGGTTTGCGCTTTTTTTTGTCTCTCATTTTCTTTGATTTTACCACCGTAAACCATTGGCAATTCAACGTTTTGTCGAACATTCAATGACTGGATTAAGAAGAATTGTTGGAAGATAAAACCAAGGTAGGTGTTACGTAAATCAGATTTTTGATTCTCATTTAACTTTGAGGCATCTTTACCATCAAAGTAATAGTGACCATCTGACACCTGATCGAGAAAACCAATAATATTCATTAGGGTAGTTTTACCACTGCCTGATTTCCCCATAATCATTAAAAACTCGCCGCGTTCGATAGTTAGATTCAAGTTTTTTAAGACATGTAATTGCTCTTTTCCGACAGGGTAATATTTATTGATATTTTTCATCACAATTAAAGGGTCTGATTGTTGCGTCATTAGTTAGCCTCCTCATCCATAGGATCGTCTTCTTGGATTGTTAACATATCACCATCTTTTAGTTTTTTGTCTGATTTCACAATAATTTTATCCATGGATTCTAACCCATCAGTAACTTCGACTTCTTTATCGGTAATATCATTGTCTTTATTTAATGATATGTCTTTTTTCAAGACAGTCCCAAAGTCATCTACTAAAACATAAGCTTGTTTGTTATCGTAATGAATCGCATTTTTAGGCACCATCGTTTTTTGTTTATCTAAATCAATAGAGGCTTGAACATGAAAGCCATTTTTCAACTTCTTGGCATCATCAAGAGCAAGTTTGACTGTATAGCTAGACAAGCTACTTCCCCCACCAGCACCAGGCTCAGTACTAGCTGTAGCAGGTATTTCTGAAATATAACTAATCTTCCCTTTTAGAGATTGTTTATCAGCAATGGTTTGGATATTAGCAATTTGATCAACTTTTAATTTTGAGACGTCTTTTTCATTGACTTCTCCAATTACATAAAAGTCTTCAGAAGTTAAGTTTAAAATTGCGCTATCACGAGTTTTTTCCTGAGGAATCGATACTTTGCCTTTAAAAGGAGCTTTGACCAAATTAACTTGATCGTTTAGCACATCATTAAGCTGTTGTTCTAATTGGGTTAAACGGACATCAAACCCTTCTAAGTCATATTGTAAGATAATGCTTTCACGGTTAGTAGCAGTATTTTCAAGAGGAGCATCTGGCATTGAGGTCGGCGACTCTTTGTCATCTTGTTCTTTGTCGTTTTGCTGAGGTTTAGTATCAGCAGCAGCTAATTTATCTAGATCTAATTGCATTTGACGAGCAGCTTTATTTCTATCTGCTTGTGTGCTTTGAATAGAAGCTTTAATTTCAGCAATTTGTTTTTCACTATTAGGGTCGATATATTGATATAAGAGTGTACCTTCTTCAACTGTATCGCCATTTTTCACTTCTAAATCACCTAGTTTTCCAAGTGAAGGATCTTTGACAAATTCTTCAGATCGAGTAGGTGTGACAGTGCCATTAATAAAAACTTGTTTACTCCCTTTTAGGGTGAAATATTCGATTTTAGGTTCAGTATCCTTGTCACTATTTTGTTTTGACTTGCTTCCTAGCGCCAAGGCAGCTGAAGTACCAATAATACCGACAACGGCGACTGTTAAAATAATTTTTGTTTTCTTTTTCATTAAATTCCCTCCATAATCAACCTATAATAAAAACAGTATAGCGGTTTCTTACAGTTATAACTACCGACTAAAGTCTGATATTTGCTTAATTTAGCTAAATAATGGAAATTTACTTATTAAGTATATGTTTTTTGAAAATTTATTTATCGCGACAGTTAAGTGGATTGCTAGAAAAAAAAAAGTAAGAGTGATAAAATTAAATAGAGACATAGTTGTTTGATAAAGGAGCGATAAAAATGGAGTGGTTGGAAATAATACAACGTTTACTTTTAGCTAGTTTTATTTCTGGTGCCATAGGCTTTGACCGTGAGTTTAAGAATCGTCCTGCTGGTATTAGAACTCATATTTTAGTGTGTGTTGGTGCGACTATTGTCGCATTAATTCAGTATCAAATTTCAACAGAGGCTTTAGAAACAGCTCTTGCAACCCCGGAATTAGCAAGTGTTGTTAAATCAGACCCTACAAGGTTAGTTGCTCAGGTGATAAGTGGCATTGGTTTTTTAGGTGCTGGCACAATTATTGTTACTAAACGTTCAGTATTAGGCCTCACCACAGCGGCATCGTTATGGGCATCTGCCTGCTTAGGAGTCGCTATTGGATTGGGAATGTATCGCATTGCAATTTTAGGTTTTATAACAATTCAAGTTGTTTTATCACTCCTTAACAAAATCTTAGTGGTATCAACTATAAAAAAATTAGAAGTAAAATACATACATCGAGTTGCCACAAAAGAATTTATTCTTGATTATTTTGTAGACAACCATGTATTAGTAAAAGATGTTAACTTTGATGTCACTCTAACAGAGGAAGGACGTATCTATACAAATATTTATACGATTGAGTTACCACGAGGAAAAAACTATGCAGATTTAATCGAAGATCTATCATTGAATAAAAATGTGATGCAGATTCGTTTAATAGATGTTTAATCATTTAAAGAAAAGGGGAAAAGTATGGAATCATTGATTAATTTTAGAGATATGGGAAATATCCCAACGTTAGATGGGAAAAAGGTTGTAGAGGGAAAATTATTTAGAAGTGGCGAAATTTGTGGGCTAACAGAGAAAGACCAGTCACTATTTACCGGTAAATACGGTATTAAAAAGATTTTTGATTTTCGTGGTGACAGTGAAGTTGTTCTTAAGCCAGATGATAGCTTCTCAGATGTTGTCTATTACCAGATTGATATTATGCGTGATTCTTTGGGGAAAACAGCGGGATTTGATAGTATGATGTCAGAAGCAGAAGCAGCTGATCAGCACATGTTGCAAATTTATCGTGATTTAGTCCTAACGAGCTCTAGTCAAGAAGGCTATCAGTTATTTTTAGAAGAAATAGCCAAAGATAACTGCCCTTTTATTTTTCACTGTTTTGCAGGAAAAGATAGAACAGGATTTGGTGCAGCCTTACTGTTGAGTTTATTAGGAGTTTCAGAAGAATTAATTTATGAAGATTATCTAGAGACTAATCGGGCCAGAAAAACAGCAAACGATCAAATTTTAGAGGAATTAAGAGTAAAAGGACTAAGTGAGTCGCAATTAGCGAGTATCTCAGTTATGATGTATGTCAAAAAAGATTATTTAGATGAATCATTTCAACTAATTACTGAACGTTATGGGAACGTTATAAACTATATTCAAAATGGGCTAGGCATTAGCTTAGAAACAATCGAAAAAATTAGAGCCTTATATTTAGTTTAACAAGAAAACTACTCTTGAAATCAGGAGTGGTTTTTTTGGATAATAGATACGGTTTAAATGAAGGAAGCGACAGAAATATATGGAAAAAATAGTTATATTAAATACTAACGACATACATTCACATTTTGAAAATTGGCCTAAGATAAGGCGTTATTTAGTTTCAGAAAAAAGAGCTGTAGAAAAGAAAGGGAAGACTTGTTTAACCTTGGATTTAGGGGATTTTTCTGATCGGGTTCATCCTTATACAGAAGCAAGCAATGGTCTATTCAATACAGAGTTGATGAATGAGATAGGATTTGATGGGGTAACTATTGGAAATAATGAGGGAATTGGCAATAGTTTCTCACAATTGAATCAGTTATATAGTGAGGCTAATTTTGATGTGATAGTAGCAAATCTCTTTGAAAAAAAGACCAATAAAAGGCCGAGTTGGGCCAAACCATATAAGATCATCATAACATCTAAGGGAACAAAAATAGGTTTAATAGGTTTGACAGCAGCGTATCCTTTAACCTATGAACCAAACGGTTGGACAATTCATTTGGCTAAGAGTATCTTGCCCACTTTACTGGTTGAGCTTAGTTCAAATACTGATGTTATTATTTTAATGTCTCATCTAGGATTAAAAGAAGATCAACTGTTAGCGGAGATGTTTCCAGAAATTGATCTTATTTTAGGCTCCCACACTCACCATTTATTATCAGCGGGTGTGTTAGTTAATAATGTTTTGTTGACAGGTGCAGGTAAATTCGGGCAATATGTGGGACTAACTCACTTAGACCTTGAAAAACATCAGATTGTAGCAAAAGAAACAAAAATAATAAATGTTAGTGAACTAAAGGAAAAAGCTTCAGATAACAGTGAGGTTGCAGGTTATTGGGAAAAAGGTGACGAATTATTAGCGTCACAGCCAATCGCTTTTTTACAAAAAGGCTTAGGTGACGCTGCTGATTTTTATAATGATTTAGTTAAAGAGACTCTTGAAGCACTGAAAAACTATGCAGGCGTTGATGCTGCAATTATTAATAGTGGCTTATTTTTGAAAAGTTTAGAAGCCGGATTTGTGACTAAAAAAGACTTACATGAGTGTTTACCGCACCCTATGAGAATTATAAAAGTGACGCTAACAGGTAGTGATTTATTTGAGTTGTTAGTAGATATGGACTCAAAACAGGAAGGACTATTAAATCATCCAATTGAAGGGATGGGATTTCGTGGGAAGATTTTTGGTCAGTTGGTATTAACAGGGATCACATTTGATAGACAAGAAAAATCTATCTATTGGCAAGGAAACCCTATTCTTCCCTCTAAAATATATTCTTTTGCTACTGTAGACCATTTATTATTTATCCCTCAGTTTCCTATAATGAGTAAAAAAGGACAGGTTGAATTTTTATTTCCAGAATTTTTAAGAGAAGTCCTAGGGCAGTATTTATCAGAACACTATCCATGCTAGTAAAAAAAGGCTATAATAGAAGAGATGAAAATAAGGTGGTGAAGAGCATGATGGATAAAAATGAACAAGTTGTTAGCGTAACAGATGAGCTGACTAATGAAGTAGAGTTAAAGAATAATGTAACAGAAACTTCAATAACTATTAAAAATGAAAAGCCATTTAAAGATATAGAAGGGACACCAGCTAGCCAGAGTGAACCTGAAGTAATGCCTAATTTGGAGATTAAAACTAAGAATGAAGAAAATAAAGATGATAAAAAGGAGCAAGCTCTTAAAGATAAGAAACAAAAAGTCGAGTTGTCAGAAAATGGTGAGATTTTAATTGAAGGACGACGTTATCATTTAGTAGAAAATTATCGAGAGGCTTTTGATATTGAGCAATTAAACGCTAGGTATAGTGATGTGTTAGCTCGTTATGACTTTGTAGTTGGTGATATTGGCTTTGAACAACTACGTTTAAGAGGTTTTTTCTCTGATAATCAAAAGAAAATGCCTAATGATCAACGAATAGGTTCATTACAAGATTATTTATATGAGTATTGTAATTTTGGCTGTGCGTATTTTGTCTTAGAAAGTTTAGATGCACCTGTACCAAAAGAAAATAAACCCAACCGTAGCAAACGTCAAAATCGTAATAAAAGTAAAAGTAAAAATCAACCAGCTCACATTCAAGAAAAACAAGGGCGAACCCATACGCCTAACGTAAAAAATAAAACGACTAAAAAATCCCCTATCATAAAAAATCGTCGTGAGCGTGAAATAGACGAGGAGAAAAAAAGTCGCCCAGAAACTGCCCCTAAAAAACATAATAGTGAGGGTAAAAATGATAAACGTGGCTTTACTATTAGGCAAAAAAGTAGTGAGTCAAAATGAATAAATAAGGAGTTTTTTTATGACATATCAAGGTTATTTGATTGATTTAGATGGTACAATTTACTTAGGGAAAGAACCGATACCAGCAGGTAAAAGATTTGTTGAAAGGTTACAGGCGAAGAATATTCCTTTTTTATTTGTTACGAACAATACAACTAAGAAGCCCGAAATGGTTCAGATGCGTTTGGCGGAAGAGTTTGGTATTGACGTTTCTGCGGAGCTCATTTATACAGCAGCTTTGGCAACCGTTGATTATCTGGATGAAAAAGCGCTAGGTAAAAAAGTTTATGTGATTGGTGAGTCTGGTTTGATTGATACAATTAGAGAAGCTGATTACATCTGGGAAGAAGAGCAGCCAGATTACGTGGTAGTTGGCTTAGATACAGCTGTTACGTATGAACAATTGGCTAAAGCAACCTTAGCAATTCAAAAAGGAGCACATTTTATTGGCACTAATCCAGATAAAAATATTCCTACAGAGCGTGGCTTAATGCCTGGCGCAGGCTCTTTAATTGCGCTACTGGAGACTGCTACGCGAGTAAAGTCTGTTATTATAGGCAAGCCAGAGGCAGTTATCATGGATGGCGCATTAAAAAAAATAGGATTGGCTAAAGAAGCTGTTGTGATGGTAGGGGATAATTATGAAACTGATATTCAATCTGGAATTAAAAATGAAATTGCAAGTTTGTTAGTCTTAACTGGTTTTACTCAAAAAGAAGACATCCCTAACTTACCTGTAGCGCCAACACATATTGTTGATAGTTTAGATGATTGGCAGGTTTAGTGTATGTTTAAAAGTAACAACTATCACAAGTTAGGAATGTTATCGTTGTTTTTAACCATTATTACGGTTGTTATAACTGTGACTATTAATGCTTACCCACTGTATGTATTTGAAGTGAAGTATCTAAATTTATTAGACTGGGTTGATTTGAGTCAGTCCGAATTATTAACTAATTATCGTCAGTTAATGGGATATTTAAACATACCGTGGCATCAAGAATTGATCCTGACAGATTTTCCAGTATCCGCTTCAGGTGCACTTCATTTTTATGAAGTGAAAAAATTATTTATGCTCAATTATAGTATTTTATTAGTAACTATTATACCAACGATATTATTTTGTATAAATTTAGTTAAAACAAACCAGATATGGCGTTTGGTGATGCCTTTTAGAGTAGCAGCAATGGTCCCAGTTGTTTTGGGATTTGTTATGTTAATGGGATTTGATCAATTTTTTGTTGGATTTCACAGCTTATTTTTTAATAATGATGCTTGGCTGTTTGATCCTGTAACGGATCCTATAATTAATGTATTGCCAGAAACATATTTTATGCACTGTTTTATTTTAGGGTTTGGACTGTTGGAATTAATTTTATTATTGGGTATATATTTTGGGAAAAAGACACTGCGCAGTTTATAAAAAAAAAACGATGCCCAAAGGGCATCGTTTTTTTTAATCGGCTTGTGCATGAGCTATTCGACTAGCGGCTGCAGCAGCTATAGCGCCCACAATATCATCTAAAAAGGTGTGAACATTTTGACCGTCATGAGCATTTAATTTTTTAAGAATACCAGGCTTCACCTTATCAATATAACCGTAGTTGGTAAAACCGATTGAACCATAGACATTAACAATGGAAAGAGCCATAATTTCATCAATGCCATATAGACCTTCATCTTCAGTTAAAATTTCTTGAAGTGGGCTTAGTAGTTTTTTATCTTCAGCTAATATATCTAACTGTATCCCTGTGATAATAGTATTTTGAACTTCACGTTTTTTTAAAACAGCTTTGACATTTTCTTCACAGGTCTCCAAAGTTAGGTCGTCGACATAATCTTTTTGTAAAAAGAGTACAAGTTCGGCAATATCTTTTAAACTAACGCCACGTTGATTTAATAGTTCTAAAGCTTTTTGTTCTAGAATATTAATATTAGTAACCATGTTAAAACCTTCTTTCATTTACTATGATGTCACGAGTAATGACTCATAGATATAAGTTATCATATAAAGTTAGTAATCAAATTAATGGTACCGTTTAATAGTACTGTGTGCTTATTTATAATGCAAGCAATTTACTTTTCAGAAAATAAACTAGTACTGTGTGCTGGTTGGCGTCTGGCGTCTGGCTTAATAAAGTATAGGGCATTGTTGACAGCAGTAGGTGCTTCACCAAAACCGGTGGCTATTAATTTAACTTTTCCTTCATAAGTACAAATATCTCCCGCTGCATAGACTCCTGGGATATTGGTTGACATGTCACTATTGACCTTTATTGCTTGACGGTTTAAATCAAGTTCCCAGTTATTAATTTCACCTAGATGAGAAAGAAAACCGTAGTTGATAACCATGTGATCAGCTACTAAAGATTCTATTTCACCAGTTTTAGGGTTTTTTAAAATGATTTCTTCAAGCTCGGTATCAATATGTTTTAAAGAATCAATAATAAAAGGTGTTTTGACGTTGACCTGTGACTGTTTTAGCAGTTCAATGCTATGTTCGTGAGCTCTAAAATTGGGACGGCGATGTACTAACGTGACTGATTTTGCAAGTGGTTCTAGCATCAACGCCCAATCAATAGCAGAATCGCCTCCACCACAAATAACGACATCTTGATTTTTAAATTTATCTGCTTGCGTTACAAAATAATGAAGAGAGGCTCCTTCAAGAGTTTCATCATACTCTATTTGTAGCTTTCTAGGCTGAAAGGCACCGTTGCCGGCGGTTATAATGACGCTTTTAGATAAATGAGAGCCTTCAGTAGTTTTTAATTCAATTAAGCCATCATCGCGACGTTCTAAATGAGTTACCTCTTGATTTAAGACAATCGTATGATTAAATCTTTCAATTTGAGTAGTCAAGTTATCAATTAAATCACATGCCTTGATTGATGGATAACCAGGTATATCATAAATTTCCTTTTCTGGATAAAGGAGAGCAAGCTGACCTCCTAATTGTGGTAGTGTTTCAATGACCTTTGTCTTAGCTTGGCGCATTCCAGCATAGAAAGCTGCAAAAAGACCGGCGGGGCCTCCACCGATAATAGTAATATCGTAAATGTCTTGTTCTGACATGGTTAGTTCCTCCTTAGTAATAGATAGAATCGACTCATAGTATAGAATATTTAGACGAATAACGACACAAATTTGCCTTATTAAGTAAAATAGATAGAAAAATTGTTCCTTTTTAGGTATGATATAGAAGTATAAAAATCTAGGAGGAATTTAAAATGACATATCCACAACTTAATTTACAAGAAGCTGAAGGAACAGTAGTAACAATGAAGACTAATAAAGGTGATATTAGCTTCAAATTATTTGATGATATCGCCCCTAAAACCGTTGCTAACTTTGTAGGGTTAGCTAAAAAAGGTTATTACGATGGTGTTATTTTCCATCGTGTTATTCCAGACTTTATGATTCAAGGTGGGGACCCAACAGGAACTGGTATGGGCGGAGAAAGTATTTATGGAGAGTCATTTGAAGATGAATTTTCAAGTAAAGTATTTAATTTACGTGGTGCTTTATCAATGGCTAATGCTGGACCAAATACCAACGGAAGCCAATTCTTTATTGTTCAAAATAAAAATGTGCCAAGTAATATGTTAGGGCAATTAACAGAAGCAGGTTTCCCTGATGACATTATTACTGAATATGGTAAAGGTGGAACGCCATGGTTGGATTCACGTCATACTGTTTTTGGACACGTCCTTGAAGGAATGGATGTTGTTGATGAAATTGGTAGCGTACAACGTGGACCGCAAGACCGTCCCGTATATGACATAGTAATTGAAGCTATTGAAATTGCTGAATAGAGTTATTTATACGGTCAATCTTATTAGACAAGATGAGCTACTAGTACTATAGAAGGAATGTCTATTATATAATAGGTATTGATTCAATTTATTTTTACTAAGCCTGCTGTCATAACAATATAAACAAAAACAAGAATACTCCGAGTGAGTGTTCTTGTTTTTGTTTATATTAAAAGGCAGTTTTTGAAATTTAGGACTAAGTGGCGTATAATAAAAAAAATAAGAAGGAAAGAGAGGGTCAGATTATGACATTTAGAATAGGTATGGAAGTTAATGGAATTGTAACTGGCGTACAACCTTACGGCGCTTTTATTTCTTTAGATGATAAGACACAAGGGTTGATCCATATATCAGAGGTAAAGCATGGTTTTATAAAAAGTATTGCAGATGTTTTAGCAGTGAATGATGAAGTAAAAGTTAAAATTATAGATATAGATGAGTATTCTCAAAAAATCAGTTTATCAATGAGGGCGTTAGATCCCAAAGCACCCATCTCACCTTATAAAAGAAAAACATATTTTACTAACCGAAAAAAGAAAATTGGATTTGAAACTTTGGAAGAGCAATTACCTGTCTGGGTTCAAGAGTCTATGAAAGAGTTAACTGGAAAATAAGGGTGATATTTTACTGAAAATGTGCTATCATTTGATGTATTGTTATGAAAATTCATTGAAAATAGAGGTGGAAGTTTTGAGTTGCCAATTAGTCGCTGGTACCGTCATCTTAAGTAGTTCAAATGGCGAGAAGAAATTTTTAGTAAAAAAAACTGAAAGTGATTTTGATTTTATTACGACATCAATGAACGACGAAATAACTAGTCTAGCTAGTATTTTACAAGAATTAAAAACAGAGGCAATGATGGATGTTAGTTCAATCGATTTAGTCGAGTTAACTAATGTCAGCATTGATGAACAGAAGATGCCATTATTTGTTTTTGAAATGAATGAAATAAGCTATCAAAAAAATGAAGAATTAGGAAATGGTTTTACATGGGAAACACCTAAGACTTTTAGAGAAGTACTAACAAAATTTAATGTATCAGGGGTACCAATTTTTGAATAAATGCAGATAGGTCATGGACCTGTTTGCTTTTTTTATAACAGTAAAAAAAGTATTGACAGTTAATCAGCTAGGTGTTATTCTAATTAGGTTGCTAAAACAACAACGAAATGTTTTTGTAACAGAATTTTAAAAAGAATGTCACAAAGTTGTTGACAACAACAACTAAGCATGATATTATGATTAAGTTGCTAAAACAAGTCGCAAGGCTTCGTTGAAACAACTCAAAAAAATATTTCAAAAAGTTGTTGACAATGACAACTAAACATGATATTATAAATGAGTTGCTAAAGCGACAAGATTTAGACCTTTGAAAACTGAACAAAGTAAGACGAACCAAACGTGTAGGATGTTATCTTTTAGTAAGATAACAACACAAAAATTTTTATCAGTTTTATATCAAAACTGTATAGTGAAGTAATTCGCTAGCAATCATTAATGAGCTAAAGACTTCGGTCTTAATCATAACTTTTATTGAGAGTTTGATCCTGGCTCAGGACGAACGCTGGCGGCGTGCCTAATACATGCAAGTCGAACGCTTCTTCGAAAGGTGCTTGCACCTTTCATATAAGAAGAGTGGCGGACGGGTGAGTAACACGTGGGTAACCTACCCTTCAGCGGGGGATAACACTTGGAAACAGGTGCTAATACCGCATAATTGGTTTTGCCGCATGGCAAAACTATGAAAGACGCTTTCGGGTGTCACTGAAGGATGGACCCGCGCCGCATTAGTTAGTTGGTGAGGTAATGGCTCACCAAGACGATGATGCGTAGCCGACCTGAGAGGGTGATCGGCCACACTGGGACTGAGACACGGCCCAGACTCCTACGGGAGGCAGCAGTAGGGAATCTTCGGCAATGGACGAAAGTCTGACCGAGCAACGCCGCGTGAGTGAAGAAGGTTTTCGGATCGTAAAACTCTGTTGTTAGAGAAGAACAAGTGGGAGAGTAACTGTTCCCACCTTGACGGTATCTAACCAGAAAGCCACGGCTAACTACGTGCCAGCAGCCGCGGTAATACGTAGGTGGCAAGCGTTGTCCGGATTTATTGGGCGTAAAGCGAGCGCAGGTGGTTCTTTAAGTCTGATGTGAAAGCCCCCGGCTCAACCGGGGAGGGTCATTGGAAACTGGAGAACTTGAGTGCAGAAGAGGAGAGTGGAATTCCATGTGTAGCGGTGAAATGCGTAGATATATGGAGGAACACCAGTGGCGAAGGCGACTCTCTGGTCTGTAACTGACACTGAGGCTCGAAAGCGTGGGGAGCAAACAGGATTAGATACCCTGGTAGTCCACGCCGTAAACGATGAGTGCTAAGTGTTGGAGGGTTTCCGCCCTTCAGTGCTGCAGTTAACGCATTAAGCACTCCGCCTGGGGAGTACGGTCGCAAGACTGAAACTCAAAGGAATTGACGGGGGCCCGCACAAGCGGTGGAGCATGTGGTTTAATTCGAAGCAACGCGAAGAACCTTACCAGGTCTTGACATCCTTTGACCACTCTAGAGATAGAGCTTTCCCTTCGGGGACAAAGTGACAGGTGGTGCATGGTTGTCGTCAGCTCGTGTCGTGAGATGTTGGGTTAAGTCCCGCAACGAGCGCAACCCCTATTGTTAGTTGCCATCATTAAGTTGGGCACTCTAGCGAGACTGCCGGTGATAAACCGGAGGAAGGTGGGGATGACGTCAAATCATCATGCCCCTTATGACCTGGGCTACACACGTGCTACAATGGATGGTACAACGAGTCGCAAGGTCGCGAGGCCAAGCTAATCTCTTAAAGCCATTCTCAGTTCGGATTGTAGGCTGCAACTCGCCTACATGAAGCCGGAATCGCTAGTAATCGCGGATCAGAACGCCGCGGTGAATACGTTCCCGGGCCTTGTACACACCGCCCGTCACACCACGAGAGTTTGTAACACCCGAAGTCGGTGAGGTAACCTTTTGGAGCCAGCCGCCTAAGGTGGGATAGATGATTGGGGTGAAGTCGTAACAAGGTAGCCGTATCGGAAGGTGCGGCTGGATCACCTCCTTTCTAAGGAATATAACGGAATCCTACAGGTAAGTCACTTTGTTCAGTTTTGAGAGGTCTACTCTCAAACTTATTGTTCATTGAAAACTGGATAGTTAAAGATATAATTAATCAAAACAAACCGAGAACACCGCGTTGATGATAAGTACATTAGTACTATTCATAAGAGTTTTTAAACAAAGTTCAAAACGCTGTTTAAAGGATTGATGGAGCATGTATCGCTACATGTGGAAATCAAAAATCTAACAACATTGTTAGTAAATTAGGTTAAGTTAATAAGGGCGCACGGTGGATGCCTTGGCACTAGAAGACGATGAAGGACGGGACTAACTCCGATATGCTTTGGGGAGCTGTAAGTAAGCTATGATCCAGAGATTTCCGAATGGGGAAACCCGGCAGCTGTTATAGGCTGTCATCATATACTGAATACATAGGTATATGAGGTGAGACGCAGAGAACTGAAACATCTAAGTACCTGCAGGAAGAGAAAGAAAATTCGATTACCTTAGTAGCGGCGAGCGAAACGGTAAGAGCCCAAACCAAGAAGCTTGCTTCTTGGGGTTGTAGGACTCAAATATGGTAGTTGTGATGGATAGTCGAATCGACCTGGAAAGGTCAGCCGTAGTGGGTAAAAGCCCCGTAGGCGAAATTGATCACACACCTATGAGTATCCTGAGTACGGCGGAACACGAGAAATTCCGTCGGAATCCGCGGGGACCATCCCGCAAGGCTAAATACTCTCTAGTGACCGATAGTGAACCAGTACCGTGAGGGAAAGGTGAAAAGCACCCCGGGAGGGGAGTGAAATAGATCCTGAAACCGTGTGCCTACAACAAGTCAAAGCCCGTTAATGGGTGATGGCGTGCCTTTTGTAGAATGAACCGGCGAGTTACGATAGCATGCGAGGTTAAGATGAAGAGTCGGAGCCGTAGCGAAAGCGAGTCTGAATAGGGCGTTTGAGTATGTTGTCGTAGACCCGAAACCATGTGATCTACCCATGGCCAGGTTGAAGGTGCGGTAAAACGCACTGGAGGACCGAACCCACGTACGTTGAAAAGTGCGGGGATGAGCTGTGGGTAGCGGAGAAATTCCAATCGAACTTGGAGATAGCTGGTTCTCTCCGAAATAGCTTTAGGGCTAGCCTCGGATTAAGAATGATGGAGGTAGAGCCACTGTTTGGACTAGGGGCCCATCTCGGGTTACCGAATTCAGATAAACTCCGAATGCCATCCATTCATATCCGGGAGTCAGACTGCGAGTGATAAGATCCGTAGTCGAAAGGGAAACAGCCCAGACCACCAGCTAAGGTCCCAAAATATATGTTAAGTGGAAAAGGATGTGGGGTTGCACAGACAACTAGGATGTTGGCTTAGAAGCAGCCACCATTTAAAGAGTGCGTAATAGCTCACTAGTCGAGTGACCCTGCGCCGAAAATGTACCGGGGCTAAACATATTACCGAAGCTGTGGAATGTACTTTTGTACATTGGTAGGAGAGCGTTCTAAGGGCGTCGAAGGTAGATCGTGAGGACTACTGGAGCGCTTAGAAGTGAGAATGCCGGTATGAGTAGCGAAAGACAGGTGAGAATCCTGTCCACCGTATGACTAAGGTTTCCTGGGGAAGGCTCGTCCTCCCAGGGTTAGTCGGGACCTAAGCCGAGGCCGATAGGCGTAGGCGATGGACAACAGGTTGATATTCCTGTACCAGTAGTATTTGTTTGACCAATGGAGGGACGCAGTAGGCTAAGAAATCCACACGACTGGAAGTGTGTGGCCAAGCAACAAGTCTTGATGTGAGTAAAATGCTTACGTCTTCAAGGACAAGTTGTGATGGGGAGGGAAATAAAGTACCGAAGTTTCTGATGTCACACTGCCAAGAAAAGCTTCTAGTTAGAATACAACTGCCCGTACCGCAAACCGACACAGGTAGTCGAGGCGAGTAGCCTAAGGTGAGCGAGCGAACTCTCGTTAAGGAACTCGGCAAAATGACCCCGTAACTTCGGGAGAAGGGGTGCTGGTCTCCGGACCAGCCGCAGTGAATAGGCCCAAGCGACTGTTTATCAAAAACACAGGTCTCTGCAAAATCGAAAGATGACGTATAGGGGCTGACGCCTGCCCGGTGCTGGAAGGTTAAGAGGATGGGTTAGCTTTATGCGAAGCTCAGAATTGAAGCCCCAGTAAACGGCGGCCGTAACTATAACGGTCCTAAGGTAGCGAAATTCCTTGTCGGGTAAGTTCCGACCCGCACGAAAGGCGTAACGATTTGGGCACTGTCTCAACGAGAGACTCGGTGAAATTTTAGTACCTGTGAAGATGCAGGTTACCCGCGACAGGACGGAAAGACCCCATGGAGCTTTACTGTAGTTTGATATTGAATGTTTGTGACACATGTACAGGATAGGTAGGAGCCGTAGAGCTCGGTACGCTAGTATCGAAGGAGGCGTTGGTGGGATACTACCCTTGTGTTATGACCATTCTAACCCGCGCCACTTATCGTGGCGGGAGACAGTGTCAGATGGGCAGTTTGACTGGGGCGGTCGCCTCCTAAAGAGTAACGGAGGCGCTCAAAGGTTCCCTCAGAATGGTTGGAAATCATTCGTAGAGTGCAAAGGCATAAGGGAGCTTGACTGCGAGACCTACAAGTCGAGCAGGGTCGAAAGACGGACTTAGTGATCCGGTGGTTCCGCATGGAAGGGCCATCGCTCAACGGATAAAAGCTACCCTGGGGATAACAGGCTTATCTCCCCCAAGAGTCCACATCGACGGGGAGGTTTGGCACCTCGATGTCGGCTCGTCGCATCCTGGGGCTGTAGTCGGTCCCAAGGGTTGGGCTGTTCGCCCATTAAAGCGGCACGCGAGCTGGGTTCAGAACGTCGTGAGACAGTTCGGTCCCTATCCGTCGCGGGCGTAGGAAATTTGAGAGGAGCTGTCCTTAGTACGAGAGGACCGGGATGGACACACCGCTGGTGTACCAGTTGTTCTGCCAAGGGCATTGCTGGGTAGCTACGTGTGGACGGGATAAACGCTGAAAGCATCTAAGCGTGAAGCCCCCCTCAAGATGAGATTTCCCATTTCTTCGGAAAGTAAGACCCCTGAGAGACGATCAGGTAGATAGGCTAGGAGTGGAAGTACAGTGATGTATGGAGCGGACTAGTACTAATCGGTCGAGGACTTAACCAAGAATTTAAACGTAGGATCAAGGAATGTTTTGATTAAGCTTTAACATCCAGTTTTGAGTGAGCAATTACTCAATTTAATAAATATCTAAGAGTGTGGTGATGATGGCAAGAAGGATACACCTGTTCCCATGCCGAACACAGAAGTTAAGCTTCTTAGCGCCGATGGTAGTTGGGGGTTTCCCCCTGTGAGAGTAGGACGTCGCCACGCTTAGATATTATTAAGACTAAACTCAAGTGGGTTTATTTTTATATTATTCCGGCATAGCTCAGTTGGTAGTAGCGCATGACTGTTAATCATGATGTCGTAGGTTCGAGTCCTACTGCCGGAGCTGAGAAGACACTATTATATAGTGTTTTTTTTTTATTGAATTTTATTGAAAATGAACAATATAGTATCGAAAGTAATCTGATGTATGATTGAATAAGTTAAAAGATAAATGCTTGATACTATTTAAGTAGCTAAAAAGGAGACTCTAATCAGAGTCTCCTTTTTTTAAGCCACCTGCCGGATTTGAACCGGCGACCCCTACCTTACCATGGTAGTGCTCTACCTACTGAGCTAAGGTGGCATGTTATTAATCATGAATAGTTAAAATATACAATCTTTCTAGAACTTTGTCAAGATAGAGTTCTAGAAATAAGGACTAATTGGAATATTTATTAGTTATTATTGGCATGTACCTAAAAAAAAGAGTACAATTAAGAAGTATTAAAATTGTATGAGAAAGGGATGACATAATGAGTAAAGAAATAAAACTAGAGGTCATTGAGCAATTTTCCGAGGAGTTCAAATCATGTTCTAAACGTATGCTTAGCCAACGTGCAGTTATTAAAAATGGAATTTTAGCCACTTCTGAAAATCAATCTTCGATTATAGCAAATACACCAGTATTTTCAATTGATTTAGAGACAGGCGGGGTAGCAAACCAGAAGCAAAGTGGACGTTGTTGGATGTTTGCAGCTTTAAATACTTTTCGCCATCAAATTGCGAATAATTTCAAATTAAAAGACTTTGAATTATCACAAAATCATACGTTTTTCTGGGATAAATTTGAAAAAGCAAATTATTTTTATGAAAATATTATTAAAACAGGTTCTGATGATTTGACAAGTAGGAAGGTTGCTTTTCTTTTACAAACACCACAACAAGATGGTGGTCAGTGGGATATGTTAGTCGCTCTGATTCAAAAATATGGTATTGTACCTAAGGTCATCATGCCAGAGACTATTAGTAGTTCTGCTTCAAAAGAACTTAATAGCTATTTGAATAAAAAAATGCGAAAAGATGCCATTACTTTGCGCCAATTAGTGAGCAATAATGCCAATCGCTCAGAATTAGATAAAGCTAAAGAGGATATGCTTGCTGGTATTTATCGTATATTGGCAACGGCTTTAGGGACACCACCAACGACTTTTGATTTTGAGTATAGAGACTCAGAAGGCGAGTATCATTTAGAAAAAAATCTTACTCCTAAGAGTTTTTATGATAAATTTGTAGCTGTAGACTTAAATGAGTATGTCAGCATCATAAATGCTCCTACTGAGGACAAACCTTACAATAAGGTGTATACGGTTGAAATGCTTGGAAACGTTGTAGGAGGCAAAGAGGTTCGCCATTTGAATGTTGATATGGCAACTTTTAAAGAACTAGCGATTGCCCAACTGAAAGCTGGAGAATCGGTTTGGTATGGTTGTGATGTTGGTCAATCTTCTACTAGAGATTCTGGTATTATGGCAACAGATATATTTGATGTTGATGCAACCTTAGGTGTTGATTTTACTATGAGTAAAGCTGAACGTTTGGATTTTGGTGAGAGTCTAATGACTCATGCTATGGTCTTGACTGGGGTTGATCTTGTAGAAGGTAAGTCTACTAAATGGAAAGTTGAAAATAGTTGGGGCGATAAGGTTGGGACTAAAGGCTACTTTGTGATGAGTGATGCTTGGATGGATGAGTATACTTATCAAATTGTAGTTCGTAAAGAATTTTTATCAACTGAATTAAAGGCAATTATCGAAGGTGATGAGGCGAAAGTGCTAGCACCATGGGATCCAATGGGCGCTTTGGCATAAAAGTAAAATAAAAAAGGAAGTTATTTCACTGTCAAGTAGAGTAACTTTCTTTTTTATTTTTTTTACAAATAAAGTTAATTTACTACTTTCTTTTTAATTATAAAATATAAAGATGAACGCTTATTTTTTACTTTTATATTAAGATAATCAAAATAAATTTTAATTTGGTGATCTTTCATGTATAATAGAAAAAGTATGCAGTAAACAAGTAGTGAGGAGGTTTCATTTTGGGACAAAACGATAATAAATACCCAGATGAAAAAAATTATTCAGACAAAGAGGCCGCAAAAGAAGCAAGTAAAAATCGTGCGTCATCTAGACAAAAAGAAAATTCATTAGTTAGAAAAATTGTGACATTTGTAATATTAGCCCTTGTAGTTATTTTGATTGTATTAGGTTTTAGTTTTTATAAATTTTGGCAAGATGGCTTAAAACCATTGGATCCAGATAATAAAAAAGTTGTGCAAATTGAAATACCAATTGGGACAAGTAATAAGGGAATTGGGGCAATACTTGAAAAAGAAAAAATTATTAAGAGTGGTTTAGTCTTTAGTTACTACGTCAAAACTAATAATATTACTGATTTTAAAGGCGGTTATTATCAAATGTCCCCTAATATGAAATTGAGTGATATTAGTAGTTTATTAAAACAAGGTGGGTCAGAAGAACCTTCTAAATTAGCTGATGCTCGATTAACTATTCCAGAAGGATCTTCTATTAAACAAATTGCTAAATTAGTCAGTGATAACACGGATATTAAAAAAGATGAGTTTCTAAAATTGATGAAAGATGATGCTTTTTTCAATGAATTATACGAGCAGTATCCAAAATTATTAGAAAGTGTCAAGGATGCTAAAGATGTACGTTATCGTTTAGAAGGCTATTTATTCCCAGCGACTTATAATTACTATAAGAAGAATGATTTGAAAGATTTTGTCTCTCAAATGGTAGGAAAAACAAATGACGTGATAGAGGCTAGAGAGGCTGATTTAGTTGCTAGTCATTTAACAACACAAGAAATGTTAACTTTAGCGTCATTAGTTGAAAAAGAAGGGGTTGAAGAGGGAGATCGTCGAAAAATTGCACAAGTCTTTTTAAATCGTATTAAAGAAAAGATGCCGCTGCAATCAGACATATCTATCTTATATGCAATGGATGAGCATAAGGTCCATTTGTCAATTAAAGATACTCAAGTTGACTCACCGTACAATTTATACGTTAATACAGGATTTGGACCAGGTCCTTTTAATAATCCAAGTGAGCAGGCAATAGATGCTGTTTTAAATCCAGAAAAAAATGATTACTTATATTTCTTGGCAGATGTTAGCACTCATAAAGTTTACTTTGCCAAAACATATGATGAACACTTAGTTTTAAAAGAAAAGTATATTGATAGCAAAGAATAATTAAATTGTTGTTAATAAAAGAAGGTTAGGCTATTTACAATTATAGTAACTCATGGTAACCTTTGGTGTATAAATTTTATGAATAGCTTTTCTAGTGTAATTATTCTAGAAAAGCTATTCATATTACATAAAATGTATCTTTTAAAGGAGCAGGAACATGGTAGAAAAAGTATATCCAATGACTGTTGAAGGTAAAGAAAAGTTAGAACAAGAGTTAGAGGAACTAAAAACAGTTAAAAGAAAAGAAATTGTCGAACGTATCAAAATTGCTCGTAGTTTTGGTGACCTATCTGAAAATTCAGAATATGAATCAGCGAAAGATGAGCAAGCGTTTACAGAAGGGCGCATTACTACTTTAGAGAATATGATTCGTTTTGCACAAATCATTGACAATAATAATGTTAACGCTAATGAAGTATCGTTAGGACGCACAGTGACGTTTGTTGAATTACCCGATGGAGATCAAGAAGAATATACGATTGTTGGAAGTGCAGAAGCAGATCCTCTATCAGGTAAAATTTCAAATGATTCACCGATTGCCAAAGCATTAATTGGCAAAGAATTAGATGAAGAGGTAACAATTAGCACTCCTGGCGGAGATATGCAAGTTAAGATTGTTAAAATTTCATAGAAATTAATTTAGCTTAAGTTAAACAGTCTGGGACGTTTGTCCCGGACTATTTTTATGTAATCGGTCGGAAGTTGTAGTAATTAATCCATCTTAAGTGACTTTCTAATTATTAGCAAACTAGGTATAATAAATAAAGGTAAAATACATGTCAGATAGGAGTGTATATATGAAGAGCTCATGGAAATTTTTTATGATCATTGAATCGTTGCTATTAATTTTAGCCGGTTATCAATTATTTAAAAACCCACCAGCATTAGTATTATTAGTGGTAGCTATTATTAACCTGATTTATGCGATAAAAAAAGAACGAAGAACATCTTTTAATCAATTTCAAATGATTGTTAGCTTAGTAGTGATTATATTGAGTTTATTGATTAGCAGTCCTATTATTTGGATAATGTTAGTCTTTGCTGTAATATTTATAGGACTCAAAGGAGTGGAGGTTTCAGGCGTTTCGTTTTTCCAAAATGCGCCGTGGCATAAAAAACAAATGGTGATGGTGGAAACAACCGAAACTGATCCTAAAAATGGTCGTCGGTTTAAACGTCCTTGGATAGGTAATCAAAGAATTGGGAGTAATATTTATGAATGGGACGATATTAATTTTACCATTATATCAGGAGATACTATTGTTGATTTAGGAAATACTTTATTGCCAAAGACAGATAATGTTATTTTAATCCGTAAAGGATTTGGACGTACAAGAGTATTGGTTCCAGTTGGAGTGGGTATCGTCTTAGAACATTCAAGTTTATTAGGAAATGTTAAATTTGAAGGTGAATTTTATCGTGTTAAAAACGAATCAATTAAGGCATACAGCGAAGATTATGATGAGAGTAATCGACGGTTAAAAATTATAACAAGTACGTTGATGGGGGATGTGGAGGTCATTCGCATATGATATCAAAAATAACAAGGCCCTTGCTATTTTTATATACCTTTATCTTTACAAATATTATCTTATTGTTAACTTTGTACGCTAGTTACTATGCTCAACATCAAAAACGTTGGTTATTGGAATTATTGCGTGCTAAAATATTTCATATACCATTGCTTGCGTATGTTTTAGTTATTTCCTTAGTAGTAAGTTTTATTGTATTTTTAACAGTTTATTTCGTGAGACGAACACAATATGGTAGAATTGAAGAGAAAGTTCGGCTACTTGCTAGTGGTAATTATGATAATAACTTGTTATTTAAAGGGATTTTAGGATCTGAAAATGATCCATATATCCATGAAATCGATAAAGATTTAACGAAGGTTCATGGTAGTTTAAAAAGAATGTCAACAGAGCTACAACAAATTGCAGCAAGACCTGAGTTGGTTGATGGGGAAACCAAAGAACAAATTGTTGAAGCTGAGCGTCATCGTTTAGCTAGAGAACTTCATGACTCTGTTAGTCAGCAATTATTTGCAGCTAGCATGATGATGTCTGCTTTACAAGAAGAGGCCCATAAACAAGAGGTAACCATTAGTTTAGAGAAACAAATGACAATGATTGGTTCAATTATTAATGCGTCTCAATCAGAAATGCGTGCGTTATTATTGCATTTACGTCCAGTAAGTCTAGAAGGAAAAACCTTACAAAAAGGGATTGAGCAATTATTAAGAGAATTAAAAACTAAAATTCAAATTGATTTGACTTGGGAAATTGAAGATATAACTTTGCCCAGTGGTATTGAAGATCATATTTTTAGAATAGCGCAAGAATTACTCTCAAATACGTTGAGGCATGCCAAGGCATCATCTTTAGAAGTCTATTTAAAACAGGTAGATAAAAGTATCATGTTACGTATGATTGATGATGGTGTGGGATTTGACAGCCAAGTACCTCGTGTTGGGAGTTATGGTTTAAATAATATTCAAGAGCGTGTGACGAGCATGGGCGGGACTTGTAAGATTATTAGTTTTAAAGGGAAGGGAACAAGTGTTGAAATACGTGTGCCGGTATTGGAGGAGAGTGTAAACAATGATTAAAGTACTATTGGTTGATGATCATGAAATGGTGAGGCTAGGTGTGTCATCTTATTTATCAATTCAAGAGGATATTGAAGTAGTAGGTGAAGCTGAAAATGGTCAGATAGGCTACCATAAGGCGTTAGAATTACGACCTGATATTATCTTGATGGATTTAGTGATGGATGTGATGGATGGGATTGAATCTACAAAAGCAATCTTGGCAGAATGGCCAGAGGCTAAAATTATTATTGTGACAAGTTTTATTGATGATGAAAAAGTTTATCCAGCTATTGAGGCAGGTGCGGCAGGCTATTTACTAAAAACATCAACAGCTGGAGAAATAGCCAATGCTATTCGAGCTTCTTATCGCGGTGAAAGAGTATTAGAACCTGAGGTTACGGGGAAAATGATGGAGAGAATGACCCGTAAGAATGAACCAGTCTTACATGAGGATTTGACTAATCGTGAAAATGAAATTTTATTATTGATCGCTGAAGGAAAGAGTAATCAAGAAATCGCAGATGATTTATTTATCACACTAAAAACAGTTAAAACCCATGTTTCGAATATTTTATCAAAATTAGATGTTGAGGATCGTACTCAGGCGGCAATTTATGCCTTTAAACATGGGATTGTTAAATAAAGACTTTTTGAATGGAGAATAGTAATGAAACAAAATTTTGCGATTATTGGATTAGGTCGTTTTGGTGGAAGTTTATGTGAAACATTAATTGAATCAGGGCAGGAAGTTTTGGCAATAGATCGTGATGAGGATCGCATCAATGAATATATGAATATTGCAACCCATGCGGTAGTAGCCAATGCTCAAGATGAAATGACCTTACGTTCTTTAGGTTTACGTAATTTTGAACATGTTATTGTTGCTATTGGGGAAGATATTCAAGCAAGCATCTTGGTTACTTTAATGGCTAAAGAAATGGGTGTCCCTAATGTAACAGCTAAAGCACAAGATTCTTATCATGCCAAGGTGCTGTACAAGATTGGTGCTGACAATGTTGTTCATCCTGAGAGAGATATGGGAATCAAAGTAGCTCATAACTTAGTTTCAAAAAATATTCTTGATTATTTGGAATTGTCTGATGAATATTCTTTAGCAGAGGTCAAAGTAACCAATCGAAAATTTTTTGATAAGAGCTTGGCACAGCTTGACTTTAGACAACGTTTCGGCTTAAATGTGGTGGCAATTCGTCGTGAGGGTCATTTAATTATTTCACCAATGGCAGATGAAATAGTATTTAAGGATGATTGTTTGTTATTAATCGGAGCAGATGAAGATGTTGAAAGACTGGATGAAAAAATGTCCTAATTCTTATTCTTTAATTAATAAAGTAGCATGAAGCAAAAAAAACGATTAATTACATATTTTATGCTAGAATGATGCTATTAAGAAAAGAAAGTGGGATAGCTCATGAAAATAACAGTTTCCGAGCAAGCACAGAATTGGTTTATTGAAGAATTAAATCTAACATCAGGATCTGGTATTAAGTTTTTTGGTAAATATGGTGGTTCAACTAATGTTCATAGTGGCTTTACAACAGGCATGGATATAGCACAGCCAAGTGAGGATATATTAGGTAAAACAACCGAACAAGAAATTATTTATTTCGCAGAAACATTGGATGATTGGTTTTTCCATGGTTATGATTTAGAAGTTGGTTTTGATGAAAAATTGGGTGAACCATTCTATTATTATCAGGCAAAATAAAAAACTCGCTATTAGCGAGTTTTTTTATTTTGTTTTGGTAAATGTCGGTGATGCTACTCTCATATAGATCATGAAAGTTAAGAACATAATAATCATCATGGGGCTGATACTTAGAGAGAAGAAAGATAAGACAGTTGCTAACACTGTAGGAAGTGTTGCCGAGTAAATCATAATTTTAAAAGTATCAGAAAATTTTAAAGTACCTTGTTTTAATAGACACCAGATATTTGCAAGTAGACTGATTGTTAAGAGATTAAATGCTAAATCAATCATGATTGGGATTAGTGTAACCAGACAAATAATTACAATAAAGCCAATGTTTTTAGTTGAATTGGTAAGCTGTGAGCTGATCCAAGACTTAGTCAGTAAACCATTATCAAATTTACTGTATGGTAAGGTAAGTAAGCTACGAGGTAAAAATGACGCAAGTAAATGATCGTCTGTTACAGAAAAAACTAGTTCGTGCTTCAATAATCCTAATCCCATAACATTACCAATTAAATCTCCTTGGATTGCACTAGCATCACGCTTCCCCTCAGGATCAAATGTAAAAATAAAACTATCAGTTTGGTAGATAAAGCCTGTATCCTTTTTATCTGTAGTAAGTGTGTTATTTTTCACTTCAAAATCAGGTAATTTTGTTGCAATGGTTTCGATTTCCGTTTGGAAGGTTTTGATGACTTTTGATGCTTCTAGACCAATTGGAATCATTAAAAATATACTCAATATAAAAAGGTATAAGAAAGTTTTACCAAAGCCTTTATCTTTTCCAAAAAGTAATTTTCGAGGATCTTTAAACGCTGTCATAAATAATTGTAATAAACTCATATAGTCTCCTTTGTTTCTGTCAGTAGGTCACTAGTAATTGTAAGCTTTTTTAGTAATAAATACAAGAGAGGCGGCTATCATTGCACATTAAGAGCTACTTAATTAACAAAAAAACAAAGTGTCAGGTTCTTAAAAGTAAGCATTTTTTTTGCCAACCAACTTCAGACATGATAAAGTAAAGATGTAAAATAAAACGAGATAACTTGGAGGTATTTATTTATGACTTATACATTACCAGACTTACCATACGCTTATGATGCGTTAGAACCACATATCGATGTTGAGACAATGCACTTACATCACGATAAACACCATAACACATATGTTACAAATTTAAATGCAGCGATTGAAAAATATCCAGAATTAGGACAAAAATCAATTGAAGAATTAGTAGCTGGATTAGCAACAGTACCAGCGGATATTCGTACAGCTGTACAAAACAATGGTGGAGGTCATGCCAACCACAAGTTCTTCTGGGAAATCATGGGGCCTAATGGTGGTGGCGAACCAACTGGTGATGTTAAAGTAGCTATTGAAGATGCTTTTGGTAGTTTTGAAGCAATGAAAGATCAATTCAAAACAGCGGCAACTGGCCGATTCGGTTCTGGTTGGGCATGGTTAGTTATCAACAACGGTAAATTAGAAATTATGTCTACAGCAAACCAAGATTCACCATTAACAGAAGGTAAAACACCTATCTTAGGTTTAGATGTTTGGGAACATGCTTACTATAAAAAATATAGTAATGTGCGTCCTGATTATATCAATGCTTTCTGGAACGTTGTTAATTGGGAGCAAGTAAATAAAAACTTAGCAGCTGCTAAATAAATATTACAATAAAAAACTCGGAAACTTGGTTTCCGAGTTTTTTTCTTTTGGTAAGAAAGGTTAAAGCATCTTTAATTCCTTTTAAAAATGGGGATGAGGCTGTAAAAAAAAACATCATTTGTGCTATAATAAATAAATTAGAGTAGGAGGGAAAATTGTGGAAACAGAAATTTCTAAAGACGTTGCCTTAGACGTTTTAAAAGATGAAGCAAAAAAAATTGAACAACTAATAAGTAATCAACAACATCATCTATGCATTGCCCAATGTAAAGCTTTTGAAGAAGTGGTTGATACACAAATGTATGGATTTTCTAAACAAGTAGAGTATGCCGTTCGTTTAAATATAATAACTAGCTCAGAAGGGCACAAAATTTTAGCTGATTTGGAACATAAGTTAAATTTAGTTTATAGCGATGTTTATGAAAAACAGCAAGACGGTAGTGAAAAGCAGGAGGAACGTTAGTCTTGGGTAAAAAAGCAAAGAAAATTATTTATTTAGATTATGGTATTTTAATACCATATTTAATACTAGCTGTATTAGGGATTATTATGGCTTACAGTGCGAGTTCATATCGGTTGATGAATTCTATCCCTCCTCGGGCACCGTGGTCGGATGCTTTAAAAGAGTCAGTCTTTTTAGTGATTAGTTTTGTTCTGATTATTGTCTTATATAAGATGAAAACAGAGTTATTTCAAAACAAACGATTAATTATGACCGGTATAGGGATTATCTCAATTATGTTATTTTTAACTCGTTTTACACCACTAGGTGCAGAAGTGAATGGTGCCAGGGGTTGGTTAAAATTTGGACCTCTAGGTAATATTCAGCCGGCTGAATTTTTAAAAATAATGATTGTTTGGTACTTAGCTTACATTTTTGCTAGAAGGCAAGATATCATTAAAGATAATTTTAAAAAAGCGGCCTTAGGCCCCTTATTTTTAGTTGGGTTCTTAATTTGTTTGGTATTGATCCAGCCGGATACAGGTGGAGCAGTTATTCTTTTCTTGATAGCAGCGGTATTAATTTTAGCTAGTGGCTTGAGATTTCTTTATTCAGTCTTATTCATTGGTGGGTTAGGTGTATTTGGTTACATCGGTGTTTGGGTAGTCAGTAAAATTCCACAATCAATGTATCCAAGTAGTTTTACACATGTATATGGTCGCTTTGCAAGTTACAAAGACCCTTTCTTGGACCCTTATGATTTAGGTCACCAAATGGTAAATTCTTATTATGCTATTTATCGTGGTGGTTGGTTTGGAAAAGGTTTAGGAAATAGTGTTCAGAAAAAAGGATTCTTACCTGAGGCACATTCTGACTTTATGTTTTCAATTATTTTGGAAGAATTAGGCTTAATTGTAGGTATAGGTCTATTATTATTATTGTTATTTTTAATTTTAAGAATTATTTGGATTGGTATTCAAGCGACTACAGCATTCAATTCATTGATGTGTATTGGGATCGGTGGCATGATGTTGATTCAAACTTTTGTCAATGTTGGAGGGATTACTGGTTTAATTCCACTGACAGGAGTTACTTTCCCATTTTTAAGTCAGGGTGGCTCAAGTTTGTTGACTTTGTCGATAGGGATAGGATTTGTTTTAAATATTCGTGCAAATGAGTTACGTCGTCATTATGAGGGGGATCTACAACCAAAAGCGGAAATTATTCCGATGGTTGATCGCCAACAGGTTGAAAATTAGGGATTAGATAGTCATAATTTTGAAAAGGTGGGGTTAGCTTTGAAAAAAGTATTGGTAGCAAATCGTGGGGAAATCGCCATTCGTATATTTAGAGCATGTACGGAGTTAGATATTAGAGCTGTGGGGATTTATGCATTAGAAGATGAAGATTCGATGCATCGTTTCAAAGCAGATGAGGCTTATTTAGTTGGGGAAGGAAAAAAACCAATCGAGGCCTATCTTGATATTGAAGATATTTTAAGAATCGCAAAAGAATCAGGGGTAGATGCGATTCACCCTGGTTACGGGTTATTATCTGAAAACCTTGAATTTGCTAAGAGATGTCAAGAAGAGGATATTATTTTTATTGGACCAGACTTAAAACATCTTGATATGTTTGGTGATAAGATAAAAGCGAAAGAAGCGGCGTTATCTGCAGGTATTCAGTCAATACCTGGTACAGATGGTCCAATCGCTTCAATTGATGAGGCCCTAGAGTTTGCAACTGAACATGGTTATCCAATTATGATTAAAGCTGCCTTAGGTGGCGGTGGCCGTGGTATGCGTGTAGCTCATAACGAAAAAGAAGCTAGAGAAGGATATGATCGTGCTAAAAGTGAGGCGAAAGCATCTTTTGGTAGTGATGAGGTTTATGTGGAGCGATATATTTCTAATCCTAAGCATATTGAAGTCCAAATTTTAGGAGATAGACAAGGGAATATTGTCCATCTATTTGAACGTGACTGTTCGGTTCAGCGTCGTCATCAGAAAGTCGTAGAAGTTGCACCAAGTATTTCTTTAACGCCATCATTTAGATCAGAAATTTGTGAAGCTGCAGTCCAATTAATGAATCATGTTGGCTACGTTAATGCTGGAACAGTTGAATTTTTAGTAGAAGGAGATAATTTTTATTTTATTGAGGTCAATCCACGTGTTCAAGTAGAACACACAATTACAGAACTTGTAACGGATATAGATATCGTTGTGAGTCAGTTATTAATTGCTCAAGGTAAAAATTTACATACAGAAATTGGTATTCCTAAACAAGACGAGTTGCATTTAAAAGGAGCTGCTATTCAGTGTCGTATTACAACTGAGGACCCATTAAATGATTTTATGCCAGATACTGGGGTGATTGATACATATCGCTCACCGGGGGGGTTAGGTGTTCGTCTAGATATGGGAAATGTCTATGTCGGGTCACAAATTACGCCTCACTTTGATTCTTTACTTGTTAAAGTATGTACTTTTGGAACAGATTTTGAAAAAAGTATCAACCGAATGCGCCGTGCCCTGAAAGAATTTAGAATTAGAGGGGTCAAGACGAATGTAGCCTTTTTAGAAAAAGTAATCAACCATCCAACATTTAAGTCAGGTGAAGTAACGACAACGTTTATTGATAACACACCTGAATTATTTGATTTTCCTTTATTGCGTGATAGAGGAAATAAAACGTTAAAATATATTGGAGAAGTAACAGTCAATGGTTTCCCTGGTATCGAAAAGGAAACAAAACGTTTCTTTGAGACACCACGTTTACCTAAAAAAATTATTACAAAAGAACTGACAACAGCCAAAAATATTTTAGATAGTCAAGGACCAGATGCTGTCGTGGATTGGATCAATAAGCAAGAAGAAGTTCTATTGACAGACACGACGTTTAGAGATGCGCATCAAAGTCTATTAGCAACTCGTGTAAGAACGACTGATCTTGAAAAAATAGCACGTTCGACTGAAGAAGCAATGCCAGAATTATTTTCAAGTGAAATGTGGGGGGGAGCAACTTTTGATGTGTCCTACCGCTTCTTAAAAGAAGATCCTTGGGAACGTTTGAGAGTATTGCGAGAAGCGATGCCCAATACTTTATTCCAAATGCTTTTTAGAGGATCAAATGCAGTAGGGTATCAAAACTATCCTGATAATGTAATTGAGGCCTTTATTAAGGAATCAGCGGCACAAGGAATTGATGTTTTCCGGATTTTTGATAGTCTAAATTGGTTACCACAGATGGAAAAAAGTATTCAATATGTGCGAGATACGGGTAAAATAGCTGAAGCAGCTATTTGTTATACGGGTGATATTATGGATAAATCACGCCCTAAATATGATTTAACTTACTATAAGGAAATGGCTCTTGAACTAGAGAAAATGGGTGCACACATTATAGGGATTAAAGATATGGCAGGTCTGCTTAAACCTCAAGCGGCCTATCGCTTAATTAGTGAATTAAAAGATACCGTATCATTGCCAATACATTTACATACTCATGATACTAGTGGTAATGGTATTATTACCTACTCAGCAGCTACCAAAGCTGGTGTCGATATTGTGGATGTGGCAACGAGTTCGATGAGTAGTGCGACAAGTCAACCTAGCTTAAGTAGTTTATATTATGCCTTGGTGAACGGTGAGAGAACACCTAACTTGACGATAGAAAATGTCCAACAAATTAATCACTATTGGGAAAGTGTTCGAGCTTATTACCATCCTTTTGAAAATGGAGTGAGTGCGCCTCAAACCGAAGTATATGAACATGAGATGCCTGGTGGCCAATATTCTAATCTACAACAACAAGCTAAAGCTGTTGGGCTAGGCGAACAGTGGGATGAAGTCAAAAAAATGTATGCGACTGTCAATCAAATGTTTGGGGATATCGTTAAAGTTACACCGTCATCTAAAGTTGTAGGAGATATGGCATTATTTATGGTTCAAAATAAGCTGAAAGAAGCTGATATTTATAAAAAAGGGAAAGAATTGAATTTCCCAGAATCAGTTGTTAGTTTATTTAAAGGTGACTTAGGCCAGCCGACAGGAGGTTTCCCAGAAAAATTAAAACAAATTATTTTAAATGGGAAAAATTCAATCGAGGTTCGACCTGGTAGCTTGGCAAAACCAGTTGATTTTGTAACAGTAAAAAGTGAATTAGAAGCTATTATTGGTTATGAACCAAAAGAGGAAGAAGTATTAAGTTATTTAATGTACCCGCAAGTGTTTATTGATTATCAAAAATTACATCAAGATTTTGGTGATGTGACGTTATTAGATACCCCAACTTTCTTCTATGGAATGAGACAAAACGAAACGATTCATCTAGCTATTGAAAAAGGAAAAACGTTAATTATTACTTTGGATCAAATTGGAGAACCTAATCTTGAAGGACAACGTATTTTATTCTTTACCTTTAATGGTCAACGCCGTGAAATTTTAGTTAAGGATAACAATATTAAGTCAGTCGTGATGGTTAAAGAAAAAGCTGAACCAAGTAAAAAAGAACATATTGGAGCGACAATGTCTGGTTCTGTATTAGACGTATTAGTGGGCAAAGGTCAACACGTTACGAAAGGCCAGCCGTTACTAATAACAGAAGCTATGAAGATGGAGACCATGATTCAAGCCCCCTTTGATGGTATTATTCATTCTATTCATGTTGAGTCTGGAGAGAGTATTTTATCAGGTGACTTACTAATCAAAATGAAATTTGTTTAAGAAGAAAGGGGTGGGACAGTGAAACGTTTCGGTCAATTTATCTTACTAGTGATGCTGTGTTTGATTGTAGCGTATCTTGTACCTATCTATTCAGCGCCAAAGTCAAATCAAGAAGAGGTTGTAAAAGTCGAAAAGAAAGAAGCTAGTGTAGCTAAGCATAAAGCTTTTCCTTATGGTAAATTAGCCGCGACTGGTTTTGCCAAGTATATTGGTCAAAATGCAAGTGAGTTGACAAAAGTTTATGGTGAACCATTAGATATCCAAGATAATAATTTTGGTGGTCAGTGGTGGATTTTAGGGGATGAGGTTCATGATTATTTACAGATAGAAGTAACAGCCAATCGTATTAAATCTATCTTTGTGTTGGGAAAAGATTTTGAAATAGCCCCTTTTGAACTCGGTATGTCATTGACTGATGTTGCAGCGTTAACGACTATTTATTCGAATTTTGATATTACGTATAATAAGACCGAGTACAGTTTAGAGTTAACGGAGGATGATATGAACTATCGTCCTCTCGTTGCTTTTGATAATGGTGCGTTTGCAATCTTACATTTTAATCAAAAAAATGGAAAATTAATTGGTGTTCGTTATTTAGATAAAGAGATGTTATTAGATTTGAAACCCTATCAAGTTGAGGGAGAGTTGAGTAAATTAATAGAGTACCAGCCTAAAGTAGAGCAAGCCCATATTGATAAAAATAATCAACTTCAACTCCAATCTTTACTAGCTATTTTAGATCAAAGTAAAGAGAGTAAAATTCACTATACATCAACCTTAATGGATGTGGCTAGTACAACATTACAAACATTTTTAAACGAAAAATCGACTATTTTTCCCAATCGAGAATCGAAAAAAGAATGGGATGATCGGCAAAAAGTTAGAGGCGTAAGGGACCTGCAAGTCTTAAATAAGGCTGAAATGACTCGCTTATTAGAATTGTCAAGCTTAAATTCTAAAGTAGTAAAGGGTTATTTAGTAGCACCAAGTAGTGATATACCATTTTTAGTGATGACTTTATACGGAACTGGCATGATTGAAACTAACATTATTGATGGTAGTAGCAAAGAGATCGGGGTTGCGTGTGCTGAAGGCGTTGTGTTGTTCATTGTCTCAAATAAGGTAACAACGGAATCTTCCCATCCAGAAGCACTTCTTAAGTTAAAAAATGTAAATGAAACAAGTGAGACAAGAGAAACAAGTGAGTTTAGTGAAAATAGTAGTAGAGAGGTTCAAAAAAATCCGAGTATTACGACAAATAAAGAAGAGAACGAGGAAGATGAGTCACTGTTAAGAAGTGATGAGCTGACAACAACTACCTCATCAGCAGGACTGACGCAGGTTCAACCTGAAGATGAGTTACAGAATCATGAAAAATTTGATGAGAGAGCGATCCAAGATGGAAATGATCAGCTTATAGAAGAGGCTAATGATAGTAGTTCTGAGAAATATCCGTTAGAATCTTCACTAGAATCAGAGACTAGTGTTAGGAATGACGAATAGGCTAGGCTTGCTAGGTGAGATAAAATACTTTATTATTAATTGAGGATAAAAAAGGAGCTGATCAAATGTTATATACAGAAGAGATATTTGAATTAGAAGATAGTATCGATCGGTTGTGTGACTGTTTATTGGCAAGTTCTCCTACTAGAGGCTATCTTAAAAGTCGTCAATTAATAGAAACATCTAAAATAACTCAAGAACATGTGAAAGATTTTAGCCGTGCAAAAGAATCTTTTGAAAAAATTGAAGCTTATGGGCAATATGCACCTGACTACAAGGAGAAAAGACGAGCGTTAAGAGCAACTAAACGCCAGTTAGATATGGATAATAATATTGTTGAATTTAGAATTTATGAGCGAGATGTTCAGGAAAGTTTGGATTTAGTGACTTATGAAATAGCACAATCAATCTCTAGTAATATTAAAATTGAGGCGGGTAACCCGTTCTTTGAATTTGCTCAGAAAGGATGCGGTGGTAACTGCCATGTTGGATAACTCAGTTGAAACACAACCTAAGTTTGAAATAACTAAGCGAAGATCATTAATTGTCTGGGTTTACAGTTTAAGACAGTTAAAAACATTAAAAAAATTTGGTACAATTGCGTATGTTTCAAGAAAAATGAAATATATAGTGATATATATGGATGAAGATAATATCGAAAAAAATCAATTAGCACTTGAAAAATTACACTTCGTTCGAGAAGTAGAGCCTTCTTATCGACCAAATATTGAAATGGATTTTGGTGAACGGGTTGGGTCAAAAGAAGCTTTATTACAAGATGATGATGGCTTTGATGTCATTGAAAAGTCAACAAAGATAACGTTGATTGAGACAGATTAAGCATGTTGGTGAGTAAAGTCTGAACTAGCTAGTCAGACTTTATACATGCTTTTTTATTTTGAAGTAAAACAAGGAAAGTTAATAAGAAGGGACGTGTCTAGTATGAGAATTATTTCAGGTGAATATGGAGGAAGACGTTTAAAGTCATTGCCAGGTGATAATACAAGACCAACAACAGATAAAGTAAAAGAGTCAATTTTTAATATGATAGGGCCATATTTTGATGGTGGAAAAGTATTAGATTTATTTGCTGGAAGTGGTTCTTTGGCAATTGAGGCTGTTTCGAGAGGGTGTGAGCTTGCAGTTTGTGTTGACAAAAATTATCAAGCGTTAAATGTTATAAAGGAAAATATAGAGCTAACAAAAGAAAGTCACAAATTTAAAGTAATCAAAGGGGACGCTGATCGTGTTATCTTACAATTAGCTAATGCAGGTGAAGTATTTGATTATTTATTTTTAGACCCACCGTATGCCCAACAAAAGATTAATGAGCAAGTGATAAAAATGGATGAATTAGGTTTATTATCTGGAGAGGCACTGATTGTTTGCGAGACAGATAGATCTGTTAAATTAACAGATAGTATCGGAGAGTTCGTATGTCGCCGTCGCCAAAATTATGGTGGAACAGAAGTGGTTATTTATGAAAGGACTGAAGAATAGTGATAAAAAAAATCGCTTTATTTCCAGGAAGTTTCGACCCTTTTACAAATGGTCATCTCAATACAGTCGAACGAGCATCTGAATTGTTTGATGAAGTTATTATTGGTGTTTTGACTAATACAACGAAACAGGGCTTATTTACTGCCGAAGAAAAAGTTACACTGATTGAAGAGTCTACTAAGGCACTGCCAAAGGTGTCTGTTATTAATCAAAAAGCTGGTTTAACAGTCGATATTGCAAGTGAACTGGGAGCTAAATTTTTAATTCGTGGCATAAGAAATATGACAGATTATGAGTATGAAAAAAATATTGCTTCTATGAATAAAAAATTAAATAGTAATATTGAGACTATTTTCCTACTAGCGGATGATGAATATAGTAATATCAGTTCGAGTATTATTAAAGAAATTGCTAAGTTTGATGGGGATATCAGCGCTTTTGTACCCCAGAATGTAAAAGACGCAATGCTAAAAAAATTGAAAAGTAACTAGTTCAGTATAGAAAGAAGGACGTAAACATGGCAAAGAAGTATCAGTCTAAACATCGTCGTGACTTAATTAAATATTCTATTTTAATAGGGATTAGCCTACTAGCAATTTTAAGTGTATTAGTCCCATTACCTTATTATATTGAAATGCCAGGATCGGCTGAAGATACTAAAAATTTTGTAACAGTGGATGGTAAACGTGATAAACAACCAGGTTCTTTTATGCTAACAACGGTGGGAATTCAAAGAGGGACATTAGCCAGTTTAGCAACAGCAAAACTGTCTTCATTCCAAGATATTATTAGTCAGGATGAGTTGATGGGAGATAGTACAGATGACGAATATGATCAACTAAGTAATTATGAAATGACCTCTTCTACCAATATGGCTAAAAAAGTTGCGCTAGACTTGGCTAAAAAACCATATAAAATAAGTTATGATGGTGCTTATGTTATGACAGTTCAAGAGCAGTCAGATTTTTATGACAAGTTAGAACCAGGGGATATCCTTTATCAAGTAAATGATAAGAAGTTTAAAAAAACTGATGATTTTATGAACTATATAAAAAAACAAAAATTAGGACAACGTATTACCATACATTTTTTCCGTGATGGCAATAAAGAAAAAGCGGAAGGTAAGATTATTGATTTACCTGATGCCAAAAAAGTTGGAATTGGAGTAACTTTAACGGAACAGACCTCTTTAAAGACTAAACAAGATTTGGAAATTAATGTGGACGATATTGGAGGGCCTTCAGCTGGTTTAATGTTTACGTTGTCTCTTTATCAATTGCTGGAAGATCAAGACCTTCGCAAAGGTAGAGATATAGCAGGAACTGGAACTATTATGAGTGACGGTACAGTTGGTCCAATTGGTGGAATTGATAAGAAGGTAGTCGCTGCTGATAAGGCTGGGGCAACTGTCTTTTTTGCTCCAAATGATGAAATAGATGAAGAAACTAAAAAAGTATACCCAGACGTTCAAACTAATTATGAGGAAGCAAAAGAGGCAGCACAAAAAATTAAGAGCAAGATGAAAATCATACCGGTTAAAACAGCGGAGGATGCATTGACTTATTTGAAGAGCATCAAGTAACTTACTAAACAATGTTTAGTAAGTTTTTTTGTAAAAAGGGAGGAAAAATGAAGTTGAATAAGCGGAAATATCATGGAAATGTGAAAGATTTTTCAAATAGATGAATATTTTTCATGTTTTAGGTAGAAATGTACTGTTATTTCTGATAAAATAAGGGCGTCAGCTAAGTTATTACTTAGCAAATATGTTTTCCATAAATAGGAGGAATTATCAATGGCATTAGTATCAGCAGCAGAAATGTTAAAACAAGCACGTGAAGGCAAATACGCAGTAGGGGCTTTTAACACAAACAACTTAGAGTGGACTAAAGCAATCTTAAAAGGTGCAGAAGAGTCAAAATCTCCTGTTATGATTCAAACATCTATGGGCGCAGCTAAATATATGGGCGGCTACCAAATGTGTGTACACATGGTTGAAGATTTAATTGATTCAATGGGAATTACAGTTCCTGTTGCTTTACATTTAGATCATGGTGAATATGAAGATGCTTTAAAATGTATCGAATTAGGTTACACTTCAGTTATGTTCGATGGTTCTCATTTACCATTTGAAGAAAACTTAGAAAAAGCAAAAGAAGTTGTAAGAATTGCTCATGATAAAGGTGTTTCAGTTGAGTGTGAAGTTGGAAGTATCGGTGGAGAAGAAGATGGTATCATCGGCTCTGGTGAATTAGCAGATCCAGCTGAGTGTAAACAAATGTCAGATACTGGTATTGACTTCTTAGCAGCAGGTATTGGTAACATTCATGGTTCATATCCTGAAAACTGGACTGGTTTAAGTTTTGAAACATTGAGCAATATTGCTGATGTGACAGATGGTAAACCTCTAGTATTACATGGTGGATCAGGTATCCCATTAGATCAAGTACAAAAAGCTATCTCATTAGGTGTTTCAAAAATTAATGTAAACACTGAATGTCAAGAAGTATTCGCAGCAGCGACTCGTAAATATATTGAAGAAGGAAAAGATCTTGAAGGAAAAGGTTTTGACCCTCGTAAATTATTAGCACCAGGAACTGATGCAGTTGTTGAATTAGTTAAAGAAAGAATCGAATGGTTCGGTTCAAAAGGAAAAGCTTAATTAGCTCATTCTTTTAGCGTTAATCCTACAGGATTAACGCTTTTTTTATTGAAAAAAAACTGTTAAAATAACAAAAGTAATAGTAAATAACTTGCGTTAGAGATAAAGAAAGTCTATAATGGACTCTTGAAGTAGAGAAAGTGGGAGTGACATTATGCGTTTAACAAATGCGACAGAGCAAGCTTTAGCCATTATGGCGATTTTGTCAATTCAAAAAAGAGAGGTACCTGTCTCATCAGAATCTATCTATATGAAATTATCAGTTTCACCTTCATATGTTAAGAAACTCTTGAGAAAATTAGTTGTCTCAAAATTGATAGGTGGTGTCTCAGGAAATAATGGTGGTTTTTACTTAGAAAAAGAAATCGAAAATATTTCACTACTAGAAATTGTTGAGGCGATTGAAGGGCCACTCGAAACATTTCCTAATATGGGAGTGTTTCAACGAGCGTTTTCAGAATTTGACGAAATTGCTCAAAATGGGCATAATATAGTAGCTGCTTATTTTTCTGAAGCAGACCGTGCTTGGGAAGATAAATTACGTAATACGTCAATAAAAGAGGTAGTCAAACAAGTTTTCGAAAATGAAACAACAATTCCTGAAAAGAATTGGAATGAGATTTAATGAAAGATGAGGAACCAAGAATGAAAAATAGTATAAAAAATACTTGGGAGTTATTTAAACTTGACTGGCAACGTATTTTTAAGAATCCTTTAACATTTTTACTAATTATTGCTTTAATGATTATTCCATCTTTGTATGCGTGGTTCAATATTGCTGCTTTATGGGATCCTTATGCTAATACGAAAGATATTTCTATCGCCGTGTATTCAGATGATAAAACAGTTGATGTGATGGATAAAGAGATAAATATTGGTGATAAAATTATTAAAAATTTGAAAAAAAATAAAACGGTAGGTTGGCGTTTTGTTGATTCAAAAAAAGAACTGGATAAAGGGGTTCAAAGTGGGAAATACTATGGTGGAATCTACCTACCACAAAATTTCTCAGCTAATTTAACAAGTTTTGTTAATGGTGATATTAAAAAACCAGAAATCAAGTATAGTGTCAATCAAAAAATAAATGCTATTGCGCCAAAGATTACCGATAAAGGTGCTGGGGCAATCAAAGATACGATTAGTACACAATTTGTAGAAACGGTTAGTGATACACTTTTAAAAACATTTAATGAAGTTGGATACGATTTAGATAGTAATTTAGCAAGTATTAATAAGGTTTCAGGTAAAGTGTTAGAACTAGATGACAATCTCGATAAGATTGATGACTATACTAAGGAATTAATCGAAGTGAATAAAAATATGCCTGAATATAAAGATAAATTAGCTAAAGCAAATGAATTTATTGATTATATGCCTGAATTAAATAAGATGGGCGACAAAATTGTTGATCTTAATAAAAGAGTACCTGAATTGAAAGAATCAGGTAAAGTTGTGTTAGATTTAAAAAATAAAATTCCTGAAATTGAAAATGCAGGGAAACAAATTGCTATGGTTGATGAGGATTTTGACCAAGTAGTTGAAATTATGGATAGTGCGATTACGGAAGCTAATCGCGGATTAGATGTTATCCAACAAGCGCAAGAAGTCTTGCCAGAAGTTGAAAATATGGCTAAAACAGCTAATGAAGTAGTACCAGAAATTTCAGCAAGCGCATCTAAAATTAATGATGCCTTACCAGAAGTAGCTTCAGGAATAGGATCTGGTTTAACAATTGTTACTTTAGTTTCTCATGACATCAGTGAAGCCAATCGTAATTTGGCAAATATCTTAAGCGATGATCAAGCAATTGATGAGAAAAAAGCTAGTATTGCCAAAGTATTAAATACAATGAGCATGAGCACTCATCGTATGACAGAAGTTATTGAATCAACAGTAAGTACGATGGATGCGTTAGAACAGTGGTCTGGACGTAATAATTTATCACCAATGATTAATCGCTTGTCAGATATTCAATCAACTTTGATGCTGTTAGAAAATCGTAATAATGATGTAACTAATAATATCGATAGATTGTCTACAGATGAATTAGCCAATCGTTTGGCTGATATTAGCGATCTTGCAGCAGATATTTCAACTGGGGTAGATAGTATTGACCCGTCATCTATGCAAAAAGAAATCTCAAGTATTATTGATGGCGTTCAAGATACATTAGGCTCTGCAGAAAAAATCACGAATAAAATTGTTGATGAAGATATGGTAGGACAATTAGATACGTTATTAGATAATACAAGTAAAACCATTACACAAGCAATAGAGATGTTAGAAAAATATCAAAAAGAGTTGCCAGATGTCAAGAATGAAATCCATTCGGCTAATGAAATTTTGAATGGTAATATGTCAACTATTGTAGGTGGTATTAATAAAGCTGCCGATGTTTATGAGCATGATCTTCCTGAGCTGGAGAAAAAATTAGATAAAGCTGCCGATTTTGTAAAATCAGACTTACCTAAATTAGAAAATGATTTAACAAAAACCTTAAAAGTAGCTAATGATAAGTTTCCAGAAGTCGAAGAAGCATTGACGACAGCAACTAAAATGATTGAAAATGATTGGCCTAATATGCGTAAAGGAATTCATAAAGCTGCCGATTTTATTCGAAAAGGTAAGAAAGAGATCGACTTAAAAGAGGTTATTAAAGTTTTAAAAGCTGATGCCAAAGCAGAAAGTGATTTTATCGCTAATCCTGTTAAGATCGATCAGAAAAACGTTTATCCTGTACCTAATAATGGTTCTGCAAGTTCCCCATTTTATACAGCATTGTGTTTATGGGTAGGGGCTGTTTTATTTTCAAGTATTGCAACGACTGATTTCCATTTATCAGAGCGTGCTAAGAAAAAATATTCAATGCGTCAACAATTTTTAGCAAGAATGGCAACGTTCCTAGTTGTCGCATTTTTCCAAGCCTTAATAGTTAGTTTAGGTAACTTATGGTTATTAGGAATTTATGCAGTGAATCCAGTCTATACTGTGACGTTTGCTCTTTTAGTAGGACTAGTCTTTATGACAATGGTTTATGTGCTAGTCTCTTTAGCTGGTAACCTTGGTAAAGGGGCAGCGGTTATTATTTTGGTACTATCGATTTCAGGTGGTGGTGGTAACTACCCAATTGAGATGTCAGGTAAGTTCTTCCAATTTATTAATCCGTTGCTACCATTTACCCATGCGGTTAATTTATTGCGTGAACCAGTTGGTGGTATTTATTGGCCAAATACAAGTAAAGCACTGATTATTTTAATCTTGATAGGAATTGGTTTCTTTGCAATAGGGTTCTTCTTATTCCCTAAAGTAAAAGGTTTCTTCAAAGGGCTAAATGATAAGTTAAAAGAAGGTCATATTTTACACTAATTGATTATGATGATATAAAAAAGCCATTCCTTATAAGGAATGGCTTTTTTAGTTTTTAGTTTACAAAATAAGTGCAGACACATTCAGGTGCATAAATATCTTTTTCTTTTAGTTCTAAACAGCCAGTTTTAGCATTACGCGTGAAGACTGTTAAGTTATCAGAATTTTGATGTGACACAATTAAAAATTCTTCTGTTTTATTTAAATCAAAATCACGAGGAAAATCACCTTCAGAAGAAATTAATTGAATTAATTCTAAAGTATTTCCTTCATTTTTTGTTTCAAAAACAGCGATAGAATTATGACCACGATTAGAGACATAAACAAAGCGACCATCATTTGAAATACGAATAGCTGCACCACCACTAAAGCCTTTAAAATCAGTTGGTAAGGTAGAGAGTGTTTGTTTTTCTGTAAAGGTACCAGTTTGTACGTCATATGAAAGAACAGTCACAGTGTTAGCTAATTCTCCAAATAAATAGGCTACTTGATTAGTTGGATGGAAAACTAAGTGACGTGGTCCTGTTCCAGGAGTCGCTTTGAATGTTGCTATTTCGGTTAATTTTCCATCAAGTGTGACGTCATAAGTATAAACGGTATCAGTTCCCAAATCACAGGCCACTAAACGCTTATCAGGTGTCAGGTCAGCGTAATGTGCATGGGCACTTGTTTGATTTTCATGAGGTCCTTGACCGATGTGTTGCACGGTATCGGCTAAAGTAATCGACCCATCAGAATTTATTTTATAGCTGGTTACTTGTCCTTTATGATAGTTAGCACCAAAAACGAGCTGACGATCATTATCAATTCCAACGTAACAAGGAGAAGCACCATCATCCGTTACAGCATTTAATAAATCGTAGTGCATGTCCTCTGTTGGTTTGTAGGCTAACATACCACCTTTACCTTCAATGGTGCCAACAGTATATAAACAGTTATTAATTGCTCGGCCTACAAAAGTTGGATTAGTAGCAGTGATTGTATGAGTTAAATTTGTTAATTTTCCATTACTAGAATCGAGCGTTATTTCATAAATACCTTGACTCTCTCTTTTAGTATACGTTCCTAAGATAATTTTTTCTAACATAATAACCATCCTTTCAATTCATTATAATAAATAGTATAGCATAAAATAAAAAATACTAACTCATTCGGAGGAATAAAAAGTTATTTATTTTATAAGAAATAACAAAATTAGTCCGTAGGATAGGTTCAGAGAAGGTAATTTTTAACAAGTATGATACAATTAATTTATATTTAAAAGAAAGATTGGAGTATAAGAATGAAAAAAGCGATTGTAAAACAAATTGGTGAGCAGGCTATTGATAAAAATGATCGAATGATTATTTTTTTTAATGATGAAGCGACCATCGAGTTAAAAAAAGTATCAGTGATTCAAGAATTTTCAGAAAACTCAGACACGGTTGAGTTGAAAAAAGGTGGTATTATTAGTATCGATAATAATGATTACGAAATAACACAAGTAGGGAGTCTGGCAACTAAACAACTCAATACAATTGGTCATATTACAATGATATTTGATGAGGTTCCAGTAGCTAATGAAGTTTTAAGTAGTGCCGTTTATTTGTCACCAGTAAGTATGCCTTCGTTAGTCGAAGGCTCGGTTATTAGCTATTATTAAAAGTAGGGGGTAGCTATGGATAATAAAGAGAAAATACCAACAAAATTATCGTGGTTTTGGAAGTGGTTTTTGAATAATCAGGTAGTCACAGGTCTGTTAATAGTTCTGTTAATTTTGTTAAATATCTTAATTTTTAGTAAAATATCTTATTTACTGGCACCATTAGGTGAATTTTTAGGAATTATAGGCTTTCCTATTATGTTTGCCGGTCTGATGTATTATTTTTTAAATCCGTTAGTCAATCGTCTCGAGAAAAAAGGCTTGTCACGTGTGATGGGAATTACGATTATTTTTATTGGGATTGTTGCGCTAATGGCATGGGGAATTATTATTTTGATTCCTAAAATTCAAGAGCAAACCCTGAGTTTCATTAATAACTGGCCGAGTTATTGGAAGATAATTGAAGAAAAGACAGGTGAAATTATTAGTCATCCTTTTTTTAGTCAGTATGCTGATCAGTTAGAACAAATTACCGATAATATTTTTGAAAGTGTTGGTAATATGGTCAAAGGTCTATCCAAAAATACTTTTCAAGGTATTGGAAATATTATTGGAACGGTTGCCAATGTCATGGTCACCATCTTTACAACCCCGTTTATTTTATTTTACTTATTAAAAGATGGAAAAGGTATGACAGAACACTTTATTAAAGTCTTGCCTACCAAGGCACGTAAACCAACTAAAAAAGTTTTGATAGATGTTAATAATCAAGTGTCTCAATACATTAGAGGACAATTAACTGTCGCACTGTCGGTTGCGATTATGTTTATCATAGGATTTAGTATTATTGGTTTAGATTATAGTGTAACATTAGGGATCTTAGCTGGATTTCTAAATTTAGTACCTTATATTGGTTCTGCCATGGCTATGATTCCAGCTTTATTACTGGCCTTGGTTAGTGGCCCAACGATGTTAGTTAAAGTTATTATTGTCTTTTCTTTAGAACAAGTTATAGAAGGACGCTTTGTCTCACCCTTAGTGTTAGGTAGCCAATTAAAGATTCACCCAGTCACTATCATATTTGTATTGTTAACTGCGGGAAAATTATTTGGACTTGTCGGCGTTGTGTTGGGAATACCAGGATATGCCGCTTTAAAAGTATTGATTACACACATATTTGAATGGTATCGTAACGTGTCTAATTTATATGAGGAAGACTCGACTGAAATTCCAAAAGAACTAAATTAAAAAGCATTGCCCTTTGAGGCAATGCTTTTTAATTTAGTTTGATAGTTTATCTGCGCTCTTTATTAATATGAACATCTAAAACAAATTTACTTTGATTGCTAATAAAGTAAGATTTTGAAAATTCAAACGCACGTCCTTTCTGGTCATAACCAGTTTGCTCAATGACTAAAATAGGAGAGTCTTTTGGTACATGTAAAACTTGGTTTAGTTCTTCGGTAGCGTTTTGAGCATAGATGATTCTACGTGCATCTAGCAATTGAATATTGACGTTTTGTTGAAGATAGTCATAGACGGAACCATTTAAAATATCTTGATCGATAGGCGCAATATGGACAGGCATGATGACATGTTCGAAACTATAAGGTTTTGAATTTATCTTACGGATACGCTTAAATTCGTATACAGGCTGATTGCTACTAATACCTAGATTTTGTTGTTCCTCAGTTGTTGGAAGTCGGGCATCGAAAAATAAGACATTACTAGAAATATTTTGATCTTTATGTGAAAAGGTAGCGCCAACTGGTAAATCTAGTGGTAACAGTTCACTTTCATCTGCTTCAATTTTTGATCTAACATATGTACCAGAACCTTGTTTACTATAAATTAACCCTTCATTTTCTAATAAATTTAATGATTTTTTTAGGGTAATACGAGAAACATTATATTTCTCAGAGAAAAATTCTTGGGTAGGTAGTAAAGTCCCTGAACGGTAATGGTTTGTTAGAATATCACGTTTAATGTCTGAATATATTTCTCTATATTTATACAATTTGTTAACCTCCGAACGTTCTATTTGTATATACATATTATCACGTGCTAATTAATATGTAAACCCAAATTACTAATTAGGTATTTATAAAAACAATTAAATAGCTATAATTAAGTTAGAAAAACGTTTACAAAAAATTAAGGAGTGTTATTTATGAAATTTAATGTTGAGAGATTTCAAGAACCATTACTAAAAGCTTCGGCTTGGGTAGAAAAAAATATGATTTTACAAGCAGTAAAAAATGCGTTTGTCAGAACAATCCCATTTACCGTGGTAGGTTCTTTTTCAAACCTGATTAAAATGCAGTTGGAAGCATTGATTAAAAATTATAATATTGATAATGTGATTTTAAATAATGCAGCAAAATTATTTGGTTATTTAGGAAGTGCAACTTTAGGTATTGTTGCGTTAATTGTTGTCTTTTCATCAGCCTATTCTTATGCGGTTGAATTAAAACGTCATGAAAAGAATAGTCAATTAAATCCTATTATTGCAACATTGTTAGCTTTTGCCGCTTATTTTGTAATGATTCCGAATAATGTTAACTACTTAGATTCAAAAGCAGATGTTGTAGAAGGTTTTGCCACATCATTCTTTAGTTATGAAGGGATGTTCACAGCACTCATCGTAGGTATGATTGCAGTAGATTTATTTGCACGTTTCTCAAGAAGTAAATTTACGATTAAGATGCCAGGGAATGTTCCTCAAAATGTTTTTGATTCATTCTTTTCATTGATTCCAATTAGTGAAGTCTTATTAATTTTTGGTTTAGTTCGTTTAGGTATTCAAGGTTTAGGTTACGTCTCTCTATTACAAATGATTTCAGAAGTATTAATTGCGCCATTATTGACAGTAGGAACTGGTTTACCAGCAATTATTATTGTTATTTTACTACAACAAATTTTATGGTTCTTAGGCTTACATGGCTTTAATATTGTTTGGGGAGTTGTGTCAGCTTTTTGGTTACCGCTATTCTTAGAAAATGTTGCTAAATTTGCAGAAACACAAAGCTTTGAAGGAATTTCAATCTCACCTAATACAATGACTAACGTTTATGCCATGATTGGTGGATCAGGAGCAACTTTTGGCTTAATTATTGCGATGTTAATTTTTACAAGAAATGGTGAAAAAGAAAGAGAAGTAGCTAAACTTGCTTTAGTACCAGGCTGTTTTGGTATCAATGAACCAGTTATTTTCGGTTTACCAATTGTTTTAAACCCAATTATGTTTATCCCTTGGATTTTAGTTCCAATTATTAATGCAGTGATTGCTTATGTTGTGACATCAATTGGCTGGGTAGTCCCATTAGTCGTGTTGAATGCTGGTAATGAACCAATCTTTATTAGTTCATGGGTATTAGGAGCATTCCATATTAGCCCAGTTATTTTAACTTTAGTACTAGTTATTTTGGATATTATATTATATGCACCATTCGTTATTTTAAATCAAAAACAACAAAGAGAATTACAAGCCTAAGGTACTAATTGAATAGTCAGAAAGTATCTTGCTAGGAAATGGAGAATATAGAAAATGAAAAATGTTTATACTGTAGCCCACACACATTGGGATTATGAATGGTATTTTACAAGGCAAGAATCAAAAGCTCAGTTTATTTTCCACATGGATGAAGTCTTAACTGCTTTGGAAGAAAAAAAATTAGATTATTATACATTAGATGGTCAAATGTCAATCTTGGAAGATTATTTATCAGTTTGTCCTGAAAAAGAAGCGAGTATTCGTAAATTTGTTAAAGCAGGTCGCTTGTTCATAGGACCATGGTTTACTCAGATTGATGAAATGACAACTTCTGGAGAATCAATTGTTCGTAACTTACGTTTAGGAATGAAACAGGCTGATGAATTAGGTGGCACAATGAGAGTTGGGTATTTACCAGATTCATTTGGCCAAAGTCAAGATATGCCTAAGATTTATCAAGGATTTAATATAAATCATGCTTTATTTTGGCGTGGTTTAGCTAAAGATGCTAAGACCCGTTACTTTTATTGGTCTAGTGAAGATGGCTCTAAAGTTTTAACTGCTAACATCAAGAATGGTTATTATGCAGGTGTTGATCTTATAGAAAATAATCAGTTTGATGAATTAGTTGAAAGAATATCAACTGAAACACCAAGTTGCCATCACTTATTACCAACTGGTGGGGATCAACGTGCGGTTGATTTCAACTTAAAAGAACGTATCGAACTTGGCAATCAAGAAAGTGATGAGTCAATCAACTACATCGAGAGTAACTATCCAGAGTTTTTCAAAGCATTAGAGACACAAAAAGGCTTACCTGAACTAACTGGTGAATTTATAGATCCTTCAGATTCAAAAATTCATCGTGGTATTTATTCATCAAGATATGATTTAAAACAACTATACGATAAGTTAGAGCGTGTGTTAACTTATCAATTAGAGCCATTTTCAATTATTGCCCGGGATTATGGTATTTCTGTCAAACAAGGTTTAATTGATAGTTTATGGGCGACTGTTGCTCGTGGGCAAGCACATGATAGTGCAGGTGGTTGTAATAGTGATAAGACGAACCAAGATATTTACCAACGTGGAATCAACGCACTACAAGAAGCACAATCTACTATGGATTACTTATTAAGAAAAGTGAGTATTTCAATTAATGAAAACCAGTTGAATGAATTATTTATTTGGAATCCATTGCCATTTGACATGAGTGAAGTGCGTCAGTTTGAAGTGACAACACAACTTCCTGAGTTTAAGCTAGTCGACAAATCAGGAAAAGAGCTTGAGTTTGATATTGTAACGCAGCGTGTAGAAAATGATGCTTTATTGCGTCGCAATCCAGCTGAACGTTTAGATGAATCCTACTATGTGACAACAGTCGCTATTAAAGTTGATATTCCTGCGATGTCTTATATTATGGTCCAAGTCTCAGAAGGCAGAACTTCTGGTAAAAGTCTAAAAGTAAGTGATGAGATTTCATCTGATGCTTATCGTTTACAATTTAAAGAGGGTAAATTTAATTTATACTCTGAAAAATTAGGGAAATGGTACACTAATTTCTTGAAAATTGAAGATGGTGGCGATGAGGGGGATACTTATGATTATTCACCTGCTTATCACGATTGGTTACTAGAATTAGATTTTAGTAACGCAACTGAAACAATTATTGAAGAAGGTAACTTAGTGAGTCGAATGCTGGTCAAAGGAGAGTGGCAGTTACCTTATAATCTAGACTCTAGAAAAAATCAGCGCTTAGATGCCGTTGTTGGCTATGAATTAGAATTAATTTTATGTTCAGATAGCCCTAGAATTGATGTTAACCTGACTTTAGATAATCAAGTTTTAGATCATCGTATGAGATTAATGTTAATGACAGATATTAAAGGAACTGACTCTTATGCTGACACACCATTTGGTGTTATAAAACGTCCAGTGGAAGATGATAATATTAAGAACTGGCGAGAAATTGGGTATAAAGAAGAACCAACAAGTATGCGTCCAATGTTACATTTTGCTAATACCCATTCTAATGAGTCAAGTTGGAGTTTCTTGACAAAAGGGACAAAAGATTTCCAATTAATTGGTGATGACTATGAGACTTTAGCTATTACTATCTTTAGGGGAGTAGGTTTCTTAGGTCGTCCTGATACAATTAGACGTCCAGGTGACGCTTCTGGCTTACATATGCGTGAATTAGAAACTCCAGATAGTCAATTACTTGGGAAATTAACCTTTGAAGGGAGTATTATTTTAGATAGTAAGTTTGATGCACAGGATTTACAAAAAAAATATTTAAGTATTACTCAAGAAAATTTATACTATCAAACACAGGTTCTTAATCGTTTTACAACGCAACTACAGTATTTCCAAAGTAATTTATTACCGTTAGAAAAGACTATTGTGAATCAGAAACTAGCGATTAATAATGAAAATGTAGTGATTAGTAGCTTGCTACCGTCAATTGATGGTACGGGCATTGAGTTGCGTCTCTACAATCCTTCAAAAGAAAAAATATCTCAAGTAGGTACGATTGATTTTGAATCTCCAGTAGATGTTTTCTTATTAGATCTAGAAGGAAAAATTAAGCAGTCGCTTAGCGCCAATATAGATAAATTGGAAATGAAGTCATTTGAGCCTGGTGAGATCAGAACATATGGGATTCATTTTAAATAATGAGAGGAGTTTTGGTGTGATTAATCAGAACAAATTAATTGAAGATATAACTCGTTATGGTGAAACGATAACGTTACCAACGGAAAAACAAACAAAATTATTTCGAAATGCCTTAACAGATACAATTACTAACACAGTCAGTGTTCGTGAAAATGGTGAAATCTTTGTTGCCACAGGTGATATTCCCGCTATGTGGTTAAGAGATTCAACTTTTCAAGTGTTACCTTACTTAGAAATTGCTGATAAAGTGCCAGAAGTCAAACAATTAGTTCATGGTGTTTTAAGACAACAACTCTCTTATTTAAATCATGATCCGTATTCAAATGCTTTTAATAAAGAAGAAGATGGTGGACATTATAGTAATGACACATCAAATATTCCAATTTCAGCCCTTGTTTGGGAGCGGAAATTTGAAATTGATTCCTTGTGTGCGCCTCTCTTTTTAGCTTATCACTTACAAAATAAAACAGGATATTCAGACCATTTAGACGAGAACTTTTGGAAAACGGTTGAGTTAGCAATGGATACTTTTATTCATGAACAAAATCATCAAGATTCTGCCTATACATTTGAAAGAACAGATTGTCCGCCATCAGATACCTTACCTCGTGAGGGTAAGGGCTCTGAAATAGGTTATACTGGAATGGTTTGGAGTGCGTTTAGACCAAGTGATGATGCCTGTACTTACGGTTATTTTGTGCCAGGGAATATGTTTATTGTTGTAGTTATCGATCAAATGTTAACATTATTAAATGAGCAAAAAGGTTACCAAGAACTAACAGATAAAATGAAAAAATTACAAGCAGATATCTTAAAAGGAATTGAAGAATTTGCAACTTTAGAAGATGAATTAGGAAATCGTTATTATACGTATGAGGTAGACGGTTTAGGCAATAGTTTATTTATGGATGATGCCAATGTACCAAGTTTGTTATCACTACCATTCCTAGGTTTTTGTCAAGAAGAGGACCCAATCTATCAAGCAACGCGTCAGAAAATTTTGAGTCATGATAACCCATACTACTATGAGGGAAAGGTCTTAAAAGGAATTGGTAGTCCGCACACACCACCAAATCATGTTTGGCCTATTTCTTTGGCAATGGAAGGTTTAACCTCAACAGATTTAGATTTAATTAAAAATCAGCTAAAAGTGATCAGCGAGACAGACGGTGGGACGTGTCAATGTCATGAAGGAATTGATGTTGATAATCCTGATAACTATACAAGAGAATGGTTCTCTTGGGCTAATATGACCTATTGTCAATTAGCATTTCATTATTTAGCGTTAATTTAACCACATTGGTTTGCTCCATAGGGTAACTATTAGAAAAGAGGCTCAAAAAGTTATGTTAAAATTTCCAAAAAACTTTTTATGGGGGGCAGCTACATCTGCGCCTCAATCAGAAGGTCATGCAACGTCAAACGGTAAGACACCCACAACATGGGATAAGTGGTATGAACTAGACCCCACTAAATTCACTAAAAATCAAGGACCAGAAAATACATCAAATATGTATGACATGTACCGAGAAGATGCAAAATTAATGCCACAAGTAGGAATGAATTCTTTCAGAACCTCGATTTCTTGGGCACGTTTATTACCTGACGGTCAGACAGTTAATCCAGAAGCAGTGGCATTTTATCGGTCTTATTTTGAAGAATTACATAAAAATAAAGTCAAACCAATCATTAACTTATTTCATTTTGATATGCCATGGTGGTTGATGGAAAAAGGGGGGTGGGAAGCCCGAGAGTCTGTCGAAGCCTTTGCTTTTTACGCAAAAACCGCTTTTGAATTATTTGGAGACTTAGTTGAGATGTGGACTACTTTTAATGAGCCAATCGTTCATGTAGAGTGTGGGTATTTATATGGGTATCATTATCCAGCTATTCATGATTTTAAAAAAGCAATCCAAGTAGGCTACAATACGATTATGGCGCATACTATGGCAGTTAAAAACTTCCGTGAGATGAAAGCTAAAGGTCAGATTGGTATTATTTTAAATGTGTCACCTTGTTATAGTCGAGGGGAAACCGAAGGAGATAAATTGGCAGCTAAACAAGCAGATTTATTAAATACGAAAAGTTTCTTAGACCCTGCTGTTTTAGGTCAATTTCCCAAAGAATTAGTCAATTTATTGAAAGAGAATGAATTACTACCGACGACTCAACAAGGAGATAAGGAAGCAGTTTCTACCAATACAGTTGATTTCATTGGATTGAACTATTACCAACCACGCCGAGTTCAAGAACCTGTTCAAAAATTAGTCGGGAAAGCGACAGATCCATCTGATTTTTACGCACCTTATGTTTGGCCAGATCGTAAGATGAATGTATATCGTGGTTGGGAGATTTATCCAGAGGCTTTATATGATGTTGCCATGATGATGAAAAATGACTATGATAATATGCCTTGGTTTGTTTCAGAAAACGGTATGGGTGTTGCAGAAGAAGAACGTTTCCTTGATGATGAAACTGGCATGATTCAGGATGATTACCGTATTGAATTTATGAAAGAGCATCTGGAACAATTACATAAAGGAATTGAAGCAGGGAGTCAGTGCTTTGGTTATCAAACTTGGACGTTTGTTGATTGTTGGTCATGGTTAAATGGTTACACGAATCGTTATGGTTTTTACCGTGTGGAGTTAGATAACAATTACAAACGGACGATGAAAAAAAGTGGGTTATGGTTTAAAGAATTATCTGATAATAACGGCTTTTAATTTTAAATAACCCAACCGACAGTATGGTTAATTCAGGAGGAAATAAAAATGAAAAAAATTATGTTAGCCTGCTCAGCAGGTATGAGTACTAGTTTGTTAGTTTCTAAAATGGAGCAAGCAGCAGTGAAGGAAGGACTAGAAGTTGAAATTTTTGCTGTGCCTGCTTCAGAAGCTGAAGAACATTTAAATAATACAGTTGAAAAAGTAGATATCTTACTTTTAGGTCCCCAAGTTAGATTTATGAAAGCTCAATTCGATAAAAAAGTAGCCGGTACAGCGACTTTAGTAGATGTAATTGATATGCAAGCATATGGTATGATGGACGGAGCTAAAGTATTAGCAACAGCTATGGCACAATTAGCTGAAAATAATTAAAGTTTAGACTGAATTGAGCCTAATTAGTAGTGTCATTACGATAGTATATAAAAAGAATCAGAAGCAACTATGATCTTGCATAGTCGCTTCTGATTCTTCAATTAAGGAGATTATTAATTTATGGATATGTTAGGTAGTATTGAAGCAGGTGGCACTAAATTTGTGTGTGCCGTATCTGACAGTGAATTGACTATTATTGAGCGAATTTCTTTTCCAACAACAAGTCCTGTCGAGACTTTAGCCAAAGTTATTGACTTTTTTAAGAAATATGATGAAAAATTAAAAGCGATTGGTATAGGTTCTTTTGGCCCAATCGATTGTAATCCTCAATCAGAAAAATACGGTTGGGTTACATCGACACCTAAACCGGGTTGGACTAATTTTGATTTTTTAGGCGAAATGAAAGTCGCGTTTAAACAACCTGTGTATTGGACAACAGATGTCAATGCAGCGTGTTATGGTGAAGTTTATGCCGGCGGAGGCTTAGGTTTAAGTAGCGTTGTTTACTACACGATTGGCACAGGTATCGGTGCTGGTGCCATTCAAAATGGAAAATTTATTGGCGGAATCAATCATACAGAAATGGGACACATGATGGTTCCTAAAAATCCAAATGATGATTACAGTGGTACTTGTCCCTATCATCAAGATTGTTTAGAGGGATTAGCGGCAGGACCTGCCATAGAAGCCAGGTCTGGAATAAAAGGACAAGACTTAGCACCTGATTCCCCATATTGGGAATTAGAAGCTGAATACCTTGCAAAATGTCTTTATAATACTACCTTAATGTTATCACCAGAGCGAATCATTTTAGGTGGAGGGGTGATGGAGCAAAAACACTTGTTACCGATGGTGAGAGAGAAATTTAAAGAGCTATTAAATGGTTATGTTGAGACACCAGAGATGGCGACATATATCATCACCCCCGTTTTAGAAAATAATGCAGCAACGATTGGGTGCTTAGCATTGGCTAAACAACTTTTAGTAGATTAAGAAAAATGGACATACAGCTATTTAAAATAAAAAAGATTGCCTTTAAACAAAGGCAATCTTTTTTTTAAAATGTTTTAGCTAAATCTGCTGCACTGGCAAAAGCAGCAGCGAGAATTTTGTCGCTATCTTCAGGATGATGATCAATACCTTCGATAAATAATTGATGATAATCATTAACCCCAACAAAGTTCATAATTCCTTTTAAGTACATCGAAGAGAAATCTTGACCATTGTAGCTACCACCATTTGATTGGATGTGTAATACTTTCTTACCTTCTGTTAGTGGAGCAGGTCCTGTCGCTGTATATTTAAATGTTTTACCAGCAACATTAATTGTATCTACCCAAGCTTTTAAACGAGTTGGAATATTTAAATTCCAAAGGGCGTTGGCGATAACAATTCGGTCAGCTGCTAAAAATTGTTCAGTGGAGGCATTAAAACGTGTTAAAAGTCCTTGTTGCTCAGTTGTTAATGTTGCAAAGTCATTACCTGCTTTCAGGGAATACATAGCAGTTAATAGTGCTTCATCCAATTCTGGGATATCTGATGTAAAAACATCGACGATTTCAACGGATGCATCAGGGTTACTAGCTTTAAAAGAAGAGATGAAATGATCCATTACTTTCATTGAAGTTGAGTGCTCAGCAGATAACGGATGAGCTTTGATTACTAATAAGTTTGACATGATATAACCTCGCATTTTTTTTATTTAATCACTTGTTTATTCTACTAAAAAGCTAAAACTAAGTCTAGATTTATGTTTAGTAAAAGAGAGGTTAATAAATCATTTTAAGAAGGTACGTTATTTTCATAATTTACATATTCATATGCAAAGAGTGGTATAGTAATTTTGTTGTATGTTTAATATACTATTTATAAGATATAGGTATAAAAAATATAGAGTAATTAAATGAATAGGGGATGCAATAAAAATGAACGTAGTAGGATATGCTTATGCCACAGAGGATAAAAAATATTTATCATCACAATTAGAAAGTTTAGGAAAATATGGATGCGATCGTATCGTATTAGAAACTGACTTGTTTACAGGAGGAGGTCATCCTCATAAAGAATTAGAAAATTCATTATCTGAGATGTCATCTGGGGATCAATTGATTGTTTATGAATTAGTTTGTTTGGGAAAATCAATTATTCAATTAGCAGAGTTAGTTGCTGTATTACGTGAAAAAAATATAGAGTTAGTTGTTGTCAATCGTAGACCAGGCTTAGAAGATGTTGATAATAAAACATACATGGCAATGATTGAAGCAATGTCAGCAACTGAAAAAATTATTATTCGTGAGCGTACGTCTCGTGGTTTAGAGCAAGCCAGAAAAAATGGTCGCGTTGGGGGACGTCCAAAAATTTCTAAAGAAACGGTTGAAAAAATTCAATTCTTATATAAAAATAATAAACATACCTTAAGAGAGATTGCTGATGAATGTGATATTTCTTTAGGAACTGCTTACAAGTATACACAAGCACGTTAAAAAAAACAGCCTAGAAAAACTAGGCTGTTTTTTTTGTATAATCTTCTTGATAAAGTTTATTTTTACCATTTCGTTTCGCTTCATATAAGGCTGTATCGGTCAAAATAAAAGCATATTGAGAACTAAAATTAGGTGTGACGTTGAAGTGACACAGACCGATAGAAACTTCTAAATAAATTTCTTTTTTTTGGATAATAAAAGGTCGATCTTTTAATTTTTTTTGTAAAAGATCATAATAATCAAGTGATTTATCTTTAGGTTGGTCATGCATGATAGCAAATTCGTCGCCACCGATGCGGCAAAGATAATTATTAGGTTCCTGTGCGATAGAACACAAAATATCAGAAAAATGAACTAAGACCATATCTCCTACCTTGTGTCCATAGGTATCATTGATTGTTTTAAAATTATCTAAGTCTAGGATACTTAAAGATAACGGTGCATTTTGTTTACTCTTCGGATCTGCTAAGTAATCTAAAAAAAATTCAAAAGAATTTTTATTATAAAGTCCGGTGAGAGTATCGTAAATCGCGGCTGTTTTATAAACATTTACTGATTGTGAGAGTGAGATCGTAGTAGTAATAATCCCAGATGTTAACAAGAAGATAAAGGTATACATGATTAAATAATAGAGTGATTCTTTAGCATCTTGATTAGTCAAGACTCCTTTTGTATAAAGGGTAAAAGAAAAAGCTTTTAAGAAAATAAGGCATGCTAGAAAGATAAAGTGACTTTGCCAATATTGGACGTTCATTTTTTTTAAATAGCTTGCTAAAATAGTTAGAATTGCAATAAAAATCATTGTATTTATTATCTCAGACGGTGTATATAAAACCGGATGCTGAATAAAAATCAAGTATTTTAATAAGGCGAGGGTGACAGAGCTAATCAAACCAATCAGAGGCGAGATATAGAGTGTCACAAGATAGACAAAAGCATAGCTCATATCTATCCCATGTCTAGGGTTATTAGATGTAGGAATTAGATTATTATAAAGTAGAAAACTGATTAATCCTAGTAAGACACCCATGAAAATAAGCATAGGGAGTTTTAAATGTTTTAATTGGTCTTCTACAATAAAAGATCGTGATTCCTGACCTCGTTTGGTTGCAAAATATAAGGAAAAGAAATATAAAGTCAGAATAGCACTAATAATAATTGAAATATTTATTAAGACAGCATTCAAAACACTAATTATGTGTACTACTAACATTTTAAATAAAGCACCTCCTTTAAAACTGTCTTTTATTAAGGGAGTTTTGCTAAGTGTGATCGGTAAACTGTATTGATTGCTTGCCGAATTTCCCCCCAATCTTGATCAGAAGGAATAGCATCGACAACAATAACTTTGTCATTATTTAGTAATTCCCAGAAAAATGTTGTAATGTAATAGTCATAATTATTTAATTCATTTGGGTCATTATTTTCCAGAAAAATAATAGAGCCATAATAAATCGTAATTTCAACTTTTGAATTAAAATTTTTAGTAATCATATCAGCTAGAAGTTCAGCATGTTCATTTCCTAAATCACTAATGATTAATAACCGAGCTTTGGCTTTTTTATTTTCTAAAATGAGTGGTAAATTTTTCCACTTAACCATTAGCCAATAAATAATCTTACTATTAAACTGACTTGACCAAGGAAATCCCATATTATTTTCTAAGGGTAAGAGACACTCTTTAATTAAATCAGTAAAGATTGGATAGTTTTTTTCAATCGCTTTACCATTAAATTGATAGCGATCAAATAAAATATAATCATTGAATGGGTAGAAATAGTGTTCAAAATAAATTAAACGCAACATACTCGTGATTTGTTGATAGCTTTCCATGTCTAATTTTTCATTAATACGTTGTTGAAGTTGGCTGAGAAATTGTTCTATTTTAGTATCTAAGGACGCTAATTTAATGTCGTCCAAAAGTTCAGCTTTTAAAAATAAGATGGATACAATCAGTTCATTGGTTAGGTCGTCATCTAAGTTTAGATTATGTGGTGCTAAAATTAGATTTAACATCTCCTTATGCTGTAAGAAAAACTCTTTTTGATCGGCTGTTATAGATGAATAGTCTTTAGAATCTGATTTAAAACCTTGAGAATAGCGCTCTAAAGTTACCGCAATAATGTAGGCTAAAAACATAATCAATAGCTCATCGACATAATAGCCAAATTTTTTATATAGTGCTGTTGAAAAATTAACAAGTAATTTGCGATCAAATTTAAAAGGCCAATGGTGGACACCATAGATTTCAAATAAATAAATAGTGAAAAAATGGCGAACATAATACTCATTATGAGGCGTGATATGACAGGGTCTTTTTTGTAATTTTAATCCAAAATTTGCCAGAGATTTACTTAATTGATTTGAAATGCGATAGAGAGAAGACTCACTAATAAATAATTGTTCTTCCCAATCTTCAATCACTAAATTAGGATTAAAAAAGATACTTTCAAGTAATCTAAAAGAATCTGATTTTTGAATAACTTTATTATAAACTACCGAAACATGGCTGCTTGCAGGTGTTTTTAAACGAACCCCATTCTTCTTTGAAGTTTCAATAATTAAAAAAGGTGCCCACTGTTCTTTTAAAAAGTGAACATCGCTATTAATAGTTCTAAGAGATGCTTGATTTTGTTCAGCAAGCTCATTGGAACTGACCCAGTTAGACGTTATATTGAGTTGTTCTAAAATTGCAAGGCGACGTCTGGTTGACGCATCTAATAATTCTCTCATAGGAGCCTCCTGTTATATTATCCACTGTAGTATACCATTTTTGCTAAATAAAAGTAAGAATGGAACGTTAAACATAAAAAATATTTGTTTTTCAGTAGTTTTAAAGTGAATTATATATTAAATAACCATTAAAGATAGTGAAAGTGACATTTTTTTAATAATTTATGGAGAATGAATTATATAATTGAATATTTTTTCAAAAAAAGAAACGATTTTAAAATAACAGTAATTGGTTTTTTTAAAACAATGTGCTACTCTATTAGTATAAAAAAATTTGAATAGGAGAATTAAAATGTCAATTCCAAATTGTCCACAATGTAACTCAGAATATGCTTACGAGGATCGTTCTTTATTCATTTGTCCAGAATGTGGGAATGAATGGTCTACTTCAACAGAGTCCGAAGAAGTTGAAGTAGAAACTGTTATTAAAGATAGTAATGGTAATGTTTTAACTGAGGGCGATGCTATCAGTGTTATCAAAGATTTAAAGGTGAAAGGTAGTTCAACTGCGATTAAAAAAGGAACAAATGTTAAGAATATTCGTTTAATTGATCCTTCAATGAATAACGATCACGATATTGAATGTAAAATTGATGGATTTGGTGTAATGAAATTGAAATCCGAATTTGTTAAAAAGATCTAATTTATCGCAGGTTAAAAAAAGAACTGACCGATGGGGGACAGTTCTTTTTTTAGTAAGTGTCGTCTTTGTTTAAATAAAGAAATTAAAACGAAGGTAAAGTAGGGAATAAAGAAAGGAGCTTTTTTATGTATGGTGCGATGAATTTAATTTGGGATAAAACCTACATATTTATATTAATTGGTATGCTTTTGTCATTTTTAGCGTCAAATTATGTAACAAGTACCTTTAAAAAATATTCGGGAATAAGAAACAAAAGAGGCTATACAGGAATAGATGCAGCACAAATGGTATTAAAAGTATCCAATGTACAAGGTGTTAGCGTTCGAGCAATTTCAGGTCAATTAACAGATAATTATAATTCAGGTAATAAGGTTCTAAGTTTATCAGAGCCTGTTGCAAATGTTCAATCTGTTGCTGCGGTTGGTGTCGCAGCTCATGAATGTGGACACGCTGTGCAAGACGCTGTTGATTATGTTCCCTTACGTTTGCGAGCTGCGTTAGTCCCAATTGCTAATTTTGGTTCAAGTATTTCTTTTCCATTAATTATGGCCGGTGTTTTCTTTGGTCAATTTTTAATTAATATTGGCATTTTATGTTTTTCAGTAGCCTTTTTATTTCAAATCGTTACGCTACCGGTAGAGTTTAATGCATCTAGAAGAGCTCTTAATATTTTGGAAGAAACCGAGATGTTAGATGAAGAAGAAATGACAATGGCAAAACATGTCTTATTTGCTGCCGCTTTAACATATGTTGCCTCAGCTGTCTCTGTTTTACTTCAATTGTTAAGATTGGTCATTTTATTCGGAGATAGACGTGATTAGTGTTATAATGAAGATAGATTAAATGATGAAGGAGCTGATTGAATGAAAACATCAACTAAAGTATTAATAGGTCTTGGGACTAGTGCGTTAATAGGAACAACAGTAGCTGTTTTAGCATCAGAAAAAATTATAGGTGCAGTTAAAGATACAAAAAATCGTTATCAAGTGAAGCAGTTTGTTGACCACAAATTAAACGGTAGTGAAGAAATATTACATGTAGTAGATGGTTTATCAGATTCTGAAATTGCGACTGTAGTAAAACTTTTGGATAAAATGGAAGAGGGTCGTAAGAAAATATCAGTAACTGGCAAGTCGGTTAAAGAAGCGACAGATGATGTTGTTCAAACCTTAACGAATTTTGTTAATGGCTTTGTAGAAAATTAATAAAAAACCGTTAATCCTTAAAAAGATTAACGGTTTTTTTTATTGAGTTAAGGTAATTAAATAGCTTAAAGCTAAATCATCCATATTTTTTAAAGACAAACCGGTATTGTCTTTAAATTTTTCAAGGCGATATTGAAGAGTGTTACGGTGCATGTAAAGTTCTTTTGATGTGGAACTAATATTACCTTGATGAAGCCAAAGTGTTTTAATAATTTTTTTCATAGTGGGGTCAATTAGTAGATGCGCCTGAAAATATGTCATGATAGAACTGTCAGGTATACTATCTTTTGTCAAATAATGCAAAGCGACTTGAGAAAAAACAGTAACCTGATTAGCACTAATTTGGGTTTCTTTTTGGCAGCTAATTGTTCTTTCTTCTGAAAATAGTTGAGGAAATTTTTCAGAATAAGGATAAAAATTTCCTAGATAAAGGGAAACCTTACAATTAAAATCTGTTTCTAGCGTTAATAAAATACCTTCTAGTTGTTCACTACTAAAATTATTTTTACCTTTTTTCTCAATTAGCACACCGTAAGTGTCTGTGATATAAAAAGAATCAATTGGGTTATCAAACATATTAGTGAATGCCTTTAGCCATTCTAGTTTGGCGGTCATTTTTTCATTATTAATCATGGAAAAATGAAGGAGTCGATACTTGCCAGTTACTTTTTTTATGGGCTGATTATTAACTAAAAATTGATACCAAGGATGTCTGTGCTGATCAATCATAGTCTCTTGTTTCTCAAGGAAAAGTGAGCTTAATAAGGCTATTTCAGTCTGTGTCAGCCGTTCTTTAGGTAAACATAGCCAAGTATCTTTGAGTGGTATATCTAAAAAATAGTTATTTTTCATTGGTTTTTTTTGGGGAATCGCAAAGTTATAAATTTCTTCTAATTGTGCTATATCGATTTCAATCACCAACTATCTAAAAATTTATGTATCTTTTCTTTGTCTCATAGTATACTGAATAGCAAGAAGAAAGACAACTTATTATAGGATAAATCATAGATGAATGAAGCTAGGAAGTGTATTAAACGATGGGAAAAAATAGTTCTTTAACAGATGAAGAAAAAAAGTTTTTTATGTCTGAAGCGATATCGGAAGCTAAATTAGCAGAAGCTAAAGGTGAAGTTCCGATTGGTGCAATTGTTGTTCATAGAGGTAAAATTATTGGAAGAGGTCATAATATCAGGGAAATATCACAAAATGCTACAACACATGCAGAAATGTTAGCTATCCAAGAGGCTTGTGGCAAGATAGAAAATTGGCGCTTAGCTGAAAGTCAATTGTTTGTGACCTTAGAACCTTGTCCCATGTGTAGTGGTGCGATTATCTTATCACGTGTTGATGAGGTTTACTATGGTGCGAAAGATCCCAAGGCAGGTGTGGCTGGTAGTTTAATGAATTTATTAGAAGATGTACGTTTTAACCATCAATGTTATGTTGAATTTGGAATTTTAGAAAAAGAGTGTGGTGAAATTTTAACGAGTTTCTTTAAGAAACTGAGAGAGAGAAATAAAGAAAGAAAAAAATTAAAACAGTTAGAACAAAAAAATGTAAATAAAGACTAGTATTTATTATTAATATCGGTTATAATAATCTTTGGGCAATGGTGGGCCGGCTAATTGTGTCAGATCCGGAAGGAAGCAGCACTACGTTGGTGCCGCCATGTGCCTATTATTTTAAACTTACAAGAGCTACGTTAAGCGTAGCTCTTTTTTTGTAGGTAAAACTAAATAAGCCTAGCTTACTAATGTGAGCTGGGCTTATTTTCTTATGATAGTGGTAATTTTTTACCATTAATTTTAACCTTACAATGTGGACATTTTGTTTTTTCATACTTGACTGTAATAGGTGTGGCACAAATAGGACAAGAAACCACAACACCGGTTGTTTTTAATAAATGGGTTGTTTGCTGTTTGATTTTTTTTGGCATGTTCATACGAGTCACCACCTTTCAATTTAAGTATAGCAAAGGTGATGATTAATTATTTTATAGAAATCAAAGAAAATTAACTAACAGGATAAGAGGTAGATTTAACCTTATTTAGGAATAGTTTTAAAAGCTAGTTTTTCAATTAATTCATGATGTGCTGGATAAATGTCAAGGAGTTGTTGTTGAGTGAATAACTCAAAATCAGTATAGTCAAAGCCAGGTGAGACCATGCAACTAACCAGTGAAAAATTATTTATCCCATTTACACTAGACCCGAAAATAGAACCTTTAGGAACAAGAGTTTGTAAAAGTTCACCTTTTTCTGGGTTATTTCCTAATTTTATGAGTTTATAGTCGCCATCTTGATTAATCAAATGAATTTGTAAGGGGGAACCTTGATGAAAGTACCAAACCTCATCTGACTTTAAGCGATGGAGGTGAGAGGGATTTTTTGAAGTTAATAAAAAGTAAATACTCGTATAAAGTGGCCGTTTTTGATCAGTACTATTGGTGATTTTTTCACCGCTTTCAAGTATACGTCGGTAAAACCCACCTTCTGGATGTGGCACTAATTCTAAATATTTAATCCAATAATCTTGATTTTTCAACATAATAGCATTCTCCAATCTATTTTAATAATAAAACCCAATTTAAGTGTAACATGTTACGTTGTATTAACTAAAAAAACTTGTTTTTTATTTTATAACAAAACCCACCTGATTATCGTTTAGAATAAACATATAAAAATAAAAAAACATTATAGTTTAAGGGTACAAAAAGGATGGACATTTTTTATTTATTAGTAGATTAAGGAGTGGATAACATGTTAAAATTTCCAAAAGGTTTTTTATGGGGGGCAGCTACATCAGCGCCCCAATCAGAAGGTCATGCAACGTCAAACGGTAAGACACCCACAACATGGGATAAGTGGTATGAACTAGACCCCACTAAATTCACTAAAAATCAAGGCCCAGAAAATACATCAAATATGTATGACATGTACCGAGAAGATGCAAAATTAATGCCACAAGTAGGAATGAATTCTTTCAGAACCTCGATTTCTTGGGCACGTTTATTACCTGACGGGCAGACAGTTAATCCAGAAGCAGTGGCATTTTACCGGTCTTATTTTGAAGAATTACATAAAAATAAAGTCAAACCAATCATTAACTTATTTCATTTTGATATGCCATGGTGGTTGATGGAAAAAGGGGGGTGGGAAGCCCGAGAGTCTGTCGAAGCCTTTGCTTTTTACGCAAAAACCGCTTTTGAATTATTTGGAGACCTAGTTGAGATGTGGACTACTTTTAATGAGCCAATCGTTCATGTAGAGTGTGGGTATTTATATGGGTATCATTATCCAGCTATTCATGATTTTAAAAAAGCAATCCAAGTAGGCTACAACACGATTATGGCGCATACTATGGCAGTTAAAAACTTCCGTGAGATGAAAGCTAAAGGTCAGATTGGTATTATTTTAAATGTGTCACCTTGTTATAGTCGAGGAGAAACCGAGGGTGATAAATTGGCAGCTAAACAAGCAGATTTATTGAATACGAAAAGTTTCTTAGACCCAGCTGTTTTAGGCCAATTCCCCCAAGAATTAGTCGATTTATTAAAAGAGAATGAGTTACTACCGACGACTCAACAAGGAGATAAGGAAGCAGTTTCTACAAATACAGTTGATTTCATTGGATTGAACTATTACCAACCACGCCGAGTTCAAGAACCTGTTCAAAAATTAGTCGGGAAAGCGACAGATCCATCTGATTTTTACGCACCTTATGTTTGGCCAGATCGTAAGATGAATGTATATCGTGGTTGGGAGATTTATCCAGAGGCTTTATATGATGTTGCCATGATGATGAAAAATGACTATGATAATATGCCTTGGTTTGTTTCAGAAAACGGTATGGGTGTTGCAGAAGAAGAACGTTTCCTTGATGACGAAACTGGCATGATTCAGGATGATTATCGCATTGAATTTATGAAGGAGCATCTGGAACAATTACACAAAGGAATTGAAGCAGGGAGTCAGTGCTTTGGCTATCAAACTTGGACGTTTGTTGATTGTTGGTCATGGTTAAATGGTTACACGAATCGTTATGGTTTTTACCGTGTGGAGTTAGATAACAATTATAAACGGACGATGAAAAAAAGTGGGTTATGGTTTAAAGAATTATCAGAAACTAACCGATTAAAAATAACAAAATAAAAAAAGAAGCTCATTGAGCTTCTTTTTTTAAAAACCTCTTCCGCCTCCACCATGACTTGAGCCACCACTTGAGGTATGGCTACCATTTCCTGGGTCCACCTTGGGTATGTGTCTAGAAGTAGTAAACGTGTTGATAAGATGATCATCACGTTGAGATAAACTTAGGCTACCATTATCACGATAAGAGTAACGATAACTTGAGCGTTTTAACGTGTATTTACCATATACTGTTGAGTAGACAGCAAGGGAAACAACAATGCCTGCGATAACGGCAATAAGGCCTTCGAGTGTTGTAATGGTTTTAACTTTTGTTAGGGCACCAGAAGATTGATCGTAATTATAATTTTTAGTATATCGAGACATATCATCAATCACGCTCAACACAGCATCAGTATAATTTTGACTTTTCATAGATGTTTCAGCATGGTCTAATAATCGTTCTCTTTTACTACCAGTTAGTAGTTCGATTAGGGTTCCAGCTGTTGAAATATAGTAGGTTCGATTATCCATATCAATTAAGAATAGAAAGCCAGTTTTATTAGGACCCGTTCCAAAGTTATGTTGATCATAAAAATCATCTGCGTAGTCTTGCGGACTTTTGCCTTCAGCATCGATTGTTGTTAAAATTACGGCATCCATCTTAGTTTCAGTTTTAAAAGTAGCAATTGCTGATTGGATAGTTGTCTTATCACTATCAGAAAACAAATTTGCCTCATCAAACAAGCGAGAGGTTTCATTGGCTTGGGCTGGATAGCTAATCAGACAAAAGCCGAGGAAGCTGATTATAATAATTAATGATTTTTTTAACAGATTATTTATCATATGAAATAACCTCCAATTAAGACGGCAATTAATGCCAGTATCCCCATGCTTAATGAAAAGAGTGTAAGTTTGAATGTATTGATAGGTAATTTTCCACTTACTTTTCCTGTAGCACCATTCATTACGTAATAATAGGGTTTAGGATTTTCGCTAGCATCTTGCTGATTATTATAGGTTACTAACCAAACAGGAAGTAGTACGTAGCGCTGTTGTTGTTTATCTATCTGTAAGTGACTTTGTTTATTATAAACAGTTGAGTACCCAGAAATTGTGTCTTCAAGTAAATCATTGCCATAACCTTTGAGTTCTGATGAAAGTTCTTGATTTAATTCACTTATTTCAATATCTCGTTTTTCGGCTTGGAAACCTGCTAAAAATTGTGAATGGAATGGCTGGCTTTGTTCTAAAGGGAAGGGCTGTACTGACTCGACCATTTTAACTTTAGCATTTTTCTTCAAAGCGTTTTTTACTAAAGCAGTTAGCGATATTTTACCTTTACGATAAAGTTTGAATTTTTTTGTTTGAGTATATTCATAATCTCCAACACGCCATACGCTAATAGAGTTAGCATTGGCTGATAAATCCCCGCTTAAATCAGCATCAACAATCCAATAAGGAAAATAAACACCCGTTAGTTTTTCTACTTGGGATTTGTCAAAAAAATCTTTTGGAATAAATTTCTTTTTTTGAGCCCAGTTCAAAAATGAATCGATTGCTTCTTCTTTTTCAATAGCAAAAGGTAAGATAGATTCTGGTAAGAACTCACCGCTAATACGCCCAGCTAGAACTACAGGATTATGACAATAATAGCAGTAAGTCGCAGCGGTTGTTGCCTCTGTTACTATTTCGGCACCACAACTTGGACAATTAAAAAGTTCCATGTAAGCATCATCGTCAGACTCTTTATGAGTATCTGTCGCATAGTGTTCACTAGTCGAATTTCTCTCAGGTGGCTCCAAATTTAAATTTTCTACAGGGGCATCGATGCTTGAGGAACTGTCTTTTGCTAGAGTGTCTTGTTTTTTTTCAGCTTTCTTAGCCTCAAATTTTTCAATATCTGTAACAGAGAAGCGACTCAAACAGTATTCACAATGAAAATTTTGATCTTTCGGATCAAAGAGTAATGGCCCATCACAGTTAGGGCACTTATGTATAATAACATCGCTCATAATTTAATTCCCTTCAGAAAAAATGTGATTATAAAGGTAAACCTTGGAATGGTTGGCCACATTCGGGACAGAACTTAGGCATAGAGCCTGTTATGGTAATAACTTTTTCACAGGCTGCGCATTTCATCTGAATGCCAGAACCTTGTGGTGTGGGTTTGGCCTCACCACATTCAGAACAGAATTTGCCAGTGTTTTGGGTACCGTCTTTAGGACACTCCCAAGTATCTTGAGCTTTTTCTTTTTCAGCTTTTTCAGCTTGAGCGGCCATTTGATTTTGATTACTTTGACTAGCTTGCCCCATGAAGTTGCCACCAGCATTCATGCCTGCGCCCATCCCCATAAAGGTTGTAGCACTTCCTGCTGCATTAGAACCCGCAGCTTCTAAGCCACTAGCGATTGAACCTTGAACAAACCCTTCACGAATATTAGGATCTCCAAGCATTGCTCCTTTGTTACGCATGTTGATCAAGTCGGTTGAATCATCAGTATAGGAAATGCTTGATACGGCAACTGACACGATTTCCATACCACGGTTAGCACGCCACTCATCATCTAAGACATTCCCCATAAATTTACTTAATTCCATACTTTTAGAAGGAACATAAGAAATACGCTCGCCAGCAGCTGACATTTGGTTGATAGATGCTTGCAGAGCTGTTAGAAATTCAGCCATATATTGTTCATTAATATCCTCTATTTCAACACGAGCTTGGCTCTTAGGGATAGCCTCTGAATAGAATAAGATAGGATCTGTGACACGCATTGAGTAGTTACCGTGAGCACGTAAGAATAATTCAGCATTGTAAAAATTATCAAAGTAGTTAATAGGCGTGCTTGTGCCAAATTTAATCCCTTTAATTTCTTGTAAATTGATGTAAATAACTTTTTGATTTTGTGGTGTAGTGCCACCAAATTTAAAGCGGCTAAAAGATTCGCTAATAGCAGCTTTTAAGTTACCAGAGAACATAGAAGGAGCTTTGTCATTGTGAACGGTATAATACCCTTCTTCCGATGAGTAATCGATAATTTTTCCACCATCAACTAGAAGCATCATGGTGTTTGGATAGACATGGATAACAGAGCCATCTGTTACAACACCAGGGGTTCCTTTTTTATTAGAGCCTCGACGCTCATCTTTTCGCATCATTACACCATGTGTCATGACTGTCTTATCAGTTAAATTATCTGGCTCGATTATCTCTAGCCATTGATCAGCTAAGCCCCCTCCGATTGAATCGACCGTTGCTTTAATTAATCCCATAATAAATTCTCCTTTTAATGTGTGTTTTTAATAAGTATTTTGATAGTAAGCTATTGTCTATTATTGTACCATAGGGGAGCACTTGACCGTGAAAAAAAAGTAAGGAGTAATAAAAAAAAGCTAAGATAAAAATTTCTAAATAGTGGTTTTTTAATGGGGACTAACGTATAATAATGACTAGTGAAATCTTAGAAGGAGAGGGATAGTTATGACATATCAAGCATTGTATCGAGTTTGGCGATCTCAAAGATTTGACACAATTGTAGGGCAACAAATGGTGACCCAAACATTAAAAAATGCCATTATACAAAAAAAGACCTCTCATGCGTATTTATTTACTGGACCTCGGGGGACGGGTAAGACAAGTGCTGCTAAAATTTTTGCCAAGGCAATTAATTGTCCGAACAATCATGGTGGCGAACCCTGTAATGAGTGTGATATCTGTTTAGGGATTACCGAGGGCCGTTTAAACGATGTAATCGAGATAGATGCAGCTAGTAACAACGGTGTTGAAGAAATTCGTGATATACGTGAGAAAGTTAAGTATGCACCGACACAAGCTGAATTTAAAGTATATATTATTGATGAAGTACATATGTTATCAACAGGGGCGTTTAACGCATTGTTAAAAACATTAGAAGAGCCTCCTAAAAATGTCATTTTTATTTTGGCAACAACGGAGCCTCATAAAATTCCACTGACAATTATTTCGAGAACACAACGTTTTGATTTTAAGCGAATTGACACCGGAGATATTGTCACCCACATGGGTCATATTTTAACTGAGATGGGAATTGATCACGATGAACAAAGCTTATATGTTATTGCAAGAGCCGCTGAGGGCGGGATGCGAGATGCCTTAAGCATTTTAGATCAAGCTTTATCATTTAGTGAAGGGGCTCTGACAGTCAATGATGCGCTACAAGTGACAGGAAGCCTCACTTTTGAGAGAATGGATCAGTTAATTGAAGCATGTCAATCAAACCAAACAGAAACAGGTTTGACGGTATTACACGATTTATTGGCTGAGGGGAAAGAAAGTAGTCGAATTTTAGAAGATTTACTTTTGTATTGTCGCGATTTATTGATGTTCCAACAAGCACCAAATCTTTTAGCGAATCAAAATGGACAGTTAACAGCCAAATTTAAAGAGCTAAGCACAACGTTTGACCCTGCTCAGATTTATCAATTTATTAAGATATTGAGTGATACCCAAAAAGAAATTAGATTTACGAATCATCCAGATATTTATCTGGAAGTCGCGATTGTAAAACTTGCTAATCTAAGACCTGTAACAGTTGAACAGGTAGGGATAGGTTCAAGTACATCGGTTAGTTCAGTAAGTAAGGAGCAGATGAGTGAGGCAGTTAACCCAGACATTTCTGAATTAATAGCTCGGTTAGATCAACTTGAAAATAAATTTAAGAGTATGGCACAACCTAAGACTGCTCAAAAAACAGCGACTCGTGCTAAAACAAAACCACAAGCGACATATCGCTTGCCAAAAGAAAAAGTTTACCAAATTTTGGATGAGGCTACTAGAAGTCGTTTGATCCAAGTTCAAGATGCTTGGGAAGAGTTACTACAGTTACTAACAGTCACACAGCGGGCCATGCTAAAAGCTAGTCAGCCTGTAGCTGCAAGTGATAAGGGGTTAGTTTTAACTTTTGATTATGAAATTGTTTGTCAAAGAGCTAGTGAGGATACTGAATTACAAGCCAGAGTGGTCGCAGGCTTGGAGCGTTTGTTACAATATAGTCCGACCGTTATTTGTATTCCTAGTGATGGGTGGAAAGTCATAAGACGTGAGTTTATTCAACAACACCAAGCAAGCGAACCTGAAAAAAAAGAAACTAGGTCTAAAAATGATTTGAAAATGGCAGATACTTCTTTAGAAGAACCTCCCGAAACGGTTGCTTTTCTAACGGGACAAGAGGAACCAGACGAAGAGGAACAGGCAGCAAAAATTTTGAATCAAGCTGTCGATTTTTTTGGTGAAACGATGATTGAAGTAATAGATGATTAAAAAGTAAGTCAAGATAGTTGTTTACTAGTAGGATTTTTTAAGGAAACTAGTTATAATAAAATAAAAATGAATAGAATTAGGAGTGGATAGAATTATGATGCGCGGAATGGGAAATATGCAAGGCATGATGAAACAAGTTCAAAAAATGCAAAAAGAAATGGCTGGTGCACAAGAAGCATTAAATGCCAAAGAATTTACTGGAGCTGCAAGCAATGATTTAGTCACAGTAACATTCACAGGTAATCGAAAAATGGTCGATTTAGCTATCAAACCAGAAGTAGTTGACCCAGATGATGTTGAAATGATGCAAGACTTATTACTTACAGCAGTGAATGACGCACTATCTAAGATTGACACAGAGACTGAAAAAACAATGGGACAATATACAAAAGGTCTACCTGGGTTCTAAATCAGGTAAAAAAAAACAGGAAGCGAGTCTTCCTGTTTTTTTGAAAAATTAGACAATTGATGCTAGGTTTTAAACAGAAAGGCTGAGAGTTATGCATTATCCAACACCGATTGCTAAGTTGATAGAAAGTTATATGCGTTTACCAGGAATTGGAGCTAAGACAGCAGCGCGTTTAGCTTTTCATACCCTTGATATGCGTGAGGAAGACGTTAATGAATTTGCTAAATCATTAATTAGCGTCAAACGTGATCTGCATTATTGTGAGTTATGTGGCAATATTACTGAAAATCATTTATGTGATATTTGTCAAGATCAGACACGTGATAAAAGTGTTGTGTTAGTTGTGGAAGATACTAAAGACGTCATGTCTTTAGAAAAGATGCGAGAATATCGAGGGCAATATCACGTCTTACATGGTGTCTTATCACCTATGGATGGGACAGGACCAGATGATATTAATATTGCTACGCTCATTAAGCGTCTACATGATGCTGAGATAAAAGAGGTTATTATTGCAACAAATGCTACAACTGAAGGAGAAGCAACTGCTATGTATCTGTCTCGTTTAATTAAGCCAGCCGGAATTAAAGTGACAAGACTTGCTCATGGCTTATCAGTTGGAAGTGATATTGAGTATGCTGATGAGATTACTTTATTAAAAGCTGTTGAAGGCAGACGTGAAATTTAAAGTAGTTATTAACAAAAAGAGATAGTAGGAGTGGTAAGAAGTGGCAGGTATTTTTATAACAGTGGAAGGTCCAGATGGCGCCGGTAAAACAAGTCTAATTCAGACACTGGTTCCGATCCTAGAACAACAATTAAAAAACGAGTTGATTATTACAAGAGAACCAGGGGGTATTCCAATCTCGGAGGAGATTAGACAAGTCATTCTAGATCCTAAAAATACAACAATGGATGACCGAACTGAGGCTTTATTGTATGCAGCAGCCAGACGTCAGCATCTTGTTGAAAAAGTTTTACCTGCTTTAGCTGCAAATAAGGTGGTACTATGTGATCGTTTTGTTGACAGTTCTTTAGCTTACCAAGGGGCTGGTCGTGGACTAGGAATGGACGAAGTTGCGTCAATTAACAATTTTGTAACAGCAGGCAAGTTACCTGATTTAACGTTATACTTAGATATAGAATCCGAAAAAGGCTTAGCACGGATTCAAAAAGGACGTCAAACTTCTGAAATTGATCGCTTAGATCAAGAGAGTTTAGCTTTTCATAAAAAAGTTCGTGGTGGCTATCTATCTCTAGTAGCGGAACATCAAGAACGGATTGAAGTGATTGATGCTAGTTTGGAACTGTCTCAAGTTGTAGAAGCAAGTTTAAGCGTAATTAAAAAAAGATATCCCACAATTTTTAAATAATGAGAGGAGCAAGTATGATGAAATTGATTTTAGCTATTATTCAAGATAAAGATAGCAATCGTCTATCTAGTAAATTTGTTAAGGAAAACATTCGAGCTACGAAGTTATCAACGACAGGTGGATTCTTAAAAGAAGGCAATACAACCTTTATTATTGGGATAGAAGATGAACGCGTGCAGAAAGCGTTAGAGGTAATTGAATCAGTTTGTCAATCTCGTGAACAATATATGACCTCACCAATTAGTGTAGATGCTGTTGTGGATAGTCATCTAAATGTTCCTATACCAGTACAAGTAGGTGGAGCAACGGTGTTCGTTTTACCAGTCGAAAGTTTCCATCAATTCTAAAATGTCACTAGCTAAATTACAACCCTTAGTCTACCAACAGCTATCCACAAGTATTACTAAGGGGCGTTTAACCCATGCGTATTTGTTTGAAGGAGCATCAGGGACAGGTAAAAAAGAGATGGCTCTGTGGCTCACCCAGGCAATATTCTGTTTATCAGAGGGAGCAAGACCTTGTGCCGAGTGCCATAATTGTCAACGGATTTTGGTAGGAGATCATCCTGATGTCTTAACGATAATTCCTGAAGGTCAAACAATTAAAGTAGACCAAATTAGAGATATTAAGGCAACCTTTATCAAAAGTGGGATGGAAAGTCAGAAAAAAGTAGTCATCATTGAAGAAGCAGAAAAGCTAACTACAAGTGCATCTAACAGTCTATTGAAATTTATTGAAGAACCTGACGGTGACATGATTATTCTTTTCATCACAGATTCAAAAGCCCGAATTTTACCAACTATTCAATCGCGGTGCCAGTTGTTACACTTTAATCCCTTATCTAAAAAACAGTTAAGCTTATTGTTAACAGCAGAGGATATTCCACCCATTGAAGCCAAATTTTTAGCTGAACTTACTAATAGCAAAGAGAAAGCTATTGAATTTTATAGAGATGAGTGGTTTAATGAATCTAAAGAAGCTGTTCTAAAATGGGTGACTTATTTAGTTGAAAGCAATCATTTTAGCTTTGTATTTGTCCAACAAAAATTAGTCAAACAGTTTAAAGATAAAAAACAACAGTTATTAATGTTTGATATGCTACTAGTCTATTTTAATCAGTTACTTTATAACAAGGTAAGAGGTGAAGATACTCAAGTAACTCGTAGCAAATGGTCACAACAAAAAATAGTAACTGGAATCGAACAGACCTTAATCAGTCGCAAAAAGTTTGAAGCAAATGTCAGTTTTCAAAATGTTTGCGAACAGTTAACAATTACCTTGTTAGATGGATAAGGAGGATTCAATGGTAGAAGTTGTTGGTGTAAGATTTAGATCGGCAGGTCATATCTATTATTTCTCTTCAAATAATGAAGAGTATGCATATAATGAAAAAGTTTTGGTTGAAACGCAACAAAGTAAGCAGTTAGGTCAAGTTGCCATTCCTAACCAAGAACTAGATCCAAAAGATGTACCGGATGAATTGAAACCTATTATAAAAAAAGCATCGTTTGAAGATATTGCTAAAGAAGTAAAAAATCAAGCCGATGCTGAGGCGGCAAAGTCAGTTGCAAAAGCTAAAATTAACGAACATGAATTGGAAATGAAACTTATTCATGTTGAGTATGCCTTTGATCGTTCGAAGATGATATTTCAGTTTACAGCTGATGGACGGATTGATTTTCGTGGCTTGGTCAAGGATTTAGCTGCAATTTTTAAAACACGAATTGAGTTACGTCAAATTGGTGTCCGTGATGAAGCAAAATTATTGGGTGGAATAGGTCCTTGTGGACGGCAATTATGCTGTTCAACATTTTTAGGTGATTTTATTCCAGTCTCTATAAAAATGGCAAAAGATCAAAACTTATCGCTGAACCAAACAAAAATTTCAGGTTTATGTGGTCGGTTAATGTGTTGTTTGAAATATGAAAATGATATTTATGAAGAAGCAAAACGTGAGCTACCAGATTATGGTACTGAGATGCTTACACCAGAAGGTCGTGGTCGTGTGATAGGTTTGAATCTTTTAGATCGAGTACTTAAAATAAAATTGTACGGTAAAGATGTGACTATTGATTACGACTATGATGAATTAAAAGAATTTGCTGAAAAACAAGAGGCAGCCAAAGCAGCCAGTGGTAAAAAGGAAGAGGCTAATGGATAAAAAAACATTATATGATGAGTTTGGTCACTTAGAATTTGAGATAAAAGGTATTTTATCACGTTTAAGTGATATGAAAGTTGCAGTTGACAGTTTAACGGAACAAAATGTCAATTTGGAAATTGAGAATAAACATTTAAGAGCTCGTTTAATGGAATTAGAATCATTGAGTATGGAAGAGCCAGATGAAAAACAAGAATTATCTAAATCAAGACTTAATTTAGAGAAGATTTATGAAGAAGGGTTTCATGTGTGTAATGTTTGTTATGGCTCACGTCGTGAAAACGATGAAGAGTGCGCCTTTTGTTTAGACGTTATTTACGGTGAACGTAAATAAACTGGTTGGAGCAATCCAACCGGTTTTTTTTTGATAAGAATGTTATTTATTAGGAAGATAAAGGAGTTGTAACAATGATAAATAAGCAAAAAAGTTTTGATAAATTAAAAGCAAATGAGGGTGCCTTATACTTAGTTCCGACACCGATTGGTAATTTGCAAGATATGACATATCGTGCTATCGATATGTTACATAAAGCGTCTATCATTGCTAGTGAGGATACGAGAAACACGCAAAAATTATTGAATCATTTTGAAATTAAAACACCCCAAATTAGTTTTCACGATCATAATTTTAGAGAGCGTATTCCTGAGCTAATTGGCAGAATGCTAGAAGGCGAGATGATTGCTCAAGTGAGTGATGCTGGAATGCCTTCAATTAGTGATCCAGGACATGAGTTAGTTGTTGCATGTATAGAGGCAGATATTTCAGTGGTTGCTTTGCCAGGTGCAACTGCGGGAGTTACAGCTTTGGTTGCGTCTGGTCTACCTGCTGACCAGTTTACGTTTTATGGTTTTTTACCCCGTAAAAAAAGTGAGCAATTAACAGAATTAACTAAGTTAAAAGATAAATTAGAAACCACAATTTTTTATGAATCACCGTATCGTGTCAAGACAACTTTTATGAACATGGCAACTGTTTTTGGTGATGAACGTCCAGCTGTATTATGTCGCGAATTAACAAAATTACATGAAGAATATTTGAGGGGCACATTGTTAGAAATTGCAACCTATCTTGAAGAAAATGATATTAAAGGTGAGTGTTGTATTTTAGTTGGAGGAATTTCTGAAAGTCAGTTATTAGAAGAAGAGCAGTCTACTTGGGAAGGGTTGAATGTCTTAGAGCATATTGAAGAAGTAATGCAACTGAGTCAAGTCTCTTCTAAAGAGGCAATCAAAAAAGTAGCTAAATTAAGAGGGTTGAAAAAACAAGAAGTTTACAGTGAATATCATCAAGATTGAGGTAAATAGTGATGACAAGCGTTAGGTGATTTTGAGGGGGAAGTTATAAAGGCATTAAATATAAAAGTTATTGCAAGTATTTTTTGCTTTTTTTTTGTATAATATATAATAAAGTAACGAATGAGATTAAACATTTATTAAATACGAGATAAAAGGTATTGAGAGGGTATTAAAATGAGACGAAAAAAGGTACTGTATTTGGAGATTGCTGATACAATAAAGAATGACATACAAAATAATGTTTATCCTGTAGGGAGTATGTTGCCGACAGAAACAGAATTTGAAGGGTTATTCGAAGTTAGTAAAATTACGATTAGAAAAGCTGTCGAGGTTTTAGCATTACAAGGCTACGTTGAGAAGAAGAGTGGCAAAGGCACAACAGTGATTAGTAATCGGTTGTTTAATAAGCTTTCTAAGGGAGATTCTTTTTCAACGATTTTAGAAAAAAAAGGGATGACGCTTAGTAAGAAAATCGTTAATATCGAAAAAGTAACATTAGAACATGAGCATCCTTACTTTGCTTTTTTTGGAGCGGAGGTTACTAAGATTACAAGAATGTATGAGTTGAATGAGGAGCCATATATTATTTTTAATCATTTCATTCCAGGTAAAGTCTTTCAAGAAACACAAGAAAAATTAGCTGATAGTTCTCTTTATCGTATTTTAGCTGACAATCATTTAGTAGTCGATCATTTTAAAGATCAATTTTCAGTTAGTATCATTGGTGCTGCAGAACAAAATTTATTAGCCACTGACGTAACACATGTAATGAAACGAGTGAGAAAGTCATTTGATAATGATGGAAAAGTGATAGAAGTCTCAGTTGCTTTATATAATACGGAACAGTATCCATATGAAATGGAGTTTGAAATTTAATACAAAGACCGCTATATAATGTTATAGCGGTCTTTTTTTAAAATCATATTGCATTATAACGTTATAATGTTATAATTGTGTTGAATTAGAAATTATAAATATGATGATTAGGGAGAGAACAATGGACAAATTAGTCACTTTTTTGGAAGCAAAAGTAATGCCTATCGCTAATAAAGTAGGGTCCCAACGACACATGACAGCTATTCGTAAAGGGTTAATAGCAACGATGCCATTAATTATTGTAGGATCATTTTTCACGATTTTATTAAATATTCCAATCGAATCAGTTGCAGCAATCATTGAACCATACAAACCAATGTTGGATATACCCTTCAGGTATACGGTAGGAATTATGTCACTGTATGCAACCTATGGGATTGCAACAAATTTAGCACGTAGCTATGATTTAGATGAATTATCAAGTGGGTTATTAGCGATTTTAGCTTTTTTAATCTCAACAGTTAAACCACTACAAGTTATGGAAGATGTTCCAGATGTTATTGGAGCGGGTCGTTATATTAACATCGGTAATCTAAGTTCGTCTTCTTTATTTGGTGCGATGGTTGCAGCGATTGTATCAGTTGAAATTTTTAATTTTATGAAAAAACGTGATATTACAATTAAAATGCCAGCAGGTGTCCCACCAGAAGTCTCAAATTCATTTATTGCGCTACTACCGGCATTAGTTGTTATTTTATTTTTCTGGTTTATCAGATATGTTTTAAATTTTGATATTAGCACTTTCCTGAGTACATTATTAATGCCCTTAAAAGATGTTTTAGCTGGAAATAGCCTACTAGGTGGCTTACTAACAGTCTTTTTAATAACTTTTTTCTGGGTTTTAGGTATTCATGGTCCTGCTATTATGGGACCTGTTATTCGCCCGTTTTGGGATATTTCAATTGCAGAAAATATTGATGCATTTAATGCTGGCGCTAATGCTCATAATATGCCTAATATCTTTACTGAACAGTTTTTACAATGGTTTATTTGGATCGGTGGAGCAGGAACAACTTTAGCATTAGTTATCTTAATGATGTTTTCAAAATCAGATTACTTAAAAAGTTTAGGTCGTTTATCATTTTTACCAGGCTTATTCAATATTAATGAACCAATTATTTTTGGTGCACCAATTGTAATGAATCCAATTTTAGGAATTCCTTTTATTTTAGCACCATTGGTTACGACCACACTATCGTACTTTTTAACTGTAACTGATGTCGTCCCAATGATGGTAGCACGTTTACCTTTTGCTATTCCTGCACCAGTTGCGGCTTGGATGAGTACCAATTGGAGCGTAGCGGCAGCTATTTTAGTTATAGTTAATTTCTTAATTGCTTTAGCTATCTATTACCCATTCTTTAAAGTATTTGAAAAACAACAAATCGAAAAAGAAAAATTAGAACAAGCCAATTAATTGAATAAAAATTAAAAAGCATGAGTTACGACAATATACATCTTATTATTATAATGTTATTATATTAGTGAGATGTTAGTCTAAAACCTGTGCTTTTTAGTTTAAAAATAATGGAGGAATGTAATCAATGAACAGACGATTAGGAATTTCTATTTACCCAGACCATAGTGAATTTGAGAAGGATCAAGAGTATGTCGAATTGGCAGCATCATTTGGTTTTTCAAGAATGTTTATTAGTATGTTAGAAGTAACCGAAGGAAAAGAAAAAGTAAGTCAAAAATTTTCGAAAATTATTCAAGTAGCTAAAGATTTAGATTATGAAGTTATCTTAGATATTGCACCTAATATTTTTGAAGAGTTAGGTATTTCCTACGACGATCTTACATTTTTTCATGAATTAGGAGCGGATGGTATCCGTCTAGACTTAGGGTTTGATGGCAATAAAGAAGCAATGTTAACTTATAATCCATTTGGATTAAAGATTGAATTAAATATGAGTAATGATGTGGCTTATTTAGATAATATTTTAACCTATCAAGCTAATAAACCGTTTTTATACGGATGTCACAATTTTTATCCACAAGAAGGAACTGCTTTGCCGTATGATTTCTTTGTAAAATGTAGCGAACGTTTCAAAAAACAAGGTTTACGGACAGCCGCTTTTGTTAATTCACAAGTAGGAAAAATTGGACCTTGGAATATAAATGATGGCTTGCCGACTTTGGAAGAGCATCGTCATTTACCAATTGAGGTACAAACTAAACATTTATTTGCTACTGGTCTTATTGATGATGTTGTCATTGGCAATGCTTATGCTTCAGCTGATGAACTACAAGCGATGTCAGCAATTGATCCATATCAATTACATTTATCTATTCAGTATGTAGCAGACGTAAATGAAGTTGAAACAGAAATTGTCGAGACTTGTCAGCATTTCCGTAGAGGAGATATTACGAATCAGGTCGTTCGTTCAACAGAAGTTCGCAAAAAATTCAGCCAGGTGTCTAATCCAGCACATGACAATGAACAACTCTTCCAACGGGGGGATATTGTAATTGGCAATGATGACTTTGGTAAATATAAAAATGAATTGCAAGTTGTATTAGAGCCGCATAAGGATTTACGCAAAAATAAAGTAGGCTGTGTAAAAGAAGAAGAGTTAGTTTTATTAGATTATTTATTACCATGGAGTAAGTTTAAATTTGAAGCTGAAAGTAGGAATTAATGATGGCTGATTTATTAATTAAAAACGCCCAGTTAGTATCTAATGAACGGTGTGATATTTTAGTGAGTGAAGGTAGAATTGTAAAAGTTGCACCTTGTATTGAAAATGAAGCTACAAACGTTCTCTGGTTATCAGATGATGAATATCTCTCAGCTGGTTGGATTGATAGTCATGTCCATTGTTTTGAAAAATTGTCTTTATATTATGATTTTCCCGATGAAATCGGAATATCAAAAGGTGTGACTACGGTTATTGATGCAGGTTCGACTGGTGCTCAAAATATTGGCGAATTTTATGACTTAGCAGCTAAAGCACACACAAATGTGTTAGCTTTAGTCAATATTTCAGAATGGGGGATCTTAGCTCAAGATGAACTTTCCGATTTAAATAAGATAAAAAAAGAACGTGTTCAAAAAGTTTTGAAACAATATCCAGATTTTATTGTAGGCTTAAAAGCACGTATGAGTAAAACAGTAATTGGAGATAACGGTATTCAACCTTTAGTTTTAGCTAAAGAGATACAGAAAGCATGCGATGATATACCGTTAATGGTTCATATAGGGTCAGCACCGCCAGAATTATCAGATATTTTAAACTGTTTGGATAAAGGTGATATTGTGACTCACTGTTTTAACGGTAAAGAAAATGGTATTTTGGCGAGTGATGATTCAATCAAAGCTTTCGTTTGGGAGGCCTACAATAAAGGAATTATCTTCGATATTGGTCACGGGACAGATAGCTTCAATTTTCATGTAGCTGAAGTTGCTTTTAAAGAAGAGCTATTAGCAACGACTATTAGTACTGATATTTATCATCGCAATCGTGAGGAAGGTCCGGTTCATGATTTAGCAACAACATTAGAAAAATTATTAGAAGTAGGGTATGATTTACCTAGTTTAATTGATAAAGTCACAGTGAAGCCAGCTGAATATTTTTCTTTAAATACAAAAGGAAAAATCAGTGAAGGATATGATGCTGATTTTACTGTCTTTAAATTGTGTGAGGAAGCAAAAGTTTTAACTGATTCTAATGGAAATAAGCGAACAGTGAAGACACAAATTGTGCCGACACAAGCGATTGTAGGAGGAGTATGTTATGACACAAACCAGTTATGAAAAGTATAATTTAAAAGAGGTAATCAATGCTTCTGGTAAAATGACCATTTTAGGTGTATCAAAAGTATCTGATCGTGTAAAGAAAGCTCAAGCCCAAGCGGGTGATAGTTTTTATGAGATGGCTGATTTAAGTAAACAGACAGGTGCTTATATTGCGAAATTAGTTGGATCAGAAGATGCCTTGGTGGTTTCGAGTGCCTCAGCAGGTATTGCTCAAAGTATAGCAGCCCTAATTGGTCAAGGAAGTCGGTATCATTTGTATCACCCTTATGAACGCCGTGGAGAAAAACGTGAAATTATCATGCCTAAAGGACATAACGTAGATTATGGAACAGGGATTGATGTTATGATTGCTCAAGGAGGCGGTGAGTTAGTCGAAGCGGGTTATGCCAATCGTTGTACATCAGAAGATTTAGAAATGATGATAACTGACCAAACTGCAGCTATTTTATATGTTAAGAGTCATCATACGGTTCAAAAAAGTATGGTGTCAATTGAAGAGGCGATTAAAGTAGCTAAAGGAAACAACTTACCATTCATTTTAGATGCTGCAGCAGAAGAGGACTTGACTGGTTATATTCAAATGGGAGCTGATTTGGTTATCTATAGTGGGGCTAAAGCAATTGAAGGCCCAAGTTCTGGTTTAGTTGTTGGAAAAGCGACTTACATTGAGTGGGTGAGGATGCAAGGACTTGGCTTAGGTCGATCAATGAAAATCGGTAAAGAAAATATTTTAGGCTTTACACAAGCACTTGAAGATTATGTCACAAATGGTTCTGAAAGTGGCGAGGCAATGAAAGCTCGCTTAGCACCTTTTGTTAAATCCTTAAATGAGATTCCAGATGTTAGCTGTCGAAGTATTCAAGATGGGGCAGGTCGTGAGATTTACCGAGCAGAGGTAACTATTTCAGGTGGAAAATCAGCCAGTGAAGTTATCACAGAACTTAAAGCCAAAAGTCCGGCTGTTTATACACGTGACTATCGTAGTAATAATGGTATTATTGAATTTGATATTCGTGCTGTTAACGAACAAGAAATGTTAAAAATCACAACTCGATTAAGTGAGATTATGCAATAAAAAAAGAAAGAAGGAACTAAAAATGAAAAAAACACCAAATTATTATCAAGATAGAGTCGTTTTAAACGTCTTAGCAAATTCGGTTGAAAATGCTAAAGACTGTTATCAAGCAGCTGATGGGCATGTCGTCTTAGGCGTCCTTTCAAAAAATTATACAAGTGATGAAGCGGCTATTAATGATATGACATTGTATCAAAAGGCAACAGATAATGCTTTGTCTGTTGGTTTAGGCGCAGGTGACCCAAATCAAAGTCAAATGGTGTCACGTCTCTCTCAAGTTTTACAACCTCAGCATGTTAACCAAGTTTTTACTGGTGCTGGGACTTCTCGTGCCTTATTAGGTCAAAGCGATACCATCGTTAATGCCTTAGTCTCACCAACCGGCAAGGTTGGTTATGTAAATATTGCAACGGGTCCTTTAAGTAGTCAAACACCGGCGGGTGAAGTTCCAATTGAAACAGCAATTGCCCTATTAAAAGACATGGGAGCAAGTTCAATTAAATATTTTCCAATGAAAGGCTTAGCTCACAAAGAAGAGTATGTAGCTGTTGCTAAGGCTTGTGCAGAATACGATTTTTATTTAGAGCCTACTGGTGGCATTGACCTAGAAAATTTTGAGGAGATTGTTAAGATTGCACTAGACGCTGGTGTAAAAAAAGTTATTCCTCATGTGTACAGTTCAATTATTGACTCAGAAACTGGTGACACACGTCCTAGTGATGTAACAACATTATTTGAAACAGTTAAAAAATTATTAAACTAAAGGTTAAGGGGACTATGAAAATGTTTGAAAGCAAAAAAGTCATGGCTTTTGGTGAAGTGATGCTTCGTATTGCGATGAGTAACTATCAAACAATGGAGCAGACAAAAGATGCTCGTCTTAACTTTACTGGAACAGGTTTAAATGTTTTAAGTGGGATCAGTCATTTTGGTCATGAAACAGCACTTTTGACACAGTTACCCGAAAATCGTTTAGGAGAGGCCGCTAAAGCTGAAATTCGAAAATTGGGGATTTCTGATAAGCTAATTAAACAAGAGGGAGAGCATATGGGAATTTACTTGCTTGAGCAAGGATATGGTAACCGTCCCTCAGAAGTTACTTACTTAGAGCGACATCATAGCTCTTTTGGCTTGAGTAGTTGGGAGGAATTAGAGTTAGATAATGCAATTAGTGACAGTAGTATTGTACATATTTGTGGTATTTCTTTAATTTTAACAGATGCGACAAGGCAAGCTGCACTTCGCTTAGCACGTCAAGCTCAGTCCTTAGGCAAACACGTTTGCTTTGATTTCAATTATCGTCCTAGTTTGGCTAGAGATCAAGATTTATTAGAGATTCGTAAGGCTTATGAAGAGATGTTAGGATATGCTGATATTGTTATAGGTGGTGATCGTGATTTGATAGAACTATTAGATCTGCCCAGTGAATGTAATCAAGAATTAGAATTTTCAGTATTAGCTAATTATTTTGTTAAGAAATATCAGTTATTATATTTTGCAGGGACTGAGCGTTCTTACCAAGCTGAGCAACGCTATTTAACAGGCTTTTTAATTTCTCCGACAGGCATGATTACATCTGAAACTTTTCCTATCTTTATTTTTGATCGAGTCGGGACAGGAGATGCCTATGTTGCAGGTATTTTAACAGGTATTCTTAATCAATGGGAGCCAAGAAAATTGGTGGATTTTGCAACTGCTAGTGCTGTATTAGCTCATACCACTTTAGGTGATAGTCCAATTGTAACCTTACGTCAAGTTGAATTATTTTTAGAAAATCAAAAGATTGATATTGTTAGATAATTAAATAACGCCTGTATAGAGCTTTTTAACTAAATTATGTGGGTAAGATGAGGGTTAGGAAAGTTATTCTAACCCTTTTTTGTGTAAAAACCTCATAAAATTAGAGTTATTTTAATTAGATTTTAATGATAATTATCATAATTAGATTGACTGCAAAAGCTTACAACCAGTAAAATAAACATTCATTAAAGTTTAAATTAAAGGAGAAATTCAATGGAAGAAAAACAATTACGTTGGTATAATATTTCTTTAATGGCCTTTGTTGCTGTTTGGGGTCTTGGAAATGTTGTGAACAACTACGCACAACAAGGGTTAACAGTTGTTGTGTCATGGATTTTGATTATGGTACTTTATTTTGTTCCTTATGCTTTAAGCGTTGGTCAATTAGGCTCAACCTTTAAAGAATCAAATGGCGGTGTGTCATCCTGGATTAAGGAAACATCGACTGCGCGTTTAGGATATTATGCGGCTTGGACTTACTGGGTTGTTCATATTCCTTATTTGGCACAGAAACCACAAGCAATTTTAATTGCCTTAAGTTGGTTATTTAAAGGAAATGGTGATTTTGTTGGAACGGTAGATGCTAAAATAGTATCATTGATCTGTTTAGCGATTTTCTTATTCTTCTTATGGATTGCTTCAAAAGGGTTAACAACCTTAAAATTAATTGGTAGTATTGCGGGAACGTCAATGTTTGTAATGTCATTATTATTTATTCTTTTAGCTGTAACAGCTCCTGCTATGACTGGTGCTGAAGTTGCTACACCAAACATGACAAGTCTATCAACGTATATGCCAAAATTTGATTTTGCATATTTAACAACGATTTCAATGTTAGTCTTTGCTGTAGGTGGTTGTGAAAAAATGTCACCTTACGTAAGTAATACTAAAAATCCATCTAAAGAGTTTCCTAAAGGGATGTTAATTTTAGCAGCAATGGTCGCTATTTGTGCCTTATTAGGATCAATTGCAATGGGAATGTTATTTGATGCAAATAATATCCCTAAAGATTTGAAAGCTAATGGTGCTTATGACGCCTTCAAGTTACTAGGTGGTTATTATGGAGTAGGGAATATATTTGTTATCTTGTATGCCATCGCTAATGCTTTAGCCTCAATTTCAGCTTTAGCCTTTTCAATTGATGCGCCATTAAAAATCTTATTGTCAGATGCAGACAAAAATTATATTCCAGCTAAATTGGCTAAAGTTAATGCAAAAGGAACACCAGTAAATGGTTATATTTTAACAGGTATTTTAGTTAGTACACTGATTATTATTCCGTCGCTTGGTATGGGAAATATGGTTGAGCTTTATGACTGGTTATTAAATTTAAACTCAGTTGTTATGCCATTACGTTATTTGTGGGTTTTCTTAGCCTTTATGTGGATTAATAAAAAACACAAAGAATTCTCATCAGAATATAAATTTGTAAAAAATCCAAAAGTAGGCTATTTTATTGGTTTGTGGTGCTTCTTATTTACAGCCTTTGCTTGTTTCTTAGGAATGGTACCAAAAATTGATTATGCGGCGAATCCTAGTCACTGGATGTTTGAAATGATTTTAAATATTGTGACACCATTTGTCTTGATTGCTTTGGGCTTAATTTTACCGCTAATTGCTCGTCGTAATCAAAAATCTTAATTAAATTTTTAAAGCAGTTCTTTCATTAGAAAGAGCTGCTTTTTTTATGAGGGTAAGGTTAGTTAAATAATGTTATTTTAAAAATTCAATGACAAAGAAAAAGTAAGCGTTTACATGATTTGGAGATCAAGGTACTGTTAGGGCGTATCAAAATTAAATAATATAAGTAGCTATAAGAAGGAGAGACATCAATGAATGAGAAACAGTTAAGATGGCAAAATATTGCAATGATGGCTTTTGTTACTGTTTGGGGACTTGGAAATGTTGTAAATAATTTTGCACAACAAGGACTGACAGTTGTGACATCCTGGGTCTTGATTATGATTTTTTATTTTGTACCATATGCCTTAAGTGTTGGACAGCTAGGTTCGACTTTTAAAGAATCTGGTGGAGGGGTATCATCGTGGATTAAGGAAACCTCCACAACTAAGTTGGCCTATTATGCAGCTTGGACGTATTGGATAGTTCATATTCCTTATTTGGCACAGAAACCCCAAGGGATTTTAGTCGCTTTAAGTTGGCTGTTTAAGGGGAATGGGAATTTTGTTAATACGGTAGATTCAAAAATTGTTTCCTTAATTTGTTTGATCATATTTTTACTATTTTTATGGATTGCTTCAAAAGGGTTAACTACCTTGAAAGTCATTGGGAATATGGCAGGGACGGCGATGTTCGTGATGTCATTATTATTTATTTTATTAGCCGTCTCAGCCCCTTCTTTAAGAGGGGCAGTAGTTGCAACGCCAGATATGGGAAGTTTAGCTACTTATATCCCTAAGTTTGACTTTGCTTATCTTACAACTATCTCCATGCTAGTTTTTGCTGTTGGAGGCTGTGAAAAAATTTCGCCGTATGTTAATAATACGCATAACCCTTCAAAGGAATTTCCTAAAGGGATGATTGTTTTAGCAGCGATGGTAGCAATCTGTGCTCTATTAGGCTCTGTTGCGATGGGAATGTTGTTTGATGCAAATAATATTCCGGAAGATTTAATGGTAAATGGTGCGTATCAAGCATTTGAGAAGTTAGGAGCACACTATGGTGTAGGCAACTTATTTTTAATTTTATATGCCATTGCTAATTCAATGGCTCAAGTCTCAGCCTTAGCTTTTTCAATAGATGCCCCTCTTAAAATTTTATTGGCAGATGCAGATCCTGATTATATTCCTGCCAGTTTATCTAAGGTAAATGCTAAAGGAACACCTGTCAATGGCTACATTTTTACGGGTGTTCTAGTGACTATCTTAATTATTGTTCCATCTTTAGGCATGGGAAATATGAATGAATTATTTAAATGGCTAACTAATTTAAATTCAGTAGTGATGCCGATGCGTTATCTGTGGGTATTTTTAGCCTATATGTGGATTAATAAATATGCCAATCGTTTTCAGTCAGATTATAAGCTAGTCAAAAATGCTACTTTTGGTTACATTATTGGTCTGTGGTGTTTCTTATTTACGGCTTTCGCTTGTCTATTGGGAATGGTACCTAAAGTGTCTTATACAGATCAACCTAAAGAATGGTTATTTCAATTAGTTTTAAATATCTCAACTCCGATTGTATTGCTCGCTTTAGGGATGATTATGCCAGCGATTGCCCGACGTAACAAGAAAACGCTTAATTAAAAAAATGCCAGATATCGTTATCGAAACTGACGATATCTGGTAATTTTTTTCTTGCAATATGACACTGCGTCATATATAATGACGCAGTGTCATATGACGGTGTGTCATATTGTTCAAGGAGGAGGAGCAAGATGCCTAAAGAAACTTTTTTTCGTTTGCCAAAGGAAAAGCAAGAGCGTTTATTGGAGGCAGCGCGTATCGAATTTTCACGTGTTCCATTACAAGATGCAGCGATTGCGAATATTGTAAAGTTAGCAGATGTCTCGAGAGGTAGTTTTTATCAATATTTTGATGATAAAGAAGACCTTTACTATTATTATTTTGATGTGTTGAGACTGGCTAGTAAAAGGGATTATGAAGTATTACTGAGAGAAGAGCAAGGTGATCTTTTTAAAGCAACCAGACGTTATTTTAGACGCTGGAGCGAGGAAGCGATTTGTGGTCCAAATGCGGCTTTTTATAAAAATTTATTCTTGTATTTAGATTACCAAGGGACATCACGGGTCTCACCTGAGATTGCAAGAGATGATTCACTGGTAAAATTGAGAGAGCAGCGTGTCACTAAGCATAAAGAGAAAATGGTACAGTTAATGGAGATGATTGATACTTCAAAATTAAAATTAACGACAGATAAAGATCTGATTATTTTAATTAGAATTTTGACCTCGATGATGTTTGGTTCAATTAACCACGCTTATAAACAAGAAACGCGCGGCGAAAAAGTAGATTTAGAAGAACTAAAGGAAGAGTTTGATACAAAATTAGGTTGGTTGCAGTATGGTGTGCATCAAAATAAAGTAGGTGGAAATGAATGATAAAAATAGCTAAACGTATGTCAATTGGTTCGATTTTAATGGCACTAGTATTCATGATGGTTCAAGTTATGAGTGATTTATACTTGCCTAATTTAACTTCTAACATTATTGACAAAGGAGTAGCAAAAGGAGATATTCCTTATATTTGGTCAGTTGGAGCCGTGATGATTGGCTTTTCTCTGATTAGTATTGTAGCAGCAATTGGTAATACGTATTTTGCTACACGTGAATCACAGAAATTAGGGAAGACGTTGCGTTCCGAAATATTTAAAAAAGTTAGTTATGGGTCTCATAACCAAATTGACAAGTTTGGAACGGCGTCTTTGATTACTAGAACAACTAATGATGTTAATCAGGTTCAAATGGTTACCCAAATGTTTTTAAGACTAATGATTAATGCGCCACTGACTTTAATCGGTGCAAGTTTTATGGCGTATCAAAAAAATGCAGAATTAACAAAAGTATTTTTAATAACTATTCCAATACTGTTAATTTTTGTTGGGATTATTATGTATTTTGCGGTGCCACTATTTAAAAGTATGCAAAAGAAAACAGATAAATTAAACTTAGTTTTTCGTGAAGGTTTGACTGGAATCAGGGTAGTACGTGCTTTTAATCGATCTGAATATGAAGAAGAACGATTTGATGAAGCCAATAAAGATTTTGTGGCAACAGCTATCAAGGTTAATAGTATTTTAGCAATGATGATTCCGATTGTAACGCTTGTAATGAGCGGAACAACAATTTTGATTGTTTGGCAAGGGAGTCATCTAATTGCGGATATGTCGATGGAAGTGGGGCATTTAATTGCGTTTATGACGTATGCTACACAAATTTTAATTAGTTTCTTAATGTTATCTATGATTTTTATTTTTGTACCAAGAGCACAGGCATCAGCTGTAAGGATTAATGAGGTACTAGATTCAGTTGATGAATTGACTGAGGCTAAAAATCCAGTAGAAATCAATCAAGATGACAAACAAACATCAATTGAATTTAAACATGTTAATTACCGTTACCAAGGGGCTGAAAATTTAGCACTTGAAGATGTTGATTTTAAGGTAAGTAAAGGTCAAACACTTGCTATTATTGGTGGAACAGGTTCTGGTAAAACAACGTTGGTAAACTTAATACCACGTTTTTATGATATTGAATCAGGAGATATTTTATTAAATAATACCTCTGTATCCAAAGTTGGAAAAGAAGCATTAATCGATCGTATTGGTTATGTTCCTCAAAAAGCAATGTTGTTTACAGGGACTATTAGAGAAAATTTATGTTATGGTAAGCCTAATGCTTCAGAAGAAGAAATGTGGCATGCTTTAGAGATAGCCCAGGCGAAAGAATTTGTTTCAAGTTTAGAAGAAGGATTAGATAGTCATGTTGAACAAGCTGGCGGTAATTTCTCAGGTGGACAACGTCAACGTTTATGCATCGCTCGTGCTTTAGTAAAAGAAGCGGATGTCTTTATTTTTGATGATTCATTTTCAGCGTTGGATTTTAAAACGGATGCTAAATTAAGAGAAGCCCTAAGTAATGATTTGACTAATCAAATTTCAGTGATTGTCGCTCAAAGAATTAGTACAGTAGCAGATGCTGATTTAATATTAGTGATCGATGAAGGGAAAGTTGTTGGTCAAGGAACACACGTAGAATTAAAAGAAAATTGTGAAACGTATCAAGAAATTATTAGTTCGCAGTTGAAAGAGGAGGATATTGCATGAGTGGCAGAAGAGGTGGCCCAGCACTAGGAAAAAAAGCAGATAAAGCAAAAAATTTCTGGGGAACAACACGTCGATTATTAAAATACATGTCTAAACGTGCTTATGCAATTTTATTAGTCTTTATTTTAGCAATCGCGTCAACTATTTTCCAAATACGGACTCCTAAGGTTTTAGGTAAGGCAACAACTGAAATTGCTAAAGGGATTGGCGAAGGAATAGGCCAAATGAAGGCTGGAATTAAAATAGATAGTTTTCCGATTGATTTTGATAAAATTGGTCAAATTTTATTAATAGTGATTGGCATGTATGCTATATCAGCAGTTTTTAATTTTTTACAACAATTTATTATGACAAGAGTGTCTCAACGAACTGTTTATCAAATGCGTAAAGATTTAAAAGGGAAGATGAATCAAGTTCCGATTAATTATTATGATACCCATTCTAATGGTGATATTATGTCACGTGCTATTAATGATATGGATAATATTTCAAGCACGTTGCAACAAAGTTTAACTCAACTTGTGACAAGTATGGTTGCGATTGTTGGGATTACGATTATGATGTTTTCTATCAATTGGCAGTTAACTTTAGTAGCTTTAGCAACAGTGCCTTTAAGTTTGATTGTGGTCATGTTTGTGGCACCTAAATCACAAAGACATTTCGCTGCACAACAAAAAAGTTTGGGGTTATTAAACAATCAAACTGAAGAAACCTATAGTGGACACAATGTTATTAAAAGTTTTAATTATGAAGAAAAAGCGATTGAAGTATTTGAAGAACAAAATGAAAAATTATATGATGCTGGTCGACGTGCCCAATTTATTTCAGCCATGATTATGCCGATGATGAATTTTATTAAAAATTTAGGTTATGTTTTTATTGCCGTATTAGGTGGAATAAAAGTAGCTAATGGTCGGATGGATCTAGGGGATGTTCAGGCTTTCCTACAATATACTAACCAATTTTCACAGCCTATCACACAAATGGCTAACTTGATGAATACGATTCAATCAACAGTGGCATCGGCTGAACGTGTCTTTGAGGTGTTAGATCAAGCTGAAATGTCTGACGAAAAATCAGGTTTACCAAAAATTAAGACAGATAAGAAAATCATTTTTGATAATGTTCAATTTGGCTATGATGACTCAGAGTTACTGATGACAGGCTTTGATTTAGAAGTGAATGAAGGCGAAATGATTGCGATTGTTGGACCAACTGGTGCCGGTAAAACAACGCTAATTAATCTATTAGAACGGTTCTATGATGTTAGTGGTGGCTCACTAAAATTAGATGGTCAAGATATTCGAGATATGAGTCGTGAAGAATTACGTTCACATTTCTCTATTGTCTTACAAGATAGTTGGTTATTTACAGGAACTGTTTATGATAACATTCACTATGGTAATGCTGAGGCAACGGATGACCAAATCATGATGGCAGCTAAAGCAGCTCACGTTGATGAATTTGTTCGTCGCTTACCAGATGGATATGACACTATTTTAAATGAAGATGCGAGTAATATTTCACAAGGACAACGCCAATTGATTACCATTGCACGTGCTTTCTTGGCTAACCCTGAGATTCTAATCCTTGATGAGGCAACGTCTAGTGTTGATACTCGTACTGAAAAATTAATTCAAAAAGCGATGGGACGATTACTCGATGGACGAACTAGTTTTGTAGTAGCACACCGTCTTTCTACAATCCAAGATGCAGACAAAATTATTGTGATGCATAATGGTGAAATAATGGAAATAGGAAATCATGAAGAGCTGTTATCTAAAGATGGTTTTTATGCAGATTTATATAATAGTCAATTCTCTGAAAATGTCGAACTTTAACGATTTTTGAGAGTTAAATATCAGTTTAATTTTTTTAACACCCCGTTATTTATCAGTGGATATAACGGGGTGTTTTTTTGTATTAACCCTATTAAATAGCTTATAACTGTTCTTTTTTTTTTTTTAGTGGTAGGATATTAATAGATATTTAAAAGGACTAGTTAGCTAGATGTGGAGTTAATTAATAGGGGAGTGGGAAAGTGGCTTATCAGCTTGAAAAAGGGACCGTGTTAGATGTGATTTCATTAAGGGTTAATAATATTGAAGATGAGATTACTTTTTTTAAAAAGGTTTTACATTTAGATGTATTGTTGGAAGAAAATGGGATTGTTTATTTAGGTTTTAAAACGGCTAATAAAACGCTAATTTCTTTATATGAAGATATTGAAGGAATTGAAAATAATCATGGCTGTCATGTTCTAAGACATTATAAATTAAGTATTAAAGATCAAGAAACATTCAAACAGCTCATTGAGCTAGTGCAAGCAATAGACTATGAAATGAAGCTGTCTAAAGATGATAAGGGACGTATCCGTGAAGTTGAACTGATGGACCCTGAAAATAATTTGATTCGGATTGGTTTGCCAGAGGAAGAGCTCCAAACAGACAAAGTTAAAGTGTTCCCAGGAACGGTCATAACAAAACAAAAATACAGACTACAGTTGCAAACAGTAAAAGTCAATGTAGCTGAGTTAGAAGAGAGCTTGTTATTTTATCGTGATATCTTGGGGTTTGTGATTTATGAGGAAGTAACGGATAAAATTTATCGACTTAGCGCGGGAGGAGCTTCTCATCAATTAGTTTTATTTGCAAAAGATAGTGTCACTCAAGCTGATTTTGATGATCAATTTTATGGTTTAGATTATATTGCCTTTAAATTGCCAAATTTTAAGGCATTGGATTATTTGCAACAGCATTTAAGCACTGAGGGTTTTTCTTTTTATTACAATAAGGGAAAAGAAATTTTACAAGTAGATGACCCAAACGGCATTCATCTATGGTTTTATGTTACAAGTTGGTAGAATTAAAAAGAAGGAGGACTACTTTTAAGTGAGTAGCCTCTTTTTTAGTTTTTAATAAATTTAAAGAATAAGAGGCGCTGAATTAGAGGATAAAAGAGGACTGTATTGTTCAGCTAATTCTTTAATAAGGAATTAAGAATCATCTGAATTAATAACAGTCTTCCTCTTAGCATACTTAAGATATGGTCTTTATAAACAGCCCAGAGTAGAGGACATTTTGTGGAAATTTGTCTTATAATAACGTGATAAAATTAAGAGCTTTTTAAATATAGGAAAATATGATAGAATAGGGGGGATAAAATTGAAGACCATTGGTCTATGAATAAATAAAAATTAACTGTTAAAACGGTTTTGGGAATGAGTGAATAGAGTAATGAAAAAATTTGTGATTAATGGGGGAAATCCCTTAAAAGGTGAAGTAACAATTAACGGCGCTAAAAATAGTGCCGTTGCATTAATTCCAGCAGCGATTTTAGCAAATTCACCTGTAACACTAGATGGTGTACCAGATATTAATGATGTTCATTCATTAAAAGAAATATTAGAAATCATGGGTGTCAAAGTAACATTTGCTAACAATCAAATGATCATTGACCCAACTGACATGGTATCAGTACCAATGCCAAGTGGTAAAATTAGCAGCTTAAGAGCTTCGTATTATTTTATGGGAGCATTGTTAGGTAAATTTGGGGAAGGCGTTGTAGGACTTCCTGGGGGTTGTTTCCTAGGACCTCGTCCGATTGATTTGCATATGAAAGGGTTTGAAGCGTTAGGAGCAGATGTTAAAACTGAACATGGCGCTACTTATTTAAATGCGACTGAAGAAGGCTTAACAGGCGCACGTATCTATATGGATGTTGTGTCAATTGGTGCAACAATCAATGTGATGCTTGCAGCAGTGACTGCTAAAGGTCGTACAATTATTGAAAATGCGGCACGTGAACCTGAGATTATAGACGTAGCAACTTTATTAAACAATATGGGAGCTAAGATTCGTGGAGCAGGTACAGATGAATTAAGAATTGATGGTGTAGAAGAGTTACATGGTTGTCGTCATTCAATTATTCCAGACCGTATCGAAGCGGGAACGTATATTTCAATGGCCGCTGCTGTTGGTGAAGGTGTGTTGGTTAAAAATGTTATTCACGAACATATTGAAAGTTTAATTTCTAAATTGGAAGAAATGGGTGTTGAGTTAGAGATTGGTGAAGATTCTGTCTATGTTCCTAAAGTTGGGGAATTAAAAGGAACAGATGTCAATACGTTACCGTATCCTGGTTTTGCTACAGATTTACAACAACCACTAACACCACTTTTATTAAAAGCAACTGGTAAGAGTGTTGTAGTAGACAGTATCTATCAAAAACGTGTGAATCATATTCCTGAGTTAGCACGTATGGGAGCAGATGCTAGAGTCGAAGGTAACATGATTATTATTGAAGGACCAAATAAGTTACATGGTGCCGAAGTTGTAGCTAGTGACTTGCGAGCAGGTGCTTGTCTAGTTACTGCTGGTTTAATGGCAGAGGGCACAACTGAAATTACGAATGTTGAATATATTCTACGTGGTTATGATTCAATCATTGAAAAATTAACCGACTTAGGTGCAGATATTCAAATGATTGAAGAAGCCTAAAGAGAGTTGGAATAGGTAATGAAAGATTATTTAACAATGGGTGAGCTAGAAAATCGTACCCTAAAAGAAATATATGCCTATGCTAAGGATTTTAAAATTCCTTATTATAGCCAGATGAACAAAAAAGAACTTTCATTAGCTGTCATTAGAGCCCAAGCTGAAAAGCAAGGGTTCTTTATGATGGAAGGAGTTCTTGATATCGTTTCACAAGATGGTTATGGTTTTTTGCGTCCGATTAATTATTCATCTAGTCAAGAAGATATTTATATCTCTTCTTCTCAAATTCGTCGTTTTGGTTTACGAAATGGTGATAAAGTGGCGGGAAAATCAAGACCACCTAAAGAATCTGAGCGTTATTATGGATTAATGCATGTGGAAAGCGTCAATGGTAAAAACCCAGAAGAGGCAAAACAACGCCCTCATTTCCCGGCTTTAACTGCGCTTTACCCAGATAGGCACTTACAGCTTGAGACAACTAAGGGGCGTTTGAGTACCCGTATGATTGATATGTTTGCGCCAATTGGTTTTGGGCAACGGGGGTTAATTGTGGCACCGCCTAAAGCAGGGAAAACATCAATCTTAAAAGAAATCGCTAATGGCATTACAGAAAATCATCCTGATGTTGAATTGATTGTTCTTTTAATTGATGAACGACCGGAAGAAGTGACTGATATCGAGCGTTGTGTTAAGGCGGATGTTGTATCATCCACGTTTGATATGCAACCGCAAAACCATACGCGCATTGCTGAACTCGTCCTGGAGCGTGCTATGCGTCTAGTTGAGGATAAACGTGATGTTGTGATTTTGATGGATAGTATAACTCGTCTAGCTAGAGCGTATAATCTAGTTATTCCGCCAAGTGGTCGGACGCTTAGTGGTGGGATTGATCCAGCGGCTTTTTATAAACCTAAAAAATTTTTTGGTGCAGCGCGTAACATTGAAGAGGGTGGTAGTCTCACTATCTTAGCAACTGCCTTAGTTGATACGGGGAGTCGGATGGATGATGTCATCTATGAAGAGTTTAAAGGTACCGGTAATATGGAATTACATCTTTCCCGTGACTTATCAGAGCGTCGTATCTTCCCAGCTATTGATGTCAAACGATCAGGAACACGTAAAGAAGAGTTATTAATGACAGAAGAGAAATTAGAAAATATTTGGAAAATTAGACGTAATATGATGGGAGACTCTTTAGAGTATACGGATCAATTATTGAAAGTAATGCAAAAAACAGCTAATAATGAAAAATTATTTGAGGTTTTTAAAGATGTTTCTTTTTCAAGTAAGTCTTTTAGTAAAAAGACTAAAAGGTGATTGTCAGATAAGCAATAGTATGATAATATGTTAATGTTGTAAAACAATATAAACTCTGACTCAGCAAATGAATCAGGGCAAAGGAGAGACTTTAAAATGAAAGAAAATATCCATCCAAATTACGTACCAGTAGTATTCATGGACACAACAACAGGTTTCAAATTCTTATCAGGTTCAACTAAGAAATCAGAAGAAACTGTTGAGTGGGAAGATGGTAACACTTACCCATTATTACGTGTTGAGATCAGTTCTGATTCACATCCATTCTACACTGGACGTCAAAAATTCACACAAGCAGACGGACGTGTGGACCGTTTCAACAAAAAATACGGTTTGGCAGACGAAAACGCTGCGGAATAATCGCATTTCTAAACAACCTTGTCATGGCAAGGTTGTTTTTTTATTTTTAAAAAAATAAAAAAATGTTAAACTATAAAAGGTATCAAACTTAATATAAAGGGAGGGGATTAATTTTTGATGATTAGTCATGAAATTATTAACCCAACAACAGATTTAGAAGTGAAATTATTTGAATTTAATGCTGAAAATGAGGATCGCTATTTTCCCCCTCACTGGCATGGAAGCGTTGAAGTATTATTTTGCTTAGAGGGAAAATTAAATATTTGGTTAGGTTCTGTAAAAGAACATCGACAATTAAAAGCGGGCGATATTATCTTAATTAATTCAAATATTGTTCATTCTACTCAAAGTCCGTGTTCTAATCATATATTTGTTTTACAGATTCCGTTATCTTTTATTCAAAAATTGACTAAAGAAGAGTATAACGTTAGTTGGATGTTCAATTTAGATACTTTAAAAAATCAAAAAAAGAATGATCAATCACTTAGAGAGATACTGACCAGGTTAACCAAAATATTTAAATCTCAAGAATTGAGTCAACAATTGTTAACTAAAAGTGAGTTATATAATTTGTTATCATTACTGGTTTCTGAGTATCGTCAAATTATTTCTGTCGCTCCTAAAATAAATAAGATGGCAACACAAACTAAAATGGCTGAAATAATGAGGTATATTCAAGAACATTATAAAGAAGACATTAGTTTGACTCATATTTCCGAATGTTTCAATTATTCTACAAGTTATTTTTCAAAATTATTTAAGAAGTATGTAGGAATAAATTTTACCGATTACTTAACCTCGATTCGCTTGAATCATGCTCAGAATTTATTAATTAATTCTGATTGGTCAATCGTTGATATTGCGATAGAATCAGGTTTTAATAATACTAGAACATTTTATAATGCTTTTACTCACTTTTATAAAGTTTCGCCTAGTGATTATAGAAAAAATAAAAAAGACAAAATATTTCCGAATAGATAGCAATAATAATCCCTTATACAATAATAATATCGTTTATACTATTTTTAGAAAGCGATTTCAAAACAGGAGGGGTATTATGAAGGAAAAAGTAATAAAATTTTTTTATAAGTTAAATCCGTATTTTGATAAGTTAGGACAAAGTATTTATCTCCAAACAATTTCAGCTTCAATGATGGCAACTTTAGGTCCGATATTTTTAGGTTCAATGTGCTTGCTAGGTGTTATTTTTATAACAGCTATGGGAGATAAGGTAGCGTTTTTAACACCTTTTACGCCAATTTTGAATCAAGTTTTTAATTTTACTGTAGGTGCGATGGCACTATATATTGTATTTTTAATGGCGAAAAATTTAGTTTCTAAATTTAATCCAAAAGAAGATGGGGTGTCAGCAGGAATTATTGCTTTGATGTGTTTCTTTATTATAACACCCTCAGTTAGTGTCAAAGTGGCTGAAGTTGATACGTTAGCCTTACCTGTTACATGGTTAGGGGCACAAGGCGTATTTTCAGCAATGATTATTGGCTTGATAGTTGGAAGATTCTTTATTTTTGTAAAAGAAAAAGGTTGGACGATTAAAATGCCAGCTAGTGTTCCTCCAATGGTCACAAAAGTTTTTGAAGCACTTATTCCAACTATTTTATTAGGACTATTTTTCATTGTGGTCACACGATTGTTTGCGGCAACCTCTTTTGGAACGATGCACGAATTCGTTTATAACATTATTCAGCAACCGTTGAAAAGTTTAGGGGGAAGCTTAGGTGCGGTTATTATTTTAAGCATTGTTCAACAAGTATTATGGTTCTTTGGAATTCATGGGACCAATGTTATTATGCCAATTGTTATGCCAATCTGGATGTCAATGGATTTAGAAAATCTAAATGCTGTAACGAAAGGGGAGGTGCCACCTAATATCTTGGGATCAGCATTTTTCTCAACGATTACTTGGGGTGGACTAGCTTTAGGTTTAGTTATTTTGATGTTATTTTCGAAGAGTCGCCAGTATAGAGAACTTGGGAAAATATCAATTGTCCCTGCTATTTTCGGTATTACTGAACCTGTTATTTTTGGAATGCCACTAGTTTTAAACTTCAAGTTAGCTATTCCGTTCATATTTAATAATACCATTGCGATTATTATTGCTTATATTGTAACAAAAATAGGATGGGTAGCCACTTTTACAGGAACAGCTGCAGTTTTCGGGTTGCCAGTAGGAGTCTACGCAGCGATTCAAGGTAAAATGTCAATTATTATTTTGATGCTCATTTTACAATTGGTTATATCTCCACTATTATGGTATCCGTGGTTTAAGTGGGTTGAAAAAGAAGCAGTCGAAAATGAAAAAAGCGAGGTTGTTGAATAATGGAAATTAGTCAATTGAAAGAATTGTTGAATAAGTTGTCATTAGAAGAAAAAATTGGTCAACTCATCCAATTGTCAGGTGAATTTTTTAGTGAGGATCAAGCGATGTTAGTTGGGCCACAACAAAAATTAGGAATAAATCAAGAAATGATCGGTTTATCTGGATCAGTCTTAAATGTTACCGGGGCAAAAAAAGTTAGAGAGATTCAAACGAATTATTTAAATAATGTGGATCACGGTATTCCTTTACTATTCATGTCAGATATTATTTATGGGTATCGAACTGTTTATCCAATTCCTTTAGGCTTTTCTACTACATGGGATCCAGAGTTAATTGAAAAAGGGTATGAAATCATGGCTGATGAAGCCGTTGCTGGAGGCGCGCACGTGACTTTTGCTCCAATGGTGGACCTGGTTAGAGATCCACGATGGGGAAGGTGTTTAGAATCTTTAGGCGAGGATCATTTTTTAAGTAGTTTGTATTCTCAAGCGATGGTCAAAGGTATTCAAAAAGAGTTAGGTGCTACTAAAGGATTAGCAGCATGCGTCAAACATTTTGCGGCTTATGGCGCAGCAGAAGGTGGTCGGGATTACAATAATGTTGATATGTCTGAGAGACGCTTACGTTCTGAGTACTTGCCACCGTATAAAGCGGCAATTGATGCGGGAACTAAAATGGTAATGACATCATTTAATACTGTAGACGGTGTGCCTGCTACTGGCAATAAATGGTTACTGAATGATATTTTACGGAAAGAATGGGGATTTGATGGGGTAATAATTAGTGACTACGCAGCTGTGCAAGAACTTATTACCCATGGCTATGCAGAAGATGAGTCTGATGCTACACTCAAGGCCTTAGAAGCTACAAATGATATTGATATGAAAACGTCTTGTTACGCAAATAATCTAGCAGATTTGGTTAACACTGGAAAATTAGATAGTAGTAAAATTGATGAGGCCGTTTGGCGCGTCCTTTGCTTGAAAAATGAGTTGGGATTATTTGAAGATCCTTATCGTGGTGCATCAGAAGAAAGGGAGCTAACGGACATATTTACCAAAGAAAATAGAGAAACTGCTTTAGAAATAGCTGAAAATTCAATGGTTTTATTAAAAAATAAAGAAAATATTTTGCCTTTGGCTAAAAGTAGCAAGGTAGCTTTGATTGGACCGTATGCTGACAGTCAGGAACTTATGGGCTTATGGGCTGTTCATGGCCAGATGTCAGATGTTAAAACTTTAAAAGAGGCTTTTGAGGAGAAGATTGGTTCTAAGCAAGTTCACTATACAAAAGGCTGTGATATGCTAGAAAATTATGATTTTCTTGGGGAGTTTGGTATTCCGATACAAGTGATTGGTAATTATCAATTAACAGAAGAAGAAAAACAAGCCGAACATGCTAAAGCTCTAGCCTATGCTAAGCAAGTTGATGTTGTGATAATGGCTTTAGGTGAACATACCTTACAAAGTGGAGAGGCTGGAAGTAGAACACAGCTGAGATTACCTGAAAAACAAAGAGAGTTATTAAATGATATTATTAAATTAGGGAAAAAAGTTATTTTGATAACATTTAGTGGCAGACCCCTAGTATTAACAGAAGAATTTGAAATGGTGGATGGCTTGATACAAGCTTGGTTCCCTGGAACTGAAGGTGCTAGGGCATTAACTAATATTATTTTTGGTGATAAAAATCCAAGTGCTCGTTTAACTCAAAGTTTCCCTCATAATGAAGGTCAGATTCCGGTTTATTATAATAGTTTTATAACGGGAAGACCTGAAAATTCAGAAACACATAGTGGTAGGTTTGTCTCTAAGTATTTAGATGCACCGAACCAGCCACTGTTTTCTTTTGGATATGGTTTATCTTATCATGAAACTAAATATAAGAATTTAGAAATAAGCACAACTGAATTAACTTTACAGACGAGTATTGTCGCGACAATTGAAGTAGAAAATTTAAGTGATAGTCAAGGGGAGGAAGTTATTCAACTTTATATTCAGGATCAAAAAGGTAGTGTTGTGAGACCAGTTAAAGAACTGAAAGGTTTTAAAAAAGTATTATTAGAACCACTTAGTACAACAAAAGTAGAATTTGAAATAACAGAAGAGATGCTTCGTTTTTATACGAGAGATTTAACGTTTGAATCAGAATCCGGTCTATTTAATTTAATGTTAGGTAAAAATAGTGACGAGTTTTTACAAGTAGAATTTGAGTTAATTAAATAATCGTATTTTTAAACAACCTTGTCATGGCAAGGTTGTTTTTTATTTTTTTAAAGAAGGCTTTCGCCTGATGTGTTTAGAGCGTATACTGATGAAAGAAATAGTTTATCAAGATAAGGTTGATTTAAGAAAATAAAAAGATAGGATACAAAAAAATGAGAAAAAAACATTTATTTCAAACAAAACATCAGACCATAAAAATCCCACCTGGGAAACTTATAACATTAGGATTTTTAGCTTTGATTCTAGTAGGAGCATTGTTTCTATGGTTGCCCATTAGTAATCAACAAGGCAATCTTCCTTTTATTGATGCTTTATTTGTAGCAACATCAGCGGTCTGTGTTACAGGTTTATCAACGGTGACCGTTTCTGAGCAATTTACTAGTTTTGGACAGTGTATTTTATTGCTATTGATTGAGATTGGAGGCTTAGGGTTTATGTCAGTAGGGATTTTATTTCTGATTATGTTGAGAAAAAAAATCTCCTTTTCCTCACGCTTACTTTTAAAAGATACACTTAACATTGACACGTATGCAGGTGTTGTTAAGGTCATGATGTTTGTTTTAAAAATATCATTTATTATCCAGTCTATAGGAGCCTTGCTACTAAGTTTTGTTTTTATTCCAAAACTTGGGCTCACAAAAGGTCTATTTTTTAGTATTTTCCATGCGGTGTCAGCTTTTTGTAATGCCGGTTTTGATTTGTTTGGAGATAGTTTAGTCTCGTTTACATCTAATCCATTGGTATTGTTAGTAATATCGGCTTTAATTATTGCCGGTGGTTTAGGTTTTTTAGTTTGGCTGGATCTAATTGAATACCGTCATACCAAAAAAATAACGTTACATACCAAACTAGCATTAACTGTCACGCTTAGTTTATTACTAGGAGGTTTTATAGGGTTAATCTTATCAGATTGGCAAAATCCTAACTTTTATCAAGAGACTGTAAAAACAGGAGATAAGTTGCTTAATTTTCTTTTTTTAGCTGTCACACCACGAACTGCAGGTTTTTTTAACGGTGACTATTTGAAGATGAGTTATGCGGGTTTAATGATAACTATGCTTTTAATGTTTATTGGCGGGACGTCGGGATCAACTGCAGGTGGGTTAAAAACAACTACTTTTGGGGTACTCTTACTTCAAGTGAAAAGCGTTTTAAAGGGTCGAAAAGAAGCGGAATTTCGTCAAAGAACAATTCCCATCGATACTGTGATGAAGGCGTTTGTTATGTTATTTCTTTACGTAACATTAGTCATAGGCGCTACCTTAATTTTATTTATGACAGAAACAGTTCCTGAAAAAGCTGGTATTGAATATATTTTATTTGAGGTTATTTCAGCAGTAGCGACGGTAGGTTTGAGTATGGGATTAACGCCAGAATTAACAGTAGCAGGGAAAATTATCGTGATGTGCCTGATGTTTATTGGACGAGTAGGGATTTTTACTGTCTTACTCTCTTTAACTAGTAAAGAAAATGATCAAGGAAATTACCGTTATCCGAAAGGTAAAGTGATTATTGGCTAAGTTAATAAAAAATAATTAATCAGAAAAGCTAGCCACTTACATTTAGTGGCTAGTTTTTTTAGTAAGCATCGTCTAGCTGTCTAATCAATAAAAATGCTATAATAAAAGATGTCGATAAAATAATTTGAAGTGATGATTGAGAGATACTTCAACAATCAAGAAATCAGTTAGAATAGGGGATATAGTTAATTCTCCAGTATGATTTTGATCAATAATTTAATCAGAAACAATGGTTGGAAAGAGGTTGTATGATGAACTTACCAGAAGAAATAAAAGAAGCTTTTGCAGAAGGGAAGCGTTTATTTAGTTGTATTCAAGAGTTTAATGGAGACGCAACTAGTTTAACAATATATCAAAAAGGGGCACAGGCGATCTCCCGCGAGGCCGAACGTTTTTACTGGGAAACCCCTACAAAAGAACTAACCTTAGTTGCTTTAGGGTCAGTCTTAACATTTAAGGAGGAGGATGGGACTCCGGCATCGCTTTTGAAATATCAAAAAAAAATGGCTAACTTGATCTATCAAAATAGACTGATTTATGGAGCAGGAGCAATAGTATTAGGTGCTTTTGCTTTTAATCAAGAAGACGCTCAGTGTCAGTATTGGTCTGATTTAGAACGTGGCTATTTGTACTTGCCACGTGTGTTAGTAACTAAGGGACTAGAACAAAATTATGTGACATTTAATTTTGTAGCTGAAACCCTTGATGAGTTAGAGAGCCAGTGGTTTGAGGGACAAGCGATAATGACTACTCTAGAGCAATTAGTTGACGATAACCATCCAGTAACTTTACAAAAGGGGTATCATATAAAACAACAAGAGTTAGCAGTTGATAAGTGGTTAACATTGGTAGAAGAAACAGTGTCTGAAATAAAAGATGCTGCCAATCCAATAAAAAAAATTGTCTTAGCACGTCACTTAGAAATACTAGCGGAAGAAGTTATCTCAAGCGAAGTTGTTTTAGCAAATTTAGCTCAACAACAAACCAATACGTATCTTTTTGCCTTGGTATCTGGTGAGGTAAGTTTTATTGGCGCAACGCCAGAGCGCTTGCTTTCTGCAGATGAAAATTACTTTAAAACAGCAGGCATTGCAGGGTCAGCACCGCGAGGTAAGACCTCTAAAGAAGATCAAATTTTAAGCGAGTCACTGCTTACAGATCCTAAAAATATTTATGAGCATCATGTAGTGATTCAACGAATTGAAAATCAGTTAGCTGATTTAATTGAGGGATCGATGATTCAACCTAAGTTATCCTTACTAAAAAATAGGGATATTCAGCACTTATTTATTCCAATTAAGGGCAAGCGTCGTAACGGGGTTTCCTTATTAGAGGGTCTTGAAGCATTGCATCCCACTCCAGCTTTAGGTGGAGAACCTAAAGAAGCCGCTCTAGATTGGATTGCTACTAAGGAATTTTTAGGAAGAGGTCTTTACGGTGCGCCAGTTGGTTGGCTAAACTTAGTACGTGATGAAGGCGAGTTTGCAGTTGGAATTAGATCAGGTATTTTTAGTAAAAACAAAGGAATGTTATATGGTGGTTGTGGAATTGTAGAAGATTCTATACCTGAATTAGAATTAAAAGAGACATGGGTTAAATTTCAACCTATGCTGAGAGGAGTGACAGGAGAATGAATTGGCAAGAAGCGATGACAAAGTATTTGATTGCTTTTATCCAGGGATTAGAGGTAGCAGGTATAAAGAAAGTAGTCATTAGTCCTGGGTCACGTTCCACTCCGTTAGCTTTATTATTATATCGCCATCCAACTATTATGACGGTGGTAGATGTGGATGAGCGTTCAGCCGGATTCGTGGCTTTAGGTATGTCGAAACAATCGAAAGAGCCAGTTGGTTTAGTTTGTACGTCAGGTACAGCAGCAGCTAATTATTATCCAGCTATCTGTGAAGCAGAGGCAACTAATTTGCCTTTAATTATAATGACAACAGATCGACCTCCAGAACTAAGAGATGTGGGGGCACCACAAGCGATGGAGCAACAACAATTATATAGTTCTCATGTCAAAAAATTTATGGAGTTAGCTGTACCAGAGGCAAGCGAAGCGATGTATCGCTATAGTTACTGGCATGGAATGAAGATGACTAATTTGGCAAGTCAAACACCACGAGGACCAGTCCATTTAAATTTACCACTTAGAGAACCCTTATTACCCGATTTGGAGTTAGATTGGAAGTACAAGCAAACTACACAAGTTTTTGAAACGGTTGAAAGTTTTGATGATGCCTACTTAAGAGAACTAATAACAACATGTTCAACCAAGCGTGGAGTGATTATTGTTGGTGGAAGTCAAACACCTGAGATGGCAAAAGACTGTCTGTCTTTAGCAGAAAAACTGGGCTGGCCTATCATGGGGGACCCATTAACTAATTTAGCTAATTGTGGCAAAAATGCGTCAGTCTTAATGAGACAAGCCGATTTATTTTTAGCGCAACAACCTAAAGAACTAGTTCCAGAGGTAATAATTAGAATCGGAGTGTTACCAGTTTCTAAAAATATTATGTTATGGTTAAAAGCCTTGAGTAAGTTACCAACTATTGAGTGGCTTTTAGTAGATGAAGAAAAAACTTGGAAAGATCAATTGCAATGTAGCGATATGATTTTACCAGTATCAGAAAAGTGGTTTGTTCAAAGTTTATTGACAGCCGACTTGGCTGAAACGAATCGTGAATGGCTAGATCAGTGGAAAAGGTATCAACTAACGACAACCGGAATTTTAGAAAATTCCTTGTTACTTAATTCTGTTTATTCAGAAACAAGTGCTAGTTTAACTTTGTTAAATAAAATACCTGAAAACGCCCAATTATTTGTTGCTAATAGCAATGCTATCCGTTTTGTTGATAGATTCGGGAAAAGTAATCAGAAACGATATCATATTTTTGGTAATCGCGGAGTTAATGGAATTGATGGGATTATTTCGACAAGTGCTGGTCTTAGTCTAGCTAAACCTAATAAGCCACTATTTTTATTAGTAGGAGATTTAACGTTATTCCATGATATGAATGGATTGCAGTTGATGAAACAATTCAATCTCCCGATTACGATCGTTTTATTGAATAATAATGGGGGAGGTATTTTCTCATTTTTATCACAACGTCAGTTAGAAAGTCATGATTTTGTCCCGTTATTTGGGACGCCCTTAAATTTGGATATTAGTAAAGTTGCCAGTTTATACGAAGCGGAGTATGCCAAACCAGCTACTCTAGTTGAGTTTAAAGAAGTGTTAGACTTGGCGATTGCCGAGCCAAAATTTAGACTTATCGAAGTAACAGGACAACAATCAGAGCCAGTTGCTTTATATGAGGCAATTTTAGCTGATCTAGAAAAAGCCTTTGAGAGGGCTAGTAAATGAAGTTAAACATTAGAGATGCTACTTATCATTATGAATTTTTAAGACCATTTGATCAAAATAAAGCAACTCTTATTTGTTTACATGGTTTTACAGGGACAGGAGCAACTTTTCATGAATCTTTGAAGCAAGTGACTCAGTATAATGTATTAGTAGTAGATTTATTAGGGCATGGGCAGTCAACTGTAGTTATCGAAGCATTCCGCTATCAGATGGTAGAGTTATGTCAAGATCTTGCTAGCTTAATTAATTTCTTAGTTCCTGGTAAAAAACATTTATTAGGTTATTCGATGGGTGCAAGAGTTGCTCTAGCACTCGCTATTATTTACCCAGAATTAATGGACACTCTTATTTTAGAAAGTGGCTCCCCAGGTTTAGCTAAACCGGAGGAACGTTTACTCAGACGTCAGAGTGATGAGCAGTTGGCAATTTATATTCAGTCACATCCTTTAACTGATTTTGTAGATAAGTGGGAAAATATTCCTTTATTTGCTAGTCAGAAAGCCTTAACACCCGATGTTCAAGCTAGACTTAGAGCAGAGCGATTAAAACAAAATAAAGAGGGATTAGCCCAAAGTTTAAAACAAATGGGAACTGGGAGCCAGCCTAATTATTGGCAATCTTTAGTAGAAATAAGGTGTCCAATTCTATATATTGCAGGCGAATTGGATAGTAAATTTTGTGCTATCTCTAATAGAATGAAGGCTAGTCACCCATGTTTAAAACAAGAAGTAATATCAAATGTTGGACATTGTGTCCATTTAGAGGCTCCAAATAAATTTCGTGAGGTAATCATAAAATGGTTAGAATAGTCAGAGAGAAGGAAGAAAATTTTAGCATTAGCAAAGTAGAACTATTTCAGATTCGTTTGCCTCTAAAAAGCCCCTTTAAAACGAGTTATGGTGTTTTAACGGAGAAGGCTTTTGATATTATTTGCTTAACATCTGAGTCTGGTCATATTGGTTATGGCGAATTAGTAGCGTTCGAGACGCCAGATTATATTGAAGAAACCCTCCCCAATTCACGTCTGATTATTAAGGACCACTTGTTGCCACTTATCTTAAATCGTAAAATTGAAAATCCCACACAAATCTGGGAATGGTTTCAAGTCGTCAGAGGGAATTATATGGCTAAATCAGCCATTGAGACAGCAGTCTGGGATTTATATGCTAAAATAACAGGACAAAGTTTAGGGGTTATCTTAGAATCGGCAACAGATCAATTAGAGGTGGGTGTCAGCATGGGGATGGTCGCCTCAACAGAGGAATTGTTGAAGCGTGTGTCAGACTATGTCGAAGAGGGATATACACGAGTAAAATTGAAGATAAAGCCAGGCTATGATATTATCCCATTATCAGCTATAAGAAAAAAATTTCCTAATCTTATGTTAATGGCAGATGCGAATTCAGCTTATGATTTATCACATTTAACTGATTTGAAAGCATTAGATAGTTTAAATTTAGTAATGATTGAACAGCCCTTTGCAGCTGATGATTTTTTAGATCATGCTATCTTACAAAAAGAGTTGAACACGCCACTTTGCTTAGATGAAAATATTCGGACGGTAAATGATTGTCGAGTAGCAGTAGCTTTAGGGAGTTGTCGAAGTATCAATTTGAAGATTCCACGCGTTGGAGGAATTACAGAAGCTTTAAAGATTATAGACTATTGCCGTGACAAACAGATATTAGTCTGGTTAGGTGGTATGTTTGAATCGGGTGTAGGTAGAGCTTTAAACTTGCAATTAGCTTCTAGGACAGAATTTGGTTTGCCCGGAGATATATCGGCATCAGATCGTTATTTTTATGAAGATATTTTAGAAAAACCTCTGTTAATGGAAGCTGGTAAAATGAAAGTACCTCAAGGATTAGGCATTGGTGTAACAGTCAATGGAGCATTTTTACAAAAAAACAATCTTTCTTATACTTGGTTAAAAAGATAATTCTTAAAAGAATTATCTTTTTTTGTTGACATAGTGACAGGGTGTCACTATAATCAATAGTGTATTAGTGACACCCTGTCACTTTAAAAAAGAAAGAGATGACAAAATTATGACAAAGATAAATCAAAAAGGAACTGAAAAACTGGCAATGATGGTCCTGGTTTTAGGGGTCTTTATGTCAGCACTAGATAATGGGATTATTTCAGCAGCATTGACGACTATCAATACATCTTTTAATATTTCAGAAGTTCAAGGTTCTTGGGGGATTACCTTATACACCTTAGGAATGGCAATTTCGACTCCTATTATTGGTAAATTAGCGGACAGATATGGTCGTAAAAAATTATTTATCATGGAGATTATTTTATTTGCAATAGGGTCACTTTTAGTTGCCATTAGCCCAACTTTTATTTTCTTCTTAGGTGCTCGTTTTATACAAGCCTTAGGCGGCGGTGGTATTTTTATTATTGCTAGTTCATTTGTATTAACAGTGTTTCCTAAAGATAAACAAGGTGGATTGTTGGGAATGCTTGGCGCAGTTAATGGTATTGCTTCGGTCGTTGGGCCAAATGTCGGAAGTTTAGTGTTAAATATGACACATAAATGGCACTGGTTATTTTTAATTAACATTCCAATTGCTGTGATTATCATTATTACAGGGATGATGTGGATCCCAGAAACAAAAGTAACTGTATTAAAACGGACAGATTATTGGGGCACTGTTTTCCTTAGTCTAGGTATTTTAAGTTTTATGTTAGCTATTACTAATTTAGACCAGTCAAATTTATTAGCTAGTTTAGTTAGTCCAACTGTGTTGATTTTTTTAGGGATTGGGATTGCTTTATTTATTGGTTTATTTACTATTGAAAAAGCGAATGAAAAGAAAGATGTTGATGCTATTTTAGCTTATCATTTATTAACAAATCGTAACTTTATGTTGACCTTAGTGATGGGCTTGTTAACAGGAACGTTGATTGCCATTTTTGTTTACATTCCAAGTTATGTGGAACACCGTTTGGGAATATCTGCTAACCAGGCAGGGGTATATATGTCAGGAATTGGTCTGGCTTCAATTGTAGGAGCAGGTAGTGGCGGTCGTTTTGTAGATAAAAAAGGTGCTCGTGAGACAATTGTGATGGCAAGTTTTATTGCAATGGTAGGCTTTGGTAGTTTAGCATTTCTAAGCACTACCATCACTAGTTTCTTAGTGACTTCTTCCATTACGGGTCTTGGATTTGGTATGTTGATGGGTGCACCCTTGTCAGTTTTAGCCTCAGAAGCGGCGGGAGAAGAAAAAGGTTCTGCACTAGGTACTTTGTCAGTTAGTAGACAAGTTGGTTTAACAATTGCACCAACTATCTATGCCGCTCTTATTCAAGGGGGCTTTGATTCTTTTCTACCAACTGTCAAAGAATCACTACCAACAGAGTATGTGAGCCAAAATTTGGCTAGCGTTAAGACTTCTTCGGTGGAAGCGACTTTATTGAGTATTAAAGAATTACCACAAAGCATCGAACAGTCACAGATGTTAACAATTTTTTATGATACAGCACATCTAGCTTATCAACATATGTTTTTAATGAGCACACTAGCTTCGGCAGTTATCTTATTATTAACTTTTGCGTTAAACAATAAAAAAATAAAATAAAGTGAGGGTGTAATAAAATGAGTTTGGATTTAATCTTAGCTAGCGGGTCCATGATGGTTGCGCTAGTCTTATACAGTATTGGGGTTTTTGGTGAAAAATTGAGTGGAACTATTCAATTCAAACATCTATTGTTTTTTGCCGGTGGTTTAGTCTTTGATACGACAGGAACTACTTTGATGAATCGAATTGCGAGTGATAATGGAGGGTCTGTATTTGGTTTACATCAATTAACAGGAGGAGCCGCCTTAATTTTAATGGGGCTACATTTCATTTGGGCCATTTGGGTTTATAAAAAAGGGAGTCAAGCAGCAAAAGCTAAATTTCATCAATTTAGCATTGGTGTCTGGATATTGTGGGTGATTTCTTTTGTGTTAGGTATGTTAGTCGGGATTGGCATTCTTTAATAGTTTATTAAAAGTAACAAGTAAAACTTGTTGCTTTTTTTTTTGGCAAATAATTCTTAAAAAAGGTGTATACTTTTGATGAGTTTATTCGTCTTATAAGTGTAGGGGTCGCAAAGAGGGGGGGATATGTTGTTTTTTAAGAAGGACGGGTCTCATGAACCAAGTTTTGATGAACAGTTATTAACAATTTCAGTGGAAGTTAAACGTTATTTGATTAGTAAAGGAGCGACTAAAGAAGATGCTGAGGATGCTGTTCAAAACACTTTTTATAAAATGTTGATCTTAACAGATGATTTATCACCACGAACGATTCGTGCTTGGTTTTACCGAGTAGCAATGAACAATTTGATTGACATGAAACGCCGTGAGAAGACTGGAAAAAGGTTGGTAAAACAAGTATTTGATGCGGATGATAGTAGTCAAAAGCTAGATGTGAATTGGCTTGAGCGAGATCAATTAGTCCAACTTTTAACAGAACTTAAAGAAGAGTATCGGGAAATTTTAATGCTCAAATATTATTATGAATTGAGTTACGAAGAAATTGGAACTGTTTTAAATTATTCAGAACATAATGTTAGAACACTACTATATCGTGCTAGAAAAGCAGCAAGGATATTATTAGAGGAGGAAGATAAATGAACTTAGATAAAAAAAAGGTAGGGTCAGTTTCACAGGCTTTAAAAAGAGCGAAACGCAAGCAATTAGTAAAAACAATCCTAATTAGTTTGGTTGTGTTCATTTTAGCTCTACCAGTTATTTATAAGACAGCGAACTATTTTGCTAGAAGGCAGTCAGATTATTTAAATGAAACGTTATTCGATCAACAGGTCCTCTCTGCACCTAATATTCAGATTGATTCACAAACATTAGGTCAAAGTGGTATGACAAGTGGTACAGTTATCACAAATCGTTCTAAAAATATTAATGGCTATATCGTCCCTTGGAGTACATTAACTAGTCGTTATACTTGGTTGAATTCATCAATTAATTACAATGAACTGGTTCCAGGTTTTTATCTAGGAGAGAGGGATAGCTATGAGTATGATAAACAAACTAAACAGAAAGTAGCATCATTTTATAGTCCTTATATCAAAAATTATTATGACGGTGTTAAAAATGATTTAAAGTCAGTTACCCAGTTAGATAATCATGTCGTGGAAGTAGCAATTTCCTTTGATAAAGCCTATACTTATCAAGAAATTCAAGACTTGATTCCTTCTTCTATGAAGCTGAATAAAGTGTGGTATTGGTTGGACATTAAACCAGAGGATCAGCCAAAAGAAGAATTAGGTCCAGCCGGAATGCCGAAGTATGGAATAAATATTGAAGAAAAATACCAAACCTCAAAATTTATTGAAGAAGATTTTGCAGAATTTTTTAAAGTAGCCAAAAAAATTTCAAATAAACAAGAACAGAGTGAGTTGAAGCAGTTGCTTAAAAATAATGAAGGAAAGTCCTATAAGGAAGTTAAAATGATGGGAGTAATGTTAACCGGGCGTTCTGAAAATTTTGAAAAGTTGATAGACAAAGAGTGGGTTAGAGGCGCTTCTGCAGGCGTAACAGTCGAACGTCTCCCATATGTTCAATCATTTAAATAAAAAACAAGGTGAGTTATTTAACTCACCTTGTTTTTTATTATTTTTTTTCAACGTCATGTCCACCAAAACCATTACGTAAAGCAGCGACTACTTTACCAGTAAAGGTATCATCGTAAAGCGAACGATAACGCATCATTAATGATAAGGCAATAACCGGTGTGGGAACTTGATAATCCAAGGCTGTTTCAACAGTCCATTTCCCTTCCCCAGAAGAGTTCATAATTCCTTTTATGTTATCTAATTTGGCATCTTCTTTAAAGGCATCCTCTGCTAACTCCATTAGCCATGAACGAATAACTGATCCGTTATTCCAAACTTTAGCTACTTCTTCAAGATTGTAATCAAAAGGGCCACCCTCAAGGACATCAAAGCCTTCAGCTATTGCTTGCATCATCCCATATTCGATTCCATTATGAACCATTTTTAAGAAATGACCACTACCAACTTCTCCAGCATACATATAACCATTTTCTACTGAAATTCCTTGGAATAGAGGTTCAATTTCAGAAAAGATTTCTTTATTACCACCTATCATCAAGCAAGCACCATTATTTGCACCACTAGTTCCACCACTAGTCCCGACATCAAAAAAGTGAATTCCTTTATCTGCAAAGCGCTTTCCGTGAGCCTGAGAGGTTTTGTAATTTGAATTTCCTCCATCTATAACAATGTCATTCGGATTTAATTGATTGATAACTTGATCCAATACAGCTTGTAAAGGATCACCGTTAGGAACCATTATCCACACTATTTTTCTTTCAGGTAAAGTCATTAATAAGTCAGAAAGCGTGTCAACTGTAGGGATATTTTCTTTGGTTGCTTGTTTTCGTGAGTCACTATTAATATCTGTTCCAACAACTTTATGACCTTGGCGTGTCATATTAAGTGCTAAATTTAGTCCCATTTTTCCTAAACCAATAATTCCTAATTCCATTATTCGTCACTCCTAAATAAAATTTTATTTTCTTAAGTATAGAATAAAATTTTATTCTTTTCAAGTTAAAATGAAATTTTATTTCCGAATTGTCATGTTATAATAAAAATGACAATAATAAAGTAAAAAACACTTTAAATAAATTAATATAGAAGAAAGGGTTATTCCATGAAAAATCCAATAGAATTAAAGATAAATGCCGTATATCGAGATATTAGTCGTAAAGAACAACAAATTGCTGATTATATTTTAAACTTTCCCGAAAGAATTATTCATCAATCAATAGGTGATTTGTCACGTCAGTTAGGCATGGCTGAATCAACGGTCTTTCGATTTTGCCAACGTTTGGGGTATAAAGGATATAAAGAATTTAAAATTGACCTAGCTTCGTTTAAAAAAAACGAGCCAGGTATTGAAAATGAAATTTATGAGGGGATTACTAGGGAAGATTCACCAAAAACAATTGCTAAAAAAGTTTTTGAAGCAAATCGACAAGCTTTAAATGACACGGTTGACTTGTTAGATGGAGCTCAAGTAGCAGCAGCGATTGATTTGCTAAGGCAATCAGATCGTATTTATTTTTTTGGGATAGGCGGTTCAAATGTTATTGCTATGGACGCGTATCATAAGTTTTTAAGAAGCCCATTAGATGTTAGTTGTAGTACAGATAGTCATATTCAATTAATGCAAGCGGCACGCCTAACAGAAAAAGACACAGCAGTGATTATTTCACATACTGGCCAGAGCCAAGATAGCTTGCAAATAGCTGGGCAGGTGAAAAAAAATGGTGCTCATTTAATAGTAATTACGAGTTTTTTATTGTCGCCATTAGCAGAACTGTCAGATATTTGTTTGTTGTCGACGTCAAAAGAAGTCGAATATCGATCTGAAGCTTTGGCCTCACGAATTACGCAATTAAGTATTATAGATGCACTGTTTGTGAATGTCATGTATCATGATCAAGAACATTCTGAGGCGAGTTTGGCAAAAATTCGTAAAGTTATTTCCTTAACTAAGAATGAGTGATTAAAACAACTGTTTAATTATCAATAAGTGATGTGAAATAGTTTAGAAAGTCATTAGTTTTTTAATTAAAACGTTGCCATATACTATGATGACTTGTTATGATGTGGAAGATGTAGAAAAGATAGTTGAGAGAAATAACAAGTCAATTGTGAGGAGGCAATGTCTTTGGAAGAAAAAAACTTTTTATTAGAGACCTGTGTTTTAGCAGGCAAAGTCATGCTCGAAAATGGTGCAGAGATGTATCGAGTGGAAGATACGATGAATCGCATCGCAGCGAGTCAAGAAGAAGAAGGCATTAGTTTTGTAACGCAAACAGTTGTTTTAATGAGTTTAGAAAGTACGAAAAATATTCAAATGAAACGGGTCAGTGAACGAACGACTAATTTAGGAAAAGTTTCTTGGGTTAATGATTTATCTTGGGGACTTTCTACAAATAGGATTACAATTAAAGAATTAAATAAACAATTGCGTGAAGTCGAGCGCTATAAAGCACCAACCCAAGTTTGGCTTAAAATTTTAAGTTCAGCTTTAATCAGTGGGTGTTTGATGATTTTACTAGGCGGGACATGGCCTGATTTTTTTGCGACTTGCTTGGTCGGAGCAGGGGGATATGGTGCGTATTATATTAGTGCTACTTATTTAAGATTAAAGTATATAGATGAGTTTATTTCAGCTTTTATCATGGGGTCTCTTGCTTTTATTATGATAAAAATCGGTTGGGGATTTTCATTAGACGATATGATTATTGGGAGTATTATGCCTTTGGTACCAGGAGTAGCTTTGACTAATACAATTCGAGACTTACAGGAAGGACACATGCTTTCAGGTGTATTAAGAGGAGTTGAGGCTCTGATTATCGCAATGATGATAGGTGCAGGAATTGCTGCATCCTTTGGTGTGATGGGGTAGAGATGATGTCAGAGATGGTATTAAAATTTATCGAACAATTTGCATTAAGTTTTATCTCAGCAGTGGGGTTTGCTATTATTTGGCAAGTACCTAAAAGTGGCTGGGTCTATGCTGGCTTGTGTGGCACTGGTGGCTGGTTGGTCTATTGGGCAGCTAATTTATTAGAATTGGGACCAGCTCTTTCTAATTTTTTAGGGTCATTGACCATTGCAGCAATTAGTTATTATCTTGCTCGGTGGCGCCGGACACCAGCAACTCTTTATAATATCCCTGGCATCACGTCACTTGTTCCTGGGGGAACTTCATATAAAATGACTTATAGTTTGATTACAGGTCAGTACACGAAGGCAGTAGAGTATGGTTTAAGTGTGATGGTTGTAGCAGGTGCCATTGCAGGGGGACTAATTATTTTTGAAATTGCACGTCGTAATTTAAGAACCAAAATATTTCCTATAGCTAAAAGAAAAAGACCTTTTTGAGGTCTTTTTCTTTTAACCTAGTCGTCGACTGATTCTTGATCAGAGTGGTCTGTTTCTTCTTCTAAAAATTTAGCTGCAGCTTCACGAGCAGCTTGAGCTTTGGCATTAACTTCTTCTTTTAAAGGGTCAAAAGCAAATGAGTCAAAGGCTCTTTCTAAGCGGTCATCTTTTTTGAATTTTAATCCCATGATAAATTACCTACTTTCTTTTAGTGTTTAATAATATAATTGTTAGGTGAATAAGAAACGGGTTTTAAAGGTGTTTCTTCTTCATGTAGCCAATACGCCAAGGTTTGACCAATGACAGGTCCAATAGTTAAACCAGATGAGCCTAGCCCGCTGGCTACAAATAAGTTAGGAAGTTCTTTTACTTCACCAAAAAATGGTAAGAAATCAGAGCTATAAGCACGTGTCCCTACACGTGTTTCGATTTGATCGGCCTCACTTAAATTAGGCGCAAGGTTAGTGACGGTCGCTAGCATGTCGGCTACTACCTTTGGATCTACAGTTAAATCATATCCTTGTTCATTTTCATGGGTTGCTCCGACCAATAACTGTCCATTACTAAAAGGAATAATATCGCTTTCTCCTTGTGGCATTACCACCGGCCATTTTTTAGTATCTTCGTCGATTTTTAACTCAATTAATTGTCCTTTTTGCCCGCGAATGTCAACAGAAAAGCCTAGCGGGGTTAAAAGTGATGGTAACCAAGCCCCTGTGGCTAAAACAATTTTATCAAAAAGTTGTTTATCATCCTGAGTTTCTATTTGCCACCCTTGAGAAGTAGGGCTAATGGCAAGTACTTTTGTTGAGAGAAAAACCCCACCGTTAGCTTTAAAACAAGTGATTAAGTGCTCAATCAGTTTACGGCCATCGACCTTAGCCCCACCTGAGACAAATAATCCAGGCATACTTGGATTTAATAAGGGGATTTTTTCTTTTATTTCTGTAGGTGATAAAATCTCAATGTTACCTATTTCAGGGGCGTCGATTCGACGCTCAATAGCAATATCATATAATTTATTTAGTAATTTTTCGTTATTTTTGAATAATAGCGTTCCAACTTGTTGATAGATATCGGAACTGCCAGTGACACCTAAATCTGTCATTAATTCTGGATAGAGTTTAGCGCCAGCTTTGGCTAGTTGATACCACTCTTGGTTACGACGTTGGGATAACCAAGGGGAGATAATACCAGCAGCAGCACTTGTTGCTTGCCCTTTTTTTTCATCAAATATCGTGACCTCATCATTTTTTTGAGTTAAGTAATAGCCAGTTGTTGTTCCGACAATTCCTCCACCAATTATGGCAATTTTCATCGAATGCTCCTCTCACATATTGATACTTATATATTATAACCTAAAATGGGTGTTTTTAGTAAAAGAAGAGTCAGCTTTTTAAAAAGCTGACTCTTTATAGGGCTCGACGTGGACATCGGTATCAAATACGCCATATTTTTCGTGTAAGATAAATTCAATGTGCTCAGTAATATCATGACTTTCATTGACACTCAAATCGCCATCCATTAAGACAACAACATCAATAAAAATATTAGCACCGTAGGTTCGTCCACGAATCTCACTGACTTGGCGAACGCCATGAACGGTCATGACTTCTTTGCTATAGGTTTTGAGTAAATCTTCCGAAAAGCCATCTGATAAGGAAAAAGCACTTTCGGAAAAAACTTCTAGGCCGGTTTTAATAATAATCAAGCCAACGATACAAGCCGCACCATTATCTAACCAATGCCAATTTAAGCTAGCAGCAAAGATGGCCACTGCTGTACCAATACTAGTGTAAGCATCAGATAGATTATCTTTAGCCGCTGCTAATAAAGCTCCGCTGCGCACACGATTAGCCAGTTTTCGATTATAAAAATAAACACCAAGCATAATAAGTGCTGAAAAAATGCCAACATAGGCTGCTAAAGGGTCTGGTCTTGTTGTTTCGTTATTTAAAAAAGATTTGATAGAGCTAATTAAAACTTGTCCCCCCACTAGCAACATAATAAAAGATGTCACCATACTTGCCACAGTTTCGACTTTCCAATGACCATAACGATGATCATCATCAGCAGGACGTCTTGCTAGACGCAAACCAATCAGGACTGCTAATGAGGCAATGATATCGGTAAAATTATTCAAACCATCTGCTTTAAGGGCTGCTGAGTGAGCCCAAATTCCGACAGTTAGTTTTAAGGTAGAAATTAAAATATAAGCTAAAATACTAATAACTGCTCCTTTTTCAGCAGCTTTTAATTCAAGATAGCGTTCTTCAAGCATCGTGTATCCCTCCAAAGATTCAATGACGATGTTATCGATTATAACAAAGGGTGTGGGTGAATACCATAAATAAGGGACACCAAAAGAATAATAGTTTTTTCATGAAAATTAATGTTATTTACATATAGTTTTTTAATGATGTGAAGCTAAAAAAAAGAGACCGAAGTCTCTTTTTTAGTTAGGAACAGGTTTACGTATAGCGCCTAAAATGAAGGCACTGATAAAGGCTCCTAAGATAATAAAGCCAATATATAGTAGAGGACGATTAACCAATAGAATAACAAAAATTCCACCATGTGGTGCCATTAATTTTATGCCTAAATTACTGACTAAACTACCGGTAATAGCTGATCCGACTACAAAAGCAGGAATGGTTCTTAAAGGATCAGCAGCAGCAAAGGGAATCGCACCTTCTGTAATAAAAGAAGCACCCATTACAAGATTAGTGAGACCAGCTTGTTGGTCTTTTTCAGAAAATTTATTTTTAAATAACAATGTTGCAATAAAAATAGCTAAAGGAGGGACCATACCGCCTGCCATGACCGCTGCCATAACAGTGCTACCGCCACTTGCAACTGTTGTAGCAAGTGTACCAGTTCCAAAAACGTACGCTGCTTTATTAACAGGACCACCTAGATCAACTGACATCATACCGGCTAGTAATGCACCTAATAAAGCTGCATTGACACCAGATAAGTTATTTAAAAAATTATTCAAGCCAGTATTGACAGCTTGCATGGGAATATTTATTAATAACATTAAAGCCCCAGTAATCAAGACACCTAAGACTGGATAAAATAATATGGTTCTAATTCCAGCTAGCGATTGTGGTAACTTAGCTAATAGTTTTTTTAAGAAAATTAAGACATATCCAGCAACAAACCCACCAATTAATGCGCCTAAGAAACCAGCTCCTCCAGAAGCTGCTAAGGCTCCAGCAACAAATCCGGCAACTAATCCCGGACGATCAGCAATACTTGATGCGATAAATCCAGCTAAGATTGGTAACATAAAGCTAAAGGCTGCGTCTCCAACCATTTTTAATTGACTTGGAATGAAATTATAACTTCCTAAATTAGCCAACTCAGTTTGTGGAACACCCATCCCTTGATCTAGCATAAAGGCTAGGGCAATCACAATTCCGCCACCGATTACAAAAGGAAGCATGTTGCTCACACCATTCATTAAATGTTTGTAGATTTGTGAACCAATCGAGCCACTTGAATTTTCGGTTTCTTTTGTATTTGTTGTTTCACTGCTTTGATAGAGAGGTGCCTCTCCAAGACTAGCTTTAGTTAATAGTTCTTCTGTTTTTCTAATCCCGTCGCTGACAGGACGATTTAATACAGGTTTTCCGGCAAAACGTGCCATTTCAACCTGTTTGTCTGCTGCGACAATAACGCCCTTAGCCCGTGAAATCTCTTCACTTGTTAAAGCGTGTTTAATTCCATCTGAACCATTTGTTTCTACTTTGATAGCAATGCCCATTTCTTTGGCTTTGGTTTTTAAAGCATCTTCAGCCATATAAGTATGAGCAATCCCTGTAGGACAAGCTGTGACAGCTACGACAAATGGTTGATCCTCTGTTAAGGGCTCGATTACTTCCGTATTTTGTTGCGCCGATTCTTCATCATCCCGCTCGGCTTCTGAAAAAAGAGCATAAACTTCTTCGGCGGTTTCAATATCTTTTAGTTTCGCAGTAAACTCTGATTTCATTAGTAAGCGTGATAATCCCGCCAATGCTTGTAGATGAGTATCATTTGCTCCTTCTGGTGCAGCAATCATAAAGAATAGATAAGTAGGTTGACCGTCAAGGGCATCATAGTCAACCCCAGCATGACTTTTAGCAAAAAGAACGGTCGCTTTTTTTACAGCAGCATTTTTAGCATGAGGCATGGCTATACCATCACCTAGTCCAGTTGAAGTTTGCGCTTCACGTGCTAAAATCCCAGTTTTAAATAATTCAGAATCAGTAATACGATTATTTTTGGCAAGTTCTTCAACCATTTCCTCAATTACACTATGTTTTGTTGTTCCTTTTAGATTTAAAATCATTACATTTGGCGATAGTAAGTCTGTAATTTTCATAGTAGTCTCCTTTGATTTGTTAGGCAATTTTTGTTAGTTTAACTGTCTTAAGTAACTGTTTAATAGCTGTAGTTGTAGCTAAATCATCTGAAAAAGCAGTTGCACTGCCACAGGCTACTCCATAAGTGAAAGCTTCTTTAATGTTTTGGCGATCAAAAGCAAGTTGGCTAATAAAGCCAGCTACCATGGAGTCTCCAGCACCTACCGAATTTTTTAAAGTACCCTCGATTGGAGTGGAGCGGTAATTGCCATCGGAAGTGAAGAGCAATGCACCATCTTTACCCATTGACACCAGGACATTTTGTGCTCCCATATCCAATAATTTTTGGCCGTAAGGCAATATGTCAGTCACCGAAGTGAACTGAGTCTGAAAGATTTCCGCTAGCTCATTGTGATTTGGTTTTATTAAAAGCGGTTGGTGTACAAGGGCTTTTAATAAACTATCCCCAGTTGTGTCAATCACAAAGTCGGCTTGTTTTTCTTTGATAATCTCGATTAGTTGATTATAAAAATCAATTGGTAATTGAGTAGGGAGACTACCTGCTAAAACGACAATATCTCCAGCTTGAATCCTAGAAAGTTTTTCTTTTAAATCATGTATGTCTTGTGTGTTTAAGTGAGGACCTTGTCCGTTTATTTCAGTTTCGGAAGTCGCTTTTAACTTAATATTGATTCTGGTATCGGACTTAATCGTAGTGAAATCACAAATAATTCCTTCATTCTGTAAAGTTTTTTGAATAAAATCACCTGTAAAACCACCAATAAAACCTAGTGAAGTTGTTGGAGTACCTAAACGTTGTAAGATACGAGAAACATTAATCCCTTTACCACCAGGGTATTTGTCTTGTGAGTCAGCACGGTTTAATTGACCTAATTCAATATCAGTCACACGGACGATATAATCGATTGAGGGGTTTAGAGTAACGGTATAAATCATAAGACAAGCTCCTTTATTGTTGTTAGTTGTGTATAAATAGCATGATCTTCTTCAGGCAAACTATTAGTAAGAATTAGACCTGCATCGATCTCAGCTACTTTAGCAAATGATACTTTATTAAATTTGGAAGCATCAGCTAAAACAATCAGTTGTTCACTCTGTTGTATTGCCGTACTTTTCATAATTGCTTCATCAGGATCCGGTGTTGTCAAACCAGCGTTGGCGTCAACACCGTTAATCCCTAAAAAGGCTTTATCAAAACGTAACAATTCTAATTGTTGTACGCTAAAAGCATTGATAACAGCTTTGGTTTTTAATCGTATTGTGCCACCGATAATCATTGTCGGTATAGATAAATTAACTAATGCATTTGCATGATAGACCGAATTGGTAATAACATGAATCTCTTTTCCTTTCAGAAAGGGGATCATTTCATAAGTTGAAGTCCCAGCATCGAGGTAAATAAAATCGCCATTTTTGACTAAGTCTGATGCATACTTTGCGATTATTTGTTTTTCATGAAGGTTTTTAGACGATTTTTCCAGCATATCTGGTTCTGTATCTAACTTCATTAGTTGCTTGGCACCACCGTGAATTCTTTTTAACAAGCCAGCGGCTTCCATTTCTTGTAAGTCTCTTCTAATTGTTGATTCTGATGCATCTAATTTAGTTACTAAAGTCTGAGTTTTTATAATTTTTTGATGTGATAATTGTTCTAATATATATTTTTGACGTTCTTCAGTGAGCAAAAAATCGCCTCCTTAATTATATAATAGCATCATTATCATTCTTTAACAATCAAAAACAGTCAAAAACAAGCAACGATGCCAAGTGAATACAGATTACCTCCTTTTTATGAAAAAAAGTGTTGCGTATTTTTAAACCAATTAATAGTAGGAATTATTATGAGGATAAAGGAAATCAGAAAGATATAAAAAAAGTGTTGCTTTTTTTGGATTATCAACATATACTTTGATTATCAAAAGGTTTGATGTTCAAAGTAATAAAAAGAGATGAGGAGAAATGGATGGATCATAAATTATCTCAAGTCAATGATTACTTAGTAACAGTTTTTAACGATATATTAACAATTGAAGAAACTGAATTACAAAAAGGCGAATTTGATGACTTGTCAGTTAAAGAAATGCACACAATTGATGCCATAGGCTTGCATGGTGAAAAAACATCTAGTGAGGTAGCAAAGGAATTATCTGTCACAGTAGGGACATTGACTGTAGCCATTAACAACCTAGAAAAAAAAGGATACGTTGAACGTCTACGTAACGATAAAGATCGCCGTGTTGTGAGGTTAAAGTTGACAAATCGAGGTCGTTTATTTTATCGTTCGCACCAACACTTCCATAAAAAAATGGTAGAGTCAGCTTTAGCTGATATGGAAGAATCAGAACAAGCAGCCTTAGTTAAAGGCCTGAAAAATCTTCATTTATTCTTAGAACAGTATTATTAAAGGAAGTGGTAGTGATTAAAAAGAGAACTAACATGAAATTAAGGGCAGTCTCTAAAGCGCTCCCTAAACGAGTTGTTAATAATCAAGAATTAGCTTGTTATTTGGAAACAAATGATGAGTGGATTCAATCACGGACAGGGATTCAACAACGTTATCTAGTTGAATCTGAAAGTTTGGAAGAATTGTGTGTGATGGTTGCTAAAGATTTGTTAGCACAAGCAAGGCTAGCAGCTGATGAATTGGATTTTATTTTCATCGCGACCATGACACCAGATTATGCAACGCCTTCCGTTGCTTGCTTGGTTCAGGGAAAATTAGGTGCTTCTAAAGCCTTTGCTATGGATGTTAGTGCGGCTTGCTCAGGGTTTATTTACGGTTTGGCGACAGCTGAAAAATTTATAAATTCAGGTAATTATCAGCGTGGTCTCGTAATAGGTGCTGATATTATGTCTCGCCTTGTTAATTGGCAAGACCGTAGTACAGCAATTTTATTTGGAGACGGTGCCGCGGGTGTCTTGGTGGAAGCTAGTGATACTTCAAATTTGACTGTATGGGAGGAATCACTAGGCTCCGATGGGTCTTGTGCCTCACATTTAAAAGGAGGAGGCGCTACCACCTTTCATTTGGAAGGGGATAGCTCAAAAGTAGAGTTAGATTTTCTAACAATGAATGGGCGAGAGATATTTAATTTTGTTTCGCAAACAGTAGCTGAAAATATCACAACGCTTTTTGATAATTCATCTGTCGCTATGAAGGATTTAGACTATGTTTTAGCTCATCAAGCTAATCAACGTCTTTTAGCGGTTTTAAGCAAAAAAACAGGTATTCCTGAAACTAAATTTTTAAGTAACATAGCTGATTATGGGAATACATCGGCAGCCTCCATCCCCTTATTATTAGCGGATAAAGTATTAGAGAGGCAATTAGTGTTAGGCTCACAACAAAAAGTATTATTAACTGGTTTTGGTGGTGGATTAACGTGGGGAAGCATTCTTCTTAACCTTTAATTATCATTTAGCCAGCTTATATAAAATAAAAAATAATTGTAGCAACCAATAGGAGGATTTAAACATGACAACATTCGAAAAAATTCAAGAACTTATCGTGGATCAATTAGGTAAAGAAAACGATGAGGTAACTTTAACAACAAATTTCCGTGAAGAGTTAGAGGCGGATAGTTTAGATTTATTCCAAATTATTAATGATATTGAAGATGAATTTGATGTCAAAATTGAAACAGATGAAGGGTTAAACACTGTTAAAGACCTAGTAGAATTAGTTGATCGTCAATTAGCTGAAAAGTAAAATGTTCTAAAAAAGTAGGGTTAAACCATGAGGTTTGACTACTACTTTTTTATTAAAAAAAATTAAAATAACTAATAAAAGTGGAGAAAATTAATGAAAAAATCTAAAGTATGTCAATTATTAGGGATTGATTATCCTATCTTTCAAGGAGCCATGGCATGGGTCGCTGAAGCAGAATTGGCAAGTGCGGTATCTAATGCAGGTGGTTTAGGTATTATTGCCTCAGGTCATGCCCCAAGAGAGTTTGTCGAAGCTCAAATAAGAAAAGCACAAACCTTAACCAAGCGCCCTTTTGGAGTTAATATTATGTTACTTTCTCCACATGTGGAGGCGATTGTCGACGTAGTATGTCAGTGTGGTGTAAAAGTTGTAACAACAGGTGCAGGAACACCCGCTAAATATATGCCAAGATTTAAAGAGGCAGGAATTGTTGTGATACCTGTTGTCGCTTCAGTTGCACAAGCTAGAAAAATGGAAAAAGCAGGTGCAGATGCTGTTGTAGTTGAAGGGATGGAAGCTGGCGGACATATTGGAAAATTAACAACATTAGCCCTTGTGCCTCAAATTGTCGATGCTGTTTCAATCCCAGTCATTGCTGCTGGTGGAATTGGCGATGGACGTGGTATGGCAGCGGTTTTAATGTTAGGGGTTGAAGGTGTTCAGCTAGGAACGCGATTTTTAGTGGCAAAAGAAACCGTTATTCATCAAAATTTTAAAAAGGCGATTTTAAAAGCAAGAGATATTGATACCACTGTTACTGGTATTAGTACGGGGCATCCGGTACGTGGTTTACGAAATAAATTAACTCGTCTTTATGATCAAGCTGAGCGTGAAGAAATGGGTAAAGAAAAACCCAATTGGGAGCGTCTAGAAGATTTAGGTAAGGGCGTTTTAAAAAAGGCAGTGATAGATGGCGATACTGTCAATAGTTCCATGATGTCAGGACAAATTGCTGGACTTGTCAAGAAAGAAGGTCAAACTTGTCAAGAAATTATCGATGAGTTGGTGTCGGAATGTTGTGACACGATTGAACAAGCAACACGTTGGTTATCTTAAAATTAGGAGGCTTATCATGACAATTGCTTTTGTATTTAATGGTCAAGGGGCTCAATATCAAGGAATGGGTAAAGAGTTGTATGATGATTATTTAGAGATACGTGCAACTTTTGAAGAAGCGTCGAAAACGTTAGGTTTTAATTTGGAACAAATCTGTTTTGAAGAAAATAATTGTTTAAATGAGACACGTTATACACAACCTGCAATTTTAACAGTTAGCGTAGCGATATCACGTTTACTGATTAATAAATTTGGTATTAAACCGGCTTATGTTGCAGGTTTGAGTTTAGGAGAGTACAGCGCGTTAGTAGTCAGCGGCAGACTCAGCTTTTCAGATGCACTGAAAATTGTGCAGCAACGCGGTAAATTTATGACAGAAGCTGTTCCTAACAATCAAGGGTCAATGATGGCAGTTATGGGGCTATCCAGTGACAGGATTGCTTCAATCTGTCAATTAGTTAGTAGCAAAGGTCTTGTCGCACCAGCTAATTATAATATGCCAAATCAGACTGTCATATCAGGGGAGCTTGAAGCGTTAGCATTTGCTAAAACCTTATTAAAAGAAGCAGGTGCCAAGGCTGTGATTCCCTTAAATGTTAGCGGACCATTTCATACGCCATTATTAGAACCGGCCGCTAAACAATTGGAACAAGAATTGACTCACTATCAGTTTGCTAAAAGTGACATACCATTAATCAGTAATGTTACTGGAGAAGTAATCACAGCAGAAAATTGTCAATCTTTATTGGTTCAACAGGTAAAATCGCCTGTTTTATGGCAAAAAAGCGTAGAGACCTTATCGAATGAAGGGGTCAGCGTTTTTATAGAAATTGGTCCTGGAACAGCCCTAAGTCATTTTATCAAAAAAATTACAAAGGGAAAGACAATTTACAATGTTGAAAAGACTACTCATTTAACTGAATTAGTAGAATTGAAAAATAAAGGAGACTTAATATGTTAGGACAAGTAGCATTAGTCACTGGTAGTACACGCGGTATTGGAAAAGCAATTGCCATTGAATTTTTAATGAAAGGTGCTAACGTTGTGATCAATGGGCGTGCTAAGCAGGTGCCGGAATGGCTAACAGAGTGGGGGAACCACGTTCATTATATAGCAGGAGAAGTTCAAGAATCCGAACAGGCAAGTCGGTTAGTTGAGGAAACGTTAACGACCTTTGGTCGTTTAGATGTACTGGTTAATAATGCAGGTATCACACAAGATAAATTGTTAATGAGGATGACGCAAGATGATTTTAATCAAGTGATCCAAGTGAATTTAACGGGTACTTTTAATATGATTCAAGCGAGTACAAGTTATTTTTTAAAACAAAAAAGTGGCAGTATTATCAATTTAACAAGTGTAGTAGGACTGACCGGTAATGCGGGTCAAGCCAATTATGCTGCCAGTAAAGCGGGTGTAATTGGTTTGACAAAATCTGTAGCACGAGAACTTGCCTCGCGTAATATTCGTTGTAACGCCATTGCGCCAGGTTATATCGAAACAGAGATGACAGCTAGTTTAAGCGATAAAGTGAAAAATGAGGTTAAGAATCAAATTCCCCTTAAAAAATTTGGTCAACCAAGAGATGTTGCAGAAGTTGCTTATTTCTTAGCTAAGCAAAACTATGTAACAGGACAAGTTATCAATATTGATGGTGGCATGGTCATGCAGTAGAAATTATTAGTTACTAAAAGTTAGGTTGAAAGAGAGGTAATCACATGAAACGAGTTGTCATAACTGGATTAGGAGCAGTGACTCCAGTCGGAAATACTGCCGATATTTTCTGGGAAAACTTAAAAAAAGGGTACAACGGTATTGGACCAATTACAAAATTTGATGCTAAAGAAACTGGTATTACAGTTGCAGCAGAATTGAAAGAATTTGATCCTACCTTGTATATGGAAAAAAAAGCGACTAAGCGAATGGATCTTTTTTCAATCTATGGTGTCTCAGCTGCTTTACAGGCAATGGAGGATAGTGGCTTAAAAATAGAAGAAGTTGATGTCCACCGCTTTGGTGTTATTGCAAGTTCTGGTATTGGTGGAATGCAAACAATACAAGAACAAGTTATCAAAATGAAAGAAAAAGGACCAAAACGGATTGCCCCATTTTTTGTCCCAATGGCTATAGGAAATATGGTGGCAGGAAATATTTCTTATTATTTAGGTGCAAAAGGTATTTGTACCTCAATAGTGACGGCATGCGCTTCTGGTACGAATGCGATTGGTGAAGCCTTTAGATCAATTAAGCATGGTTACTCTGATCTTGTCATAGCTGGAGGATCAGAAGCCACTATTTGTGAGATTGGTATTGGGGGATTTGCTGCCTTAACCGCCTTAAGTACTGAGACTGATCCCAACAAAGCGTCTATTCCCTTTGACCAGAATCGAAACGGATTTGTGATGGGGGAAGGAGCGGGTATGCTAATGTTAGAAGAAATGGAGCATGCTTTAGCAAGAGGAGCTAATATTTATGGCGAAGTTGTAGGATATGGTTCGACGAGTGATGCTTATCATATGACAAGTCCTAATCCTGATGGTTCAGGTGCTGGACGTTGTATGTTAGATGCTATAGAAGAGGCAGAGATTACACCAAGTCAAGTCGATTATATCAATGCTCATGGCACAAGTACGCCAGCTAACGATGTGGCAGAAACAACAGCTATTAAATATGCCTTAGGTGAAGCAGCTAGTCAGGTTGTTATTTCAAGTACTAAAAGTATGACGGGGCATTTGTTAGGAGCTGCAGGGGCAATTGAGGGAATCGCTTGTATTAAAGCTATCTGTGATGATTTTATTCCTCCTACAATAGGCTTACAACAAGTTGCTCAAGAGTGTGATTTAGATTATGTGCCACAAGTTGGACGCTCAAAAGAAGTGACCTATGCTATGAGTAATTCATTAGGATTTGGTGGGCACAATGCCGTCTGTTTATTTAAAAAATGGCAAGGAGATAACTAATGACCATTACTGAATTAAAAGAATTACTTACTCAATTTGATGAAAGTAACGTACGTGAGTTAGAGTTTTCAGATAACAATAGTTCACTATATCTCAACAAAAATAAACAATCTAAATACCAATCTTTTAAAGAGGAAAAATCGATTGGTTCAGATAATCAGATAGACCAATCAGATGGCACATTTTTTCATAAGACTTCACAAGAAACACAAGAAGAGTCTGTAAGTGTAGATTTCCCTATCGCAACAGGTGAAGCAATCACATCACCTTTAGTGGGGATGGTTTATACAAGCCCAGCACCAGAAGAACCCTCTTTTGTTTCGGTGGGTCAACAGGTTACTAAAGGTCAAACCTTGTGCATTGTGGAAGCGATGAAAATAATGAATGATATTCCTAGTCCAATAACTGGAACAATAACAGCTGTTTTAATAAAAAATGATACTATGGTCGAATACGGACAACCCTTATTCGAAATTAGCCAGGAGGTAAACTAATGCAATTAAATGTTCAAGAAATTATGGAAATTATTCCCAATCGTTACCCAATCATGATGGTTGATAAAGTATTAGAACTTGAACCAGGGAAGCGTGTAGTCGCAGTGAAAAATGTGACCTACAATGAGCACTTTTTTCCCGGCCATTTTCCAGGGGAACCAGTTATGCCAGGCGTTTTAATTTTAGAAGCTTTGGCTCAAACAGGATCGATTCCACTTTTGAAAAGTCCTGAATTCGAAGGTAAAACAGGTTATTTAGGTGGGATTGATAAAGTTCGTTTTCGTCAAAAAGTCGTTCCAGGAGATGTTTTAAAGATGGAAATGGTGATCGTTAAGCAAAAAGGTAATATTGGTATTGGACAAGCAACGGCCTATGTTGAAGACAAAAAGGTTTGTGAAGCGACAATGACCTTTATTATTGGGGCATAGAAGATGTTTGCAAAAGTGTTGATAGCAAATCGTGGCGAAATTGCTGTTCGTATCATTAGAGCCTGCCGTGAATTAGGGATTCAGACAGTAGCAATTTATTCTGAGGCGGATCGTTATGCCTTACATACCGAACTAGCAGATGAGGCTGTTTGTATTGGCCCTGCACGAGCAACAGACTCTTACTTAAATCAACAGCAAATTTTAAGTGCAGCGATTTTAACAGGAGCAGAAGCCATTCATCCAGGTTTTGGTTTTCTTTCTGAAAATAGTCGTTTTGCTACAATGTGTGAAGAATGTCGACTTACGTTTATTGGACCTAGTGCTGAAACGATTGAGTTGATGGGTAATAAGATAAATGCTCGAACAGAAATGAAAAAAGCTGGTGTACCAGTCATTCCAGGTAGTGAAGGGCTATTAGAAACGAGTGATGAGGCTTTAGAAGTTGCTCAGGCCATTGGTTTCCCTATTATGCTAAAAGCTGCAGCTGGCGGTGGAGGTAAAGGTATCCGTAAAGTTATGGATGCCAGTGAACTAGCTAGTCAATTTAAAGCAGCACAACAAGAGGCTTTGGCAGCTTTTGATAATGGTCAGATGTATCTGGAAAAAATAATTTATCCAGCAAGGCATATTGAAGTTCAAATTTTAGGAGATAAATCAGGAAATATCATTCATTTAGGTGAACGAGATTGTTCTTTACAAAGACAAAATCAAAAAGTGTTAGAGGAAGCTCCAGCTCCGAACTTGCCACAACCATTACGTGAAGAACTTGGTCAAGCGGCAGTAAAGGCTGCTCAAGCAGTTTGTTATGAAAATGCTGGGACGATTGAATTTTTAGTCGATGAAGCGAATGAGTTTTATTTTATGGAGATGAACACACGCATTCAAGTTGAACATCCTGTTACGGAAATGGTGACACAAATAGACCTTGTCAAAGAACAATTGCGGCTTGCCTATGGCCATGAGTTGAGAGTCACTCAAGCTCAAGTAAGTTTTCAAGGTCATGCAATTGAATGTCGGATTAATGCAGAAGATCCAAGCTTTAATTTTTCACCGGTTCCTGGGACACTTGACCATGTTTATTTACCGGCCGGTGGAATGGGAATCAGAGTAGATAGTGCTGTTTATAATGGTTATTATATCCCACCGTATTATGATTCGATGATTGCTAAAATAATTGTACATGGCAAGACACGTTTAGAGGCCTTAGCTAAAATGCAACGAGCCTTGGCTGAACTAGTTGTGGAAGGTGTAGCAACTAATCATGAATTTCAACAAGATTTGATTAGTAATACCAATGTGATAGCTGGCACGTATGATACGAGTTTTCTACAAGAAACTTTTTTACCTGATTGGCAACAAGAAGATAATGAATAAGAGGTGATAATATGGCTTTTTTCAAAAAGAAGCGACGTTATATTCCGATTACTCCAATCAGTGAGAGCCAACGATCTAACCCGTTACCTAAACCGAGTGTCCCTGATAAAATGTGGGCTAAATGTCCAGAGTGTCAGCAAGCTATTTATGCCAAAGATTTAGGCAAGGCAAAAATTTGTCAAAAATGTGGCTATTGTTTTCCTTTAGAAGCAAGAGAACGTTTGGAGGTATTAGTAGATAAAGGGAGTTTTAAAGAATTATTTAAGACTCATACTATAGCAAATCCTCTTGGTTTTCCAGGTTATCCAGATAAGATCAAAAAAAGTCGCGAACAAACAAAGCTTGATGAGGCTATTTTAACAGGGTATGGGGAAATCTTAGGTCAGAAAGTCGTATTGGGGATTATGGACAGTCATTTCATGATGGGAAGTATGGGAAGTGCTGTCGGTGAAAAATTAACTTTGGTATTTGAATATGCGACAAGCAACCAATTACCAGTTGTTATATTTACTGCTTCTGGTGGAGCTAGAATGCAGGAGGGGATAATATCTCTCATGCAAATGGCAAAAGTGACGAATGCAGTAAAACGCCATAGTAAAGCAGGTCTGTTTTATTTAGCAGTTTTAACTGATCCTACAATGGGGGGAGTTACAGCTAGCTTTGCGATGGAAGCCGATATTATTTTAGCTGAACCGAAAGCAAGAATTGGTTTTGCTGGAAAGCGTGTGATTGAGCAAACGATTAAGCAAAAGTTACCGGACGATTTCCAAACAGCTGAGTTTTTATTAACTCATGGTTTTGTCGATCAAATTGTTTTTAGACAAGAATTGGTAGAAAAGCTTGCTGATTTGTTAAAATTACATGCTCACGAAAAATAGGCTAAGGAGACTGTAACATGAAAGAGAAAATGAAATCTGCAAGTGATATCGTTGCCCTAGCACGCCAAATCAAGCGAGGGACCCCATTAGATTACTTTGAGACACTGTTTACAGGTTTTTTCGAATGTCATGGCGATCGACTTTATGGGGATGATCAAGCGGTTGTTGGTGGTATTGCTTATTTAGAACAACTACCTGTGACAGTGATTGGGATTCAAAAAGGACATGATTTAAAAGAGAATATTGTAAGAAATTTTGGTAGTCCTCATCCAGAAGGGTACCGTAAGGCACAACGGTTGATGAAACAAGCTGAAAAGTTTGAACGTCCTGTTATCACCTTTATCAACACTCCAGGTGCTTTTTGCGGGATAGAAGCTGAAGAACGCGGTGAAGGGGAGGCAATCGCTCAATGTTTATTGACATTGAGTGATTTAACTGTTCCAACCATTGCGGTGTTTATTGGTGAAGGTGGTAGTGGAGGTGCTTTAGCCTTAGGTGTAGCTGATAAAGTTATAATGTTAGAGTATAGTATTTATTCAATTTTATCACCGGAAGGCTTTGCCTCTATTTTGTGGAAGGATGCAAAGAGAGCACCAGAAGCTGCCGATTTAATGAAATTAACAGCTCCTGATTTGAAAAAATTAAAAGTAATTGATTATATTATTCCAGAAACAAGTAATGGTGAACCATTACCTCAAACTCAAATAACGCAACGATTGAAGCAAGAATTAGTGGCACTTTTAACTTTTTTAAAAAGTCGACCATTGGATGTATTATTAGAAACACGTTATCAACGTTTTCGTGATTTCTAAAACAGATTAGTTAAACTAATCTGTTTTTTTCTTGATTCAATTAATAAATATTAGATAACAAGTGCATTCTGATGAAAGGCGTTATATAATAAAAGGCAACAAAGTAGGAAGAGTTGGAGGATGAAAAATGAATAATAATGATAAACTTGTTCGCTTAAGATATGCTTTCGATATGAAAGAGCAGGACATGGTTGATATTTTTGATTTAGGTGGTGTTGAAATTACGAAGGAAGAGGTTCGTGAGATGTTGACCCGAATTAAAAGTCCTGAAATAGATGAATTTGATGAAAATCAGTATGAATTAACGTGCAATAATAAAGCATTAGAAATGTTTTATAATGGGTTCATCACTTATAAACGTGGTAAAAAGCCTTTAAAACCAGGTGAAGTAGAAAAAGCACCTAAATTGATAATGAGTAATCAAAATGGGAATAATGTCATGATGAAAAAGTTGAAAATTGCTTTAGCTTTAACAAGTGATGATATGTTAGCTATTTTAGAAAAAGCTGGCGTACGTATTTCTAATAGTGAATTGAGTGCAATTCTACGTAAAGAAGGACATCGTAATTATCAAATGTGTGGAGACAAGTTTGCTCGAAACTTTTTAAAAGGATTAACAGTAATTAATCGTTCGGAAGACTAAAAAAGCTAATTGGCGACTAGCCAATTAGCTTTTTTAGTTTAAATCTAGATTAGGAGCATTGAAAGTATCGCCATGTTCAAAGTCACCATACTCAAAGCCTCGATAGAACCAATTTTTCCGTTGTTTTGATGTACCATGAGTGAAGCTATCTGGGACGACAAAACCTTGAAACTTACGTTGCAAGGTATCATCCCCGATACTATTAGCGGCAACAAGAGCTTCGTCAATATCGCCTACATCAAGAATAGGTTGGTTATTGAAAGTTTTGCCATCAATGTAGCGTGTCCAAACACCAGCATAGTAGTCAGCTTGTAGTTCCATACGCACCTGGTATTTATTATAGTCCTTTTCAGGTAGCTGTCGTCTCAAACGATTCATCTGATCTGAAACACCTAGTTGCTCTTGGACGTGGTGTCCTACTTCATGTGCTACAACATAAGCCATAGCAAAGTCACCACTGGCTTTAAATTTTGTCACTAATTCATCCATAAAAGAGAGGTCCAAATATACTTTTTTATCACCAGGACAATAAAAAGGACCAACAGACGAGTCAGCTGCTCCGCAAGCTGTTCGAACTTGTCCATCATAGAGCACCATTTTAGGTTGTTCATAGGTCTGCCCTTTTTCTGCAAAAGCTTGTCCCCAATAATCTTCTAAGTGACCAAATACGACAGAAACAAACTCTTTTCTCTCAGGGTCTGCTTTCGATTGTGTTTGAGTAACCGATGAACGTGGTGCCGATGTTTGTGGCTCACCGATCATTGAAGTTAAATCGCCACCGCTAAATAAAAAGAAAAGTATGACGATAATGACCGAACCTAAACCACCGCCACGTAAAAGACCTATAGGCAATCCATTTATGCCACCACCTGTGACGTTACGATTACTTTGTCTGCCAGTCTGATCTTCTACATTATTACTTTGTCTACCACCGCGCCATTTCATACTTATCCACCCCGAGTCATTTTATTAGTATTTATTTTCAATTATAGTGAGGTTATACTAGTTTTTCAATGAAATATTTTATAATAGTCTGTTTTTTTAAACAAAAAAGCTCAACCTGGCTAGAAAAACAACGAGGTTAAGCTTCTTCTATAGTAGTAGAAAGTTTTAGAGAACTTTACTTAAAAAGTCTTGTGTTCTTGGATTTTTAGGAGTATTAAAAATGGCGTCAGGTGTTCCTTGTTCTTGAACAATTCCATCTGCCATGAAGATTACGCGATCAGCGACTTCTTTGGCAAATCCCATCTCGTGAGTTACAATCACCATGGTCATGCCATCTTGAGCTAAATCTTTCATTACCTGTAAAACCTCTCCGACCATTTCGGGGTCAAGTGCAGAGGTTGGCTCATCGAATAACATAACATCGGGGTCCATTGCTAAAGCACGAGCGATAGCAACCCGCTGTTGTTGTCCTCCTGATAGGTTACTGGGAAAGGCTAACTGTTTATCTTTAAGACCAACTTTATCAAGTAAAGTTAGCGCCGTATTTTCAGCTGTTTCTTTCTTGATTTTTTTGACTTTGATAGGAGCAAGTGTTAAATTATCTAAAACAGTTTTATGAGGAAATAGGTTGAAATTTTGAAAGACCATTCCCATTTTTTGACGCAACAGGTTAATGTCAGTTTTTTTGTTTGTTAAGTTCTGTCCTTCAAAGGTAATAGTCCCATCAGTGGGCTCTTCCAGAAGGTTTAAACAACGTAACAGGGTGCTTTTTCCGCTACCAGAAGGACCAATGATGACAACGACTTCACCTGATTCGATACTTAAGTTGATGCCTTTAAGGACTTCGTTTTTACCGTAATATTTATGTAATTTATTAATTTCTATCATCTGTATTCATGCTCCTTTCAGCAATACCAATTAAACGAGAGAGAGTAAACGTTAAAATAAAGTAAATGATTGAGACTAGGACAATCGGTAAGAAGGGTTTAAAACTGGCTCCTTGGACAACACCTGCTTGGAACATCAATTCTGAAACACCGATAACAGAAACAACAGATGATTCTTTAATGACCGTTACAAATTCATTACCAAGGGCAGGTAGGATATTCTTGATAGCTTGTGGTAATACAACCAAACGCATTGCTTCCGTTTGAGTCATTCCTAGAGAGCGAGCGGCTTCTAACTGTCCTTTATTAACAGCATTAATACCAGCACGAATAATCTCAGCGACATAAGCACCACTGTTAAGTGTTAGGGCAATACAGCCAGCAGCCAAAGCATTAATATTTAAATTTAAGGCGGTTGAACCAAAATACACCAAGAAAATTTGGACAAGTAATGGCGTGCCACGGACATACTCAATATAGACAAGGGCGATTCCTTTAGCTAACTTATTTTTAGACAATTTCATTAAAGCAAGCAAACCGCCGAGAAAAGCACCGGCAAAAACCCCAACAAAGGCTAAAAAGACTGTATAGAGAGTACCTTTAACATAGTTCATGCCATACTTTTTAAAAAAACTTTCATCATTAAACATTAAGCTACTAGCTTCTTTTTTATAATCACTCATTAAATCTTTTTGATAAATATCATCAACAGATTTGTTAATTTCTTCTAATAGTATGGGGGCATCTTTTGACATAGCAATTGCAAAGCTTGACTTTCCACCGTCAAATGTTAAATCAGCAGTAGTTAAGTTTTTGTTTTGGGCAACATAAGCATCCGCTACAGGACCTTCCAAGACAGCAGCTTCGACTTTGTTATTTTGTAAATTTAAAATAATATCTGTTACTTTTTGTAAAGAAACGACTTCTGAACCGATTAATTCTGTTTTAGCTAACTCTTCTTGAGTCGACTGCTTTTGAGCAGCGACACGAACATTTGCAAAATCCTTTGTTGTTTTAAATAATTTTTTATCGGATTTTCTAATAACAACTTTTTGATTGATATCTAGATAGGGGTTTGAAAAGCTGACTTCTTTTTCACGCTCAGGAGTTGGAGACATAGCAGAAATGATTAAATCAATCTTACCAGTTTTCATGGCACCCAGCAAAGCATCGAAGCTTAGTTCTTCAATTTTTAACTCTACACCAAGATCTTTCGCGAGTTTTTTTGCCATTGACACGTCAGCACCGACGACTTGATCTTTTCCATCGATACTAGCGTGAAATTCATAAGGGGGGTAGTCTGCAGTTAAGCCGATACGTAAAATACCTTCTTTTTGAATTTCTTCATAAATTTTATCTTGATTGGTAGCTGCTGATACATGTGTAACAGTTGGCAAAAAAATGAATAAGGTAATAAGGGTGGTAATAATTGCTTTTAGTACTTTTGGCATAACGTTGCTCCTCTGTTTTTTTTGAATAGTAGATTAAAAAAGTGACACTAGTTAAATTTTAATTTTCAGCAAGCAAGATCACTTACTGATATTTTCATATAAACTTTCATAAAGCGACTATTCATATTTTTAATTATAATAGCACTAAATATTCATTTTTTCAAGTTATTATGTATAAAAATTCAAAATAATGAATTTTATTGAGTGAAAATGATAATGATAAGTTTTCCTAACATGATTAGGATGCTATGAGAATTTTGAATCAGAGTGTTATTTCTAAGATTTTCTGATAAACTAAAGATAATAGAGAAGTAAGGTTATTTCTAAAACAAATCATTGGAGGCAATTATGACAAATTCTGATAAAGAATCGAATTTAAAGATTTTTAGTTTAAGCTCAAATCAAGAGTTAGCAAAGCAAATAGCAAATGTGGTTGGGGTTGAATTAGGTAAATGTACGGTTCAGCAGTTTAGTGATGGCGAACTTTCAATTAATATAGAAGAAAGTGTTCGTGGCGCTAATGTTTACATCATTCAGGGGACAAGTTATCCTGTCAATGATCATTTATTAGAGTTATTAATTATGATAGATGCTTTAAAACGTGCTAGCGCTAAAACTATCAACGTTGTCATGCCTTATTTTGGCTATGCTCGCCAAGATAGAATTGCAAAGCCTCGTGAACCAATTACTGCTAAATTAGTAGCTGATTTATTAGAAAAAGCCGGTACAACAAGAGTATTGACCTTAGATTTACATACTGTTCAGTTACAGGGCTTCTTTGATATTCCTGTGGACAATTTATTTACAATGCCACTGTTTGGTCCACATTTTCAAAAAGAACATGTTACAGGGGAGGATATTGTTATTGTTTCACCTAAAAATAGCGGTATTATTCGAGCTCGTGTCTTAGCTAAGTATTTGGATGCTTCATTGGCAATTATTGATCAATGGGTTGATGAAGAAGGAATTAACCAAGGATATGTAATTGGAGAAGTTACGGGGAAAACGTGTATTTTAGTGGACGATATTATTAATACAGGGACTACTATAGCTGTGGCTGCAACGATCTTAAATGCTAATGGTGCAAAAGAAATTTACGGCTGTGCCTCTCATGGGATTTTTTGTGGTGATGCAGCGACAACTTTAAATAAAGCGCCTTTTAAAGAAATTGTTGTGACCGATTCAGTAGCTTTACGAGATGATGTGACGATTAATCATTTAAATGTTATTACTTGTTCTGATTTGATGGGAGATGCTATTCGCCGTATTCATGAAAATGTAGCGATGAGTCCATTATTTGGTTATCATAATAAATAAAAAAACGTGCTGATGTCAGCACGTTTTTTTAGGCAGTCAACAACAAAAAAACCATCCAATAATAGGGATGGTTTAGGAGATTTATTATTTACTTTGGAGGAGTAAATAATGAAAAAGTTTTGTTAGGGTTGTTTTGTTGGTATGCTTATATAATAGCTGGAAAATATGAAGAAAATATGTCCATTTTTTAGTGAGTTAGTGATTTTTTAGAGAATTTAATGGCTGGTAATTAGTCACTAGTAATTGTAAAATTAGATAAGTTCATTCAGCAGATTTTATCTTGTTATAATAGAAAATAAAGTTATGCTAATTATTATTGAAGGAGCGCTTGACAAGTGAGAACAGAGAAAGAAAAAATGTTAACAGAATCTATGTATATGGCTAACGATGCGGAATTACGTGCTGATGCAGCTGTATCACGTCGTATCACACGCCTATTTAATCAAACAACAGAAGAACAACAGGCATATCGTAAAGAATTGCTTCGAGAACTTTTTGAAAAAACAGGAGATAATTTCTATATTGAACCTCCTTTCCGTTGTGATTATGGTCAACATATTACCATTGGTGAAAATTTTTACGCCAATTTTGATTGTATCATGTTAGATGTAGCAAAAATAAAGATTGGGGACAATGTGATGTTTGGTCCTCGAGTAGGGTTATTTACACCGGGACACCCCATAGATAGTCAAGTTAGGTCATCGGGAATAGAATTTGCCAAACCTATTACTATTGGAAATGATGTATGGGTTGGGGCACAAGTAACGGTTAACCCAGGTGTGACAATAGGCGATGGGACAATTATCGGTTCAGGATCAGTGGTTATTAAAGATATTCCGTCCAATGTGATTGCAGCAGGGAATCCGTGTCGTGTAATCCGATCTATAACTAATGAAGATAAAAGCTATTGGGAGACAGAAAAACAAGCTTATTGGGATGAAATGAAAGATTAGAAAGTGCTTTTACTTGTAGCGATTAGGAGTATACACGTACTCCTTTTTATAATTCAATGATAAGTTCAGTTTAGTTGTGAGGGCTTCCAGTGAAAAACATCATAAATAAGATGAAAAAAAATTAAAAATAAGTTATAATAGTAAGGATATGAAGGGGTGCTTTCGGGGCACGCCTGTTTTTATAGGCCAAATTTTTGAAATAAAGGATTTATTTTGCGCCTAATTTTGAAAGGAGTCACTATGTTTCTTAACTTTAAACCTACATGGATGCTTGAAGCTATCTATCAGTTGACACCTGAAGTACTTGCTAAAAATAATATTAAAGCGGTATTAACTGACTTAGATAATACCTTGATTGCTTGGAATAATCCAGACGGTACAGCAGAGTTATTGGCTTGGATTGATAGTATGAAATCAGCGGGTATTCCAGTAATTGTCGTTTCAAATAATAAGGCTGAACGAGTAGAACGCGCCATTTCACACTTGAACTTAGATTATGTCTCACGTGCTTTGAAACCTTTGACTAAGGGGATGGATGAAGCAGTTGAGAAATTACAGTTACCGAAGGAAAATATTGTGATGGTTGGTGATCAAATCATGACGGATATTAGAGCTTCAAATGGTGCAGGTATTCGCTCGATTTTAGTAAAACCGATTGTCGAATCAGATGCCTGGAATACCAAGCCCAATCGGGCAATGGAAAAAATTATTATGAAACAGCTTAAAAAGAAAGACCCAGAGATGAAATGGAGAGGTAAATTAAAATGAGCGAAGAGTTATTAGAAGAAATCCGTTGTATAGGCTGCGGTTCGATTATTCAAACTGAAGATAAAGAAGGCTTAGGCTATACGCCTAATTCGGCTTTAGAAAAAGGGTTAGAAACGGGTGAAGTTTATTGTCAGCGTTGTTTCCGTTTGCGTCACTATAATGATATACAAGATGTTCAATTGACAGATGATGATTTTTTACGTTTATTAAATGGAATTGGTCAAGAAGATGCCTTAATTGTTAATGTTGTAGATATTTTTGACTTTAATGGTAGCCTAATTCCAGGTTTACACCGTTTTATTGGCAATAACCCGGTTCTATTAGTAGGGAATAAAGTAGATATCTTGCCGAAATCATTGAAACGTGGCAAGTTGACACAATGGATGCGCGAACGTGCTCATGAAGTAGGGCTACGTCCTGAAGAAGTAATCTTGACAAGCGCTAAAAAACCAAATGAGATGGAAAGTTTATTAAAAACGATTGAAAAATATCGTAAGGGACGCGATGTTTATGTAGTAGGAGTGACGAATGTTGGAAAATCAACCTTGATTAATGCTATCATTAAATCAACAGCAGGTGTTCAAGAGCTCATTACGACATCGCAATTCCCGGGTACGACTTTAGATAAGATTGAAATACCTTTAGAAGATGGTCGTTTTTTAATTGACACGCCAGGAATTATTCATAATTTTCAAATGGCTCATTATTTAGGTAAAAAAGATTTGCGTTTAGTTGCCCCAACTAAAGAAATTAAACCAAAAGTTTACCAATTAAACGCAGGACAAACCTTGTTCTTAGGTGGACTTGCTCGGTTTGATTTCATTCAAGGGGATCGCGCCTCATTTGTAACCTATGTTTCTAATGATATCGATATTCACCGTACTAAGTTAGAAAAAGCTAGCGAATTTTATCAAAAACATGCTGGAGGTTTGTTAACACCACCTCAACTAGATGAAGTATCTGATTTTCCTGAGCTTGTTCGTTTTGAATTTTCAGTCAAAGAAAACACAGATATTGTCTTTGCTGGTTTAGGCTGGATCACGATCACAACACCATGTGTTGTAGCTGGTTGGGCGCCTAAAGGTGTCGATGTTATTCGCCGTAAAGCCCTGATTTAAAAAAAGGAATTGACAACGGTGTTGTTAAGTTCCGGATTATAGAAAGAGGAAGAAAATGGAATTAAGAGGAAAGCAAAAACGTTTTTTACGCAGTAAAGCACATGATTTAAACCCAATTTTTCAAATTGGTAAAGGTGGTTTAAATGCTGCTGTCATTACACAAATTGAAGAAGCCTTAGAAAAAAGAGAATTAATCAAAGTAAGTTTGTTACAAAATACAGATGAGGTAGCCGAGGATGTCGCACGTGTCTTGGAACAAGAAATTAATTGTGACGTAGTACAAGTAATAGGTCGTGTCTTAGTTGTCTTTAAACCTTCTTCAAAAGAAAAATATCAAAGATTATCATATGACGTTCGCAAGATTTAATTTTTAATTTATCAAGGAGGATAAGATGGGAAGCATGTCAGAAACACTTAATAGGACGCAAATTGTTGCGAGGACCGAATTAAAAGAAACCTCTAAACGTCAGCAAGTCGGGATTTTAGGTGGGAATTTTAATCCCGTGCATCATGCGCATTTGATTGTCGCTGATCAAGTCTACCATCAATTAGGCTTAGATAAAATATACTTAATGCCAACGTACGAGCCACCCCACATTGATCATAAAACAACTATTTCATCAGAATTACGTTTAGACATGTTAGAACTAGCTTTAGCTAGCGACGACTATTTAGAGATTGAAACCTTGGAAATTAATCGAGCAGGTAAGAGCTATACTTATGAAACGATGAAAACTTTAACCGAATTAAATCCTGATGTGGATTATTACTTCATTATTGGAGGCGATATGGTGGAGTATTTACCTAAATGGTATGAAATAGAGAAACTGATGTCGCTAGTCCAACTGGTGGGGGTACGTCGTCCTAATTATCCTATTACATCAGAGTATCCATTGATTTGGGTAGATGTTCCGTTGATGGATATTAGTTCATCTTTAATCCGTGCAAAGGTTGCCAAAGGTGATTCAGTGAATTATCTTTTGCCCAGAGATGTGATAAACTATATAGAGATGAAAGGACTGTATCGCGATGGTTAAAGAAATGGTCAGTAATTATACCTTGGGCTATAGCCCTATGACTCGTAGTGAGTTAATGAGTAAGGTTGCCAGTCAAATGAGTCGGAAACGCTTTGAACATGTTTTGAGAGTTGAGGAAATGGCTTTGATTTTGGCTGAACGCTATGGCTGTTGTTTAGAAAAAACCAGTATTGCTGCTTTAACTCACGATTATGCCAAAGAAAGACCTGATGAAGAGATGATAGCGTTGATTCAGGCAGGAGATTATTCAACCGATCTTATAAAATACGGGAATGCTATTTGGCATGGTGTAGTGGGTGCTGACGTAGTCGCTAAAGAATTAAGGATTACTGATTCAGATATTCTACATGCTATTCGTTTGCATACGACAGGGTCTAGTGAGATGAGTTTATTGGCAAAAGTGATTTATGTTGCTGATTATGTTGAAGCAGGTAGAGAGTTTCCGGTAGTCAAAGAGGCTAGAGCATTGGCCTTAGAAGATTTAGATAGGGCAGTGGCTTTTGAAACAAAGCAAACATTGCTTTACCTAACTCAAAAAGAGATGCTAATTTATCCAAAAACATTAGAAACATATAACCACTGGGTGGTTAAATAATAGGAGGTCATTATCATAGAAAGCAGTCAGTTATTAGAAGTAGTAGTAAAAGCCGCAGATGACAAGCGCGCAGAAGAAATTATCGCCATGGATGTACAAGGTATCTCATTATTAGCAGATTATTTTGTTGTGTGTCATGGTAATAGTGAAAAACAAGTAGGGGCAATTGTCGACCAAGTCGCAGAAGCAGCTCGTGAAAATGGTATAGAAGTAGGTCGTATTGAAGGTAAAGAATCTGGTAAGTGGGTTTTAGTTGATTTAGGAGATATCGTGTTACATGTCTTCCATGCAGAAGAACGTAGCTTCTATAATCTAGAAAAATTATGGGCAGATGCACCAACAGTAAATATTGCATCGATGATTGACTAAGATGTTATATAAAACGTTTGCCTGTGTGTATGACGAAGTCATGGATCCCTTACTTTATCTTGCTTGGTTGGAGTTCAGCAAGCGTCACTTACCGGCTGATACCAAACGTATCTTAGAATTAGCTTGTGGAACGGGAGCTTTGGCTTGTGATTTTGCACGTGAGGGCTATGATGTAACAGCTTTAGATTTATCAGAAGAAATGTTGTCGGTAGCAAGTGAACGAGCTGAAGAAGAGAACGTAGACGTTCAGTTTGTTCAAGGCGACATGATGGATTTATCTGAGGTGGGCACGTATGAAGCGATTACGTGTTTTTCAGACTCTTTATGTTATATGCCAGATAGAGAATCTGTGCAGCAAGTGTTTGATTCCGTTTATCAAGCACTAGAAGAAGGTGGTACTTTTATCTTTGATGTTCATTCTATTTTTCAAATAGATGAAGTCTTCCCAGAATATAGCTATCATTATCAAACAGACGATTTTGCCTTTTTGTGGGAAAGTTATGAAGGGGAGAAAAAACATAGTATTGAACATGCCCTAACCTTTTTTGTTAAAGAACATGAGGATGATGAGAAATTTGTTCGCCATGATGAATTACATCAGGAACGCACTTATACCATGGAAAATTATTACACGATGTTAGAAAGTGCTAACTTTTATAATATCGAAATTTTTGCTGATTTTACAGATGATAAACCGACTGAAAATACAACTCGTTGGTTCTTTGTATGTAAAAAATAGTAAAAAACAAGCGAGACTCTTTTAAAGAGGCTCGCTTGTTTTTTATTAATATCTAAAAAAAATGATTTATTTGTGAAATAAGATGTTAATTCAGGGACTCTCGTTTATAATAAGGGTGACTGTTTCTGTAGTAACAGTTAAAAAGTAAGTAATTTAATAAAAGAAAGAAGGAGAGTCGTTGTGCGTAAACAACAAACAATGGATGGTAATACGGCAGCAGCTTATATTTCCTATGCCTTTACTGAGTTAGCCGCTATTTACCCAATTACGCCGAGTTCAACCATGGCTGAATTAGTTGATGAATGGGCAGCTAATGGCAAAAAAAATATATTCGGTCATCCTGTTAAAGTCGTTGAAATGCAATCAGAGGCAGGTGCTGCTGGCGTGGTTCATGGTTCTTTAAAAACTGGAGCACTTACATCAACGTATACGGCATCACAAGGTCTGTTGTTGATGATTCCGAATATGTATAAGATGGCAGGTGAGTTACTCCCAGCTGTCATTCATGTCGCCAGCCGAGCGGTCGCTACTAATGCTCTAAGTATTTTTGGTGATCATGGAGATGTGATGGCCGCACGTCAAACAGGTGTTGTGATGTTAGCTGAAAGTACCGTTCAAGAAGTGATGGATTTATCTGCAATCGCTCATTTAGCGGCAATTGAAGCAAGCTTACCTTTTGTAAATTTCTTTGATGGGTTTAGAACGAGTCATGAGATACAAAAGGTTGATGTGATTGAATACGAAGAAATTCAACAGTTGATTAATCAAGAAAAATTAGCTGAGTTTCGCGCTAAAAGTATGAATCCAAATCATCCTCATATTAGCGGAACTAATCAAAATGCTGATATTCATTTCCAACAGCGCGAGACAGTTAATAGCCACTATTTAGCCGTACCCGGCATTGTAAAAAAATACATGCAAGAAATTAATAAATTACGAGGAACAGATTATGATTTAGTCAATTATTATGGGGCAGAGGATGCAACTGAAGTTATTGTGTCAATCGGGAGTGTTGCACCTGTTGTACATCAAGTGATTGATTATTTAAATGAGCAAGGTCGAAAAGTTGGACATATCAACGTTCGCCTATATCGCCCGTTCCCAGTTGCAGAATTTTTAGCTAGGGTTCCTCAAACAGTTCAATCAATGGCGGTGTTAGATCGCACAAAAGAACCAGGTGCAGGTGGTGAGCCGTTATTATTAGATGTTCAAAGTGTGATGTATGACAGTGAGTTGCATCCTAAAATTATTGGTGGAAGATATGGATTAGGTTCTAAAGATGTGACACCCGATCAGATTGTAGCTGTCTATGATCATTTACTCCTACCTAAAAGTGAAATGAAACCGCGCTTTACAATTGGTATTGTGGATGATGTTACTGGTTTATCGCTACCAACAACTGAAAAATTAGATTTAACGCCAACGTCAACCTACCAAGCGAAGTTCTGGGGGTTTGGTTCTGATGGAACGGTTGGAGCTAATAAGTCAACTATTAAGATTATTGGGAATCAGACGAAGTTATATGCCCAAGGGTATTTTTCTTATGATTCTAAAAAATCTGGCGGTCTAACAGTATCTCATGTTAGATTTGGCGAAACACCTATTGATTCTACTTACCTAGTAGAGCATGCTGATTTTATTGCTTGTCACAATTCGTCATACGTCTATCAATATGATTTGATTAAAGGGTTGAAAAAGGGTGGTACATTTCTTTTAAATACGACATGGAATCAAGAGCAGTTAGCCAACAATTTACCCGCTAAGTTAAAAAAAGAATTGGTGGAAAAAGAGATTGAATTTTATACAATCAATGCAATTGATTTGGCTCAATCAGTAGGATTAGGTCGTCGGATTAATACAATTATGCAAGCAGCCTTTTTTAAATTAACTAACATTATGCCTTATGAGGAAGCTGTTAAGTGGATGAAGGCTGAGGTTGTAAAAAATTATGGACGTAAATCACAAAAAATTGTTGATAAAAATAATTTAGCGATAGATGGCACTAGTCAAATCGTGAAAAAAGTAACGATACCTAAAGAGTGGGTCGCTACGAAAGTAGCAGAAACTGTCAAAAAAGAACGTCCGTCGTTTGTTTTTAATATTGTTGAACCAGTCAATCGTCAAGAAGGAGATTCTTTATCAGTAGGAGATTTAAAAGCAAATAACATGACCGACGGCAGGATGCCGTTAGGAACTGCTGCCTTTGAAAAAAGAGGTATCGCTTTAGAAGTACCTGTCTGGGATGCTGATAAATGTACGATGTGTAATGAATGTGCCTTTGTTTGTCCTCATGCGGCTATTCGTCCGTTTTTAGCAGATGAAGAAGAACTAGCAGAAGCACCGGAAGGTTATATTGTTAGGGAGATGCGAGGGGCAGATGGGCTAAACTATCGTATTCAAGTCTCTCTCGAAGATTGCACCGGTTGTGGGTTGTGTGTTGAGGCATGCCCAGCTAAAGGAAAAGCGCTTGAGATGCGTCCTTATGAAGAGATGAAAGAAGAAGCTATTAATTGGGCCTTTTCAATGACTCTGAAAACAAAAGAAAATCCAACAAAATTAGGTTCTGTTAAGGGTTCCCAATTTCAAAAGCCATTGATTGAATTTTCTGGTGCGTGCTCTGGTTGTGGAGAGACGCCGTACCTTAAGTTACTCACACAATTATATGGTGACCGTTTGATGATGGCTAATGCAACAGGTTGTTCATCAATTTTTGGTGGGGCTGCACCGTCAACACCATATACAACTAATGAACAAGGACAAGGACCAGCCTGGTCTAATTCTTTATTTGAAGACAATGCTGAATATGGTTATGGTATGTATCTGGCTAATAATTCTAGAAGGGATTATTTAGCAAGTAATGTGGCAGAAGCGCTTGAAACATTGGCTATCTCTGACGAGTTATTTGCCTTGTTAAGCGATTGGTTAGCAAATTATCAAGTGACAGATGGCACACAGCAACGGGCTAAAAAATTACGAGCGGCATTATTATCTGAAAAAGATAAGCAGCCACTACTTGAGAAAATTTATGAGAAACACGATTTATTTGCTAAACCAAGTCATTGGATTGTCGGTGGTGATGGTTGGGCATATGATATTGGTTTTGGGGGATTAGATCATGTCATTGCTAGCGGCGAAGATGTTAATATTTTAGTTATGGACAATGAGGTTTATTCTAATACAGGTGGGCAAAAATCCAAAGCCACCCCATCTTCGGCTGTAGCTAAGTTTGCAGCAGATGGTAAACGTGGTAATAAAAAAGATTTAGGGATCATTGCTATGAGTTATGGTCATGTATATGTCGCACAAATTTCTTCAAACGCTAACCAAATGCAGACAATTAAAGCGATTGAAGAAGCTGAAAAATTCCCTGGGCCATCAGTTATTATTGCCTATACGCCATGTATTGCTCATGGTATTTCAGGAGGTATTACATTAAAACAAGCCAAAGATGCTGTTGATTGTGGGTATTGGTCGTTATATCGCTATAACCCATTATTAGCTGATAAGGGAAAAAATCCAATGACCTTAGATTTTAAAAAACCAGATTTTTCTAAAATGAAAGAGTTCATGAAGACGGAGACACGTTTTTCTACTTTGATGGGAATAGATGAGACTATCTCGGAAGGACTTTTTGATCAGACGGTCAAAGAAGCGCGGGAAAGATTTTATCGTTATGCTAGAATTGCTGGTCAAGAAGAGAAAATTAAAGCGAAGTTAGAAGGGGAATAATAACGAACGTTTACGAGTCGATGAGTGATACTTAGTGTCTTATTATAAAAAAGCATGTCTTTGCTAAATTCATCTTCAATGAATTGGCTAGACGTGCTTTTTTGATCTGAATTAGGTCATACTGTAGTGAAAAACATGTGAAAGTTATTAACTTAGCAAGAAAAAAGAAGGATAAAACGAGACTGTCTCATATTTATTTATTTTTAAAACTTTAAAAGATGAAGCAATTGGTTAGCTATGCTATTCTTAGTAAGATAAACTTAATAGTGCTAGTTAACTATAAAGGACTCTTTATTCATGTGCTCTAGAATAGCATGAGTAAGTTATTTAGAAGTGGTCTAGTTCTTTAATAAGGTATTATTAAAATAAACTAAGGATATCAGTATTTTTCATTGGGAGAAGAACGAGAAGAGTTTTCTTGGTTTTTATAATGTGATATACTAAATAAGATATCTGATTCATAAGGAGTGACAGCCGTGGGACATCCGTTTTTTAATTTTTTAAAGTTTGGTAGTTGGACAGAGCTAGTGAACACCTATATTTTAAATCCCAATTTTTTAATAAATATCTTAGATATATTAGTTGTTTGGTATTTAATTTATAAATTATTCGATTTGTTAAAAGGTACAAAAGCGGTACAATTACTAAAAGGTATAGCCGTTATTATTGTTGCTAGAGTTATCAGTCTTATATTAGGCTTAAATACAGTATCGTGGATTATGGATCAAGTGATTACTTATGGTGTGATTGCAGCAATAGTTATTTTTCAACCAGAAGTAAGGCGAGGTTTAGAGCATTTAGGTCGAGCCGGTTTTTCTAGAGCATCAAATAAAAGTGAGCGGAAAGATATGGCAGTTGTCAAATCTTTCGATCAAGCGATTCAGTATATGTCTAAACGTAAAATTGGTGCGTTAATCACGATTCAAAAAAATACGGGATTAGAGGAATATATTGAAACAGGAATCCCCATTAATGCGACAATTACAGGTGAGTTATTAATTAATATTTTTATCCCTAATACGCCTTTACATGATGGGGCAGTGATTGTAAAAGACGATAAAATAGCAGTAGCTTGTGCCTACCTACCTTTATCTGAAAGTGAGACGATTCCAAAAGAATTTGGTACGCGTCATCGAGCAGCTGTAGGGGTTAGCGAGGTCAGCGACTCACTTACGATTATTGTTTCTGAGGAGACAGGTGAGGTAAGTTTGGCGCAAAATAATGACTTACAAACGCACCTAAGTCGAGAAGAATATTTGGAAGTTCTAAAAAAAGAACTAATCAAAAATAAAGAAGAAACAAAAGAAAGTTTATTGCAGTCCTTTTTTGATGGTATCACTAAAGGAGGTAATGACTAATGGAAAAAATAGTCCAAAGTAGATGGTTTACCAAAGTTATTGCTTTGATTTTTGCCTTGTTATTGTTTTTCAATGCCAATTCAACAAGACCTAATAAACAAATTGAGACCGGACCTAGTTTAGCAGCCGTTGCCGAAAAAGTTCCAATCAACCTTAAATATGATGAAAAAAAATATTTTGTTTCAGGTTATGAATCGACGACAACGGTTTACTTAAAAAGTTCCAATCGAGTTTTATTAGATAGTGAGTCTCATGATCAAACAAGAAAATTCACTGTTGAAGCTGATTTAACTCGCTTTGAAGAAGGCACCTATGAGGTGCCTATATCTATCCAAAATTTGAATCCTGGTGTGCAAGGGACTTTAGCCGATCGAACAATCCATGTTACATTGGAAAAACGGTCGAGTAAAAAGGTTTCGGTAACTCCTAAAATTAATGATAATCTTTTAAAACATGGTTATACACTAGAAGGTATCAAGGTAACACCTGAAGTGGTTAAGGTGACTGGTGGTAAAAAAACGTTGAAAAAAATTAAACGTGTGGAAGCCACTTTATCTGATGATCGTGATTTATCTGAAAATTTATCAAAACGTGTAGATTTAATTGCAGTGGATGAAGATGGTAATGCTTTAAGTGTTGTGATGACACCTAACACGGCAACAATGACTGTGGAAATTTCTGCGCCAACAAAAATGGTGCCAATTAAAGTGAAGCGTTCAGGGACGTTGCCAAATGGTATTAAATCGTTTGAGTTTAAACCAGAAATTAAAGAAGTTAGGTTACAAGGTGCTATGGAGACTCTTGATAAGGTCAATGAAATTGAATTGTCTATCAATACGTCAGAAGTGACGGAAGAGTTTAAAGAAACGTACCGCTTGCCGACACAAGCAGGGATAGAGATGAGCCCTAATAATGTAAAAGTGAAAGTTATACCTATTAAAGAAAGTAAAGAATAAGGTAACTGATAAGGTTTCCTCTAAGTGATACTTAGTTAATATATAAAATTTAAAGTAATGGAGAGGTAAAGATGGGAAAATATTTTGGAACAGATGGTGTTAGAGGAGTGGCAAACAAGGAGTTAACTCCAGAGTTGGCATTTAAATTAGGGCGATGTGGCGGATATGTTTTGTGTCAGCATCAAGAAAATGAAGGTAAACCACGTGTGTTAGTTGGTCGTGATACAAGAATTTCAGGTCAATTACTAGAGCAAGCATTGGTAGCCGGTTTGATTTCAGTTGGAATTGAAGTATTTCAGTTAGGTGTTATTTCTACACCAGGTGTTTCTTATTTAACAAGATTACAAAAAGCTGCAGCAGGTGTTATGATTTCAGCATCTCACAACCCTGCTCAAGATAATGGCATTAAATTTTTTGGCCCCGATGGTTTTAAACTAGTTGACAGTCAAGAGCTTGAGATTGAAGCGTTATTGGATGCAGCCGAAGATTCATTGCCAAGACCATCTGCTGATGGACTAGGAACCTTAGATGAGTTTCCGGAAGGTATCTTAAAATATTCACAATTTTTAACTGACACCATTGAAGGTGATTTTGAAGGAATGAAAATTTGTTTAGATGGTGCTCATGGTGCGACTACACCTTTAGTCAACCGTGTGTTTGCTGATTTAGAAGCAGATTTTTATACTATGGGTACAAGCCCTAATGGTTTAAATATTAATGAGGGTGTTGGTTCAACTCATCCAGAAAAATTAGCTGAATTGGTTGTTGAAAAACAAGCTCAAGTTGGTTTAGCTTTTGATGGAGATGGTGACCGAATTATTGCTGTTGATGAGAACGGTAAAATTGTTGATGGTGATAAAATTATGTTTATCTGTGGTAAATACTTATATGAGCACGGTGGACTTAAGAAAAATACAATTGTTTCAACTGTTATGAGTAATTTAGGTTTCCATAAGGCTGTTGAAGCAGAAGGAATGACTGCTGTAGCGACTCAAGTTGGTGATCGTTATGTAGTTGAAGAAATGCGTAAAAATGGTTATAACTTTGGTGGTGAACAATCAGGTCATATGATTTTCTTAGATCACAACACAACAGGTGATGGTTTGCTATCTGGTATTCAATTAGTGAACGTGATGAAGCAAACCGGCAAAAAATTATCTGAATTAGCGGCAGAAGTAGAAGAATATCCACAAAGACTTGTAAATATTCGTGTATCAGATAAAAATGGCGCAATGGAAGTTCCTGCCATTAAAGAGGCGATTGAAAAAGCTGAAGCTGAAATGAATGGTGATGGCCGTATTTTAGTCAGAGCTTCTGGAACAGAACCTTTATTACGTGTTATGGCTGAAGCGCCAACTATTGAAAAAGTTGATTATTATGTCAATGCAATTGCGGATGTTGTTCGTGCAGAAATTGGAATTGATTAATTAGAGTTGTCAAAAAGTACTGCTTGAAATAGAGCGGTACTTTTTTTGTTACATTAAAATATTATGAGATAATTAAAGTTTTTTGTACTTTAAACTAGACCAATGTAGATAAATAACTAGACCAATCTAAAATTATTTTTATACCAATGATAAAAAGATTGACTATATCATCTATATATTGTAGTATTTAAAATGTTTCTATGGTTGGTTGATGAATTTTTTGGAATATACCAATTTAAAACAAGCGCCAGACCTATTGTAGGTGACGAGGAAAGAGTTTATCGAATGATTCGGCGGGTGACTCTAGGGACTGCACTCTAAAGATTTGCATAAAAACTAGCTGTGAAGTTAGAACAAAGTACAAATCACGCAGGTAGAAACGAGAATATACGAAAAGAAAGAGGAATTTTGGATATGTGCGGAATTGTTGGAGTAGTTGGTAATAGTAAGGCAACAGAGATTTTATTAACAGGATTAGAAAAATTAGAGTATCGTGGATACGACTCAGCAGGAATATTTGTTACAAATGAAGCAAAAGAAGCGCATTTAACAAAATCCAAAGGGCGCATTGCTGATTTGAGAGCTAAGATTTCAAGTAAGGTTGAAGGAACGACTGGTATAGGGCATACACGTTGGGCGACTCATGGTGTGCCATCAGAAACAAATGCTCATCCCCATACTGCAGGTGAGGGTCGTTTTGTTTTGGTTCATAATGGTGTTATTGAGAACTTTGAAGAAATTAAAGCAGAGTACTTAACAGGAGTAGCACTAGTTGGTGAGACTGATACTGAGATAGCCGTTCAGCTGATTAATCATCTTGCAACTACAAAAAAATTGAAAGCAAAAGCAGCTTTTAAAGAGGCACTAAATATTATAAAAGGATCATATGCTTTCGCTTTAGTTGATCAAGAAGAACCAGATGTTGTCTATGTTGCTAAAAATAAAAGCCCATTGCTAATTGGATTAGGCGAAGGGTTTAATGTTATTTGTAGTGATGCCATGGCAATGATTTCGGAAACAAAACAATTTGTAGAGATTGTAGATGGCGAAATCGTTATTGTAAAAGCTGATGGGATTACGATTGAAAATGCTCAAGGTGAAACAATTGAGCGCGAAGCCTATGAAGCTCAAATCGATGTGGCTGATATGGAAAAAGGAACATATGAACATTATATGTTAAAAGAAGTAGACGAACAGCCAGCTGTTATGCGTCGTTTAGTTAAAGAATATACAAATGAACAAGGCGAATTAGTGGTTGATTCAACAATTACTGAGCGTTTAAATATGAGTGATCGTGTGTATATTGTGGCGTGTGGTACAAGTTGGCATGCTGGTTGGGTAGGGAAACAACTAATTGAACAATTAGCGGGTGTTCCGGTTGAAGTTCATGTTGCTAGTGAATTTGCTTATAATATGCCTTTAATTTCAGAGAAACCTTTCTTTATCTTTATTAGCCAAAGTGGTGAAACAGCGGATAGCCGTCAAGTATTAGTTAAAGTTAATGAATTGGGTTATGATTCAATGACGATGACAAATGTCGCAGGCTCAACCCTATCACGAGAAGCGATTCATACAATGTTATTGCATGCAGGCCCTGAGATTGCGGTGGCGTCTACTAAAGCTTATACAGCTCAAATTGCAACCTTGGCAATTTTGGCTAAAGCTGCTGGTATGGCTAGCGCTAAAGTAGAGGCAGAACAATTTGATTTAGTGCATGAGCTAGGTCTTGTTGCAGCTGGTATGGAGCGTTTAGTGGGTGAAAAAGACATGATTTCTTCATTAGTCAAAGAAAAATTAAGTGAAACACGAAATGCTTTTTATATTGGACGTGGGTTAGATTACTTTGTTTCGATGGAAGCTGCTTTAAAATTAAAAGAAATTTCTTACATTCAAGCAGAAGGCTTTGCTGCGGGTGAATTAAAACATGGCACGATTGCTTTAATTGAAGAAGGGACACCAGTTATTGGGGTTATTACAGAAGAAGAAACTGGGGCTCATACGCGTGGTAACTTAAAAGAAGTAGAGAGTCGTGGAGCAAGCACATTAGTAGTGTCGATGGAAGGATTAGAGCGTGAGGGTGACGGCATCGTTTTACCAAAAGTTCATAGCTTGTTGACACCGCTTGTTAGTGTTGTGCCGATTCAATTGATTGCTTACTATGCAAGTTTACAACGTGGCTTAGATGTTGATAAACCACGTAACTTAGCTAAAAGTGTTACAGTAGAATAAAGTAATTGGATTGAAAATTAAGCCGATTTAAGTTAGTTACTTAAATCGGCTTTTTTATATAAAAACATTTTGAAAGGAGTCTTGATGCTATTTGTTAATCAGCTAAAATTTTAATCAGCTTTTCACTTGTGCTCTAGACCAATTTAGAGTATCATTGGACTATACCAAAAAACAAATGGAAAATGGAGTTGAGACAGTTATGAATATTATTTTAGTGAATGACCAAGTAAGTGGGGGTCAAAAAGCATTTGATTTAATTCGTCAAGGGATTGAAGAGAATCGTGCAAAAGTATTAGGGCTAGCAACAGGGAGTACGCCGATTACGTTATATCAAGAAATGGTTAAAAGTGATATGGATTTTTCTGACTTAACTGCAGTTAATTTAGATGAATATGTGGGATTAAGTGGAACAGATATCCAAAGTTACCGCTATTTTATGAATGAAAACTTATTCAATGATAAACCTTTTAAAGCATCATACGTACCAGATGGAACAGCAACAGATGCAGAGGCTGAATGTGTCCGTTACGATAAAATAATTGAAGATAATCCAATTGACATCCAAATTTTAGGGATTGGGACAAATGGTCATATTGGCTTTAATGAACCAGGAACGCCTTTTGATTCATTGACGCGTCGTGTTGATTTAGTGGAGTCAACTATTGAATCAAACAAACGTTTCTTTGATAAAAAAGAAGACGTGCCAACTGAAGCATATTCTATGGGGATTGGCTCAATTATGAAAGCAAAACAAATTATTTTAATTGCTTATGGGGAAGCTAAGGCTGATGCTATTTATGGCATGATTGAAGGAGAACAATCAACCGCTTGTCCAGCAAGTGCCTTGCAAAATCATCCAAATGTTTATGTGATTGCAGATGCTGAAGCGTTATCTAAATTAACTGTAAAATAAAAAAAGTTAAAACCTCATCATTGTGATGAGGTTTTTTTATCTGACAAAATTGTAAGGTGATTGTTAGTTTAGTGTTCGTGAGATGACTAGGTCTTTTCGATATACTTATGAATACCAAGATAAGTTAGAGAAGGAGAGACAGAGATGCAAAAAGGGTTAACTAGTTATCAAATGAAATTAGTAGGAGTTACCTTGATGGTTTGTGATCATATCCATCAAATGTTTGTCATGCAAGGAGCACCAATGTATTTGACCATGCTAGGACGAGTGGTCGCGCCAATTTTTCTTTTTTTAAGTGCAGAAGGCTATTATTATACACATAATAAATTAGCTTATTTACGTAATTTGTTAGGTGGTTTTTGGATAATGTCGAGCATTCAGTGGTTTTTACCAAGATTAGTTCCCAATGATGACATTGTGATTACAAATAATATTTTTGGAACATTATTTTTAACTGTTTTAACTATGTACGGGTTGGATTTATTTAAAAAAAATCAAGGGAAGAGTCGTCTAGTAGGGAGTGTATTATTACTGGGAATCGTTGGGTTGGGAGGTCTTTTTTTATGGTTAATCACGCAACCGGGTTGGTTGATGCCTGTGGCACTGTTTAGTATGGTGATTCCGAATATCATGTTTGTTGAAGGAAATGTCATCTTTGTGGCATTAGGTGTCTGGTTTTATTGTTTCCGAGGAAAAAAAGGGCTACAAGTGTTAGGTTTAGGATTGGTAGCTTTAGTGACGACTGGTTTTGAGTTTACTCATCAATTACTAACTACTAATATTCAATGGATGATGATTTTTTCTGCTATTCCAATTATGTTATACAATGGGCAAGAAGGGCGTAAGATAAAATGGTTCTTTTACATCTTTTATCCAGCACATATTGTAATACTTTACTTATTAGCCACTTATTTAGTAGGATAAATCCCTTAAGAGCGTAGGAAAATATAGTTTTTATCAAGTTTTTTTGGTAGAATATAGGAGGATTTGATACCAGTTGAGTATCAATGAGCTGGAAGGGAAGCGATAGGATGTTAGTATCTCAATTAGTAGAAGAATTTATGTCACTAGCTATTAAAACTGGCGGTTGGATGGAAATGGATCGTCTTTATTTAAAAAATAGATTGTTGGGGATTATTGAAGAACCTTCTTTTGATGCCTTACCTGTACAGGAAGTTAAGATCACAACGGGTGATGTTTTAACCGATTTAGTTGAAGTCTTAGGAGAGGCCAAAGGGATAGTTGGCGAGGAACTTAAAACATTAGAGATGAGGTTAGCTGAAATCTTAACCCCACCACCTTCTGTTGTGAATGCTATTTTTGCACAACGTTATGAAAAAGATCCGATTGATGCGACTCATTATTTTTATGACATCAATCAAGCCAATCATTTTGTAATGCCACCTCACAAAACGGAATTATTAGCAGAGACTGATTTTGGAACGTGGCGCTTCGCACCTGTTCATCGGGAAGCGCGTTTGGCAGATGCGGCTTTACGCAGTTATTATCCAGTGTGTTTATACTGTATGGAAAATGAAGGGTATGAAGGGCATCGTTTCTATCCGTCACGCCAAATACAACGAATGATTCGAATGAATTTATTGGGCGAAACTTGGAATTATCAGTTTGAACCCCACAGTAATTTAAAAGAGGGCTGTATTTTTACTTCTGAACATCACGATAGCATGCCAACAGGTCAGCGTGTTTTAGAACAGTTGTTGGCTTTGGCTGATATCTTCCCCCACTATTTTATAGGAGCTGAGGGTGGTAAGTTTGATGCTGAGGGTAGCGATATGGTTCATGGTAGATATGTGGGAGGTTATGAAGCGTCTGCTTTGAAAAATGCCAAGTCTATTGCGACGGCAAAATTACCTCTATTTAGTACAGTGACTGCTGAGTTGTTAGCGTGGCCTGTTAGTACCTTGAGACTTTCTAGTAGTAATGGTAAACAGCTCGTTCAGGCAGCGCATTATATAATGGCAAGCTGGGATAATCGTCAAACGGATGTCTCTCTGACGATCGGTTCAGATCAGAGTATCTCACGTTTACCAATGGTTATGCGTAAAATAGAAGAGGTCTATCATTTAGATATCTTTTTTGTTGATTTAAGCAAAATAATGATTAATCCGCTTGATTTAATGGCCTTGATGGGAAATCAAGAAATTGATTATTCTGAAACAACTTTATCTGCAGAAGAATTAATAGCAAAGTATCAGCAAGAATTACAGGATTTAGATGGCTTTAATAATCAAGTGTCGGAAGCTTTGGCGTTTCTATCTGCTTTGTAATAGTGTTTAAAACCTTAGTTAAAGTCTTCTTACAGTAGTGTAATAAGACTTTTTACTGAGGCTTTTAAATAGGTTACAATAAGCAAGAATTCAGTGTAGAGGATGAATAAAATGAAAGTATTAGCAATAGATACATCGAACCGTTCTTTGGGAGTAGGTGTATTAGATAATCAAACGGTTGTTGCTCATTATGTAGGCACAGCCAACAATAACCATAGTGTGACAACGATGCCGGCGATTGATTTTGTGATGTCAGCTAACAAAATCAGCCCAAACGAGTTAGACAGAATTGTTGTTGCTCAGGGACCAGGTTCTTATACTGGTTTAAGGATTGGTGTAACAACAGCTAAAACTTTAGCTTGGACATTGGGGATTGACCTTGTTGGTGTTTCAAGTTTAGCTGCCATTGCTGGTAATTCAACTGAGTACCAAGGTTATATCGTCCCAGTCTTTGATGCCCGCCGTGACAATGTCTATAGTGCTGTTTATAAGTGGGAAGACGGACGTTTAGTCTCTGTTATAGCTGATAAACATTTAGCGATGGTTGAGTGGTTGGAAGAGCTACTGACCTTACCAGATTTAGAAAAAGGCTTACGTTTTGTAGGACATGACGTTAAGCAATTTTCTGACAAGATTAGTGAGAAGTTGCCCCATGCAGAACAAACCAGTCTAGTTGAGATGAATGAGGTTAACCCCATAACGTTAGCTAAACTAGGACTTGAGTTAGACCCAATTGAAGACTGTCAAGGATTTGTTCCTGTTTACTTAAAATTAGTCGAAGCTGAAGAGAAATGGTTAGAAACTAACCCGGAAAAAATAAGTAAGTATGTTGAGACGACATCGTATCATGAAGAGGGTTAATAAATGATAGAGTGTCAAAAAGTAGATGTGACTCAAGGAGTGGTCTTAGCGGATGTGCTTTACGAAATCAGTGATAAGGCATTCGTCACTGGTTCTCCGTGGAAAGTTAGTCAATTTAAAGAAGATATTCTATTGGGAGAGACGGTTTATTTCGTGATGCTAAGTAATCAAGCAGTTATCGGTTATATTTCCTATAGAATTATGTTAGATGAGGCCGAAATTTATAATGTTGCGGTTTTACCCGACTGGCAAGGGAAAGGGTTGGCTAATAAACTGTTGAAAGAATGTTTAGCAACGCTTAAATTAGTTGGGGTCAGAACTGTTTTTTTAGAGGTGCGTGTTGGCAACCAAGCTGCAATTAAGTTATATCGTCAAAATAATTTTGAAAAAGTTGGTTTAAGGAAAAAATATTATCACCATCCTTTAGAGGATGCATTGGTTATGATGTGCCAATTGCTAGGTGATTAGAAAAGAGATGGAAAGAGTGACAGATAAAAGATATATTTTAGCAATAGAAAGTAGTTGTGACGAAACAAGTGTTGCGGTTGTTTCTGAGGATAATCAGTTATTAGCTAATGTTGTTGCCTCGCAAATCCTAAGTCATAAACGATTTGGTGGGGTGGTACCTGAGGTAGCAAGTCGTCATCATGTCGAACAAATTACATTATGTATGAAACTGGCTTTAGAAGAAGCAAATATTACGGTTTCTGAACTGTCTGCTGTGGCAGTAACTGAGGGACCAGGGTTGGTTGGTGCTTTATTAATTGGGATTAGTGCGGCCAAAGCTTTTGCTTGGGCGAATGGTTTACCTTTAATCCCTGTTAACCATATGGCAGGGCACATCTATGCGGCAAGCTATGTCAAACCGCTAGAATTTCCTTTGATGGCCTTATTGGTTAGTGGTGGACACACAGAACTTGTTTATATGAGAGAGCATGGGTCTTACGAGGTGATCGGTGAGACAAGAGATGATGCAGCCGGAGAGGCCTATGATAAAGTGGGCCGAGTCTTGGGACTTGCTTATCCATCAGGGAAAGAATTAGATGAATTGGCTCATTTAGGAGCAGATACCTTTAATTTTCCGCGTGCTATGTTACGTGAGCCTAACTATGACTTTAGTTTTAGTGGTTTGAAGAGTAGTTTTATAAATACGGTTCATAATGCTAGGCAAAAAGAGGTCAATCTAGATAAAAATGATTTGGCTGCAAGTTTTCAAGCTAGTGTCATCGAAGTACTTGTGACAAAAACATTAAAAGCTTGTCAGGAATATCCAGTTAAGCAATTGGTAGTAGCAGGTGGTGTTGCTGCAAATAAAGGATTACGAGCTGAAATCAAGACGGCTATTACCGAAATTTCACCAAAAGTCGAGCTGATTGTCCCTCCTTTACATTTATGTGGAGATAATGCTGGTATGATTGGGGCAGCCGCTTGGATTGAATTTTCTAAAGGGAACTTAGCTGATTGGGATCTGAATGCTGAACCTAGTTTGACTCTTTAAATAAATAAAAAATAATGACATCATAAGTTCTTTTGACTAAAAAGCTGAATTTTGGTATTATTTAGATGATAATATAGAACGATAAACCAGACAAAGAGGTACTGGTGAGATAGATGCAACGATGCAAAAAAGGGGGATGTTTCTTTTTTTGTGTCGTTTTTATTTTGGGAAGTTTAGAGAAATGGGGAGAAATTTATGAAAGTTCAAGAAGCTTATACGTTGCCGTCAGGTTTAACTTTGAAAAACCGTTTGTTTTTTGCTCCGATTTCAACCTTGTCAAGTTCGGTAAGTGGACAAGTCACAGAAGAAGAGTGTGATTTTTATTCGGCAAGGACTGGGGATGTTGGTGCGATAGTCGTTGCCTCGGCTTATGTCTCAATTAAAGGAAAAGCGTATGACAATGGGTTGAGTATTAGTCACAAAACGTGTGTAAAAGAATTGACTAAGCTAGCGAGGGTTATCCAAAAAGGCCAAACACGAGCGATTATTCAAATTTATCATGGCGGTGCGATGTGCGCTTATCGTCGCAATCAAAAGGTTTCTTATTGTGTAAGTCAAGACTCGGAGCGTTTATTAGCAGTTTCGGATCATGAGTATCAAGAATTAACGGATGATAAGATTGAGATGATCTTTGTAGAGTATGAAGAGGCACTGCGCCGCGCGATTGCTTCTGGGTTTGACGGAGTAGAAATTCATGCATCTAACAACTATTTACCCTATCAGTTTTTAATGTCAGGTTGGAACTTGCGTCAAGATAAATGGGGTGGCTCTTTAACAAACCGTTTTCGATTTTTAGGTGAATTGATTGGCCGGTTACAAAAAATAATTGAGGCAGAAACATCAGGGGCATTTTCTTTAGGCGTGCGTTTATCAGTTGAGGATAGTGGAGCAAGTGGCAGTCAGAGAGAAGAAAGTTTGCGAGATACACTTTTAATTATTCAGTTGCTAAATAATTGTCCAATTGATTATATTCATTTAGCTACGAGTGATATGCTAAAAGAAGTTGAAATAGATGGTGTGACACTACCTTTAGCCAAAATGTTAAATAAGATGTCACCCTCTGTCCCTTTAATAGGTTGCGGTAACCTGTTGACAGCGCCATCTGTAGAAAAAGTCTTGAATGAGTGTCAGTTGGCTTCAGCATGTCGTCCTTATATTTTTATTCCTAATTGGGCGGAAAAGGTGTTAAATGGGGAAAAAATTAGTTTAGATAATGTTGAAATGGAGCCGGTGATGCGTCGACGATTAAAAATCCCTTGGAATTTATGGCAGAGTGTCAAAGAGTCTGCCGATTGGTATTTATATAGATAGTAGTTACTTTATAAGAAAGTAGGATAAGTATGATGGGATTGATGGCTAAATTATACGATAAACAAGTCTTTTTTGATGGTGGAATTGGAACAGAGTTACAAAAATATGGGTTTCAAGACTATCCTCTAGATCAAGCGTGTTTGACTGCAAAAGATTTGGTAAGAAAAGTTCATCATTCTTATGTTGAAGCAGGCGCTACGATGTTAACAACCAATACATTTCGTGTCACTGCATGTAAGAGTGAGGATGAGGTTAGACAGATTGTCAAGAATGCGGTATCTTTAGCTAAGGAACAAAATTCTGAATTTGTTCAGCTTAGTGTTGGTCCAGGTGATTTTAGAGAATTGACTCGTGACAACGAAGAGTGGTTGACAGCACGTTATCGTTTACAAGGAGAATTGGCTTGCCGTTACCACGTTTCAGCAATCATCTTAGAAACTTTTTCGAGTTTGGCAGAACTTGAACTTGCGATAAAAGCGATTCGCTCAGTTTGTCACTGTCCTGTCTTTATTAGTTGTCCGCTTACAGAAGAGGGAGCAACCTATGGTGGTGATAACCTGGTTGATTTTATCAAATTAGCTGAAGGTCACAGAGTGCAGGCGCTAGGTATTAATTGTGCTGAGATGTCAGCTGATTTAGTTTCATTGGTGTCTAAACTACGCTTAATTACGGAATTGCCGTTAATCATCCAAGCTAACAAAGGAGTTCCTGATAAAAAAGCTCATTATCCTTGTCAGGATGATGACTACTTAAAATATGGTCTGGCTTTGCATCAATTAGGGGTCGAGGGTTTAGGTGGTTGTTGTGGAACAACGCCGGACTTAATGAAACAACTTTATTTAAAATTAACGTAATAAAATTATATGTGAGATTAAAGGAGAGTAATAATGATGGAAACAAAACAACGTGTTATTCAAGAATCAGTACCGGGTAGACAAATAACAATAGCTCATATTATTGCCAGTCCGGATGAGAAAGTTTATGATAAAGTCGGCTTGCAAGCTCATAAGAATCAATCCATTGGTATCTTAACGATTACACCCGCTGAAGCGGCAATCGTAGCTTCTGATGTGGCGACTAAGGCAGCGGACGTATCTGTAGGATTTATGGATCGCTTTAGTGGGGCGTTGATTGTGACCGGTGATGTGACAGCAGTTGAAGCAGCTTTAGAGGCTGTTAATGATACCTTGGGTCGTATGTTAAAAATTTCAGGAGCTAAGATTACACGATCTTAACAGTAGTGTTAGTAAACAGTAATTAGAATGGAGAAGCCTTATGAAGAAGATAATGCTAGTAGGAGCAGTAGGGACAGGGAAAACAACTTTAACCCAGCGGCTACAAGGTAATGATATTTCTTACCACAAAACACAGGCGATTCAATTTGGTGATAATATTATTGACACACCAGGTGAATTCACCCAGCGTAGACAATACTACAGTGCTTTACAGGTAACAGCTACAGAAGCAGATGTGATTGGGTTGCTACAAAGTGTAGGAGAATCTTTTGACACCTTCCCACCTGGATTCAGTACAATGTTTCCGAAACCGACGATTGGAATTGTAACTAAAATTGATTTAGCTGAGTCAGAAGAAGAGATTGAAAAAGCTGAACATACCTTGTTAGCGGCAGGTGCGACAAAAGTATTTAGAGTGTCATCTGTTGCTAATGACGGAATAGAAGCGGTTTTAGATTATTTAACAGAGGAGGAATAGATGTGAAAATTTATACAAAAACAGGAGATAAAGGACAAACAAGTATTATTGGTGGCGAAAAAGTTATGAAATGTTCAGATCGCGTTGTCGCTTATGGCACAATTGATGAATTAAATTCATATGTTGGAGTTATCATTAGCCAAATGAAAAGTAGCCCTGATATGAAAAAAGACTTGGTGGAGATCCAACAAATATTATTTGATTGTGGGACTGATATGGCGACACCGAATAGTTCAAAAGGGTATCGAACAGACGCGGCATCAACCACTTGGTTAGAAGAGTGTGTCGACAAATATTTAGCGTCACCCCCCTTGTTAAAAGAGTTTATCTTACCAGGTGGTGATCCGATTGCGGCTCAGTTGCACATGGCAAGAACGATTGCTCGTCGTGCTGAAAGACTGGTAGTTGCAACTGCTATGGAAGAAGAAATCAATGAGGAAGTCTTGAAATTTTTGAATCGTTTATCCGATTATTTCTTTGCGGCAGCACGTTTAATCAATTTCCGCGAAGGACGCTCAGATGTTAGTTATCGTCGTAACAGCCAAGTCTTTTATAATTAAAAATAACTAAAACGAGCTTTTTGTTATTTTTGAGGAAAAAGAAAGCGCATAAATAGTTGTATTTTCTATTTGATTGTGATATATTGATTATGATAAATATTGTCTAAAATTTAGTTATTTGTTAGATGGAAGTTTGGTGAAATTCCAACACGGTCCCGCCACTGTGATAAGCTTCGGCTTTAAGTCAGGTCTTTCTACATGTAACTCTTACGGTACCAACTGTTTCGTGGTAAAACAGTGGGATAAAAGAACCAGTAACGCTTTTTAAAGCTTACGGCTCTTTGTGTTGTACCCTTTGTTTTTATAGCGTACCTATTGACAATCCTGGTTTGGATGAACAAACTGGGTATCACCTAAGAAGTTTATTTTTTAGGGGAGAACTTCATAGCTATGATATAAGACATTGGGTAAAACAACTTACTAAGTAGTGAGTTACAGTACAAAGGCGTACTGACCACTGTCTTTTTTGTTGTTTTTACTTTAGAATATGTTATAACCTTAGTTGGCAATGACGCTATCTAATTAAGTCTATTCAAGCAGTAGGCCTTTTTAGATAGCTTTTTATATTTTTATGGAGGTGTCGAAAGAATGGAAAGATTGAATTTTGATACGCAAATTTTTATTGGCGAAAATTCATTAGATGAAATTAAAAATTATTCAAATGAACGTATCTGTATCGTAACAGATAAGTTTATGGTTGAGTCTAAATTAGTAGACTATGTAACAGACAATATTAATGATACAAATGAGTATCACGTATATACAGATGTTGTACCAGATCCAACAGTCGATAATGTTGTGGGTGGTGTAGCCGATTTATCACAGTTTAACCCAAGCGTTTTAATTGCCTTTGGTGGCGGTTCAGCGATTGATGCGGCTAAAGCAATGAAATTATTTGGTACTAAACTTGGTTTAGCAGCTGACATTTCGTTAGTAGTTGTTCCAACAACAAGTGGGACAGGTTCTGAGGTAACCAACTTTTCTGTAATTACCAATCCTAAAAACAATTTGAAATACCCACTGGTTAATGAATTATTACAACCAGATAAAGCGATTTTGGATGCACGTTTAGTAAAAAGTGTGCCACCTCATATTGTGGCAGATACGGGTATGGATGTTTTAACACATGCCTTAGAAGCGTATGTCTCAACATCAGCAAACGTGTTTTCAGATGCTTTAGCTGAAAAAGCAATTGATTTGATTTTTACTTATCTAGAGCGTTCATTTAGTAATTCAGAAGATTCAGAAGCACGTGAACAAGTACACTATGCATCATGTATTGCTGGGATTGCATTTAACCAAGCCTCATTAGGTATGTGTCATGGTATTGCACACACTGTTGGTGGCAAGCTACATATGCCACATGGTCGTATCAATGGTATTTTATTACCATCAGTTGTTCAATACAATGCCAATGAAAGTGATGTAGCTTTAGAACGATATGCTAAAATTGCAAATCGTCAAGGTTTTTCAACTTCAAAAGGCAAAGTTGGTGTTCGTACGTTAGTTAATGAAATTATGTCACTGCGTCAAAAATTAAAAATGCCAGCTAGTTTTGCAGAAGCAGGTTTTACTAAAGATGATTTAGCTGAACATGGGGAAACAATTAGCCAAGAAGCGTTAGTTGATCCAACGACGGCAACTAATCCAGTGCAACCAACTGCAGCGGATGTAAAACGTTTATTAACACCGTTATTTTAATCTTAAGTTATTAAAATAAGGCGCTAGATGAAAGGAAGAGGCTATTGGAAGATAAACAACGATTGATTCAAGAATATGTTCCAGGAAAACAAGTGTCAATGGCGCATATAATTGCTAGCCCAACAGCAGATATTTATGATAAGCTAGGTTTAGTAAACACTAAACAGGGTGCAATTGGCGTTTTAACCATTACCCCAAGTGAGGCAGCGATTATTGCTGTTGATATTGCGGTAAAAGCTGGAGATGTTGAAATTGGTTTTGTTGACCGTTTTAGCGGCTCTGTCGTATTGACCGGTGATCTATCCTCTGTTGAATCAGCCTTGTCAGAAGTCGCAAGAGGCTTAGAAGAACTGTTAGGTTTTTCAAGTACTATTGTCACTAAAACATAGATAGTTTGCTGAAGTGAATAAAAAAAGGCAGGAGTGGTAATCGTGAATGGAGATATTATCATTGTCGATGATGAACCTCTTACGAGAGTAGACCTGAGAGAAATGTTAGAGATTGCTGGGTATAATGTGGTAGGTGAGGCAACGGACGGCTTTGAGGCTATTGAATTGTGTAAAAAACATCAACCAGATTTAGTGATAATGGATGTGCAAATGCCTATTTTAGACGGTCTAAGCGCTGGTAAAAAGATCATGTCTGAAAAAATGGCTAAAGCTATTCTGATGTTAACAGCATTTAGTGATGAAACAAATCGTAAAAAAGCTTTAGAGTTTGGTGCAGTCGGTTATCTAGTCAAGCCATTGGATGAAAAATCATTTATCCCGATGGTCGAGATGGGGGTAGCTAAAGGAAAAGAAGTTGACAAACTTCAAAATGATGTTACGAAACTTTCTGAAAAATTAGAAAATCGTAAAACCATTGAAAAAGCTAAGGGAATCATCATGAAAGCTAATGGAATCAATGAAGAAACAGCGTATCAACAGATTCGTAAACTAAGTATGGATAAACGTTGCCCAATGATCGAAGTAGCGGAGATGATTGTGATTGCCCATGATTGACAAAAATATTCGTCAGCTATGTCAGAAGTATTCTGATTTGTCAGCTGAAAATATTGCTGAAATCATTAAAGCAGCCCATCAACTTGAAGAGAGTAAACAGTATGAAAATGAAGATGTTTTTATTGACATACTGTCTGATGTGACAGACGAAGCAATTGTTGTTTACCACCGACCACCTAAGCGTGGTACCTCGATTTATAGTGAACAAGTAGTAGGGAAAGTTGCCAAACGTTTAAATGAACCAAGTGTTTATCGAACGTTTGAAACGTCGTTAAAAACTGAAGGTCTCTTAGCAAAGACGCAAGAGAACAAAATGATTCGACAAAAAGTTTTTCCTATTAGAAATAATCGAGAAAATATTGCGGTAGTCATAGTGGAATCCCCACTAAATGAGGTAGCAGAAGAGCGTTATTTCTTGTTCAATTTGTTTAAAGAGCGTGAATTACCAGAGATATCGTCACAAAGTAGTGACTTGCCCAAAAAAAGTCATTTTTATCGGACACTAGTCAATAAGCTAGACGAAGGGATCTTGATTTTTGATAAAGCGGGTTATCTCGTTATTAATAATGAAGTGGCAGAGTCTTATTACTACCATTTAGGTTACCTTGATAAAATTAAGGGTCTACATTATGATAATTTATCGCTTGATATGACAACATTTGAACAATTACAATACTTAAAACATGCGGAACGTTGGGATGAAGTAGATGAGAAAGAGATTTTTTTTGGAGAATCTCATTTCAATATGAAACGTTTCTTCGAACAAGATGAAGATGCTTTAGTGATGATTTTACATGATAAGACAGAAGTGTATAACAAAGAAGTGGAAATCATTACAAAATCAGTGGCTATTAGAGAAATTCATCATCGTGTGAAAAACAACCTGCAAAGCATTGTGTCACTCCTAAGAATTCAAGGTCGTCGTAGTGAGAATGAAGAAGTAAAAAAAGCCTTACGTGAAAGCGAAGCGCGTATTTTAGCTATTTCAACTGCTCATGAGATTTTATCTAAGGAATTAACGGATGATATTCCTTTAGCATCAGTACTGGATTTAATTATAACGAATGCTCATCGTAGTTTTTTAAGTAGTAAAAAAATTAATTTAGACAAACAAATAGATGAAAAGATTTATTTGAATGGAGACAAAACCGTAACCGTAGCTTTAATTGTTAACGAGCTATTACAAAATAGCTTTGAACACGGCTTTACTAAAGAAGATTCTAATAATTCAATTGAAATAGTAGTCTCAGCTATTGATGACGATACGATTTCGATTATTGTAAAAGACAATGGTCGCGGTTATAACCCTAAAAAAGTTAATAAAAATAGTTTTGGTTTGCAAATTGTGATCAGCTATGTGAAAGATAAACTAAGAGGCAAAATTAAAATTAATTCAAACTCTAACGGAACAACTACTCAGTTTTATTTTCGGAAGTAAGAACTAGACAATTAAATAATAGCAAACACAGATGTTTGTTAAAAGCAAAGGCGCTTAAAAGAAAGCTATATTACGGTATAGGTTTATTTTAAGCGCCTTTTTGGCTTAGCTCATTCACGAAAGGAGAAACGATAATGTCACAAGAAACAGTGTTAAGTGTTGGGATTGACTTAGGCACATCAACTACTCAGATGATAATTTCGAAGTTACATATTCAAAATATGGCCTCAGCCTTTACAATTCCAAGAATTACGATTACGGATAAAGAAGTCATCTTTAGAAGTGAAATCATGTTCACGCCAATTTTAGAAAATAACTTGATTGATGTAGATCAGATTAAGAATTTTGTTGCAAGACAGTATCAAGCTGCAGGCATCACTAAAGAGGAGATTCAAATTGGTGCTGTCATTATTACTGGGGAAACAGCTCGTAAAGAGAATTCAAGTAATGTTTTAGCTGCTTTGAGCGGTTACGCAGGTGATTTTGTAGTTGCTACTGCAGGCCCAGATTTGGAAAGCATTATTTCTGGACGTGGAGCAGGCGCTCAAATGCATTCTAAAAATCATCATACGTCGGTTGTTAACCTAGATATTGGTGGTGGCACAACCAACTTAGCTCTTTTTTATGATGATGAAGTCATTGATACGGGGTGTTTAGATATTGGGGGTCGCCTGATTAAGGTTGACAGTCAAACACAGAATATTACTTATATCGCACCTAAAATTGCCCAAATTATTGAGGCAGAAAAAATCCCCTTGGCAGTAGGTCAAAGAACTACACCAGAGGGCTTACAACCAATTATTGATATTATGGTGCAATTATTAGAAAATAGTGTTGGTTTAGGCACACCAAGCCCTTATTATGACATGATTTTAACTAATAAAGGGATTGAATCAGATCGTAATATCTTAGCTTTATCGTTTTCTGGTGGGGTCGCGGATTGCATTCATGAAGTAAGACCATCAGATACGTTTAAATATGGTGATATTGGTTTGTTATTAGGTCACAGGATTGCTCATTCAGCGCTTGTGTCTGATATCGAAGTAATAGAATCAATTGAAACAATCCGAGCAACTGTAGTAGGTGCAGGCTCACATACTGCTGAAATCAGTGGTAGTACGATTACCTATAAAGAAGAAGTACTGCCTATTAAAAATATTCCAATTCTGCGCATGAGTCATCATGACGAGGAGGGAGATGCTTTAGCGCTAGCAGAAGCAATCTCTGCCAAAATGCAATGGTATCAATTGGAACAAGAGTTTCAAGCAGTGGCCTTGGGGATTGAAGGAGAAAAAAATCCTACTTTCCAGCGCGTTCAAGAATACGCTCAAGGTATTGTAAAAGGCTTGTCTAGCATGATTGAAAGACAAGAAACATTAGTGATAATTGTCCAACAAGACATGGCAAAATCTTTGGGACAATGCCTATTCGGGTTATTGCCTAAAGACTATCCCTTTGTTTGTATCGATAGTGTCCGTGTTGAAAATGGTGATTATATTGATATTGGTAAACCAGTTGCGGCAGGAAGTGTTCTACCTGTTGTGGTTAAAACGTTAGTATTTAACTAGCATAAGAAGATAAGGAGGAATTTTAAAATGATTTTAAAAACAAAACTGTTTGGTACAATGTACGAATTTAAGACAGTCAAAGAAGTTTTGGCTAAGGCCAACGAAGTGAAATCTGGTGACACACTTGCCGGAGTAGCTGCAACCTCAGCAGAAGAAAGAGTAGCTGCAAAAGTTGTTTTAGCACAATTGCAATTACAAGATTTATTTAACAACCCAGTGGTACCATATGAAGAGGATGAAGTAACACGTATCATCATTGATGATGTTAATAAACGTGCTTACAACAAAATCAAACATTGGACAGTTGAAGAATTACGTGAGTATATCTTAGACTTCAAAACATCAGATTATGATATTAAACAATTAGGTCGTGGACTAACATCAGAAATGGTCGCAGCGGTCACTAAATTAATGTCTAATATGGATTTAATCTATGCAGCACAAAAAATCGTTGTAATTAAAACAGCCAATACATCAATTGGTGAGCCTGGACGTATCTCAGCGCGTTTACAACCTAACCATACAACAGATGATATCGATGGTATCATGGCATCACTAATGGAAGGTTTATCATATGGTATTGGGGATGCCGTTATCGGTTTAAACCCAGTTGATGATTCAACTGAAAGTGTAATGCGTATTCTTAATAAATTTGAAGAATTTAAAGATGAGTGGGAAATTCCAACTCAAACCTGTGTTCTAGCTCATGTTAAAACACAAATGGAAGCGATGCGTAAAGGTACACCAACTGGTTTGGTCTTCCAATCAATCGCTGGTTCTGAAAAAGGAAATACTGCCTTTGGTTTTGATGCTAACGATATTGCTGAAGCTAAAAAATTAGCAATGGAAACAGGTGCCGTTGCTGGACCAAACGTTATGTACTTTGAAACAGGTCAAGGGTCTGAATTATCTTCAGATGCTCACTATGGTGCTGACCAAGTAACAATGGAAGCACGTTGTTATGGTTTCGCTAAACGTTTTGATCCATACTTAGTTAATACAGTAGTAGGATTTATTGGACCTGAGTATTTATATGACTCACAACAAGTTATCCGTGCTGGTTTAGAAGATCACTTCATGGGTAAACTTTCAGGACTTTCAATGGGTTGTGATGTATGTTATACAAACCACATGAAAGCTGATCAAAATGATGCAGAAAACTTAGCTTCATTACTAGCATTAGCTAACGTTAACTTTATCATGGGTATCCCTCATGCAGATGATATCATGTTAAATTACCAAACAACTGGTTACCACGAAACTGCTACAATTAGACATATGTTAAACAAACGTCCAACTCGTGAATTTGAAGGCTGGATGGAAAAAATGGGTCTTATGGAAGATGGCCGCCTTACAGAACGTGCAGGCGATGGCTCTATCTTCTTAAAATAGAAAAGGAGGTTTAACTAAATCATGGTAGATGAAAAAAGTTTAAAAGCAATGATCGAATCAATCTTGACAGAAATGTCTGGTCAAGAAGAAAATACAGCAGGTGCGACTGAAACTCAAACTCAAGCAACTGTGGCAACACCGGCGACAACGCCAACAATGACAAGCTCAGCTCAAGAGTCTGACTATAATGGTACGGTTGAAGATGCCTTTATTCCAGATATCACTGAAGTAAATATTAAAGAACAATTCTTAATTCCCAATGCAGCAGATAAAGAAGGCTATCTACGTATGAAACAATATACACCAGCTCGTTTAGGGTTATGGAGATCAGGTCCTCGTTATAAAACACAGTCTATGCTACGCTTTAGAGCTGACCATGCTGCAGCCCAAGATGCTGTATTCTCTGATGTACCAGAAGAATTAGTTAAAGAAATGGGATTTGTAGCTGTTCAAACAATGTGTAAAGATAAAGATGAATATGTAACCCGTCCAGATTTAGGTCGTCAATTTGACGCTGAAACTCGTGAGTATATTAAAGCTAATACAACTAAGGGTGCTAAAGTTCAAGTAATGGTTGGAGACGGTTTAAGTTCAGCCGCAGTCGGCGCTAACATTAAAGAAATTTTACCTTCAATTAAACAAGGTTTGAAAATGTTCAACTTAGACTTTAACGAAGTTGTTTTTGTTAAATATTCTCGTGTTGCAACAATGGATGAAATTGGCGAATTAACAGATGCTGATGTTGTTTGTATGTTAATTGGAGAACGCCCAGGTTTAGTAACAGCTGAATCAATGAGTGCTTACCTAGCATACAAACCAACAGTTGGTATGCCTGAAGCTCGTCGTACAGTTATCTCTAACATTCAAAAAGGTGGAACACCTGCCGTTGAAGCTGGAGCTTACATTGCGGAACTTATTAAAGAAATGCTTGAGAAGAAAAAATCAGGTATTGATTTAAAAGAAGGATAATTAAGGAGGAACAATAAATGATAAACGATTCATTAGGTGCTAACGTTTTAAGTGCGAAAATTATCGCTAACGTTGATGCAGGAATGGCTAAAGCATTAAATTTAGACCCTCAAAAACACCGTAGTATTGGTATGGTAACATCTGACTGTGATGATGTAACTTATGTTGCTTTAGATGAAGCGACAAAAGCTGCTGCAGTAGAAGTTGTTTATGCACGTAGTATGTATGCTGGTGCAGGCAATGCTAGTACTAAATTTGCTGGTGAAGTTATTGGAATTATTGCTGGTCCAACACCTGCAGAAGTTAAAAGCGGTTTAGATGTTGTTATCTCTGAAATTGAAAATAGTCCTGGTTTCATCAGTGCTAATGCTGACGGAAGTGTTCCTTATTTCGCGCATTTAATTTCAAGAACAGGTACACATTTATCTAAAGAAGCAGGCATTAAAGAAGGAGAAGCATTAGCTTACTTAATTGCCCCTCCTTTAGAAGCAATGTATGCTTTAGATGCAGCTGTTAAAGCAGCTGACGTTGAAGTTGCTGCTTTCTACGGTCCACCGTCAGAAACAAACTTTGGTGGAGCCTTACTTACTGGTAGCCAATCAGCATGTAAAGCAGCTTGTGATGCATTTGCTCAAGCAGTGGCAATGGTAGCAGCTAACCCAACAATGTATTAAAATTAAAGGAGGCAATCGTCTTGAAAATTCAAGCATTAGGCCTAATTGAAGTTAATGGTTTACTTGGTGGGATTGCAGCAGCTGATGCCGCATTAAAAACAGCAGACGTTGATTTAATTAGCGCTGAAAAAGTTAATGGTGGTTTAACAACGATTCATTTATCAGGTGATGTTGCAGCGATTCAAGTTGCAGTTGAGGCTGGATCAGTCGTTGCTCGTGATTTAAATTGTTTACGATCAAGTCACGTTATTCCAAGACTTGCTTCTGAAACATCAGATATGGTTATTGCAGGTATAAAAACAGCCACACCGGCTATTACACCTGAAAAGCCAAAACCTGTAGTAAAAAAAGAAGAAGTTAAAATTCAAGAGCCAGAAGTTAAACAAACTAAGGCTACAACAGAACCATCAGTTGTTGCTGAAAAAGCAACGGATGATAAAGTAAAAACTGAGAAATCAGTTAAGGTTGATAAAGTTGATAAGGAAGATGTTAAAGCAGCGAAACCTGCTAAAAAAACGTCAACTAAGTCAAAAAAGAAAAAATAGAGGGGGAGTAAGTATTGTTACAATTACAAGATAAAGATTTAATTTCTGTACAAGAAGTTAGAAATCTATTAAAAGATGCAAGCGCTGCTCAAAAAGAGTTAGCAACATTTTCACAAGAAAAAATCGATTCAATCTGTAAAGCAATGGCAGATGCCGCTTATTCAGAAAGAATTAAATTAGCACAAATGGCACGTGAAGAAACTGGTTTTGGGATTTGGCAAGATAAAGTAGTTAAAAATTCTTTTGCTTCTAAATCAGTTTGGGAAAATATCAAAGATAAAAAAACAGTTGGAATTATTAATGAAGACACAGTTAATAAAGTAACTGATGTTGCAGTTCCAGTTGGAGTAGTTGCAGGATTAATTCCATCAACTAACCCAACTTCAACAGTTATCTACAAAGCTTTAATTTCAATTAAAGCAGGGAACGGCATTGTCTTCTCACCACATCCAAATGCTTTAGGTAGTATTTTGGAAACTGTAAAAATTATTAAAGAAGCGGCTGTTGCGGCAGGATGCCCTGCAGGAGCAATCGGTTGTATGACGACACCTACAATTCAAGGAACTGCTGAGTTAATGAAACATAACTTAACAAACTTGATTTTAGCTACAGGTGGTTCTGCAATGGTTAAAGCTGCCTATTCATCAGGAACACCTGCTATTGGAGTAGGTCCTGGTAATGGTCCAGCCTTCATCGAACGTTCTGCTAATATTCCTTTAGCTGTTAAACGTATCATGGATTCAAAAACTTTTGATAACGGAACAATTTGTGCATCAGAACAATCTGTTGTTGTTGAAGAAGTTAGTCGTGCAGCAGTTATTGCTGAATTTAAGAAAAATGGCGCTTACTTCTTATCAACAGAAGAAGCAGCGATTCTTGAAAAATTCATCATGCGTGCGAATGGCTCAATGAACCCACAAATTGTTGGGAAATCAGTTGCAGCAATTGCTGAATTAACAGGCTTAAACGTTCCAGAAGGAACACGCGTGTTAATTGCTGAAGAAACAAAAGTAGGCGCTAAAGTGCCTTACTCACGTGAAAAACTTGCACCAATCTTGGCTTTCTACACAACTAAGTCATGGGAAGAAGCTTGTGAATTAAGTATTGATATCTTAAATCATGAAGGAGCAGGTCATACATTATGTCTACATACTGAAGATCAAAATGTTGTTCGTGAATTTGGTTTAAGAAAACCTGTTTCTCGTTTAATCGTCAATGCTCCAGGAGCTTTAGGCGGAATTGGTGCAGCTACAAACATGGCTCCAGCCTTAACATTAGGTTGTGGTGCTGTTGGTGGAAGCTCAACTTCAGATAATATTTCACCAGAAAACTTATTCAATATTCGTCGTGTTGCTTATGGCGTACGCGAATTAGAAGAGTTACGTGGTGAAGATGCTCACTTAGTTGGGCAAACAGCGACACCGTCTTCAACAACACCAAAAGGTGCTGAAGATGAGTTAGTAAATAAAATCGTTGATGCGATTTTAGCAAAACTTTAATCTAGATTTAATTTTTATATTAAATAAATAAAACACACAATACTAGGAGGAAACATATTATGAACGCAAATGCATTAGGAATGATCGAAACTAAAGGTTTAGTAGGAGCTATTGAAGCAGCAGACGCTATGGTTAAAGCAGCAAACGTAACATTAATCGGTAAAGAACAAGTAGGTGGCGGATTAGTAACAGTTATGGTTCGTGGTGATGTTGGTGCGGTTAAAGCTGCAACAGACGCTGGAGCAGCAGCTGCTGAACGTGTTGGAGAATTATTATCAGTACACGTAATTCCACGTCCTCATTCAGAAGTTGACGCTATTTTACCACACGTAGCGGGTTAATAATCAAATAACGAAAAGTCTTAACGGATTTTTGCTAGAAGGGTATATTTAACTTTAAATATACCCTTTTCTAACAAGAAAAGGTCGTGATTAGGTGGCAGTTTTAACAGAATATGATGTCAGAAAAATGTTGACTGCTCAAAGTCTGAGTGAGATTGAACTTATCAAAGGAACAATCATTACGCCATCAGCCAGCAGTTTTCTAAAAGAAAAACATATAACAGTCAATTTTGTAACAGAAATTAATGACACCACAATTGAAGAACCCACTGTTTGTCAAACAATGGCACCGTCAGTTGTAACAGAGGAAGTTGTTGAAAAACCAACACGTTCTGCTTCATTAAAAAGTTACTATGAGGTAGCGGCTTTAGATGTTTTTAAAAGTAAATTAGGTGTATTTCATAGTGAATTACAGGTGATGCAGGTAATGCTAGCTGAGGAAGAACAAGAAGTGTTACTTTCGGGTTTGGAAACAGTTCATCATGTTTTAGTAGATGTTCAGGAAGCATTAGCTACTCATACTATCTTTGAGTCAGAAGTTCTGTTTGAAGAGATTGAAGAGGATCATCGCTTGAAAACCTATACCTATGATATGGGAAAAATAGTAATTTATTTCAACCGCTTGGCATGTCTTGCAGAAGAACTTAAAGTGTTGAGTTATCAAACTTTTTGTGATGCAAGCGGTCAAACGAGTCAACCAGTTTTATTAAATGCTTTAAGTAAGTTACCAACTTACTTGAGAGAATTGATTGACGTTAAGTAATAATTTGGGAGGCATATAGAATGAATGATTTAGATGTAACGGCACTTGTTAAAGAAGTAGTCTCTCGTTTGGGAGCAAAATCAAGTGATTTTGAAGTTGAAGCCAGTGGACGACATGTCCATTTAGATCGTCCAACAATCGATGCATTGTTTGGCGAAGGGTATCAATTAACAAAAGCAAAAGATTTATCACAACCAGGACAATACGCTTGTAAAGAACGTATCTCACTAGTTGGACCAAAAGGGGTATTACGTAATGTCATCATCTTAGGACCAGAACGTAATGCCGCTCAAGTTGAAGTATCTGCAACGGATGCTATGGTTTTAGGAACAAAAGCACCTGTTCGTGAAAGTGGCGATATTACTGGCACACCTGGTGTTTTATTAATGAATGGAGCAAAAGCTGTTCAATTAGACAAAGGTCTAATTGTTGCTAAACGTCATGTCCACATGACAGAAGAAGATGCAGCAGCTAACAATGTAGTTCAAGGCGAAATAGTTCAAGTACGCGTTGAAGGACAACGTCCATTAATTTTTGACGATGTTGTTATTCGTGTCAACCCTAAATTCGCAACATTTATGCACATCGATTATGATGAAGCAAATGCTTGTGGTTTTGTTAAAGGAACACGCGGAACAATTATTAAAAAGACGGTCTAGCTTATGAGAGACTTTGAGACGTTAGTTCAATTAGTGACTGATCGCATTATGAGCCAATTAGATGATTCTATTGAGAGCAGTTCAACCAAGCGTATTTATGTTATGGGTCATACAACGTCTGAGTTACTGAGTTACTTTCAGAAGTTGGATTATTCAGTAACGTCAACTAGTCAAACAGCAGATGCTATCTGTATATCGGAATTATCACTAGGGACACTTTCAAGAGTGGCTCTAATGATGCCCGATACGTCAGAAGAGCAGCTGTTATTAGATTTTTTAATGGCTAAAAAACCTGTGATAGTAGTTAAAAATCAAGTAGAGTATTCGCAAGGCTTAAAAACTTGTAGTTATGCGATGAAAAAAAGAATTTTAGCTTTTGAAGAGGAATGGACTCGTTTTGGTGTTGATTTTATAAAAATTGATGCCACAATGAAAACGAAAGAAACCAGTGTTAAAACTAAGCTACTAAGTGTTTCTAATATTGAAAAAGCAGGAATTAAGACCGGAGAGCAAGTGATTATATCTGAAGATACACTTGTGACACCTCTTGCTAAAGACTATCTTAGAGAACAACAAATAGAGCTTATCTATCGAAGAAATGAGGAATAACTATGTTAATTGGGAAAGTATCAGGAAGTCTATGGGCAACACGCAAGAATGAAAAATTGAATGGTTTAAAATTCTTATTGGTGGATATTGAAGAAGATGAAACAGCAGGTCGTGTCCAGACATTAGTTGCAGCTGATAACGCTGGAGCTGGGTTTGACGATACTGTACTCGTTACAACAGGCAGTTCTGCTCGAATGGCTCTAGATGCTCCTGATATCCCAGTTGATGCAGTTATTGTTGGGATTATTGATTCAGTTGAGCGTGCGAACTAAGACGTTCACTGATGACAAAAAGTGAGATCTTAGGAGGTTTTATAAAAAATGGGAATTAATGAAATTATTATGTATATTATTGCTTTCTTCATGATCTTAGGCGGAATCGATAAATGTCTAGACAACAAATTCGGCTTAGGTGAACAATTTGAAGAAGGTATTATGGCGATGGGGTCTCTTGCCTTATCAATGGTCGGGATTATTACTTTAGCCCCGGTCTTAGCTAATATTTTAGAACCAGTGGTAGTACCTGTATACAAATTTTTAGGTGCTGATCCGGCAATGTTTGCAACGACATTACTTGCAAATGATATGGGTGGTTTCCCATTAGCAGTTCAAATGGCTGAAACAAAAGAAGCAGGACTTTTTGCTGGAACAATTTTAGGTGCTATGATGGGACCTACTATCGTCTTTACAATTCCAGTTGCTTTAGGAATTATTCAAAAATCTGATCATAAATATTTAGCAACGGGTGTTTTATCAGGGATGATTACAATTCCTGTCGGCGCTTTTGTTGGTGGATTAGTTGCTGGTTTCCCAGTTGTAATGATTCTTAAAAATTTAGTACCGATCGTAATTGTAGCCGCTTTAGTTATGGCTGGTTTATGGTTTAAACCTGAAGCTATGATTAAAGGATTTACTGTTTTTGGTAAATTTGTTGTTATGGTAGCTATTATTGGTTTAGTAATTGGTGCCTTAGATCCATTAGTAGGAATTAAAGTACCAGGTATCACACCAGTTGCTGAAGGTATTAGCACAGTTGGTGGTATTGCTTTGACATTAGCAGGTGCGTTCTGTTTAGTATTTGTTATTACTAAAGTGTTCAAAAAACCATTGATGGGCTTAGGTAAAGTGTTAGGAATGAACGAAGTTTCAGCTGCTGGTATGGTAGCGACTATGGCAAATAGTATTCCGATGTTCCAAATGATGAAAGACATGGATGCTCGTGGTAAAATTATCAACGTGGCATTTGCTGTATCAGCTTCATTCGTATTAGGAGATCACTTAGGCTTTACAGCTGGTGTGGCTCGTGAAATGATTTTCCCAATGATCGTAGGTAAATTAGTTGGGGGTATTACAGCTGTTTTTGTAGCGATGTTTATGGCTAATCGTATGCTTAAAAACGAAGAGAAAGTAGGGACTAAATAATGGCAGATCAAAGCAGAGAACTTATTGAAAAGGTTGTTCGTGAGATTTTACTGGAAAAAATGTCAGGTTTATCAGATTTAACAAAACATGTTGACCCTAGCGGTGTGATGTCTGTTAAGTTACCTTTGTTGGAAGTAAATGAAGATGACCGTTTAGATACTGGTAATCCTGCTCATAAAGTATATTGTAAAGATTTAATGACATTAGAAGAAAGCCCACGTTTAGGTTGTGGATTGATGGTAATGCGTGATACAACTTTCGACTGGACATTAGATTATGATGAGATTGATTATATTATTGACGGAACATTAACAGTAATTATCGAAGGTCGCCGTATTACAGCAGGACCTGGTGAAATTATGTTGATTCCTAAAGGCTCACCAATCCAATTTTCAGTTGAAGGCGATGCGCGTTTTGTTTACGTAACTTACCCAGCTGATTGGAATTCATAAGAGTTAAGAAATTAGGGTGATAATATGGTTAATTTAGAGCAAGCTAACGAATTATTAGCAGAATTTAATGCCATTGCTAACACTAAAAAGCATCAACCTTTTGACAAAAATGACCCCTTAAAAGTAGGAGTTGATTTGGGAACCTCATCAATTGTATTGGCGATTCTAGATCAAGATAACAAACCTGTTTATGGTAGTTTTGAATTTGCAGAAGTTATTCGTGATGGTTTAGTAGTTAATTACGTAGAGGCTGTTCAAATTGTGTCACGTCTGGTACGTGAAGCAGAGGAAATCTTAGGTGTTGAAATAGAGTCAGCGGCAACTGCCATTCCACCGGGAACGGTCGGAAATGACAAAAAAATTGTTTCAAATGTACTAGAGTCAGCAGGTTTAATGGTGACGACGGTCGTGGATGAACCAGAAGCAGCAGCCTGTTTGTTAGGTTTAACACAAGGAGCAGTTATTGATGTCGGTGGTGGAACAACAGGGATTAGTGTGATTGAGAACGATGAAGTTGTGTTGACACTTGATGAACCGACTGGTGGGACTCATATGAGTTTGGTTTTAGCTGGTTATTATGGTATCAGCGTTGCTGAGGCAGAGTTATTAAAAAGAGATCATGACCAAGAGAAAACTAACTTTATTATTATCAAACCTGTTGTTGATAAAATGGCAGCTATTACTGAGAGAATGCTAGAACAGCATCCTATTGAACCTTTATATGTAGTTGGCGGAGCTAGTTTTTTTGAAGAATTTGCCCCAACATTTTCTAAATATTTAGGAATGGTAGTAGAGCGACCAGACTATCCGCAATTTGTGACACCTTTAGGTATTGCTAAAGCAAGTGGCGATAGTAAGTATGCAGAATAATAACAAAGAATAAGCAAAAAATATTATTTGTTTGGTTATAAAATAAAAAGTAGTAAGTCTGGGTTAACTCACTCATACTTACTACTTTTTTGTTATTAAAAAAAAAGACTTGTTTTTTTTGGGAATATAGGGTATGATTTTATAGGTATCAATTGATACTAAAACCACATCTTTTGCCTATTTTCTGAGAGGTGCTTTGATTTATCAGAGTCCTCAGAGGAGTCTAAAGCAAGAGAGAGGAAATCTAAAAACCAAATGGAGGAAACACAACATGGCAGTAATCTCAATGAAACAGTTACTTGAAGCTGGTGTACATTTCGGTCACCAAACTCGTCGCTGGAACCCAAAAATGAAGAAATATATCTTTACAGAAAGAAACGGTATCTACATCATCGATCTACAAAAAACTGTACGTTTAGCTGATGATGCTTACAACTACATGAAAAAAGTTGCTGAAGATGGCGGCGTTGCATTATTCGTAGGTACTAAAAAACAAGCACAAGATGCTATTAAAGATGAAGCTATCCGCGCTGGTCAATACTATGTAAACCACCGTTGGTTAGGTGGAACTTTAACTAACTGGGATACAATTCAAAAACGTATCTCTCGCTTAAAAGAAATTAACAAAATGGAAGAAGATGGCGTGTTCGAAGTACTTCCTAAAAAAGAAGTTGCTGGTTTAAACAAACAACGTGAACGTCTTGAAAAATTCTTAGGCGGTATCGCTGATATGCCTAGAATCCCAGATGTTATGTTCATCGTTGACCCTCGTAAAGAGCGTATCGCTGTTCAAGAAGCTCATAAATTAAACATTCCAATCGTTGCTATGGTTGATACTAACTGTGATCCAGATGAGATCGACGTAGTTATCCCATCAAACGATGATGCGATTCGTGCAGTTAAATTAATCGCTGGAAAAATGGCTGATGCTTTCATCGAAGGCCGTCAAGGTGAAGATGAAGTTGTTGAAGAAACATTTGCATCAGAAGACAAAGTTGCTGAAAAAACTGATTCAATCGAAGAAATCGTTGAAGTTGTTGAAGGTAGTAACTAATAGTCTATATTAAATAACTATTAAAATTGAGACTGTCTCAAAGGCTATTGATCGGTTGGCGAAAATAAGTAGCCTAGACTTCCTTTGGGACAGTTTTTTTAAAAGTAAATTAGTCAAACGAAATGTTTATTATTAGGAGGAAATTATAATGTCAAAAATTACAGCCGCTATGGTTAAAGAATTACGTGACGCTACAGGCGTTGGTATGATGGATGCTAAAAAAGCTTTAGTTGAAGTTGAAGGTGTTATGGAAAAAGCAGTAGACTTCTTACGCGAAAAAGGTTTAGCAAAAGCTGCTAACAAAGGCGATAGAATCGCTGCTGAAGGTTTAGCTAACGTTCATGTTGACGGTAACGTTGCTGCAATCGTTGAAGTTAACTCTGAAACTGACTTCGTATCAAAAAATGATATGTTTGTTGAATTAGTTGCTAAAATTGCTAAACTTGTTGTTGAGAACAAACCAGCTAACATGGAAGAAGCTTTGGCTATTGTAACTGAAAATGGAACTATTGAAAAAGAAGTTTTAGAAGCAACTACCGTTATTGGCGAAAAAATTAGCTTCCGCCGTTTTGAATTAGTTGAAAAAACTGATAATCAAGCATTTGGTGCTTACCTACACATGGGCGGCCGTATTGCCGTTCTTGCTACACTTGATGGCACAACTGATGAAGCTATGGCTAAAGACGTTGCAATGCACGTTGCGGCGATTAACCCTCGTTACGTTTCAAAAGATCAAGTTTCTCAAGAAGAATTAGATCATGAAAAATCAGTTCTTACTGAACAAGCTTTAAATGAAGGTAAACCAGCTAATATCGTTGAGAAAATGGTTATTGGACGTATGCAAAAATTCTTAGCAGAAATCTGCTTAGTAGACCAACCATTCGTTAAAGATCCAGACATGACTGTTTCTAAATTTGTTGCAACTAAAAATGCTACAGTAAAATCATTCGTACGTTTTGAAGTTGGAGAAGGTATGGAAAAACGTGAAGAAAACTTCGCGGAAGAAGTAGCTAACCAAATGAAATAAATTTTACCTGTCACTTGTGACAGTTGGGAACGCAACTAGTAATAGCTTGCGCTCCCTTTTTTTAGGCAAAAACGTCTAATAGTATGGGTGAGTGTGTTAAAATAGGAAGTGGATAAAATGGAGGGAACAGAAATGGTAGAACCGAAATATAAACGTGTTATTTTAAAAGTAAGTGGAGAAGCTTTAGCAGGAGATGCAGGCTTTGGAATCAAACCACCAGTTATTGCAGAAATCGTTAAAGAGATTAAAGAAGTTCATGAGTTAGGTGTTGAGATTGCCATTGTTGTTGGCGGTGGCAATATTTGGCGTGGGACAATTGGTGCCGAAATGGGGATGGAACGTGCACAGGCAGATTATATGGGCATGTTAGCAACTGTTATGAATGCTTTAGCTTTACAAGACACGTTAGAAAATATTGGTGTTCCGACGCGTGTGCAAGCTTCAATTGATATGCGTCAAATTGCTGAGCCTTACATTCGTCGTAGAGCTGTTCGTCATTTAGAAAAAGGCCGTGTTGTCATTTTTGCAGCCGGTACTGGTAACCCGTATTTCTCAACAGATACAACGGCTGCATTAAGAGCTGCTGAAATCGATGCAGATGTTATTCTAATGGCTAAAAATAATGTGGATGGCGTTTATTCAGCTGATCCCAAATTAGATGCAGGTGCAACTAAATTTGAAGAATTAACACACTTAGATGTCATCTCAAAAGGATTACAAGTTATGGATTCAACCGCTAGTTCTTTAAGTATGGATAACGATATTCCACTTGTTGTCTTTAACTTAAATGAAGTTGGCAATATTAAACGTGTATGTTTAGGTGAAAACATCGGAACTACCGTAAGGGGGAAATAAAATGGTCAAAGAAATTTTAAATTCAGCTAAAGAAAGAATGGCTAAAGCCGAAGAAAGTTTAAGTCGTGAATTAGGTCAAGTAAGAGCAGGACGTGCTAATGCTAGTCTTTTAGACCGTATTCAAGTTGATTATTATGGTGCACCAACACCATTAAACGCAATTGCTTCTATTAATGTACCGGAAGCTCGTGTCTTAATGATTACACCATTTGACAAATCAGCATTAGAAAATATCGAAAAAGCTATTTTAGCAAGTGAGATTGGTATTAGTCCAGCAAATGATGGGAATGTTATTCGTTTAGTTATTCCACAATTAACAGAAGAACGTCGTAAAGATTTAGCTAAAGAGGTTGGTAAATATGCCGAAAATGCTAAAGTAGCTGTTCGTAACATTCGTCGTGATACTATCGATGAGTTGAAGAAAAAAGAAAAAGCTAAAGAAATTTCTGAAGATGAGTTACATACTTTAGAAAAAGACGTGCAAGTTATTACCGATAAGAGTACTAAAGAAATTGATACAATTACAACAGCTAAAGAGCAAGAATTATTAGATGTTTAAAGGTTTGTAAAAAAGGAACCGCCGGGCGGTTCCTTTTTTATTTGAGTTGTCTAAACAATAACTGTTCTAGGTAGTATAAAATTGGGTGTAAGTACTGTCTTTTTATTAAGTTGTCGGCTTTAGATAGGTTTTTTTTACAGTTTTTGCTACAATGATAGAGATAGATAAAGTTTAAAGGAGGCAGACAATGTTTCGTTTTTTTCCACAAAAACAAAAATACACATTAGATAAAACAAATCTGACATTTGATTCAGAGGGTATTGTACCAAAGCATATTGCAATTATTATGGACGGGAATGGACGTTGGGCTCAAAATCGCCGCCTGCCACGTGTTGCTGGTCATAAAGAGGGTATGAATAATGTGAAAAAAATAACTAAACATGCTAGTCGTTTAGGAATAAAAGCCTTAACCTTATACGCTTTTTCAACAGAAAACTGGAAGCGGCCAACAACTGAGGTAGACTATTTGATGAAGTTACCTGTCGAGTTTTTTGATACGTTTGTTCCAGAATTAATTGCTGAAAATGTCAAGGTTAATGTCATTGGTTATACTGACTTTTTACCAGAACATACTCAAAAAGCTGTTTTCGATGCAATGGCGCAAACCAAAGAGAATGATGGCATGATTTTAAACTTTGCTCTTAACTATGGTAGCCGTGCTGAAATGTTAACAGCGATGAATCAGATTTTAGCAGATATCAAAGAAGAGAAACTAGCTACCGAAACAATTACGGAAGAAATATTTTCATCTTATCTAATGACTGCAAGCTTAGGCAAAGAGTTACAGGATCCGGATTTATTAATAAGAACTAGCGGAGAAGAGCGAATTAGTAATTTCTTATTATGGCAAATTGCTTATAGTGAGTTGTTTTTTACAGATGCATTATGGCCAGATTTTGATCAGGAGCATTTAGAAGAGGCCTTAGCGGCTTTTCAACAGCGTAATCGCCGTTTTGGTGGTCTTGATAAAAAAGATGAGCATCATTATGATGACTTTGATGAGGGAGAGATTTAATTTATGAAACAACGTGTGATTACTGCCATTGTAGCCTTAGTAATTTTTATTCCAATCTTGATAGTTGGTGGTTGGGCGATTGAGGTAACAGCTGCTGTTTTAGCAGTGGTGGGAGTGTATGAATTATTTAAAATGAAGGGTCTAACTATCGGAAGTTTTGCAGGAGTTGTTTCGGCTCTAGCAGCTTTGGTGTTAGTATTACCACTAGAAAACTACTTTCCTTTTTTACCAGAAAGTTTAACAAGTAGTAATTTATTTTATTTTTTTGTGATGATTTTATTAACAGAAACAGTTTTTTCAAAAAATAGTTATACCTTAGATCAAGCGGCCTTCCCAGTTATAGTGAGTTTATATGTGGGAATGGGCTTCAAGTGTTTTTTACTTGCCAGAGGGACAACTGCTGATTTAACAATGTTATTATTTGGGCTACTAGTTGTGTGGTCAACTGACATTGGGGCTTATATGATTGGTCGTAAAATTGGTAAAAATAAATTAGCTCCAGCAATTTCCCCCAATAAAACCTTAGAAGGTGCCTTTGGTGGCATTCTTTCAGCAATAGTAGTAGCGTCAATATATTTACATTTCTTTGCAACAGAAGGTATATTTAATCAAGGGTTACCAGTCATGCTTTTATTTACAGTATTTCTATCAATGGTTGGCCAAATGGGTGACTTAGTAGAATCTGCTTATAAGCGTCATTATGGTGTTAAAGATTCAGGTAATATCTTACCAGGTCATGGTGGTATTTTGGATCGTTTTGATAGTATGATTTTCGTGTTCCCAGTGATGCATTTATTAGGACTATTTTAAAAAAGCAAACGGAGTCTTCCGTTTGCTTTTTTATTGAGAGAAATTCTAAATATCATTTAAAAGTAAAAAATGGAAGATAGCGGTATAGAGCAAATTATGTTAAAATATAAGATGCTTTACTATTTTTTTGAGTGAATTAAGTAGTAAACGGGACTTACTTTTTAAGCAATCAATGACTGACAGAATTAGCTAGTTGTTTAAAAGAAAAGCAGTCGTTTGTATGTGTCTATGGCGTATAAATAAGTTATTAGTGAGTATTATCAGGAGAGGGGAATAAATATGAAAACAGTGCTGACCTTTTTATTTGTGTTCTGTGTGATTGTCATCGTTCATGAATTAGGTCATTTTATTTTTGCTAAGCGTTCAGGTATTTTAGTGAGAGAATTCGCAATCGGCATGGGTCCGAAAATCTTTGCTCATACAGGGAAAGACGGGACGACTTATACCATTAGGTTGTTACCAATAGGTGGTTATGTCCGGATGGCTGGTATGGGTGAAGAGGAAGTTGAGTTAACACCTGGTCAACCTATTGCCGTTGAACTTAATGATAAACAAAAAATTGTTAGAATTAACACAAGTAGTAAAATACAGCTATCGAACGCGATCCCTTTAGAAGTGACGCAATTTGATTTGGAGAAAGAATTAATAATTAAAGGACATGCTTATGGTAATGATAAAGAAGTTATTACCTATGAAGTAGAACATGATGCCATGATTATTGAATCAGATGGAACAGAAGTTAGAATAGCTCCGTTAGATGTCCAATTCCAGTCAGCTAAATTATATAAAAGAGCCTTAACTAATTTTGCCGGACCGTTATTCAACTTCATCTTAACGTTTATTATTTTTACTATTGTGTTATTCATACAAGGTGGTAATGTTGAACCAGATCCAACTAGTAAGGTTGGTGCTGTTGTTGAAAATGGTGTAGCTGCCGATGCAGGTATTAAACCAAATGATCGCATTATTGAGGTGGCAGGTAAGCGAGTTACTACTTTTGAAGAAATCGGGCCAATTCTAACTAAAAATGTAGATAAATCTGTCAAAGTAAAAGTAGAACGTGATGGTAAAGAGAAGACTGTCACATTAACACCTAGAGCTGAAAAACAAGAAGATGGTAGCAAACGTGTTATGATGGGGATTATGGGTGGGACTAAGGTTACATCACTTTCTTTCATTGAGAAGTTAAAAGAAGCAGGAACCAAAACAATTGTTAATGCAACAGTAATTTTCGTTGCATTAAAAGATTTAATTTTAGGGTTTAGTTTAAATAAATTAGGTGGCCCAGTGATGATCTTCCAAGTTTCCTCACAAGTAGCAAATGAGGGAATTATTACGATCTTAAACTTTATGGCCATGCTTAGTGTTAATTTAGGAATAATGAATTTATTACCAATTCCTGCATTGGATGGTGGTAAATTACTATTAAATTTTGTTGAAGCAATTCGTAGGAAACCCTTATCAGAAGAGAGCGAAGGAAAAATCACGATGATTGGTTTTGCTTTTATGATGATATTGATGGTGTTGGTAACATGGAACGATATTATGCGTTTCTTTTTTAGATAATTAAGTGTTATAGTTGTTAGGAAAAAAAGGGAGAGATAAAAATGAAACAATCAAAGATGTTAATTCCAACGTTGAGAGAAGTACCTAATGATGCTGAAATTTTAAGCCATCAAATGCTATTAAGAGCAGGATATATTCGCCAAGTTACAGCAGGTGTCTATACGTATCTACCTTTAGCTTATCGTGTACTAGAAAAAATAAAAAAAATTATGCAAGAAGAATTTGAAGCCATTGAGGCATCTGAAATGTTGATGCCAGCGATGATACCAGCTGATTTATGGCGTGAATCTGGACGTTATGAAACTTATGGTCCGTTACTAATGAAACTACAAGATCGTCATGGTCGTGATTTTATTTTAGGACCAACACACGAAGAGACCTTTACTGATTTAGTAAAAAATGAAATCAATTCATATAAACGTTTGCCGTTATCACTTTATCAGATTCAAACTAAATATCGTGATGAAAGACGACCAAGATCAGGTCTTTTACGTGGTCGTGAATTTATTATGAAGGATGGCTACTCATTCCATGCGACAGAAGAGAGTTTGGATGAAGGTTACCGTGCTTATGAAAAAGCATATTATCGTATTTTTGAACGTTGTGGTTTAGAATTCCGTGCTATTATTGGTGATGGTGGCGCTATGGGTGGCAGTGATTCTAAAGAATTTATGGCGATTACAGAAGTTGGAGAAGATACTATTTGTTATTCTACTACCAGTGATTATGCAGCTAACTTAGAGATGGCTACAAGCTTATACACGCCAAGTAACTCACATGCGACGGTATTAGATTTGGAAAAAGTAGCAACACCAACTATTGAGACAATTGAAGAGGTAAGTGACTTTTTTGAAGTATCGAAAACACAAACAGTTAAATCAATGTTATTTATGGCTGATGAGGAGCCTGTTATGGTTTTAGTTCGTGGGGATCATGAAGTAAATGATATTAAATTGAAAAATCATTTAGCCGTAGACTTCTTAGAACCAGCTACTTCTGAAGAAGCCGTTAAATATATGGGTGCTGATTTTGGCTCACTTGGACCAATTAATTTATCAGAAGAAATTAAAGTTTATGCTGATTTATATGTCCAAGATTTAGAAAATATTATAGTTGGGGCTAATGAAACAGGTTATCATTTTAAAAATGCGAATCCAGGTCGTGATTTTACACCACTAGAATATGTTGACTTGCGTATCGTGCAAGAAGGTGATATTTCACCTGATGGCGAAGGTATTTTGAAATTTACTAAAGGAATTGAAATTGGTCACATTTTCAAATTAGGGACACGTTATAGTGCTGCAATGGGTGCTACAGTGTTAGATGAAAATGGCCGTGATATTCCAGTTATTATGGGATGTTATGGGATTGGTGTGAGTCGTTTGGTATCAGCTATGGTTGAACAAAATGCTGATGAAAATGGTATGAACTGGCCAAAAGGCTTAGCACCATTTGATTTACATATTGTACCAGTTAATGTAAAAGATGAAGCCCAAGTGACACTAGCTCAGGAAATTGAAGCGGATATGATTGCAGCTAACTATGAAGTATTGGTAGATGACCGTAAAGAACGCGCCGGTGTTAAATTTACAGACGCGGATTTAATTGGCTTACCAATCCGTATTACAGTTGGTAAGAAAGCATCAGAAGGCATTGTAGAAGTTAAAATTCGTCAAACAGGTGAAACATTAGAAGTTCGTAAAGATGAATTAACTAGTACACTAAATATTTTATTGAATCCTGAGAAGTCTAACTAAGATTAGAGATGCGGATTGCTAAATAGATAAATAGGCGTATAATAAAATAGAAAAATAAGGTCGGTCAGCAAATTTCTTGTTGGCCGTTTCTTGCTTTTTAATATAAGCAGCAGATAACAATAAAAAAGGAGGGCAAGATAATGTCTTTAAATCCTAGAGAGTTATTTGATAAATTACTCGATCAGATGGGATTTCAATCTGATGAAAAGAGACTACCAGCTTTTTCAGAAGGGGAAGTTTCCAAAGTCGTTGTTCATAAAAAAAGTCGTTGTTGGGAATTTCATTTACAATTTAAAAACATTTTGCCAATAGAGATATACACCCGTCTCTACCAACAATTGCATCATGCTTTTGATGGAATTGCCCAAGTCCAATTGCATGTGCGTACTCAGGACAGTAACTATGATCAAGAGATGTTACAGTCCTATTGGTCATATGGTTTACAACAAGCACAATGTAATCAAGCCGTAGTGAATGGGGCTTTAAAAGAGCAATTACCGTTTGTTGAAGATGATCAACTTATTATTTTGGTAGAAAATGAAGGGATTATTGAGTATTTAAAAAAACAATATCTACCAGAAGTCGAACAAGCTTACCAACGGTTTGGCTTTCCTAAATTTCGTTTAATACCGAAAGTAAATCAAGAAAAGGCTCAAGCTAATCAGCAAGCTTTTGCAGAACGCCAACAACAACAACAAGTTCGTATGATGGAAGAAGCTGCAGCCGCTCTAGAAAAAAATGAGCAAATAAAGCAACAGAAAAAAAATGAGCCAGTGACCTTAGAAGGGCCGATTCAGTTAGGACGTACAATCAACTCAGATGAAGTTATTTTGCCAATGAGTCAAATTATTGATGAAGAGCGCACAGTCACAGTTGAAGGGTACGTTTTTGATGTTGAGGTAAGAGATTTACGTTCGGGACGTAAAATATTAATTGTTAAAATTACAGATTATACGTCGTCTTTTGCGGTGAAAAAATTCTCGAACAATGCTCATGATGAAGCTGTCTTTGAAGCAATCAAAAAAGGGCAGTGGTTGCGTGTTCGTGGAAGTGTACAAGAAGATACTTTTATGAAAGACTTAGTAATGAATGCGCGAGATTTAATGGAAGTGAAAAAAGCTGGACGAAAAGATACAGCACCAGCTGATGAAAAACGTGTGGAACTTCATTTACATACAAACATGAGTACAATGGATGGTATTACCGGAGCTAGCGACTTAGTAGCACAAGCAGGTGCTTGGGGAATGCCGGCCATAGCGATCACAGATCACGGTGGTGCTCAGAGCTTTCCGGACGCCCATCAAGCAGGGAAAAAACATGGGGTTAAAATATTATATGGGATTGAAGCTAATATAGTAGATGACGGTGTTCCAATCGCTTATAATCCAGAGCATCTTTCTTTAACTGATGCGACTTACATTGTATTTGACGTTGAGACCACTGGATTATCAGCGGTTTATGATACGATTATTGAATTAGCAGCAGTCAAAATGCACAAAGGAAATATTATTGAGACGTTTGAACAATTTATTGATCCAGGTCATCCATTGTCAGAAACAACCATTAGTTTAACAGGGATTACTGATGAGATGGTCCGTGGTTCTAAGTCGGAAGAAGAAGTTTTAAGACTATTTCGTGAGTTCTGTGATCAGGATATTTTAGTAGCTCATAATGCTAGTTTTGACATGGGATTTTTGAATACTAGTTATGAAAAATATGAGATTCCCGAAGCGCCTAATCCAGTTATTGATACATTGGAATTATCACGTTTCCTACATCCAGAGTGGAAGAGTCATCGTTTAAATACTTTGGCTAAAAAGTATGGTGTCAATTTAGAGCAACATCATCGAGCTATTTATGATTCAGAAACGACTGGACAGCTGTGTTGGATTTTCTTAAAAAAAGCTCAAGAAGAGCATGGTATTCAGTATCATGATGAGTTAAACGAACATGTCGGTGAAGGAGATGCTTATAAACGAGCCCGGCCATTTCACGCCATTATTATGGCAACGACTCAAGCTGGTTTAAAAAATCTCTTTAAATTAATCTCTATGTCAAATATTGATTATTATTACCGAGTACCTAGGATACCACGGTCACAATTAACAAAATTACGTGAAGGGTTAATTGTCGGATCGGCTTGTAGTGGCGGTGAGATTTTTGAGGCGATGATGCAAAAAGGAATCGAAGAAGCTAAAAAACGTGCCAAATTCTATGATTATATTGAAATTATGCCCAAAGCAGTCTATGCCCCTTTGATTGAGCAAGAACTTGTCAAAAGTGAGTCAGATTTAGAAGAAATTATTGGCAATTTAGTTAAAATAGCTGATGAATTAGATAAACCTGCTGTTGCCACGGGGAATGTTCATTATTTAAATAAGACAGATTCTATCTATCGTAAAATTTTGGTCAATTCGATGGGAGGAGCAAATCCCTTAAATCGTCATTCCTTACCAGAGGTTCACTTTAGAACAACAAATGAGATGCTAACAGAATTTTCATTTTTAGGTGAAGAGACGGCTAAACGAGTGGTCGTAACCAACAGCCAATTAATCGCCAGTTGGTGTGAGGAAGTCACACCGGTTAAGACAGATCTTTATACACCTAAAATTGAAGGGTCGGAACAAGAAATCACAGATTTGAGTTACAATGAAGCGAAGCGTTTATATGGAGATCCTTTGCCAGATATTGTAGAAAAGCGTCTGAAAAAAGAACTGGATAGTATTATTGGTAATGGCTTTTCAGTTATTTATTTGATTTCTCAAAAGTTAGTGCATAAGAGTTTGAAAGATGGTTATTTAGTAGGATCTCGTGGATCGGTCGGCTCGAGTTTTGTTGCGACGATGACAGGAATTACCGAGGTCAATCCTTTAGCACCACATTATCGTTGTCCAAAATGCCAATATACGGAATTCTTTGAAGATGGTTCAGTAGGGTCTGGTTTTGACTTGCCAGAAAAACCTTGTCCTGAATGTGGGAATCGCCTATTCAAAGACGGTCACGATATTCCCTTCGAAACCTTTTTAGGATTCCATGGCGATAAAGTGCCAGATATTGACTTGAACTTCTCAGGTGATTATCAACCTGAGGCTCACAATTATACAAAAGTACTTTTTGGTGAAGAGTATGTTTATCGGGCAGGGACGATTGGAACAGTAGCGGACAAGACGGCTTATGGTTTTGTTAAGGGTTACGAACGTGACAATAATCTTGAGTTACGCAGTGCTGAGATTGACCGATTGGCTAAAGGGTCAACAGGTGTCAAGCGCACAACAGGACAGCATCCGGGGGGAATTATCGTTATTCCTGATTATATGGATGTTTATGATTTCTCACCAATACAATTTCCAGCTGACGATCAAAATTCAGAATGGAAAACGACTCATTTTGATTTCCATTCAATTCATGATAACGTCTTAAAATTAGATATTTTAGGACATGATGATCCAACTGTTATTAGGATGCTACAAGATCTTTCTGGGATTGATCCTAAGACAATTCCGACAGATGATCCTGAAGTAATGCGAATCTTTTCTGGGCCACAAGTACTAGGCGTAGAACCAGATCAAATTCACTCTAAGACAGGTTCTTTAGGAATTCCAGAGTTTGGAACAAAGTTTGTTAGAGGGATGTTAGAGCAAACCCATCCAACGACCTTTGCCGAATTATTACAGATTTCCGGTTTGTCTCATGGTACCGATGTTTGGTTAGGCAATGCAGAAGAATTAATTCGTAAAGGTCAAACAACGCTAGCAGAAGTAATTGGGTGTCGTGATGATATTATGGTTTACTTGATACACAATGGTTTAGAAGATGGTCTAGCATTTAAAATTATGGAGAGTGTTCGTAAGGGGAAAGGTATACCCGATGAGTGGCAGGCAGAAATGAGAGCTGTTGGTATTGCCGAGTGGTATATTGACTCGTGTTTAAAAATTAAATACATGTTCCCTAAAGCTCATGCGGCAGCCTATGTGTTGATGGCGTTACGTGTAGCATATTTTAAAGTTTATTATCCAATTCTTTATTATGCAGCCTATTTTTCGGTGCGTGCTGATGACTTTGACTTAGTTGCTATGTCTAAAGGCAAAGATGCTGTAAAAGCTCGCATGAAAGAGATAATGGATAAAGGGATGGAGGCTTCCACTAAAGAAAAAAATCTGCTTACAGTCCTAGAGTTATGTAATGAAATGATTGAACGTGGTTATAAATTTAAAATGATTGATTTATATAAATCAGATGCGGATAATTTTGTTATTGATGGTGATACTTTGATAGCACCGTTTCGTGCTGTTCCAAGTTTAGGTCAGAATGTGGCCAAACAAATTATAGCAGCACGAAAAGAACAAGAATTTTTATCAAAAGAAGACTTGGCTAATCGTGGTAAAGTTTCGAAAACACTGATTGAATATATGACAGAAAACAGTGTCTTAGATGGTCTTCCTGATGAAAACCAGTTATCTTTATTCGATATGTTATAAAAAAAATAAGCCCTTAGGGCTTATTTTTTTTAGTTAAGATAACATTTATAAGGTGAGGTTTATTATTTATCCGAAAGGGAAAACGACTGTTACTTAATCCTCGGCTCACAATCAGGTAAGTAGTCGAGCGAGTCACCTCTTGGTATAAGCCATTTGTATAACGGGGGAACCAACCTTGATTTGGAGACAAAAGCCCATCGATTAAGGGTAAGCGAATCTGTCCACCATGGGCATGGCCGGAAAAAATTGCTATAACGTTGTCTTTTTCATCAAAATTTGTAAGGTACTCGTGGAAATGTTCTGGATGGTGTGCTAAGAGTAGATTGATTGTATGGTTTGGTAGCGATTCTTGTCTTTTTTTATTAAGAGAGGTCACATTATTTTTTAAACCAATGATCCCTATCTTATGTTGGTTGATATAAATCGTTTCGTAATCATTTTCCAAAAGGGTTGCGCTAGACTGTGACAGTAATTCTCGCCAATAATTAAAATCAGAGCATGTCGGTTCGTGATTGCCTTCAATAACATATGTTGGGGCAATAACGGCAATATCATTAATGAATTGCTGAATGGTTGTCGTAGCTAAATCTTCAGTTCGATCGATTGTATCTCCCGTAATAAAAATTAAGTCAGGTTTGACCAGACGGATTTCTTTTAATAAAAACTCTTTGTCAACTCTCAAGCGTTTTAAGTGAATATCTGACAAGTGTGTGATTTTTAATCCATCCAATTCAGCTGGAAGTGATGTTAAAGGTAGTGGCAGTGATTCTATTTCTAATTGTCGATTCGTCCAATAGCCATATAGACAAAATGATAGAAGTAAGATGAGTAAACTAAGTATGATAAACATAGCAGAACCTCCTAAGTGTGAAAATAAGTTGCCTTAACTCGTATTATAAAAGGAGAATAGATTAACCCCTATCCATTTAGGTACTTTTTAATGCTTTATTAAGTCTCTTAAGTAATTATTAATAAAAAAGTAGCTTAAAACTTCAAAAGAAGACCGTACCGTGAAAATAAAAGGACATGAAAGCATGCTGTGTTGAGTTTTCAGAAAAAATATGTTATACTAGTCAAAGATTGATACTTGATGGGAGAGTGAGCGAAGGAAACACCGCTCACTCTTTTTGATGGATAAACAGATTCCCGTGAAGGAGGCGAATGGATTGAGTAGTGTAGTGGAAACTGTTACAAAGGTTGTCACGCCAATCTTAGAAGAGCAAAACTTTGAGTTAGTAGATTTAGAATTCGTGAAGGAAGGTAAAAACTGGTTTTTACGTGTCTTTATCGACAAACTGAACGGCATTGATATTGAGGATTGTGCCTTAGTGAGTGAAAAGCTCAGTGACGCATTGGATGAGATGGATCCAGATCCAATTCCCCAAGCGTACTTCTTAGAAGTCTCTTCACCTGGAGCAGAAAGACCGTTGAAAAAAGAAGCCGATTATGAAAATGCAATTGGTGAGTATATTCATGTGTCACTATATACGACAGTAGAAGGCGACAAACAGTTTGATGGCTTCTTAAAAGAGCTAACACCTGAGACATTGACCTTAACAGTAAAAATAAAAACAAGAATAAAAGATATCACTTTCGAGCGTAGTAACATTGCTAAAGCTCGATTGGCGATTCAGTTTTAGACCAAGATAATGGAGGCGCAGTAAAGATGAGTAAAGAAATGTTAAATGCTTTAGAGGCATTAGAGGTTGAAAAAGGCATTTCAAAAGAGATTGTGATCGAAGCGTTAGAAGCAGCATTGGTTTCTGCTTATAAACGTCACTACGGTCAAGCTCAAAATGTGGAAGTGGAATTTGATGCTAAAAAAGGCAACATCCATGTATATGCCGTAAAAGAAATTACTGAAGAAGTAATGGATTCACAATTAGAAGTGAGTTTGAAGGAAGCTTTAATGTTAAATGGTGCTTATGAATTAGGTGACACGGTTCGCTTTGAAGTGACGCCTAAAGATTTTGGTCGTATTGCAGCACAAACTGCCAAGCAAGTGATTTTACAACGTGTTCGTGAAGCCGAACGTACGATTATTTACAACGAATTCAGTGCTTATGAAAATGATATTATGCAAGGAATTGTTGAAAGACAAGATCATCGATATATCTATGTTAACTTAGGAAAGATTGAAGCGGTTTTATCACGTCAAGATCAAATTCCTAATGAAGTATACCAACCACATGATCGTATCAAAGTGTATGTTTCAAAAGTGGAAAATACCTCTAAAGGCCCACAAGTTTTTGTTAGCCGCAGTCATCCTGACTTATTGAAACGATTGTTTGAACAAGAAATCCCAGAAGTTTACGATGGGGTTGTCGAAATCGTAAGCATCGCTCGTGAAGCTGGTGATCGTGCGAAAGTAGCCGTTCGTTCACAAGATGAAAACGTAGATCCAGTTGGAACGTGTGTCGGACAAAGAGGACAGCGTGTCCAATCAATTGTCAATGAATTAAAAGGCGAAAATATGGATATTGTTGAGTGGAACGAAGACCCAACTGTTTATATTGCTAATGCCTTAAACCCAGCTCAAGTTGTAGATGTAACTTTTGATGAGAGTGGTAAAGCATGTACAGTAGTGGTACCAGATTACCAATTATCATTAGCAATCGGTAAGCGCGGACAAAATGCTCGCTTAGCGGCAAAATTAACAAACTTTAAAATTGATATTAAATCTGAATCAGATATGGAAGCGATTCGTAGCCAGCAAGCAACAGAAGCTACAGTTGAAGACATTGCTGTGGAAGATATAGTAGAAGAAACACCAGAGGAAGCAATTGTTGCGGAAGAAGCAGTTGTCTTAACTGAGGAAGTCACTGAAAGTGATGTAGTAAATCAAGAAGCAGAATAATCCTAGGAGGCGAAGATAGATGAAACAACGTAAAATTCCTTTAAGAAAATGTGTCGTTTCGGGCGATATGAAACCTAAAAAAGAAATGATTCGAATTGTCCGTTCTAAAGAAGGCGATGTGGCAATTGACCCAACTGGAAAAATGCCAGGTCGAGGAGCTTACATTTCTATTGAGCCAAAAGTTGTCCAAAAAGCTTGGGATAAGCAAATTTTAAATCGCCATTTGGAAGCTGATTTAACTGATGATTTTTACCAAGAATTATTAGATTATGTTAGTCACCAAAAAGCAAGACAGGAATTATTCGGAAATGACAAATAGCCAAAAGGTATTAAATTTATTAGGTATGGCAACTCGAGCAGGCAAATTAGTTTCAGGGGAAGAATTGACTATTGCAGATATTCGTTCTCAAAAAGCTAAAATTGTCTTTGTTGCAACAGACGCTAGTCCTAATACAATCAAAAAGATTCAAGATAAGAGTGCTTATTACAATGTCAAATGTGTCAATGAGTTCACTCAATTGGAACTTAGCCAAGCTGTTGGTCGCAGTCGAATGATTTTAGGAGTTTGCGATCAAGGGTTTGCTAAAAAGTTTCAGGAGTTACTAACAAAATAGGAAGGTGATTGCATGGGTAAAAAAAGAGTACATGAATTAGCGAAAGAAATGAACCAAACAAGTAAAACGCTGGTTGATCGCGCGCAGACACTAGGTATGAATTTAACGAATCATATGGAAGTCCTTAGTTCCGACCAAGAGACAAAATTGAAGCGTGCTTTTGGAGGAACTTCCTTTAAAAGTAAAGAATCATCCCCAACTGTTAATTCAGAAAAAACTGGTAAACCAGTATCTAATAATGCACTAAAATCACAATCTAGCCAACAAAAAAATACAGAACATAGAAAAGGAAGTACTGTGGCAGCATCAGGAGCCAGAGAAAAACAAAATAAGCCTATGACAAATAATAAAAATACCGGTTCTAACCAACCAAATAAAAATAATAACCGCCCACAACAAGGTGGTCAAAACCGTCCACAAGGACAAACAAATACACCTAACCGCCCGCAACAAGGTGGTCAAAACCGTCCACAAGGACAAGCAAATACAACTAACCGCTCGCAACAAGGTGGCCAAAACTGTCCACAAGGACAAGCAAATACAACTAACCGCCCGCAACAAGGTGGTCAAAATCGTCCACAAGGACAAGCAAATACAACTAACCGCCCACAACAAGGTGGTCAAAACCGTCCACAAGGACAAGCAAATACAACTAACCGTCCGCAACAAGGTGGTCAAGGTGGACAAAATCGTGGTAACAGTAACTACCGTGGTGGTCAAGGCGGTAATTATAATAACCGTAATCGCTTTAAAAAAGGACGTAAAAAACAATATCCTGCATCAAATAAACCAGCTGTACCAGCTCGTAAATTTAAAGAATTACCTGAAGTTTTAGTTTACACTGAGGGTATGAATGTTGCGGACATTTCTAAAAAAATCTACCGTGAGCCAGCTGAAATTATCAAAAAACTATTCATGATGGGCGTAATGGTTAACCAAAATCAAGCTTTAGATAAAGATACAATTGAGTTATTAGCTGCTGATTATGGTATCGAGGCAGAAGAAAAAGTTCAAGTTGACGTAGCTGATATTGATAAATTCTTCGAAGAAGAAGCCATCGTTGAAGAAAACTTAGTAACTCGTCCACCTGTTGTCACTATTATGGGACACGTCGATCATGGTAAAACGACGTTACTAGATACTTTAAGAAATACAAAAGTTACTTTAGGTGAGGCTGGTGGTATTACACAGCATATCGGAGCTTACCAAGTTGACGTTGACGGAAAAACAATCACTTTCTTAGATACACCAGGACATGCTGCCTTTACAAGTATGCGTGCTCGTGGAGCAAGTATCACAGATGTTACAATTCTTGTTGTAGCAGCTGATGATGGTGTGATGCCACAAACAATTGAAGCGATTAATCATGCCAAAGCGGCAGAAGTACCAATTATTGTCGCTGTTAATAAGATTGATAAACCAGGTGCTAACCCAGACCACGTGATGCAACAATTAAGTGAATATGAATTAATTCCAGAAGCTTGGGGGGGCGATACGATTTTCGTACCAATCTCTGCCAAATTCGGTGATAATATTGATGAATTATTAGAAACTATTGTCTTAGTTTCTGAAGTTCAAGAATTACAAGCTGATCCAACACAACGTGCTATTGGTAGTGTAATTGAAGCTCGTCTTGATAAAGGTAAAGGGCCAGTTGCAACGTTATTAGTGCAACAAGGAACGCTACGTGTCGGAGATCCGATTGTAGTAGGAAATACCTTTGGTCGTGTTCGTGTTATGACAAATGACTTAGGTCGTCGTGACAAAGAAGCGGGACCGGCTACACCGGTAGAAATTACTGGTTTAAATGATGTACCTCAAGCAGGGGATCGTTTCGTTGTCTTTGAAGATGAAAAAACAGCCCGTGCAGCAGGTGAAGAGCGTGCTAGTCGTGCTTTATTACAACAACGTTCAACAACAACAGCCATTACGTTAGATAATTTATTTGATAGCTTGAAAGACGGCGAAATCAAAGACGTTAATGTTATTATTAAAGCTGATGTACAAGGGACAGCTGAAGCTTTGGCTGCTAGTTTGAAAAAAATTGAGGTTGAAGGCGTCCGTGTTAAGATTGTTCATTCAGCTGTAGGTGCTATTAATGAAAGTGATGTTACTTTAGCTGCTGCCAGTGGCGCGATTGTTGTCGGATTTAATGTTCGTCCTACGATTCAAGCTAAGGAACAAGCTGATGCTGATGAAGTAGATATCCGTCTACACCGTATTATCTATAACGTTATTGATGAGATTGAAACAGCAATGAAAGGGATGTTGGACCCAGAATTTGAAGAACAAATTACAGGTCAAATGTTAGTTCGTGAAACGTATAATGTTTCTAAAGTCGGAACAATTGCTGGTTGTTATGTCACTGATGGTTCTGTTAAACGCGATAGTGGTGTCCGCTTAATTCGTGATAATATTGTTATTTTCGAAGGAAAATTAGCAAGCTTAAAACGCTTTAAAGATGATGCCAAAGAAGTGAAAATGGGATTTGAATGTGGTGCCATGATAGAAGATTACAACGATGTAAAAGTTGATGATGTTATTGAAGGCTTTGAAATGGTTGAAATCAAAAGAAAATAAATCTTAAAATAGAAATGAGGAATATTCATGGTAAAATATCGTGATCGCCGAGTAGGGCAAGAAGTTCAACGTGAAGTAAATGATATTCTTCAAAGACGCGTCCGTGACCCTCGTGTTGAAGGCGTAACTATTACAGATGTTCGTGTGACTGCTGATTTACAGCAAGCTACGATTTTCTATAGTATCTTATCAGATAAAGCATCTGATATGAAAAAAGCACAAACTGGGCTAGAAAAAGCCTCAGGATTGATTCGTAAAGAATTAGGTGAACGCCTAAGAATTTATAAAACGCCAGAATTGATGTTTGAGCGTGATGAATCAGTTGCTTACGGAAGCAGAATTGATGAATTGATTAGAAATTTAAATAAAAATGACTAAAGTCATTTAACTAAAAATCACTCCCTTAGAATTAACTTTAAGGGAGTGATTTTTTGATTAATTATTATAAAAATTTATAGCAGATTGTCGGTAAAAAAGAGTGCTATATGCTATAATAAACAGGTTATTAGATAAAAAGGCGAGGTCGAAAAATGGACGGAATTTTACCTTTATGGAAAGAGCGCGGCATGACAAGTCATGATTGTGTCTTTAAACTAAGAAAAATATTAAAAACAAAAAAAGTGGGTCATGGTGGAACCTTAGACCCTGATGTAGATGGTGTTTTACCGATTTGTATCGGTAAAGGAACTAAAGTGATCGAATATTTACAAGATAGTGGCAAGATATATGTTGGAGAAATTACATTGGGTTACACGACGACAACGGAAGATGTTAGTGGTGATATTGTTGAGAAGACGCCAGTTTTAGAAATGTTAGAAACAACGTTAATTGATGAAACCATGAATCAAATGGTTGGAACAATTACTCAAATTCCTCCAATGTATTCAGCGGTTAAAGTCAATGGTAAACGATTGTACGAGTATGCTCGAGAAGGATTGGAAGTTGAAAGACCGGAAAGAAAAGCAGTGATTGATTATTTTAAACGGACATCAGAGCCAGTGTACAATGTTGAAAAACAAACGTTATCATGGCGATTTGAAGTTGGATGTGGTAAAGGTACTTATGTTAGAACACTAGCTGTTGATACAGGTGCTAAATTGGGGTACGCAGCTCATATGTCGGACCTGACACGTGTCTCTAGTGGTGGATTTTCAGCGGGACAGTGTTTAACTCTAACCCAAGTGTCTGAAAAAATGGCAGGTGAAGAGTTTGATTTCTTGCAGCCAATCGAGCAAGCTATGTCGCTATTTCAACGTTTGGATTTAACAGATTTAGAGTACCAATCAGTTAAAGATGGCGGATTTTTAAAGGTAAATGATTACTGCACATTAAATCCTTCAGAATTAATTGCCGTTTATCATAACCAGTTATTAGTAAGTATCTACGGACAACATCCAACTAAACTAGAATTTTTCAAACCAATTAAAGTCTTACGTAATAATTAGTCAGAAATGATAAGTAAAGGAAGTTAGCAAATGGAAGTTATTGAGATACATCATCCGTATAATGAACAACAAATTCCAGAAGAAGAAGTCGTACTTGTCTTAGGTTTTTTTGATGGTGTTCATTGTGGGCATCAAGAAGTAATCAGACAAGGACAAGAAGAAGCTAAAGCCAAAGGTCTAAAATTAGCAGTGATGACTTTTAATCAACACCCTTCAATTGTTTTTCAAAAAATAAATCCTGCTACAATGAAATATTTAACAACTATCGAACAAAAAGCAGAGCATATGAAACGTTTAGGTGTAGATTATTTATATGTGGTCGAATTCACCTCAGCTTTTGCAGGCTTATCGCCTCAAACTTTTGTTAATCAGTATATGATAGGGTTGCATGCACGTGTTGTTGTAGCAGGTTTTGATTATACTTATGGGCCAAGAGATATCGCTACAATGAATAATTTACCTAATTACGTTAAAGGACGTTTGGAGATTGTAACAGTTCCGAAACAAGTTGACTCTGAGCAGAAAATCAGTTCGACTGCTATTCGTGAACAAATGCAAGTTGGTAATATGGAGCAAGTTACACGCTTCTTAGGCTATCCTTATGAAATAGAAGGGACAGTTGTCCATGGTGATGCTAGGGGACGTACTTTGGGATTTCCTACAGCTAATATTAAAGTATCTTCAATGTCGCGTTTGCCTCGTAAAGGGGTTTATGCGGTTACTATTCAAGTGGCAGGAAAATGGTATTGTGGGATGGCGCAAATCGGTCGTAATATAACTTTTGAACCTGGACGTGATATTACAGTTGAAGTTAATATTTTAGATTTTAACCAAGATATTTATGGAGAACAAGTCCGGGTTGCTTGGCATCATTATTTACGTGATGAAGTGAAATTTAGTGGCGTTGAAGGGTTAATTTCACAACTTAAACAAGACCAAGTTGAGACTGAAAATTATTTTTCTAATTGGTCAAATAACTGATATTAGTAAATAAAAAACTTAGTAAAACTATCACTAGCTAAATTTGTGTAGCTTATGATAGTTTTATTTTATGAATAATAATTAAACGAAAGACTATTTTGCATAGTTTAAGAAAAGTATGGAGGTCAGAAAAAGATGACATTAAGCGAGAAAAATCAAGAGATCATACGAACATCTGCATATATCCATATCCCATTTTGTGAACATATTTGTTACTATTGTGATTTTAATAAAGTTTTTTTAGAAGGGCAGCCGGTGGATGAATATATTCAAGCCTTAATCAAAGAAATTCGTTTGAAAAAAGTTAAGTACCCTTCGGATGAAGCTGAAACAATTTATATTGGAGGAGGGACACCGACTTCCTTATCAGCTAAACAATTAGATGTACTATTAGCAGGAATTAGACAAGAGCTGCCTTTCGATGATCGTAATGAGTTTACTGTAGAAGCTAATCCAGGTGATTTAACGGCTGAAAAATTAGCTGTTTTAAAAAATTACGGGGTCAATCGTTTATCGATGGGGGTTCAATCTTTTGATGACCGTTTATTAAAAAAAATTGGTCGAAAACATTCAGCTCAAGATGTTTTTGACACTATGAAAGTTATTGATCAAGCAGGTTTTGATAATGTTAGTATTGATTTGATTTATGCACTACCAGGTCAAACAATTGAAAATTTTGAAGATACGTTACAAAAAGCTTTGGCTTTAGATTTACCCCACTATTCTTTATACTCGTTAATTTTAGAAAATAAAACAATGTTTAATAATTGGGCGCGTCAAGGTCGATTAAATCTGCCAACAGAAGATGTTGAAGGGGATATGTTTGATTTAGCAGCCGTCTATATGGAAAGAGCGGGCCGAATGAAATATGAAATTAGTAATTTTTCACTTCCAGGTCACGAAAGTCAACATAATTTAATCTATTGGGATAATAAACATTACTATGGATTTGGAGCTGGGGCTAGTGGTTACGTTGGAAATATAAGGTATCGGAATCATGGACCTATTCAACATTATTTACAACCGTTAAAGGAAAATAAATTACCCGTTATTGAAGTAGAAGAATTAACGCTCAAACAAAAAATGGAAGAAGAGATGTTTTTGGGCTTACGAAAAGTTGAGGGAGTATCTTATCGGAAATTCACTGAAAAATATGGTTGTGACTTGGAAGATATTTATGGCGAGGTTATCGGAAGACTAGTTGAGTCAGACTTGCTTAAAGAGTTAGATGGCTATATTAAATTGACCGACCGTGGTTTGATATTAGGAAATGAAGTGTTTCAACAATTTATAGATTAAAAAAAGTCTGACAACTGTCAGACTTTTTTATTTTAGTTAAATATAAACACCAACGCCAAGTAAAACAATGGCTAATAGACCAATGGCAATCATTAATGGTGTAACAAATTTTAGCCACTTATCAAATGAAATATTGACCATCGCAAGTGAAGCTAAAACTAAACCAGTTGGGGTGATAAATGAAATGATACCTTGTCCCCAGTTGTAAGCATCCACAATCAATGAGCGATCTAAACCAACGACATCGGCAAGCGGTGCCATAACTGGCATTGATAATACGGCTAAACCTGATGATGATGGGATGAAGAAACCTAGTAAGATAAAGACAAAGAACATTACAGTTGTAAAGACAACCCCACTCATATGTGACACACCTGTACTTAACCATTGCATCAACGTATCGCTAATTTTAGCATCTTCCATGATAATCGTTACGCCACGTGCCAAGGCACAGACTAAAGCAACCCCAAGTAAATCAGCTGCTCCGGCAATAAATTCAGATACGAACGTTTTTTCACCTAATCCGCTAATGAAGGCCATGACAAAGGTAACACCTAAGAATAAGGCAGAAATTTCATCAAATGACCAACCATAATCTTTTACGCCAAAGACCATGATAATAAATGAACCAGCAAAAATTGAAAGTAGAATTTTTTTACGACTATCAAAAGTAGGAGCCTCAGCATCAGGATCTTGTGTTAAGAATTGAGCTTCTAATTCTGATTTTTGATCAAAGATAAGTGATTGACTAGCATCTTTTCTCACTTTTTCGGCATAACGTATTGTGTAAACGATACACATAATAGTTCCGACCACTAGCATGACCAAGCGAAGTCCCATACCATCTGTAAAGTTAATTCCAGCAGTATTTGAAGCGATAACTACTGAAAAAGGATTGACTGTTGAGGCCATTGAACCAATTGAACTTCCAAGATAAATTGTAGCAATCGCAACTAAGGCATCATATCCTGCTGCCATAAAAATGGGAACTAAAATAGGATAGAAAGCGACGGTTTCTTCTGCTAAACCAAAAGTTGTACCACCAATGGCAATTAAAGTAGAGATAATAATAATTAACCATTTTTCTTTACCATCTAATTTTTTAGATAGGGCATTCATTCCTGCAGTAAAGGCTCCTGTCTTATTAATCACACCAATGATTCCGCCTAAAATTAAAATAAATGTAACAATGCCAATGGAATCAGCTAAACCTTGAATCGGTGCGTGTAGAAAATTTTTGATGGCTCCAAATAATCCAGGACGTTTTTCGTCTAATTCTTGATAACTACCTGGGATAGCGACGGGTTTTGAAATCGAACCGTCTTCAAATTTTGCCAAATCAATTTTAATATCATGCTCATCTAAAATTGATTGGTTAGCCTTGATGGGGGCTTGTTCTTTACCGTTTACATCAGTAATAATGAATGCTTTTGACTCAGACTGATACTGAATGGTTTCAAACTTACCGGCAGGGATAAAATAAGTCAGGGCCATTACAAGTAGTAAGACGATTAAGATAACCGTATAGGCTGAGGGGAAACTAAATTTCTTTTTTTCTTTTACCATGTTAACAACTCCTTTAGTTTTTTTGTATCATGTTTATTATAGTAAGTTTTTTGTAATAGGACAATGGCTTCAGTTAAGAAACTACGATAAATAAAAAATTGAAAAAGGCGTTTTTTTAAGCTTTTAGCACTCTTGATGGCCGAGTGCTAAAAAAATAGAGGTTATCTATTGACAAAAAAGATGGCTCTTGGTATATTAATAATGTGATTAGCACTTAGAATGATTGAGTGCTAAAAAAAGAGGTGAGTAGGATGCTGACAGAGAGACAATTAAATATTTTGTATCTGATTATTCAGACCTACACATCAACTGGTGTGCCGGTCGGTTCTAAAACACTGATGAAAGAAGGTATTAAAGCTAGCTCAGCTACTATCAGAAATGATATGAGTGTATTAGAGGAGTTTGGCTTAATTGAGAAAAATCATTCATCATCAGGCCGTGTCCCATCAGTCAAAGGCTATCGTTTTTATGTTGATTATTTACTAAAGCCGTCAACCGTTAGTCAGGGTGAATTATCAGTGATCAAACAGTCCTTTGGCCAAGAGTTTCAAGCTATTGATGACATCATAGAACAGTCAGCTAAGATTTTATCTGAACTGACGAGTTATACGGCATTTTCATTAGGTCCAGAGGTCAAAGAGCGACGCTTGACAGGTTTTCGCATGGTACCGTTGAACAATCAACAATTAATGGCAATTATTGTCACCGATAAAGGCAATGTTGAAAGCCAGGTATTTACCATTCCTCAAGGTGTTTCCAGTGAAGATATTGAAAAAATGATTAAAATTATCAATGACAAATTAGTTGGTGAACCGCTGTTGACGGTCTATCATAAATTAAGAACAGAAATCCCAATGATTTTACAAAAATATTTCCAAACACCAACAGGGATGATGTCCTTGTTTGATAATATTTTGGGACAAGCTTTTGAAGAGCGAGTGTTTGTAGGCGGTAAAATGAATTTATTGGATTTTGACATTTTAACAGATGTTTCAGAATTTAAATCAATGTATTCATTGATGAATAATCAAGAACAAGTAGCGAGTCTAATTGTTCCACCGACAGATCAAATCGCGATTCGAATTGGTAATGAATTAGAAAATGAGTTATTAGAAAAAATGAGTTTAATCACGGCTTCTTATGAAGTACCGGGGCATGGTAAAGGGACAATTGCTTTATTAGGACCAACTAGTATGTCGTATTCTAAGATGTTTGGTTTAGTTGATGCTTTTAGAAATGAGCTCTCCCATGAGTTGACAGATTACTATCGCTCGTTAGATTCATCATCAATAATGTAGGATCAGAAAGGAAGTATCAAAAGTGACAGAAAACAAAGAAGAATTAAACAAGCAAGAGACAACTGAAGAGGTTGATGAAGAGACAAAAGCTAAGATTGATGAAATTTTAGGTGAAACAGAGGCAGATTTATCATCAGAAGAAGTGCCTGAAAAAACTAAAGAAGAATTGTTACAAGAACAACTTTCAGAAATGGAAGATAAATTTTTACGTGCACAAGCAGAAATTGCTAATATGCGTAATCGTAATATTAAAGATCGTGAAGCGGCAGCTAAATACCGTTCACAAGATTTAGGAAAAGAATTATTACCAGCTATTGATAACTTAGAACGAGCTCTTGCAATTGAAGTAACGGATGAGCAAGGAGAAAGTTTGAAAAAAGGGATTGAGATGGTTATGGAAAGTGTGTTACATGCCATGAAATCAGCTGGAATTGAAGAAATCTCAGCAATGGGTGAGATTTTTGATCCTAATTTACATCAAGCAGTTCAAACGGCTCCTGTCGAAGGAAATCAAAAATCAGATGAGATTATTAATGTCTTACAAAAAGGCTATATCTTACATGATCGAGTTTTAAGACCGAGCATGGTGATTGTTGCTCAATAAGAATAGCTGTATCATATAACTAATAAAAAAAATCAATTACTAAAGGAGAAATTAATTATGACTAAAATTATCGGAATTGACTTAGGAACAACTAACTCAGCAGTTGCAGTTTTAGAAGGTGGAGAAGCTAAAATTATCCCAAACCCAGAAGGTAACCGTACAACACCATCAGTAGTTTCATTTAAAAATGGGGAAATTCAAGTAGGGGAAGTCGCAAAACGTCAAGCTGTAACAAACCCTAATACAATTGCTTCAATCAAACGTTACATGGGTGAAGCTGGTTACAACGTTGAAGTTGAAGGTAAATCATATACACCACAAGAAATTTCAGCGATGGTTTTACAATACTTAAAAGGTTTTGCAGAAGATTATTTAGGCGAGCCCGTTACAAAAGCAGTTGTAACAGTTCCGGCTTACTTTAATGATGCACAACGTCAAGCAACAAAAGATGCGGGTAAAATTGCTGGTTTAGAAGTAGAACGTATTGTTAACGAACCAACTGCAGCAGCGCTTGCTTATGGTTTAGACAAAACAGATAAAGAAGAAAAAGTCTTAGTATTTGACTTAGGTGGCGGTACATTTGACGTATCTATCTTAGAATTAGGCGATGGTGTCTTTGATGTATTATCAACAGCTGGAGATAACCACTTAGGTGGAGATGACTTTGATGATAAAATTATGGACTACTTAGTTGCTGAGTTCAAAAAAGAAAATGGCATTGATTTGTCACAAGATAAAATGGCCGTACAACGCTTGAAAGATGCTGCTGAAAAAGCTAAAAAAGATTTATCAGGTGTTTCAAGCACACAAATTAGCTTACCATTTATTACAGCGGGAGAAGCAGGTCCTCTTCACTTAGAATTAAACTTAACTCGTGCTAAATTTGATGAATTAACATCAGACTTAGTCGAAAGAACTAAAATTCCAGTTCGTCAAGCACTTAAAGATGCCGGATTATCACAATCAGATATTGATGAAGTGATTTTAGTTGGTGGTTCAACACGTATTCCAGCAGTTGTTGAAGCGGTTCAACGTGAAACTGGTAAAGATGCTAATAAATCAGTAAACCCAGATGAAGTAGTAGCAATGGGTGCTGCTATCCAAGGTGGTGTGATTACTGGTGATGTTAAAGATGTGGTCTTATTAGATGTTACACCTTTATCATTAGGAATTGAAACAATGGGGTCAGTTTTCACTAAATTAATCGACCGTAATACAACAATTCCAACAAGTAAATCACAAGTCTTCTCAACAGCAGCAGACAATCAGCCAGCAGTAGATATTCATGTTTTACAAGGTGAACGTCCAATGGCGACAGATAACAAAACATTAGGTCGTTTCCAATTGACAGATATCCCAGCTGCACCGCGTGGTGTCCCACAAATCGAAGTAACATTTGATATTGATAAAAATGGTATCGTAAATGTTTCTGCCAAAGACTTAGGAACACAAAAAGAACAAACTATTACAATCAAATCTTCTTCAGGTTTATCAGATGAAGAAATTGAAAAAATGGTGAAAGATGCTGAAGCTAATGCCGAAGCGGATAAAGCGCGTAAAGAAGAAGTTGATTTACGCAATGAAGTCGACTCATTATTATTCACTGTTGATAAAACTTTAAGTGAATTAGAAGGTAAAGTTGAAGAAGAAGAAGTTAAAAAAGCAGAAGTAGCTCGCGATGAATTAAAAGCAGCTGTTGAAGCCAATGATTTAGAACAAATGAAAGCTAAACGTGACGAATTAAATGAAATCGTGCAAGCTTTAACAGTTAAATTATACGAACAAGCAGCAGCCGCTCAAGGTGGAGCTGAAGGAATGGATCCTAATGCCCCTCAAGGAAGTGCTGATGATGTTGTAGATGCTGACTTTGAAGAGGTTGACGATAAATAAGTCGCTAACACATAATCCGGAAAAGCCAAAGCTATCAGTCTTTGGCTTTTCCTACTTATTAGCATAAAATTATGCTAGAACCTATTTGGAAAATCTTTATTTTATGGTATGATTATTAAGCTTTGAAAACAAAGGAAATTAGAGATGTGGAGGGGAACCCATGGCCAAAAGAGACTATTATGAAGTTCTGGGTGTGACCAAAAGTTCAACTGATGCGGAAATAAAAAAAGCGTATCGTAAACTTTCAAAACAGTATCATCCAGATATTAACAAAGAGGCAGATGCAGAAGATAAATTTAAAGAAATTTCAGAAGCCTATGAGATTTTAAGCGACCCCCAACGTAAGGCAGCATACGATCAATATGGGCATGCTGGAACAGACCCTAATTATGGTGGCGGTGCTGGTGGCTTTGGTGGCTTCGGCGGTGGTGCTGCTGGTTTTGGTGGCTTTGAAGATATTTTTGAATCATTTTTTGGTGGCGGCGGCGGTCGTTCTGCTAATCCAAATGCGCCTCGTCAAGGATCAGATTTACAATATTCATTTGATCTGAAATTTGAAGATGCTATTTTTGGGATTGAAAAAACAATTCAATATAATCGTGAAGATACTTGTACAACTTGTGATGGGTCTGGTGCTAAAGCCGGCACAAGCCCTAAGACATGTGGCAAGTGTCATGGACAAGGAACGATTAATGTTGAACGTCAAACACCTTTAGGTCGTGTAATGACACGCCAAACTTGTGACGAATGTCAAGGACAAGGGCAAACGATTGACACGCCATGTACAGATTGTCATGGGACTGGTCGTATTAAGAAAAAACATTCTGTTAAAGTGAATGTCCCTGCTGGAGTTGAAGATGGACAACAAATGCGCTTATCAGGACAAGGAGAAGCCGGTATCAATGGTGGTCCTCATGGTGATTTATTTGTTGTTTTCCGCGTAGAAGATAGTGATTTATTCGATCGTGATGGTTCAGAAATTTATTACGAATTACCGTTGAGCTTCTCTCAAGCAGCATTAGGTGATGAATTGGAAGTACCAACTGTGCATGGTAAAGTGAAGTTGAAAATACCTGCAGGGACGCAAACAGGAACAACATTCCGTTTGCGTGGTAAAGGAGCACCTAAACTGCGTGGTACTGGAACAGGTGATCAACAAGTGACTGTTCGTATCTTAACACCTAAAAACTTAAACGAAGCTCAAAAAGATGCTTTACGTGCATTTGCTGAAGCTGGTGGCGATAAAGTTGCAGAGCAAGAAGAAGGTTTTTTTGATAAAATGAAAGACGCTTTTAAACGTTAAAAAAAGAGCTAAGAAACCTTAAGGGATTCTTAGCTCTTTTTTTTTGTCATGTTGTCATAATGTAAAAAGAATACTATCACAATAAGCAAACTAATTAGGCCTTTAAAAATAAGGGATTTCGGGTCATTAATAGTTAGTTATAAATAAATAATAGCAAGATTGTGAAAAAATGTTTAAAAAGTCTTGATTAGTAAGAGCGCTTTCTGTATACTTTGAATATCGAGTTTAATGATGGACGTAAGGAAATGAGGTTAAATGCCTCAGCAGACCCTTTCTACTGTAATACTGATGAAATTTTGACTTGGCCATTTTAAGTGGAAGTGAAAAGAGTAAAGTGACGTAAAGCCAGATTACTTGCGCCGACATTATCAAACAGACAAAGCTATTGGGATTTTGTCTTGTAATTTGTGAAAGTCACTGTTGATTGTTTGCTTAATTACAAGACATTCTGTGGGAGATCAGAGTGTCTTTTTTGTCGTATCTTTTTTGATAGGGCTAAATTAATAGTTATTTTTGTAAGGAGGAGAGGCAATGACAACTAAGAAATTGACTTGGGTAAGCATGCTACTAGCAATGTGTGTATTAGGGGCTAATTTTAAATTATTAGGCTCAATTGCGTTAGACTCATTTCCAGCCTTTTTAGGGGCGATGATTTTAGGTCCAGTTTATGGTGCTTTTTTAGGAATTGCTGGCCATTTTGTTTCAGCTCTATTAGCTGGCTTTCCACAAACGTTACCGATTCATATCATAATTGGTTTTTTAATGGGAATTTGTATGTTTATTTTTGGTCTAGTTCGAAAAAAAGCAATGGGTGATGGTATTATGGTTAAAGCTGTGAGTTGGTTAATAGCCTATATTGTCAGTGTTCCATTGAATTTATTAATTTTGTATCCTGTTCTACACGAGGTTGTCTTCGTATTATTTGTTCCGCTAACAATTGCAACGTTGGCAAATTTACTCATATCAGAATTAGTCTATGCTGTTTTGCCAAGTAAAATAAAAAACTTTGGTCAAAGTAAAGTTGTTTAACATTAAGTATAGTGGAGGATTGTAATGAGTAAGCACGGAGGAAATCGCGAGGAAGTAGCAGAATTAATGGGGATTAGTAGTGAAAGTCTCATTGACTTTAGTGCTAATATTAATCCCTTAGGTTTATCAAAACAATTAGTAAGAGAATTGAGAGAAAAAATTCCAGAATTAATTCACTATCCGGATAGTGAATATCGTAAATTAAAACAAGTCCTATCAATACATCATCAACTAGCAAGCAACCAGATTTTACCAGGTAATGGTGAAGCTGAAATTATTTATTTACTTGCGCAGGCAATGAGGCCACAGCATGTGTTATTGTTAGCCCCCACATTTTCTGAGTACGAAGAGGCATTCAGTTTAGTTAAAAGTAAGTTTACTTATTTTGATTTGTTAGAAGAAGAATTATTTAAATTAAATGACTCACGTTTTAGACAAGTACTCAAAGAAACCCCTGAAATAGATTGCATCTGTTTATGTCAACCTAATAACCCCACGGGTCAGTTATTAACTAAAGAATGGTTATTAACACTATTAGCTTACTGCGACGAAAAAAACATTTCATTAATATTAGACGAAGCTTTTATGGATTTTATTCCAAATAGTGAGAATTATACATTGATAAAGGCTATTAATAAAAGTAAAAATTTATTTATCTTACGTTCTTTAACTAAATTTTATGCCTTACCAGGTTTGCGATTAGGTTACATTGTAACTGATAACCAAGACATAATTGAAAGTATGAAAGAGTATCAAGTACCATGGAGTATCAATACCTTAGCAGATTATGCTGGACAAGTTGTTTTTAATGACCCAGCTTATCAAAAGGCAACGTTGGATTTGGTTGAGAAAGAAAAAGTATATTTAGAAACTGAATTAAAAAAAATAGCGGCGGTAACAGTCTTTCCCTCCTCAGTCAATTATATCTTATTAAAAATTACAGAGCCTAAAACGGTGAAAGAGCAACTATTAAAAGCCGGATTGTTGATAAGATCTTGTAGTAATTATCGTGGACTGGATGGGACTTATTATCGAATTGCTGTTAAAAATCATGAGCAAAACAGTTATCTCATCCAAGAGTTATTAAAGGTATGTATGGCTAATGACTAGATGGGTGAAAGTGAGTTGTCCAGGAACTTGTGGCGAGTTATTCCAAGGTTACTTAGGTGAGAAGGAGTACCTCGTAACCTTACCAATTAAACGTTATAGTCAGATGACTATCAGTGAGTCGAAGGAACTATCTCTGGCTGTGGGCGACAAGGCTAAGCAAGCATTTTATTTAACTTGTCAGTATTTTGGATACGGTCCAACTAACTATCCGTTAGTCAAGGTCACAAGGCAATCAGACCTGAGTATTGGTAAAGGGATGGCTAGCAGTACGGCTGATATTATGTCAATGATTTATGGGACAGCGGCTTATCTCAAACAGAACATAACAGAAGCTATCGCAATGAAAATCTGTTGTAATATCGAAAAAACAGACAGTCTGATTTATCAGGAGTTAACAGTTATGTCACCAAGCGATGGTCATATTTATCACCAATCCTCTTGGATTCCCCGTTATCGACTAATTATATTAGAAGGTAACGCCACCTTAGATACTGAAAAATTTCATAAGTTACGTAATGAACGATTAGCAAAATCACAAGAAATAGCTTATCGCCAAATTTTTCAGAATTATCAAACAGCTTTGGAAAAAAAATCAGAAACAATGGTAGCTAAGATAGCTACCGCCAGTAGTCAATTGAATCAAGAATTATTAGCAAAGCCTTTATTTAAACAGATTGAGCTCTTGGCCAATCGTTATAGTGCTCTCGGTATTATGGTTGCCCATAGTGGGACAGCTATCGCCTTGATGTTTTCCTTAGATCAAGTTATACCGATAGAATTATATGATGAATTTAAAAAAAGAGAGTTTCAAGGTGACTACTCGTATAGTTATGAAGTGGAGACCACAAGAGGTGGTGTTACGATTCTAACTAATGACAATTAAATAGATTAGCCAAAAGAGTCAGGGAAAAAGGTGTAAATCCTTTGCAGCCCCTAGCTACTGTAAGATTGACGAACTCAATGGATACCACTGGACGTTAGTTCCGGGAAGGATTGATAGTAGGATGATATTAAGTCAGGATACCTGCCTTTTGGTGACTAAGAAATTTCTGAGGGTGCTTATTTCTTAGTTGTCTTTGTTGTACCAAAAAACACCCTCAGTTACTAAATTTGAGGGTGTTTTTTGTTTTAGGAATTAATTTTAAGGAGGGGATAGTCATGAAAAAAATTGTGATAGCCGGAACTGGTAGTGGTGTTGGTAAAACGACGATCACCTTAGGGATTATGGCGGCATTACAGCAAAAAGGTTTAAGTGTGCAGCCTTTTAAAGTGGGACCGGACTATATAGACACGGCTTACCAAACAAAAGTAACAGGCAGAGCGAGTCGTAACTTAGATTCGTTTTTAATTCAGAACGATGACGTATTAAACTATTTATTTGAAAAAGAAGCTGAAAAGGCTGATATCTCAATAATTGAAGGTGTGATGGGTCTATATGATGGCTTAGGTATTGACAAAGATAACTGTTCTACGGCATCGGTTGCAAAAAAAATCGATGCTCCTGTTATTTTAGTGATTGATGGTAAAGCTACTTCGACATCAGTTGCAGCTATTGTAAAAGGTTTTGTTGAATTTGATCCAGATTTAAATTTAGCTGGCGTGATTTTAAATCGAATCGCTAGTGACAATCACTATGGCTTAGTTAAAGCTAGTATAGAACGTTATACCGATATCCCAGTTTTAGGTTATCTAGGAAAAAATGCGATGGTAAGTTTGCCTTCTCGCCAATTAGGTTTGGTGCCAGAAGGAGAGATAGACAATCTAAGTGCTATGATTACGGATTTAGGTCAGACACTAACTCAAACGATTGATCTAGATAAGTTAATTGAATTAGCAACTGATGATACCTATCAAGGTGCGGATCAACGTCGATCTAAACTGCAAGCTTATTATAAGCCAGTCAAGCAATCGACAACGGTTGCTTATGCTCTTGATGAGGCTTTTCATTTTTACTATCAGGATAATTTAGAATTAATGGCAGAAAAAGGAGTGACATTAATTCCCTTTAGTCCAATGAATGATGACGTTTTACCAGAGGCGGATCTTTATTATATTGGTGGTGGCTATCCGGAAGAATTTGCGGAAGAGTTGGCAGCCAATCAGGGAATAAAATCAGGCCTATTAGCAAAATCTAAGGCAGGTGTTCCAATCTATGCTGAATGTGGTGGGTTAATGTATTTAGGTGAGTCCCTTGAGGTGAATGAAAAAAGCTATGAAATGGTAGGTGTTTTTAAAGGGATTAGTCGCATGACTTCTGGCTTAAAACGCTTTGGCTATTGCCAAGCTCAAGCAACTACAGCAACGACACTGGCTCCGGCTAAAACTGTAATTTACGGGCATGAATTTCATCATTCTATTTTCGAGACGACTGAAACTCCTATTATGACGTTAGAGAAATGGCGAGATGGGGAAATGATTAAAACTTGGCAAGGTGGTTATTTAAAAAATAATACGTATGCTAGTTACTTACATGTCCATTTCTTTCAACATCCAGAGTTATTAGATTGGTTTTTATCAAGGAGTCGTGTTGAAAGATGATAGAGAATAGTCTGGTGGTTGTTGGTGCCTTTCTTTTGGATAGTCTGTTAGGAGATCCCTATACATGGCCACATCCAGTAAAATTAATTGGAAATAGTATCGCTTTTTTAGATAATTTTATTCAAAAAAACATTAAAAATAAACAGGTGAAATATGTAGCCGGTCTTTTTCTGTGGCTAATTATTGTTTTAGGGACGGGACTTGTCACGATAACGTTATTAAAAGTGGCAACCTCAATCCATCCAGTTATCGGTTTACTAGTTAGTCTCTACCTGAGTTATACAACATTAGCTATGAAAAGCTTAGCTTTTGAAGGGAAAAAAATGATTAAGGTATTAAAAGAGGGTAGTTTAGAAGAGGCACGGAAGCAAGTAGGCATGATTGTTGGACGAGACACGTCTGAGTTAAATAAAAAAGAAATTTGCCAAGCCACAATCGAGACGATTGCTGAAAATACTAATGATGGTATGATTGCTCCTTTATTTTACTTAGTAATTGGTGGTCCCGTCTTAGGTATGATGTATAAGGCAGTTAATACGTTGGATTCGATGGTGGGGTATAAAAATAAGAAACATTTAGAAGTAGGGGCAGTTTCAGCCATTCTCGATGACGTCTTCAGCTTTATTCCCGCCCGTATTACATGGTTGTTGATGATGCTTTTGAGTTTTATCTTACCATTTGACGGGCGTAATGCTGTCAAAATAGGATGGCGTGATCGTTATAATCATAAGAGTCCTAACAGTGCTTTTCCAGAAGCTGTAGTTGCAGGAGCCTTAGGTATTCAATTAGGTGGCACTCATTTATATCACGGTGTAGAAGTTTATAAACCCACGATTGGTGAGAACTTAAAAGCAGTTGATTACGAAGATATTGTAAAAACAAATCAGTTATTATATGAGACGAGTTTCGTCGCATTATTAATATTTAGTACGATTAAATTTATGGTTATGGGGAATTAAGCCTCAGCCAAACAAGGAGACTTATAATGAAAACAAGAGACTATCAACAAAACCCGCACTTAATTGAAAAAGAAAGTTTTATTATTATTCAATCAATTATTGATGAGTTAGAACCGGACTACACTTTTGAAACACCTGTTCATGAAGCAATTATAAAACGTGCTATTCACACAACAGCTGATTTTGATTATATGCATAGCTTATCTTTTACTCACGATGTAATTAAACGTATTCAAGAAGTTATTTTAAACGGTGGTACTATTTTTACTGATACAAATATGGCACTTAGTGGAATTAATAAGAAAAAATTAACGGATTACGGTTGTGACTATTTCTGTTATGTCGGTGAACCTAAAGTAGCTGAAGTAGCCAAAGAAAAAGGAATCACTCGTTCGATGGCAGCGATTGAAGTTGCGGCGACTGTTCCAGGACTGAAATGTTTCGTCTTAGGGAATGCGCCAACAGCTGTCTATAAAATCTTAGAGATGCATGAAACAGGAGAGTTAGATGTTGCAGCTGTTGTCGGTGTTCCAGTAGGTTTTGTAGGTGCTGAAGAGTCTAAAGCGGAGCTAGCAACAAGTGATATTCCAGCAATTGCTGCATTAGGTAGAAAAGGTGGAAGTAATTTAGCAGCAGCTATTGTTAATGCTATTTTGTACAACATGCCGGAGCGTGATTAATCGTGGAAGAGTACGTCTACTATAATGGGAAAAAATTAAGAAAAGGTTACACAACTGGGACTTGCGCTAGTGCTGCTGCTTTAGCAGCTTTAAAAATGTTACTGTCTCGTGAAGAATTAGAAGCTATTTCAATCAAAACAGCTTCGGGTGTCGCCTTAACTTTACCGTTAGTCTCAGCTGAAATTCATGCAGATTATGGGATTGCAGCAATTGAAAAAGATGGGGGAGATGATGCTGACGCTACTCATGGGATGTGGATTTATGCTAAAGTCTCTCTCAATCAAACAGGAAGTATCACAATTGATGGGGGAGAAGGAATTGGAAGAGTGACAAAAGCCGGCTTACCAATTGAAGTGGGACAAGCTGCGATTAACCCAGTTCCTCGTAAGATGATTAAAGAAAGTTTGCTACCTTATCTACCAGAAAAGTGTGGTGCGGATGTCTTAATTTATGCCCCAGAAGGGCTGGAAAGAAGTCGGCAAACATTTAATAGTCGTTTAGGTATTATGGGAGGTATCAGCATTCTAGGCACAACAGGGGTTGTAACTCCCATGTCAGAAGAGGGGTGGAAAGCCTCTATTACCTTGGAATTAGAAATGAAGTACCAACAAGGGTTACGCCGGATTGTGTTAACTCCAGGTAATTACGGTGAAGAATTTGTTCACAATGCCATGAATATTCCAAGTGACAAGGTCGTTAATATGAGTAATTTTGTAGGATATGTTCTCAATGAAGTTCAAAGAATTGGCTTTGATGAGATTCTCATGGTGGGTCATATTGGCAAGTTTATTAAAGTTGCAGCTGGTATTTTCTCAACGCATAGTAAAGATGCGGATGCTCGTAATGAAATCCTAGTAGCTAATTTAGCCTTGCTAGGAGCTCCTACAGCAATGTTAAAAAAAGTCTATAGCTGTACGACGACTGAAGCAGCTGGAGATATTATTGAAGAGTACGGTTATGAAGAAGTTTATCAAATAATTGTTGATAAAATTAAAAAACGTAGTGAACTACTATTACGTTATAAAAAACGTGCGGTGGCGATTGAAGCAATCATGTTTTCATCACAACGTGGTCTATTGGCTAGCACGAAACCACTAGACGAGTTAGGGGAGACGTATCGATGATTACAATTGTAGGAATAGGTCCGGGGCGTCCGGAATTGATTTTAAATGCGGGCTTACAAGCGATAGAAGCAGCCGATTTAATTATCGGAAGTACTCGTCAACTTGCTAGTTTTCCGCAAGTATCAGAAGAAAACAAATGTGAATTACCAAAAAAATTGTTAGCACTAAAAGATATCTTATTAGAAAATAAAACAAAAAAATGTGTTGTTTTAGCATCAGGAAATCCAATGCTTTATGGTATTGGTAATTGGTTAAGTGCTCAATTTGAAGAAGATGAGGTAGTGATCATTTCAGGAATCAGCGCTATCCAATATTTATTTGCCAAAATGAAACTCTCACAAAATGATTGTTATTTAACAAGTAGTCACGGTAAAGTTCCTGATTTAGAGTTGATTTTTAGTTTACCTAAAGTAGCTATGGTAACAGATGATAGTTGTGGGCCTTATCAATTGGCTCAAGCTTCATTAGTTAGTGGTAAATCTAAACGTTTTTTAATAGGCGAAAATTTAAGTTATCCAAATGAGCGAATAATGTGGTATGAAGCAAGTGAAGTCCCAGATAGAAAATATGAATTGAATGTGGTGGTGATAATTGATGCGTGATTCAGAATTTATTAGAGGAAAAGTCCCAATGACCAAAGAAGAAGTACGAGCAATTAGCTTAAGTAAATTAAACTTAGGAACAGCAGCAAGTTTGTTAGATGTAGGAGCCGGAACGGGTAGCGTAGGGTTACAAGCCGCTGTTGAATATCCTAATTTGACAGTTTTTGGTATTGAACAAAAAGAGATTGCAGTCGCATTAATTAATGAAAATAAAGAGCAATTTGGTTTGACTAACTATGAGGTAGCCCTAGGAAAGGCTCCGGTTGAGTTATCTCAACAATATGATCGGATTTTTATAGGAGGTAGCGGTGGTAACTTAGCCGAAATTATTCAATGGAGTTATGATCATTTACCTGAGAAGGGTATTTTAGTACTGAATTTTATTTTATTCGAAAATGCACTAGAAGCAATGAATGTATTGGAAGAGTCAGATTTTAAAGAAGTTGAGATGGTTCAAGTCGGAGTGGGCGATTGGACGAAACTAGGTAAGGGACATTATTTTAAACCACAAAATCAAACATTAATTATTTCGTGTGAAAAATAGGAGGATTATGATGAGTAAAGTACATTTTGTTGGTGCTGGACCTGGCGCCGTAGATTTAATTACATTAAAAGGGTATAAATTGTTATCTCAAGCAGATGTTGTCATCTATGCAGGATCATTAATTAATAAAGAGTTATTAAATTACTGTAAAGAAGGCTGTGAATTACATGACAGTGCTTCAATGCATTTGATGCAAATCATTGATGTCATGGACGAGTCAGTGAAAGCTGGTAAGGATGTTGTTCGTTTACAAACAGGTGATTTCTCAATATACGGATCAATTCGTGAGCAGACAGAAGAGATGAAGAAAAAAAATATTGAGTTCGATTGCATTCCAGGAGTTAGTTCATTCTTAGGTGCTGCATCAAGTATTGGGGCTGAATACACAGTCCCAGAAGTTTCTCAAAGTGTCATTATTACCAGAATGGCTGGCAGAACACCAGTACCAGATCGTGAATCATTACGTTCTTTTGCCCAACATAGAACGTCAATGGTGATTTTCTTGTCGGTCCAAGGGGTGGGTAAAGTGGTCTCTGAATTAATTGCAGGTGGTTATCCTGAAGAAACACCGGTCTGTGTTATCTATAAAGCAACTTGGGATGATGAGAAAAAAGTTCATGGTACCTTAGCAGATATTAAAGATAAAGTAATTGAAGCAGGGATTACTAAAACAGCCTTGATTATGGTAGGAGATTTCTTAGGGGAAGAGTTTTATTATTCAAAACTTTACCATCAAAAATTTAAACATGAGTTCCGTAAATAAGCTCATGGTTCAAAAGGATAAACAACTTGTTTACGAATCAGTAGCAATTGTTTCACTGACAGAAGCTGGGCGTCAGCAAGCTGAGTGTATCGAGACATTGTTTCAAGGAGCTGACAGCTATGTCACAGCTAAAAGAAAGAAACGTGTGTCAGAAAAACTTTTACCTAAGGCGAGTTTCAAAGAATCGCTTCAACAACTATTTGTTGATTACGATTACTTGATCTGTATTATGGCAACAGGCATCGTGGTTCGTAGTTTAGCGGCAGTTGTTGAGGATAAGCGTTATGACCCCGCTGTCTTGGTTCTAGATGAAAAAGCACAATGTGTCATCAGCTTATTGTCGGGTCATATTGGTGGCGGAAATGATTTAACACGGGAGTTAGCTGAGGCGCTTGGGGCAATCCCAGTTATCACAACCGCGACAGATACTCAAAATGTGACTGCTTTAGATTTGATTGCCAAATCTAGTAAAGCTAGTTACGAAAACTTCAGAGAAAAAACACTGATTTTTAATTCTTTATTAGCTGCTCATGGGACAGTAGGTTTTTATCAAGAAAATCCCTATATCAAGGACCTTAGAGGATTGACTGTCTTGGATAGCTTAGTAGAGATTCCAGAAAAATTAGATGGTTTAATTGTTGTTTCAACTAACAAAGAACCGAGTTGTTTTAAAACACTGACTATTCCAACTGTTCAAGTTGTACCTAAACACTATTTATTAGGAATGGGTAGTCGTAAAGATATTGCTAAAGAAATAGTGGCACAAGCATTTGCTAATTTTTGTGAGTTATACGATTTATCTCCTTTAAGTATTTCTAAGATTGTGAGTATTGACGTTAAAAAGAATGAAAAGGGGCTAATTGCTTTAGCAGACCAATTAGCTTGTCCGTTTGAAACTTATTCAAAAGATGTTTTAAAAGAAGCCTCCACGTATTATCCAAGTTCTGATTTCGTAAAAAAACAAGTTGGAATAGGAAATGTCGCCAGTTCTAGTGCTCATTATGCTAGTAATGGGCAAGTACTGACGGAGCGCTATAGTTACCAAGGTGTCACGATTGTATTAGCTAAAAAAGATAATAATGGAGGAATTGACTAATATGTTATATGTAATTGGATTAGGACCAGGTTCTAAAGAGATGATGTCTTACGAGGCAGTAGAAGCGATTGAAAAATGTGATGTTATCGTGGGTTATACGACATATGTTCGTATTATTAAAGAAATGTTAACAGATCAAGAAGTAGTCTCAACTGGAATGAAACGTGAAATTGATCGTTGTGAAAAAGCGATCGAAATAGCTTTAACAGGGAAAACAGTAGGCGTTATTTCAAGTGGTGATGCAGGAATTTATGGTATGGCTGGTTTAATTTTAGAGTTAGTTGGTAACCATGAAAAAGATTTAGAAGTTAAAGTGATTCCAGGTGTGACGGCTAGTATTGGGGGAGCTGCTTTATTAGGTGCGCCAATCATGCACGACTTCTGTCATATTAGTCTAAGTGATTTGTTAACACCCTGGGAAGTAATTGAAAAACGTCTACATGCAGCAGCTAGTTCTGATTTCGTTATTTGTTTGTATAATCCTCGTAGTAAAGGAAGACCCGATAATCTTGCTAAAGCCTTAAGCATTATTTCTGAATATAAATCGACAGAGACTTTGGTTGGAATTGCTAAAGATGTAGGGCGTAAGAAAGAACAAGCTATTGTAACAACCATTAATGAATTAGACGAAGAATTAGTTGATATGACAACGATTGTGATTGTTGGTAATAAAGAAACCTATTTAGCTAAAGGTAAGATGATAACACCACGAGGTTATAGTTTATGATTTTGTTATTAGGTGGGACATCAGATGCTGAAAAAATTGCTCACCAATTAACTAAGTTAGAAAAACCATTTATTGTTTCTGTTGCAACTGACTATGGTGTGAGTGTGACAAAAAAATATACTGATAGTGTTTATCAAGGTCGGATGGATCAAGAACAGATGATTAAGTTTATCAAAGAACGTAAGATAACGTTAATTATTGATGGTACTCACCCATTTGCCAATTTGGTTTCAGAAAATGCTATTGCAGCTAGTGCTATCTCAAGTATTCCTTATTTGAGATATGAACGAGATACATGTCAAGAAATGTCTGGCGTTACGCATGTGGCAACTAGCCAAGAAGCGTGCGAATTGGCTTTAAAGACAACGGGTAAAATCTATCTTACGGTTGGAAGTAAAACAATGGCAGAGTATGTTGCTCAACTGCCTTTGGAGCGAATTAAGACCCGTGTCTTACCTGTGGTGAGTGTCATTAAAGAATTGTCAGCTTTAGGGCTTAATTCCGATCATATCGAAGCACTAAGAGGTCCGTTTTCAACGGAGTTGAATGTTGCCTTATTGAAAAATGCAGAAGCAAGTGTCTTAATAACAAAAGAAAGTGGTACAACCGGTGGTATTTTAGAAAAAAGTGAAGCCTGTAGGCAACTAGGTATTCCTTGTATCATGATTCAACGACCAAAAGTAGATTATCCACACGTTATTCACGACCCAGAAGACGTGTCAGATTGGTTAGTAAAGGAGTGGCATAAATGACAGGAATGATTTCGTTAGTAGGAGCAGGGCCAGGAGATTGTGAGTTATTGACTGTAAAAGGTCAAAGACGTTTGAAAGAAGCGGATGTTGTAGTATACGACAGATTAGTTAATCGTGAATTGTTGAGTTTAGTTAATCCAAATTGTGAATTAATCTATGTCGGAAAAGAGCCTCAGTATCATCCCGTTCCTCAAGATCAAATTGCAGATATTTTAATTGAAAAGGCTCAGAAAAATCAAAAAATTGTTCGGTTAAAAGGGGGTGACCCCTATGTCTTTGGACGTGGTGGTGAAGAAGGAGCTGCCTTATTAGAGCAAGGTATTTCATTTGAAGTGGTACCTGGTATTACTTCAGCTATTGGTGGACTTGCCTATGCAGGTATCCCGATTACTCATCGTTATGTAGCAGGTTCATTCCATGTTATTACCGCTCATCGAGGGAAAGAAGGACTAGATATTGATTGGCCTGTCATTGCCAAACTTTCAGGGACCTTAGTTTTTCTAATGGGAGTTTCAGAACTAGCAACCATCTCTCAAGAACTTCAGGCTAATGGTAAAGCCGAGTCAACACCAATTGCTTTAGTCCACTGGGCAACAAGAAGCAAGCAACAAACAGTCGTAGGCGATTTGACCAATATTTGTCAAAAAGTAGCGGAAGCTAAGATTACTTCTCCTAGTTTAATTGTTGTAGGTGAGGTCATTACGTTACGTGATACATTAAATGTATTTGAATCCCGTTCTTTATTTGGAAAACAACTATTGATGCCAATGACCGCTCACCAACGTTTGGCCCATCGTTTGACAGATGAGGGTGCATCAGTTGTGACTTATCCTAGTGCTCAAAGAGTAGAGACTCAGTGGGAATTACCAAAGATTTCCGATAAAGAATTAGTATTTACAGATGCTAAAAGTTGGTCGGCCTTTATTAAAAAGTGGTACGACAAAGGGAATGATATTAGAAATCTACCTCAAGGGATTAGTGGTGTCGGACACCATACGTGTCAAGCTTTGGCACAATCAGGCATTCAATTAAAACAAAGTGGGTTGAGTTTATCAGAGTTAAGGCTAACTAATGAGATGATTATTTTTGGTTCAGATCGTGAAGAAAAAATAAGTGAACAGGCTAATATACCTCTTATAAAAACGCATATACGCGTATATGATCAGCGAATTAAAGCTGAACTAACAGAAGTATCAGCTATTTGTTTGCCTCATTCTCAAGCGGCGGAAGATTTACTACATTACTATCAATTAAGTGAGTTAGAAAACTTACCTATCATTACAATGGGCGAACAAACAGCTAGTGTTTTAAAAGAACAGGGACTAATGGTGTATCAAACTAGTGAGCCTAGTTTTGATGCTATTATTAATAAAATTCAGGAGGTATTATTATGAAGAAAGCAATTTTAGTTGTCAGTTTTGGCACAACTTATCCGGAAACACGAAAAAAAACAATTGAGGCATGTGAAACACGCATTGCGCAGGTTTATCCAGAGTATGATATGCATCGTGCTTTTACGTCTAACATGGTAATTGGTCGGATTAAAAAACAAGAAGGACTTAGCATTAATACGACTACACAAGCCTTGAAAAAACTAAAAAGTGAAGGCTATGAAGAAGTGATTGTTCAACCTTTACATGTGATTACTGGTAGTGAATATCATAAAATTTTAAAACAGGCTAGTGCTTTTAAAAATGATTTTGAAAAATTTGAAATTAGCCGTCCATTATTAACGTATCACCGTGATTATGAAAAAGTAATCGTAGCATTAAAAGAGTTGACAGCCCCTTTAAAAGAACATGAAGCAATGGTTTTAATGGCTCATGGTTCAGAACACCCATCATTTGCAACGTATGCTTGTCTAGATCATATGATGAAAGAAGAACCTGTCCAAATTTGTTGTGTTGAAAGTTATCCTCATTTAGAGGGGACAATTGCTGAATTAAAAGCGCAAGGTAAAACGCACTTACATCTGTATCCCTTTATGTTAGTAGCAGGTGATCATGCCACTAAAGACATGGCATCTGACGAGGAAGATTCATGGAAATCTCAATTAATTAGAGCAGGATTTGTAGTAGAACCACATTTAGTGGGGTTAGGTGAAAGCCCAAAAATTCAAGATATTTATTTATCTCATCTTCAAGAAATCATGACGAAAGAGGCCTAAAAAAATGGCAAAATTTTATGGGATTGGTACCGGTCCAGGAGACAGTGATTTAATGACAGTCAAGGGGGCAAATTTACTAAAAAAAATGTCTGTTTTATATACACCCGAAGCAAAAAAAGCTAGTAAGAGCTTAGCTTTATCGATTGTTGAACCATTTTTGAATCCAGAGTTAGAAATTAAGCAACGTCATTTTCCTATGACGAATGATTGGGAAGAAAAAATGATCAGTTGGCAAACCATTGCTAAGGAAATTTCAGCTGATGTTCGCAGTGGGCAAGATGTGGCTTTTATTACCTTAGGGGATCCAATGGTTTATAGCACTTATAGTTACTTACTAGATCTTTTAGATGATGATATTGAAACCGAGACCGTTCCAGGCATCGCTTCCTTTATTAGTATGGCCTCGCAAGTTCAATTACCATTATGTATTGATGAAGAAAAATTTGCGGTAATTCCAGCCACAGTATCTGCTGAAGAAATTAAAAATGGCATTTTGCAAAATGATACAGTCGTTCTAATGAAAGTTGCCAACCATCTACCAAAAGTCTTACCTATTTTAAGAGAAGCTAATTTGTTAGAGCAGACTATTCTAATTAGTCATGCTTCACAAGCTAAAGAAGTCCGTCAAATGACGATTAAGAATCTTAAAGAGACTGATAAATTATCTTATTTTTCAACGATGATTGTTTATAAAAATCGCCAGTTTTAAAGTTGTTAACTAAATTAAATAAGGAGTGATTCAAAATGACGAAAAGTACTAAATTGAAAGTAACAGGAACCGCAGGTTTACTCTTATATTTCTTAACAGTTGGTGAACCAGAACAAGCAAATGCTATGCATATTATGGAAGGATTTTTACCTCCTGCTTGGTGTGCCTTTTGGTTTGCAGTCTTTATTCCTTTCTTTATTTACGGTTTACTTAATATGCGTAAAATTGTTCAAAAGAACCCTGAAAGTAAAATGTTATTAGCTCTATCAGGTGCCTTTATTTTTATTTTATCCGCTTTAAAATTACCATCAGTGACAGGATCAACTTCTCACCCAACGGGTGTTGGGATTGGTACCTTATTCTTTGGTCCATCTGTTATTAGTGTACTTGGTACTATTTGTCTATTATTCCAAGCTTTATTGTTAGCACATGGTGGTTTATCAACATTAGGAGCAAATGCATTTTCAATGGCAGTTGTTGGACCTTTTGTCGGATATGGTATTTATAAATTAGCGCGTAAAGTTAATTTAAGTCAATCTGTTTCAATCTTTTTATGTGCAGCTTTAGCAGATTTAGCTACCTATCTAACAACTTCTATTCAATTAGGTGTTGTTTTTCCAGATGCGGGCTTAGGTGTTTTTGGAACGATCGTTAAATTTATGGGGATTTTTTGTTTGACTCAAATCCCGATTGCTATAGCAGAAGGCCTATTGACTGTTGTTATGTATAATTTAATCGCTGAATATATGCCACATGCTCAATTAAAAGGGGGAACTAACTAATGAAAAAGAATTTAACGTTGATTGCAATTGTTGTTATTTTAATGATTAGTGCCTTTGTTTTTAATTCAACTGGAGAGTATGGTGGATCAGATGATGCGGCTGAAACATTAATTACTGAGCTACGTCCTGATTATGAACCTTGGTTTGAGCCAATCTATGAACCTAAAAGTGGTGAGATTGAGAGTCTATTATTCACCTTGCAAGGTAGCATTGGAGTAGGAATTATTGCCTATGCAATTGGGTATTACAAAGGTAAAGGGAAAGAAAAAAATGTTGATCATTGATCAAATTGCTTATCAAAATAGATTGTTAAAAGTAAGTCCGTGTAAGAAATCATTTTTTTATTTAATTTTGTTGTTAATTTGTTTACTCAGTTTTCCTGCGATTCAATTGGGAATGATGTTATTTGTAGGTAGTTTAACAATGTATGTGGCACGTTTATCTTTTAAGCGTTACTTTAAATGGTTCCTTGTCCCACTTCCTTTTTTATTAATTAGCTTAGTGACAATCATGCTAACCGGATCTAAAAATCCGGTTAGTTTTAGTCATGCTATTCTTGTAGGTCATTATTATATAGGTGTGACACCAGCTAGTCTAGCAATGGCTTATCAACTGTGTATTCGTTCTCTTAGTTGTTTAGTTTGCACTTATTTTTTTATTTTCACAGTTCCTTTTCAACAGATTATTCAAGTGATGAGTAAGCTACATTTACCAGATTTTTTTATTGAAATTACAATGTTAATGTATCGGTTTATTTTTATCTTTTTAGAGGTAACACATATGATTTATAAAAGTCAGCAACTACGTTTTGGTTACCATAATTTAAAAACCAGTTATTTAAGTATGGCACAATTAGGTCGTTTGTTAGTGATTCAAATGTTAGAACAGTTTCAGCAAATGTCGGTTGCCTTAGAAATTAAATTTTATGATGGAGAATTTCCAATAGGGAGGTAAGCTGAGATGTTAGAGGTAAAAAAAGTAGCCTATTCTTATCAAGAAGGTCAAACAATTTTAAAAGATTTAACGTTAGAGTTTAAGGAAGGTCATGTTTATGGTTTATTAGGTGCCAATGGTTCAGGTAAATCGACCTTATTTCTATCATTAATGGGATTATTAAAGCCACAAAAAGGAATGATTGCTTATCAAGGTAAACCTCTCTCTTATAAAAAAAAGGATTTGTATATTTATCGACAAGAAGTTTCTCTAGTATTTCAAAATCCAGATCAACAGATTTTTTATTCAATTGTCAAAGATGATGTGGCTTTTGCTTTAAGAAATTTAGGGTATGAAGAAGCGGAGATAACACATCGAGTTGATAAAGTTTTATTAGAATTAGGGATTAGCCACCTTAAAGAAAAACCGGTTCAATATCTCAGTTATGGACAAAAAAAAAGAGTAGCCATTGCAGGCGCCTTAGCTTTGGAGAGCAAATGGTTGTTATTAGATGAGCCAACTGCCGGTTTAGATCCTGAAGGTAGACGTTTGATGATGTCAGTTATTAATCGCTTGGCTAAGCAAGGAAAAAACATTATCATTTCTAGTCATGACATGGATCTGGTTTATGATTGTTGTGATTATTTTTATTTATTAGCCGATGGGAAATTACTAACTCAAGGAACTAAGGAGACAGCCTTTATTGATCGTGAACTATTACTACAAGCAAATTTAGAGCAACCATGGCTTGTTAAAATTCATCAGCAGTTCAACTTGCCATTATTTGAAAATGAACAATCATTTTTTTCACAACAAAACAAAAAAGAATGAGAGGGTGAGGTAGTAATGAACAAAGCGCAGGCAATTATGGTACAAGGGACAGCTTCAGATGCTGGTAAAAGTGTCTTAGCAGCTGGATTATGTCGAGTCTTTAAGGAAGATGGTTATGATGTAGTCCCTTTTAAATCTCAAAATATGGCGTTAAATTCATATATAACAGCAACTGGGGATGAGATGGGACGCGCCCAAGTTTTCCAAGCAGAAGCAGCAGGGATTGCCCCAGATGTTCGCATGAATCCAGTTTTATTGAAACCATCTACTGATCAACAGTCACAAGTGGTTTTTTTAGGAAAAGTATTAAAAGATATGAACGTATTAGAATATCATGATTATAAGTTAACCTTATTGCCTCAAATTAAGTCAGTTTACGATGAACTAAGACAAGAAAACGATCGAATTGTAATAGAAGGAGCAGGTAGCCCCGCTGAGATAAATCTCAATGATCGTGATATTGTTAATATGGGGATGGCAAAATTAGTTGATGCGCCAGTTATTTTAGTCGCTGATATTGATAAAGGTGGCGTTTTTGCTAGTATTTATGGCACATTAGCCTTAATGAAACCAGAAGATAAGAGACGTGTGATAGGTGTTGTGATTAATAAATTTAGAGGCGACAAAAAATTATTAGAGTCAGGTTTAGAGATGATTGAAGAGTTAACGGGTGTCCCTATAATTGGGGTTATGCCATATCTTTCCCTAGATATTGATGAGGAAGATAGTGTTGTATTATCGACAAAGCAAACTCAGTTTGATGAAAGTAAAGAATTAGATATTGCCGTGATTAGTTTGCCTAGAATGTCCAATTTCACTGATATGCGTAGTTTAGAACAACAGCCAGATGTGTCATTACGCTATGTTAAAAAATTAAGTGACCTAAAGCAACCAGACTTACTAGTGATTCCAGGGACGAAAAATACAGTTGAAGATGCTGTCTATCTTAAAGAAAGTGGCTTAGCCAAAGCGATTAATGATTGTCATGCTCGCGGTTCGCAAATTGTTGGTATTTGTGGTGGGTATCAATTATTAGGAGAGGTTTTAAGCGAAGGGAGTATGTCTGTTCCAGGTCTTAGTTTATTACCTCTTGAGACTACTTTTTTAGAAGAAAAAGTAACAACTCAAGTCGAAGCAAACGTCAGTAAACACTTAGTCAAAGGTTACGAAATTCACATGGGTGAAACCCGAGATAAAAGTGGGAAATTAGCTAGCTTTGCTAAAATCACACGAGAAAATGGCCAAGAAACTGAGCGTTATGATGGTGTTGTATCAGAAGATAATAGCATTGTTGGAACATATCTTCATGGGATATTTGATAATATCAGTTGGTCTCGTGAATTGTTAAATCGTTTACGGGTAAACAAGGGATTGACTGAAATAGTTGGCAATACCGAATCATTAGAAACTCAAAAAGATCGTGAATATACTAAGTTAGCTCAAGCTATGCGTGACAATCTAGATTTAGAGTTTGTTTATGCTGAAATGGCTAAGTATGGAAAGGATTCGTAATGCGTATTTATACAAAATATGGTGACACGGGTTATACTCGAATTGTGAGTGGTAAAAGACTTAAAAAAGATGACATTAGAGTAGAAAGCTATGGGACAATTGACGAATTATGTGCCATTGTTGGTCAAGCGTTAACTCTGATACCTGATGAGTGGGAAATAAAGCAAGAAGTGCTACTGATTCAACAAGAAATTTTTGATTGTGGCAGTGATTTGGCTGTACCAGATTTTCATCGCCCTTTTAAGCTAAAGCAAGAAGCAGTCGTTCATTTAGAAAAATTAATTGATAGTCATTTAAAGGAAACCCCTAAAATTGAACATTTTATTATACCAGGGGGAACACCTTTGGCGGCACAGTTACATATTGCTCGTACAGTAGCTAGACGGGCAGAAAGACGAATTGTGACTTTAATGTCCCAGAGCGAAGATATTAACCCACAGGTTTTAGTGTATATTAATCGTTTATCAGATTATTTATTTGTCATCGCTCGAGTAGCGAATTTACGAGAAGCAGGTGATGAAGTATTGTATACAAACAGCCCTAAAATCTTCAGAAGTAAAAGAAGTGATGTGTAAGATGGTAGCAGCTTATCCGGTCATGCTAGCTATCAAAAATCAACCAGTTTTAGTGGTTGGTGGTGGTAGGATTGCGAAACGAAAAATTCAAGAATTATTAGAAAATGGTGCTGAGGTAACAGTTGTTAGTCCAAGCCTGGCTGAAGGGTTAGATCCAACTGTTTTTACTTGGATTAAGGGAGTATTTGACGAAAAAATAGTTCATGGCTTTTGGTTAGTGTTTGCTTGTACAGACGATCAAGAAGTGAATCAAAAAGTTGTAGCTGCTTGTCAAAAGGGACAATTAGTGAATGATACGAGCAATCAAAGAAACTCCAACTTTTTTAATATGGCAACCATTAAAACAGAAGATTATTTACTTGGTATTTCGACTTACGGTAAAAATCCAAGTCTAAGTAAGAAAATAAAAGAAAAATTAATGCAATATTTGGCAAAGTAAGACTAAGTTCATGTCAATGACGCATGTAGAAAGAAGTGGCGATTTGAAGAAAAAATATATTGTTGGCTCGAGAAAAAGTCAATTAGCAATGACACAAACCAAACAAACTGTAGCCTTGATTCAAGAAAAATTTCCAGATATTGAGATTGAAATTAAAGGAATTGTAACAAAAGGCGATCGTTTAGTTGATGTTCATCTATCAGAAATTGGTGGCAAGGGTGTCTTTATGAAACAAATTGAGGCGGCCATTCTAGCAGGAGAAATTGATTTTGCTGTTCATAGTATGAAAGATGTGCCCTCATACTTACCACCTGAGGTGACACTGGCTGCTATTCCGAAACGTAATAGTCCATGGGATTTATTAATTTCGAAAGAACCTTTAGCTAGTTTAGATGAGCTACCGCTAAATAGCATTATTGGAACAAGTAGTGTAAGAAGAGGGGCACAGTTACTTGCTTGGCGACCAGATCTGCAGTTGAAAAATATTCGTGGTAATATTGATTCTCGTTATCGTAAATTACATGAAGAAGACTATGATGCCATTATTTTAGCTGAGGCGGGTCTTAATCGTCTTGGGTGGCAAGATAAAGTGACAGGGATCCGTCTTACAAAAGACCTGTGCGTCCCAGCTGTCGGACAAGGTGCTTTAGGAATTGAATGTCGCAGTGACCGCCAAGATGTTATTGAATTATTAAAAGCTATTGACTGTCCAGAGACTAGAAAATGTGTGAGTGCTGAGCGTGTTTTTCTAAGCCAAATGGATGGAAGTTGTACTTTTCCAATTGGGGCTTATAGTGAGTTAATAGAAGGGAAATTGACTCTAACAGGACTGTTAAGTAATGGGGATGGTTCGATTATTTTAAAAGAGACCGTCCAAAATGAAAATCCTAACCAATTAGGAGAGACCACCGCAGAGTTATTTAATAAACAAGGTGCGAAGGAATTAATCAAAAAATTCCGCGAAATAAATGGTTAGAGAATTACTTTTCACACGCCAACAGCCTCTTTCGTCCAACATGAAACGTGAGTTGTTATCTTTGGGTTTTAGAATTAGTGATATTCCCTTAATTTCCTTAAGTTTGTTACCAAATTTACCCAAAGATCTACCTCGAAAAATTACTTATGACTGGATTTTTTTAACAAGTGCGGCTGCTGTAAATTTCTTTTATGAAGCATTTGATGAAATTCCGATGACTGCTAAGTTAGCTGTCATCGGTGAGAAAACTTATGAAGCTTTACGAAAAAATGATCAACAGAGAGCTTATTATCCAGATATTTTTACCTCGGAATATTTTGTAGCAGAATGGCTAGAGCAGCAAATAACAGCCCAATATGTCTTGTTTCCGCAAAGTAGGTTATCAAGACAATTGGTTCAAACTGAGTTAAGAAAAGCTGGTCATAGGATTGATGCCTTTACTTTATATGACAATGTTTTTACAGAAAATGCAAGAGAAGAGTTAACTGCTTGGCTAAATACTAGACCTAGTGATGCTACGGTGATTTTTTGTAGTCCCTCTGCCTGGCATCATTTTTATGACTGTTATCAAACAACTAACCTACCTTTAAAATTTGCTTCAATTGGTCCAATTACGACTAAAGCAATTCAATCCGTGGATTGTGAAGTGACGTATGAAGCTAGAGAGTGTACAATGAAAGCCTTGATAAAAGAAATTATTAAAGGAAATTAGGAGTGATGATCATGACACAGTACCGTGATTTGACGATCATACCGTTGGACGGTAAGGAAGAGTTAGTAATTGCTTGTGATAGCAGTGCAGCGATTGGAGAGAAAAAAGGCGATTGTGTGAAAACCTCACCAGCGATTACTGCCGCCTTTTGTTTGAGAGTTCCTTTATTAGAAGTATTAGCGATTGGAGCTCAACCAATTGCAGTAATTGATGTCATAGGAAATGAGTATGATACGACAGGTAAGAAAATGCTCGAGGGAATTAAAGAGGAGTTGACCCGTGCAGGTCTAAGTAACCTACCAATAAATGGTAGTACGGAAGAAAATATGCCAACAGTGATGTCTAGTTTAGGAATTACTGTTATAGGAAAAGTACTTGCGAATCAAAAACGTATTGGTTGTTTAAAAGCAGGTGACGCAGTGTATTATGTTGGGCAACCTTTTGTTGGAAAAGAGGTTGTAGCTCATCGTGATATGATTTTTTCTTATGCTGAATTGGCTAATTTATTGGAAGTACCCGGTATTTTAGAAATCTTACCAGTTGGTTCTAAAGGTATCTTACATGAAGCTGAAGAACTTGCGAAATCTAGCCAATTGACTTTTGAATTGGCAGAGGAGCAGTCTGATACTTTAGAGTTAAAAAAATCAGCCGGACCGGCGACCGTTTTAGTAATAGGTGTTTCATCAACTAAGCAAGAACAAATTGAGCAACTAAAGTTAGGGTTAAAGTTTATAGGCTATGTTAAGGAGGAGAGATGATGGGACAATTAACCGTCGTAACAGGAGGAGCTAGGAGTGGGAAGTCTCGTTATGCAGAATCTCAGCTAATAGAAAAAGAATTGGTATATTATATTGCAACAGGGATATCAGATCCAAATGATCAGGAAATGCAAGATAGAATTCATCATCACCGTTTACAAAGACCTAGTCAATGGCAGACTCATGAAGGCTATTTAAATTTACCTACTTTTTTCAAGGAACACCAAAAAGAAACGTGCAGTTATTTATTTGATTGTGCAACGTTATTTACAACCAATTATTTTTTCTACTTATTAGGAAAAACATTTGACTTATCTCCAACAGAATATGATGAGTTTATCGAAAAAATGTCAATGACAGATGTGAATAAATTGGAAAAAGAAATTATGGTGGAGTGGAAAAAAATTATTGCAGAGTTGAAGAATAGTCGGGCAGAGAACTGTTTCATTGTGACCAATGAAATTGGTTTAGGGCTGGTTCCTATGAACAAATTCGGCCGATTGTTCCGTGATATTTTAGGACGTGTCAATCAATATTTAGCAAAGGAGGCGGATGCTGTTTATTTTGTTATAAGCGGTCTTCCTCAAAAAATAAAATGATTAAAGCCCTTATCTTATACACCCAATTTTTCACAAGAATTCCCATCCCAATTGGGATTGATGAACCTATTGAAAAAATGCGCCATGGTATTCACTGGTTTACCTTATTTGGCTTTTTAATTGGGGGGCTAGAAGCCCTTATTTATTATGGTTTAAGTTTTTTATTTCCAGTCCCACTTGCATTTTTTATCATTTTATTAGTAGATGCAATGATTACCGGCGGTTTTCATTTGGATGCTTTGGCTGATATGGCTGATGGGCTATTTTCTTCACGTAAAAAGGAACGTATGTTAGAAATCATGAAAGATAGCCGCATTGGTAGTAATGGGGTCTTAGCTTTAATTTTTTATTATGGAACGTTGTTATTAATTGTCCAATCGTTTGCCCAAATTATAACCCCAAAACTAGGAGTACTTCTAGTTATTAGTTTTAGTTTGATCGGTAAAACTGGTATTTCTTTATTATTTTATAAAATGAAATATGCGGGATCAACTCAAGGTTTAGGTACCACATTTTTAAATGTACCCACCGTATGCGTTTTGGGAGCCCAATTATTTTCAATAGTTATTTTATACGTATTCTTTGGTTTGGCAGGCTTGTTAGGATACTTAGGGGTATTTTTAGTAGGTTTACTATATAAAAGAATGGTTTATCAGAAAGTAGCTGGTCTAAATGGTGATACGTTAGGAGCGTATGGCTGTATCAGTCAAGTCGTCTTTTTAGCAATTTATTTTGCTACAAGAGGATTTTTGACATGATTTATCTAATCAGGCATGGTGAAACTAATTTAAATCGCGAGCGTAAGTTTTATGGTGAATTGGATATCTCATTAAATGAGCAAGGGATAGTGCAGGGTCAATCTTTACAGGAACAATTGAACAAAATAACATTTTCAAAAATTTACACGAGTCATTTGAAGCGAACCATTGAAATGGCAGAATTAGTGACGCAAAAATCGGCAACTGATTTTATAATGATGCGGGAGTTAGGAGAAAAAGGGTTTGGTCTGTGGGAAGGATTATCTGCTGACGAGATTGAAGCAACTTTTCCTAAAGAATGGGCAGCTTGGTTAGAACAGCCTTTTACTATTACACCGCCACAAGCCGAATCTTTTGTCCAATTTAAGGAACGTGTAGAAAAAGTATTTAGGGATATTTATAGGAGTCTCAGAGAAGAGCCAGAAACCAATATTCTAATCGTCAGTCATCTAGGGGTTTTAAGACTTATATGTCAATTAGTTGAAAAAGATCAAGAGTTTTGGGATATCGACATTCCTCAGGGGACTTATAAAGTGATAGACAATAAAAGAATTGAACTTATATAAGAAAAGAGAGATAGAGTATGTTAGATAGTAAGGAAGTTTCATTGTCACAATTTAGATTGATTTTAATGATTACTACAACCGTTTATTCGTTTTCAGCCATGTCAAATGCCTTCTTCTTAATGGGCTATGCGGCGATACCATGGTATATTATTGCAGCATTGGTGTTTTTTATTCCGTATACATTTATTGTGTCGGAATTATCATCAACTTATAAGGATCAAGAAGGTGGCCTTTATACATGGCTAAAATCGTCATTATCTGAACGTCCAGCTTTCATTGCAACCTTCTTATGGTACAGTAGCTATATTTTATGGATGACTAGCGTTTTTATGAAATTATGGATTCCTTTTTCTATTTTTATTTTTGGGCAAGATCAAACTAAAAGTGACTGGCACTTTATGGGCCTTTCAAATCGTCAAATTGTGGGGATTATGGCAGTTTTAGCTGTGATTGTTGTGACTAAATTAGTTAATTTAGGGTTCAAGCAAGTAACCAGGATGATGTTACTTGGTGGGACATTAGTGTTAACTTTATTTGCAATTGCTGTAGTGGGAAATGGTTTTTTACTCATTAAAAATGGCGGTGTGTTAGCTGAACCCTTAAGAAATGGGGTTGCTTTTGTTTCTTCACCTAATCCTAATTATAGTGGTATTTTAGGTAATTTAGCGTTCTTTACCTTTGGTATTACAGCTTTCGGTGGTCTTGATACCGTTGCAAGTATGGTAGATCAAGTAAAAAATGCGAAACGTCGTTTTCCAGTAGCTCTCTTAATTGGTACGCTTTTAATTGTTTGTAACTACTTATTAGGGATTATGTTATGGGGAAGTAGTGTTCATTGGCAATCTGTTTTGTCAGGTGAGGGGATTCATCTAGGTAATGCAATGTACGTTTTGATGGAAAATTTAGGCTATCAAGTTTCTTTAGCCGCAGGCTTACCTGTGGCCAAGGCTGAATTTATGGCACATTTACTAGTTCGTTATACTGGCTTTGCTTTATTTTTTGTCTATATTGGTCTATTATCATCAATTATTTATGTACCATTGAAAAGTTTACTTAGTGGGACGCCCACTGGTTATTGGTCACCTAAGGTTCGTCAACGCAACAGTCACCGAATTTATCACAATGCTATGTGGATTCAATGTATTTGTGTTTCAGGCTTTATTTTATTAGTTTCATTTGGAGGCGAACATATTAATGATTTGTATAATCAACTAACATTAATGACTAATATTTCACGGTCGTTACCTTACCTATTAGTAGCGCTCTCTTTCCCTGCTTTTAAAAGAGGTAAGACTGATCATACTTCTTTTAGTGTTTTAAAAAGTAAAAAAAGTTATTATTGGGCAAGTTTTAGTGTAGTGACTAGTATCTTTTTAAGCATAGTATTTACAGTTATTCAACCACTAGTTAAAGGAGATTATCAAACGGTATTCTTCTTGATGGTTGGGCCAATTTTCTTTACTATTATTGCTATGATGCTCCAAAACTTTTTAGAAAAAAAACAATTGAAATTTAATTAACTAAAAGTAGAAGCTGTTATTTAACAGTTTCTACTTTTTTTATCTTGCATTTTGAAAGAAGCTGTTTTATACTTACAAAGTGTAATAATTACGATTTAGAAAAGTGAGGGAATATTGAATGAAACATAAATTAGGGGTATTTATTTTAGGGATGGTAGCATTGATGACTTTAAGCGCATGTGGAAATGATAAATCAAAAGAGGCAGACTCAGACAAACTCCAAGTAGTGACAACCTTTTACCCAATGTATGATTTTAGTAAACAAGTAGTGGGTGAAAAAGGAAATGTTTCGATGCTGATTACGGGGGAGACGGAACCACACGACTATGAACCGAGTGCGAAAGATATTGCAAAAATTCAAGAGGCTGATGTTTTTGTCTATAATTCAGATGAGATGGAAACGTGGGTCCCATCTGTTTTGAAAAGTATTGATACATCAAAGGTCAAAGTAATTAAAGCAAGTCAAGGAATCAAGTTGATGGAAGATGTTACTGAAACAGGTGAAGAAAGTGAGTCACATACTCATTCACATGGTGTGGATCCCCATGTCTGGTTAGACCCAGTCCTAGCTCAAGCAGAAGTCCAGACTATCGCTAAAGCTATTACTGAATTAGATCAAGAAAATAGCGACGTGTACAAAAAACAAGCGAAAGAGTATCAATCAAAGTTGGCAGAATTAGATCGGACATTTTCCGAAACCTTAGTAGCCGCTAAAAATCGTGATTTAGTAACACAACATGCCGCTTTTGGTTATCTAGCAGCTCGTTACGATTTACATCAAGTTTCTATCTCTGGTATATCTCCTGACCAAGAACCGAGTCCAACTGAACTTGCTAAAATAGAAGATTTTGTCAAAAAAGAGCAGGTTCATTATATTTATACTGAAGAATTAGCTTCAACTAAAATAGCCAAAACGATTGCTTCTGCAACAGGAGCCGAATTACTTAATTTAAACACTTTAGAAGGGTTATCTAAAGCTAAACAAGAACAAGGGGCAGATTACCTTAGTGTTATGAAGGAAAATCTAGAAGCTTTAAGTAAATCAATTAAATAACAAAAAAATCCTGTACAAACTATTAGTTTGACGGGATTTTTTTTATTAATAGCCATTATAATAAAAAAGTGAAGGAAAGTCCTAGCATATTTAAAAGTTAAAAGGTAGTATAGTAGTGATAGAATTAATAGGGGGAATTAGAATGGCGACTGGTTTTTTAAGACCAACTCAAAGAGTTGTAGATTGTCAAGCTCTTTATCACAATGTAGCAGAGGAAATTAAGCTTTTACCTCAGGGAACTGAATTATTTGCAGTAGTGAAGGCCAATGGTTATGGACACGGAGCAGTCAAGGTTGCAGAAATTGCCAAAAAAGCTGGAGCAACAGGCTTTTGTGTCTCGATTTTAGACGAGGCTTTAGAGCTTAGAGAGGCAGGTTTTACCGAACCAATTTTAGTCCTAGGTGTGGTGGAACCTTGCTATTTAACAGTAGCTGTCGAGCATAATATTGCGGTAACAGCTGCTAGTCTAAGTTGGTTACAGTATGCTAGCCAGTTACTACAAGAAGACCGTATTGGGCAGTTGACGATTCATTTGAAAATTGACACTGGTATGGGACGTTTAGGCCTAAGGACAGCAGAAGAAATTAGCGAAGTGGTTCGCTTTTTATCAGACCATTCTGAATTTGAATTAGAAGGAGTTTTTACTCATTTTGCTAAGGCTGATTCAAAAGATACTGATTATTTTAAAAAGCAAAATAATCGCTTTGCACAGGCATTAGCACTGCTACCTAACGATATTCGTTATGTTCATACAGCAAATTCAGCAACGGCACTATGGCATGAACAAAATAACTGTAATTTAATTCGTTTTGGTGCAGCTATGTATGGCTTAAATCCTTCAGGAAGAGAACTAGCAGCTCCTTTTGATTTGAAACAAGCGATGACCTTAGAAACAGAGGTTGTACATATCAAACAATTACCAGCGAATGAAAGCATCAGTTATGGTGCTACTTATACAACAACACAAGAAGAGTGGATTGCTACCTTACCAATTGGTTATGCCGATGGTTTAACTCGTGATTTCCAAGGGTTTACTGTGTTAGTTGGTGATAAACTAGTCCCAATTGTTGGTCGGGTTTGTATGGATCAATGTATGGTTCGTTTAAATGGGCCAGTTCCTCTAGGAGAAAAAGTAATTATTTTTGGAAATCAAGATGACCAAGCAAATGATTTTCAAGTAGGTGCTGAGTATATAGGGACTATCAACTATGAAATACCATGCATGTTATCAGAACGAGTGCCTCTAGTCTATGTCAATGAACAATTGACAGCTGAGGAGTAAATCGTTCAAAGGAAAAGGAGGGAATAGTGAGATGAAATTATCGATTTTATATATTACTATTTCAGGTAATACGCGTTCATTTTGTCAAAGACTAGCTGAATATAGTCAAGAACAGGTAGCTTTAGACAAGACGCAACTAGCTATTGAGGTGAAAGAAATTAGTGAGAATAGCCTATTTGAGTCAGAAAATGATCCTTTTGTAGCAATTGTGCCAACTTATTTAGATGGTGGCAATGGCCTAGACAGTGGTACGAATGAAATCATGACCAATGCATTGGGTGAGTATATTGAGCATGAAAATAACGCGACACATTGTATTGGTATTATTGGGAATGGCAATAAGAATTTTAATTGGCAATATTGCTTAACGGGCAAACAATATGCTGAAAAATTTTCAGTCCCCTTTTTAGCTGAGTATGAATTAAGAGGAACACCAGATGATTTGGTTCGTATTTATCAAGTATTGTCGGATTATGTCAAAACAGTGTTAACTTAATAGCGGCTTGATAAAAACATTAAAGATATCCTGAAAAGATATCTTTAATGTTTTTTGACATCTTGTATTTGTTTTAAGCAACAGAAGGAGGCAATTTTAAAGTGTTAGAGTCATATTTGAATATTTTAGTTGTTTTTGGCTTGGTTTTTACAGGATATTGGTTATCTCATCATCAGATGTTTGATGAAAAAACCATCGGCCTTTTTTCAAAATTAGTGTTAACAGTAGCGCTCCCTTTTAATATGTTTTTAAACATGACTGAAAAATTTAATCGAGAAGAGTTTTTAAGTCTATTTCAAGGGATGTTACTGCCGGCCGTTTCGATTATTGTAACATTTATAGTAAGTATCATTTATGCTAAAATAACGCGAGTTCCGATGAATAGACGTGGGGTTTTTCAAACGATGTTTACTGCTTCGAATACTATTTTTATGGGCTTACCAATTAACTTAGCTATTTTTGGAGAAGTATCTGTCCCATACGTGTTGTTATACTATATTTGTAACACGACTTTTTTTTGGACGATGGGTATCTATCTGATTTCTAGTGATAGTCAAGATCCAACAATCGAAAAAGTGAAAATGACGCCTATTGGCGTATTTAAATTATTAATGTCACCAGCCATGCTAGGCTTTATCATCGGTTTAATCTGGATGCTTCTTGAGCTACCTGAGTTTGCAGTGCTAACGAAATATGCCACTCATTTAAGTGGGTTAACCACACCGTTATCAATGTTTGTGATTGGGATGATTTTATATCAGACTGGGATTAAAAATTTAAGAATGACCAAAGATACTATGGGGATTCTTCTAGGTCGCTATGTTATTTCACCACTTATCGTTATTTTATTATCTTATATTATTAAAGTACCAGATATGATGTTAAAAGTTTTTATCATTCAAGCAGCTATGCCTGCTCAGAATTCTATGCCAATTATTGCGGAACAATATAAAGCCGATGTTGAGTTTACAACAACGACTCAAGCGTATACATTTATCGTTTACTTATTTGTTATCCCATTATTAATCTTTTTAGTCAATTAAATTTAGATATACCTAGGAAATTATGCTATAATGCAACAGGGAATAAATTAAAGAAAAAGGAAGAGGTGACGATGTTGGCGACATTTAAACAATTCAATTTAAAACCTTTCTTGGAAGCAGCATTAGAAGATAAAGGATTTAAAACACCAACAGAAGTTCAAGAAAAACTAATTCCAGTTATTAATAAAGGAAAAAGTGTTGTCGGACAATCACAAACTGGTTCAGGTAAAACACATACGTTTTTACTACCATTAATGAATAAAATTGATCCAACGAAAGATGAAGTACAAGTTTTAATCACAGCTCCAAGTCGTGAGTTAGCAAATCAAATATTTAAAGCAGCAGAACAACTAGCATCATTTTCAAATGATGCTGTTCGGGTCTCAGCCTTTGTTGGCGGAACTGACAAAAAACGTCAAATTGCTAAATTACAAAATCAACAACCTCACGTCGCAATTGGGACACCAGGACGTATCTTAGATTTAATGAATGAAAAAGCTTTAGGGACACATACAGCGACAGCTTTTGTTGTTGATGAAGCGGATATGACCTTAGATTTAGGTTTCTTAGAAGATGTTGATAAGATTGCTAGCAGTTTACCAAGTCGTTTACAAATGCTAGTTTTCTCAGCAACGATTCCAGAAAATTTAAAACCATTTTTGAAAAAATATATGGAAAATCCAGTGATTGAACATATCAAACCAAAATCAATTATTTCTGATTCTATTGATAATTGGTTAATTTCAACTAAAGGTAAAAATAATAATCAAGTTATTCATCAATTATTAACAACGGGTCAACCATATTTGGCGATTGTGTTTGCCAATACAAAACAACGAGTTGATGAAATTGCTAATTATTTAAAAGCTCAAGGCTTAAAAGTAGCTAAAATTCATGGTGATATTTTACCTCGTGAACGTAAACGCGTGATGAAGCAAGTTCAAAACTTAGAGTTCCAATATGTTGTGGCGACTGATTTAGCCGCCCGTGGGATTGATATTGAAGGGGTTTCTCATGTTATTAACGCGGAGGTTCCGAATGAATTAGATTTCTTTATTCACCGTGTTGGTCGTACGGGACGTAATGGTATGAAAGGGACAGCGATTACTTTATACGAACCAAATGATGAAAATGCTATTAATGAGATTGAAAAATTAGGAATTACGTTTGTACCTAAGGAAATTAAAGGTAAAGAAATTATTGATGGTTATGACCGTAATCGTCGTACCAAACGTGATAAGTCTCGTAAAGATTTAGATATCGAGATGATTGGTTTAGTTAAGAAGAAAAAGAAAAAAATTAAACCAGCTTACAAGAAAAAAATTGGCTGGGTAATTGCTGATAAAGAGCGTCAAACACGTAAGATTGAACGCCGAGCACAAGCTAGAGCAATGAAAAAATCAAAAAAAACAAAACGTTAAACTAGAAAAGTTACGGGCTACTAAGCCCGTAACTTTTTTTTCATCTGCACACAGGGAAGACCATCTTCTAAATAAGTGTCGGATACTTGGTGATAACCTGATTTTACATAGAAAGGAATCGCCGTCACTTCAGCGCTCAATAACGAGTGATGACAACCATCCTTCAGGGCTTGTTTTTCTAATTCATTAAGTAAGTTACGACCAATTCCTTGCCCGCGATAGTCGGGGTGGACACATAAACGATCTGGTTGTAGGACACCTTGTTCCTTAAACTGATAGCGAGCAGTCCCCACCGGTTTTCCTTCATTTATTGTGATAAGATAGTATCTGTGATCAGTATCTAACTCATCAAATTCTAGTTCAGGACTAATGTGTTGTTCTTGTACAAAAACTATCATACGTAAATGGTAAGAATAAGCTCTTACGAAGGGTTTATTAGACAAAAATGTTTGCAATTATCAAAATCTCCTTTATAATAATGAAGTCAAAATAATACTAACCTTAGTTTAAATGAAATGAGAAAGAAATGGGGAAAAAGTATGAAAATAAAAGTAATCATTAGTTTAATCATTGTTTTAGTTTTAGCCACAGGGGGTGTTGCTTGGGGAGTTAATTATTTATTTAACTATGCAATTGTTCGTGGGGATAAGGATTTCATTAGTTCCTCAGACGCCAGTGGAGCTGATGGCGCTGCTTATGAAACCTGGGAGTTTGCCAAAGAAAAGCCAGTGGCCGTGCGTCAAAAAACTGAAGATGGTTTGACCTTAAATGGTGTTCAATTTAAGCAAAAACAAAAAGGCACACCAAAACTTGCAATTTTAGCTCATGGTTATACCAGTGACGGTAAACATATGCAGGATTTTGGAAAAATGTTTTATGAAGAAGGCTTTGATTTACTGATTCCTGATGCGAGAGCCCATGGGACAAGTGAAGGCGAGTATATCGGTTTTGGGTGGCCTGATCGCTTAGATTATGTCAATTGGATTCAGCAAATGGTCAAAGCTTATAATCAGAAGGTTGAGATTGTGTTATTTGGTGTCAGTATGGGAGCATCAACCGTTTTAATGGCAGCAGGAGAACAACTGCCTGATAATGTTAAGTTAATTATTGAAGATTGTGGTTATGATACAGTCGAAAACGAATTAAAATATCAATTGAACGAGATGTTTAATCTGTCATCATTTCCATTGATTCCCCTAACTTCAATTTATTCTGAGATGCGTGCTGGTTATAATTTTAAAGAAGCTAGTGCAGTCAAACAATTAGCACATAATAACTTACCAATTCTATTTATTCATGGTGATAAGGATGACTTTGTTCCAACGGAAATGGTTTATCCTTTATATGAAGCAACAAAAGGGCCAAAAGAACTATATCTGGTTAAAGGAGCAGGTCATGCTGAGGCCTTTACCAAAGAAACAGTAAAATACAAAGCTAAAGTGTCTGAATTTTTGGCGAAATATATGGATTAAGGCGATACTCAAGTTAAAATGCTGAAAGAAGTGGATTGACAGTGAAGTATGCAGATTATTTAACGTTACCAATCTGGCAAGAACTATCAGATGACCAGAAGCTAAATTTAGTTGATGATGTTCTTTTAGCTTGCATTAATTCTAAAATAAAATGGTCTAATGTGAGAGTGGAAACATTGATTTTAAAGAATCAAGAGTGCCGAACCATTGCGATTACTTTAGATGGCGATGAGTTTATATTTATTCCAAGTATCACAGATTGGGAGCTTGGAAGCTCTTTAGAAAGCAGCTCACTAGAAATAACCACCTTGCCGAAGGCCTGGCACTGTTTAGAAGGTGAGCTGTTTAGCCACAGTCCCCAACGTTTAGGATCAACGTCCCCAATGTTTGTGGCACAAAAAAGCCAACCAGCTGGAGTGAAACTAAAAGGTCACTATCATCTGGTGAGAGGGGAATACCAAGGAGATCAAGCTTTTTTTGATTTATTTAAAGGTGAGATTAAAGAAGTGCTACAGCCTGATCTAGATTTTTTAACGAGTCTCATATGGGAGTTTCCCACCCATTATTTAAAGCCAAAGCTATTTTACTTGGAACAACAAGTTCTAAATCCGGAAGTGTATGATATTTATTCTGTGGAAGTAGAAACTTATGGTGAGCTGTTATTGAGATTGTATCGTCAAGGGTATCAGTTGCTTTCAGAAGATGCTTGGGAAGCCGTTTTAGGTAGTCACTTCCTAGAAACAGTCAAGCAAAGGGAATCGACCGGGTTAGTTAGCGAAGTAAGTGAGAAGGCACCATTTGAATTACAACTTAACAGTCATTTCCCGAAGTTCGAGCTAACTGATCAAGATTACTGTCGTAAATTAAAAATTTATCTAGGTTCAACTAATAAACTATCATTGGCCTTTAGCGAGTGGCCTACTTATCAAAAGTTAGTGCTAGAAAAAGAGCTTGCAGGACTTAACCCTTGTTTATATGACTACCGCAAAGCAATTATTATTATGTGAAATGTAGAAGGAAAGTGAGTGTTTGAAATGTCACTAAGAAGGTTACTAGGGATTACTTTATTAATTATGTTAGGGTTATTCTTATTATTTATGTTAATAGGTTTTCTCAAAGGGTGGCTACTAAGTTACTAGTTGCTTTATATTAAGGCGGTTTGTAATAAAAAATTGACTTTTAAAGCTAGATTGATTATAATTTTAATGAAAAAGGATATGTTTTGTTTCCTTGTTTAGTCAGAGAACTTTTCAGATGCTGAGAGAAAAGTCTAAACAGTTTCAAAGTGCTCCCTTTGATAGAATTGGCAAGAAATTGTCACGCACCCCAGCGTTATCGGGCTTAAGAGGTAATGAAAGTTAAACATCATTGCAAACAAGGTGGTACCGCGAGTTGTCGTCCTTGTTTTGCATGGTGTTTTTTTGTTATTTAAAATGTTTTTTTATAAAAGGAAGGAAGAAAACAATGAAAAAATTATCAAGTAGTCAAGTTCGCCAAATGTATTTAGACTTCTTCAAAACAAAAGGACATACAGTAGAGCCAAGTGCCTCACTAGTGCCAGTAAATGATCCGACTTTATTATGGATTAATTCAGGTGTAGCTACATTAAAAAAATATTTTGATGGGTCAGTTGTTCCGGAAAATCCAAGAATTGTTAATGCTCAAAAGAGTATTCGTACAAATGATATTGAAAATGTAGGACGGACAGCACGCCACCATACCATGTTTGAAATGTTAGGAAACTTTTCGATTGGGGATTATCAAAAGAAAGAAGCGATTCATTGGGCGTGGGAATTTTTAACTGATAAAAATTGGATTGGCTTTGATGTTGATAAATTATATGTAACAGTTTATCCAGAAGATAAAGAAGCACGTCGTATTTGGGAAGAAGAAGTAGGCTTATCATCAGATCGCGTCGTTGATGTGAAAGATAACTTTTGGGATATTGGGGCGGGCCCATGTGGTCCTAACTCAGAAATTTTCTTTGATCGTGGAGAAGAATTTAATGATGTTGCCGAGGATGATCCTGAAAACTATCCTGGTGGCGAAAATGAACGTTACTTAGAAATTTGGAATTTAGTATTTTCAGAATTTAACCATACATTAGAAGATACCTATGAACCGCTACCTAATAAAAATATTGATACGGGTATGGGTCTTGAACGTATGCTTTCAATTATTCAAGATGCACCAACTAACTTTGAAACAGATTTATTTGTTCCAATTATTGAAGCGACAGCTAAATTAAGTGATGGCCAAATTTACGGCAAAGATGCTGCCGTAGACACATCATTTAAAGTAATCGCTGACCACACGCGTGCGGTAGCCTTTGCTATTGGTGATGGGGCTTTACCATCAAATGAAGGCCGTGGCTATGTGTTACGTCGTTTATTACGTCGCTCTGTGATGCATGGTAAAAAACTAGGTATTCATAAACCATTTATGTATCAATTGGTGCCTGTTGTGGCAGATATTATGTCATCATACTACCCAGAAGTTACAGAAAAAATGGATTTCATTCAAAAAGTTATCAAAACCGAAGAAGAACGTTTCCATGAAACGATTAATGATGGGTTACAAATTTTAACTGACTTAATTGAAAAATTAAAAGCTGATAATCAATCAAAATTAGCTGGTAAAGACATCTTCAAACTTTACGACACCTTTGGTTTTCCGGTTGAATTAACCGAAGAAATTGCTGAAGAAGCGGGTCTAACTGTCGATCATGCTGGGTTTGAACAAGAGATGGAAGCCCAACGTGAACGTGCCCGTTCAGCTCGTAACACTGATCAATCAATGAACGTTCAATCTGCTCTATTAACAGCTATTAAAGAAGACAGTGTGTTTGTCGGATATGATCAGACAGAAGCGACTGGCACCTTGTCAGTAATCATTGAAAATGAAACGTTAGTTGACTCAGTTTCAACAGGTGAGGCTCAATTAATTTTTAATGAAACACCATTCTACGCAGAAATGGGTGGACAAACTTATGATATGGGTGTGCTTACAACAGAAACTGGCGAAGTTGTAGCAACTGTTTCCGACGTTCAAAAAGCACCAAATGGTCAGGCTCTGCATAAAGTATCAGTAACAGCTGAACTTAAAAAAGGGCAAAAATATGTTTTAAAAGTCGACCGTAACCGTCGCATAAAAGTTCTTAAAAATCATACAGCGACTCACTTGTTACACCGTGCTCTGAAAGATGTGTTAGGGGATCATGCTAACCAAGCAGGCTCACTTGTGACACCAGAACATTTACGTTTTGACTTTACTCACTTTGGTCAAGTAACAGCTGAAGAATTAGCGCAAATGGAACAAATTGTCAACGAAAAAATTTGGGAAGCCTTAGTCGTTGAAACAGTGGAAACTGATGTTGAAACAGCTAAAGAGATGGGGGCTATGGCATTATTCGGTGAGAAATACGGTAAAGAAGTCCGTGTTGTCAATATCGGAGGCTACTCAATTGAATTGTGTGGAGGAACTCATGTCACAAATACTTCTGATATTGGGGTATTCAAGATTTTATCTGAATCAGGTATTGGGGCCGGAGTTCGTCGTATTGAAGCTGTTACAAGTAAAGAAGCTTACGATGTGTTGTGCGAAGAAGAAGGCTTCTTAAAACAAATTGCCGGTTTAGTTAAAGCGCCTCAATTAAAAGAAGTGCCAAATAAAGTAGAGCAATTACAAAAACAATTAAAAGAGTTACAAAAAGAAAATGATAGCTTAAGTACGAAATTAGCAAGCCAACAAGCAGGTGATGTTTTCAAAGAAGTCAAAGAAGCAAAAGGCTTAACTTATATCACAGCTAAAGTGACAGTGAAAGATATGAATCAATTACGTCAATTAGCTGATCAATGGAAACAAAAAGAATTATCAGATGTTTTAGTTTTAGGAACAGCGCAAGGCGAAAAAGCTAACTTATTAGTAGCAATGTCGAAATCAGCTAATGAAAAAGGCTTTAAAGCAGGTGATTTAATCAAAGCAATCGCACCACTTGTAGGTGGTGGCGGTGGTGGACGTCCTGATATGGCTCAAGCTGGTGGTAAAAATCCCGCAGGTATTAAAGAGGCTTTAGAAGCTGTAACCAACTGGTTAGAAAAATAAATCACGGCTATCTGTGATGTCACAGGTGTGAGTGTCCTAATAATGAAAAAGCTCCCAGCTACATTCAATAAAAGTGAATGTAGTTGGGAGCTTTTTTTAAATAGTTTAAAGATAAACTGTATGTTGGGTATTAAAAAAATATCTCCAGAGTTATTATTACCTGATTTTTGTGGGAAAGAAGTCTTTACAGAAAAGACTGGGGAGCGAATTTAAGTAAAAAAACAATCAGAGTGTTCTGATTGTTTTTTTATAGCCAGTGATGTTGTGTTGCCACATTAATCGCTTCGATACGTGAACGCGTACCGGTTTTGCTTAGGATAGCAGAGATATAATTACGAACAGTTCCTTCTGATAGGAACACAGTTTTGGCAATTTCTTGTGTAGATAAGCCGTGTTGAATATGAGCTAGAATCTCGAGCTCCCTTTTACTTAGAGGGTTTTTTTCTGCCCGTAATACATTTTTTACAAGTTCGGGGGAGTAAATAGTCGCGCCATTTAGAACAGAGCGGATAGTTTGAATTAAAAAATCACTAGGACTATCTTTTAAAAGATAAGCGCTAACATCAGCTGTAACGGCTTGTTGAAAGTAATTTTCTAAGGAAAATGTGGTTAGAATGACACACTTGGTTGCGGGTAAGGCTTCTTTTAATTGTGCGGCTACTTCTAACCCCGTTAGTTTTGGCATTTCGATGTCTAAAATCGCGACATCAGGCTGTAATTTTCGAATATCTGATAAGGCTGTTTTCCCATTAGTAGAGGAGCCAATTACTGTAAAGTCATCTTCTAGATTGAGAATGGTAACCAGTGCAGTTTTTAACATCTCTTGGTCTTCGGCAATATAGAGTGTTGTCATAATGTGACCTCCTTGGGTAGTGTAAATGTTAGAATAGTTCCCGCAGAAGTACTTATGCTAAGGCTTCCACCAGCTTCTATCATTCGTTGTTCCATACTCGTTAGACCAAATGCGCCTGAACGTATGGTTTGAATACCAATACCATTATCTTTTATCTCTAAAAAATACGTAGTTGAACTTTCTTTAAAAGTAAAAGTAGCAAGTTGAGCATGGCTGTGTCTTATCATATTGGTAACAGATTCAGTTATTACAGATGAAAAAATATGTTGGATATTGATTGGCCAAGAGTTAGAAAGCGTTTCATTTGTACTTTGAACAGTAATGTTTGCTAGTTTTAAATTATTTTCTTCTTCTATCATGGTTTGAGCGAGATTCTTTTCATGTAAGTTATTTACGATAGATCTGACTGAATTTAAGCTAGACCTTGATAGCTGAGCGATTTCAGAAAGTTCTTTTTCAGCAAGTATTGGCTCTTTTTTTAGTAATTTTTGAGCCAGCTCTGTTTTAAGTGTAATAATAGAAAAGGTTTGACCGACAGTATCATGTAAATCACGTGCAATACGGTCACGTTCACTTTGTTTGATAATAGCTTCCAAACGTTGGTTATTTCGGCGGAGTTGCTCACTTTTTCGGAAAGAACTCCACATAGAACGAGCTGCTAGTGGTGAGCCAATAGCAAAGGCTAGAGGTAATATAAGTTCTGCCCATTCTGTAATTGAAGAGAAATTCTGAAGCAGTGTGCTCCCAATAAAACTAATCGAGCAGGCCAAATAATAGCCAATGAGATACTTGTTGTAGGTATTTTTAGCTAAAGGAATGGAACCAATTTCCCAAGCTGTAAAAATAAATAAGTATCCATTTTGTTTAGTAATGCCTAAGACTATCGCAATAAGTAGTTGAGTCAAAATATTTAGAGGAAAAAGTGCTGTAATGGTATAGGCATCACGGTACGCTTTTAAAAATAAAAGGATTAACGCTAATAAAAAATAATCATAAGTTGTACTAATAGGGAATAAAGAAAGAATAATCGGCACCATAAATAGTAACCAAAAATAGGGTGTCAATCCAAATTTTTCAGGGAATAAGATATGGCGTTTTAAAAATGACGTCATAGACGATAAGGCTCCTTTTTGTTATGTAAGAAATTAAATATCCAAGTTAATGCTCCTAAAAAAAACGTCCAGATTACAATGTAAATGAGACTACTTCGACTGAATGGTGTTGTACTGTGACAAATTGATCGACTTAAACTAGCTAAGTGATAAGGGAATAGCTTACTGCCGATTTTCTGAACCCACTGAGGCAAAATTTCTAAAGGAAATCACAGACCACTTAAAATTGCTGTAGGAAAGACGATTAGATTACTTAGTAAGTTTATCACATTACTAGAGCCACTAAAAGAAATCATGATTCCAATTAACATCATGGGAGAAGCAATAATAGGTAAAATAAAAATTAGAAATGCCCAAGATAACAAAGAAAAACTGACATGGTTAACAAGGATTCCAAATAGTCCTAAGCCTAAGGTTGATAGACTAGACATGCAAATAAAAACAAGAAGCGTTGAAAAATAATAGTATATTTTGGGAGCAGGGGTTAGTTCAATAAAGAGTGTGAAATGTTGTGTATTATCATCGTGCAAAGTATTGGAGATGCTAATTACTGCACTTAAAAGCATACTATAGAGCATCATACTGATAAGATAATTTTCTTTCCACACTACTAGAGCTTCTTTTGGCATGTCTATAGTCATTATTTTTGTAAATAAAAGATAAAAGATTAACGGTAAAATTAAATTGAAAAAGAAAAATTTCAAATTGCGTAAAATCAATCGTTTAAAAGTGAGCTGGAGCTGATAGCCGAAACGTGTCATATTAATTATCTCCTTTGTTTAGTTGGTTAAAAAGTGTTTCAAGTGAATGTGGCTTGATTGATAGATTATGTACATCTGTAAGATGGGGGACAAGCTCTTTAATAAAACCATTCGTATCATTTGTAAGAAAGTGATACCGTGTTCCGGTTACAGAGTGGCTGACAATTGTTGAAAATGTTTTAAAAGAAGTAAAAGGAAGCTCGCTATTGAAACTTATTTCAGTTTGTCCGGCATGTTTTCTAAGTTGTTCAATACTACCATTAAAAGTCAGATTTTTATCTTTTAAAATTAAAAGGCGCGAGGCAATAGCCTCCAACTCCTCTAGATAATGACTTGTAATTAAAAAGGTTTTTCCTTGTTTTTGATAATAAGATATTTTTTTCCAAAAATGATAACGTGCATGACTGTCCATACCGGCAGTAGGTTCGTCTAAGAATATGAGTTCGGGATTTCCTGCCATTGTAATAGCAAAAGAGAGGCGTCGGTTTTGCCCACCAGATAATGTTGTAATGAAAGTATCTTCTTTCTCTTTTAAATCAGCTAGAATTATCAGTTCTTCATAAGAAAGAGGATTAGAATAGTAGGTTCTTGCTAGCATGAGACTTTCTTTGACGGTAACTTTTGATAATGAAAAAGAGTGTTGAAGCATGACACCAATAGTTTCTCGATCGGATTTTTCAAACGCATTTTTACCAAACAATTTAACCTGTCCATTATCACTACTTATCAGGTGCGTGATAATTGAGATTAAAGTTGACTTACCAGCACCATTTTCACCTAAAAGTGCGACTATTTCACCTTTATACAACTCAAATGAAATATTATTTAGAATTAAATTGTGCTTATACGATTTGCTAATAGTGTTGACGTTTAGAATAGGTTGTTCCATTAGTAATACCTCCTTTTCTACTACTATAAAGAATGAGTAGCGATTAGATAAGTACTTGATGTCATGAGGTAATATGACAATTGTCATTTATTAAGTCAAAGGAGTCACGATAATTAACAAGCAGTGTATCCTAGTAAGGAATGAAAACCTTTAAATAGGGAGCTGTGATATGACAGCAAAACTATTAGTTTTAACTGATTTATCAACAGAAAAGAAAGCAAAGGGACGTGATAGCAAACGATTTATATAAACAAAGCCGATTTTTATTATATATAATGGATTTGTTTATATTAAAATAATGCTGCTATTTATCTTCTAAGCCTTGAGACTGCTCTGATTTTAATTCTTTTGCATAAATTGGACAGTAATTACTTGTCTTGTTTTAAAAAATAAAAGTTATTAAAGTGATCAGTTCAAAATCAAAAATATTATGGTGGGGATGTGAGTAATAAATATCTTAGTGCGTAGTTAACTTATGATAAAGGACTAGCTTTTAGCCTTGTTTTTTATTATGATAACTAATAAAAAGAGTGAGGTGAGCAGATGATAACATTAGCAAGTCAGGCAGATATTCCAGAATTAATGAGAATTTTTAATCAAGGAACGGCTTACTTTAAAGCATTAGGGATTGATCAGTGGCAAGGGAGTTACCCGGAGTTTACAGTTCTTGAACAGGACATCACTGCAAAACAGTGTTATGTAAAAAAAGAAGAGGGAATGATTGTAGGGACGATTGTGGTTAGTTTGTTGGAAGAAACCTGTTATGGAGGTTTAAAAGCAGGTGCATGGCGATATGATGAGCCTTACACTGTGATCCATCGTTTGGCGATCAATAGGGAGCATCCTACCAAAGGCGTGTCTTATGAGCTTTTAGCTTGGGCTGAGAGGGTCACAAAATTAGCTAATCGGCAAGTGATTCGAGTTGATACTCATGCTGACAATAAAGGAATGCAACATATCTTAACGAAAGTAGGTTATGAATTAGTCGGTGAAGTGATGTTGGATGATGGTGGTCAACGAGTTGTTCTAGATAAAAAAGTTAAATAAAAAAACGTAGCTAACTTAGCTACGTTTTTTTATTTATTTAGGATGAATTTGTTAATTGCCTCTGATACAGCACTGTTATTATGATCATTTTTACAAATATAATTAGCCTGTTCTTTAAGTTCTGGAACAGCATTGGCAACTGCCACACCAGTCCCTGCTAAGGCGACCATTGTCCGGTCATTCATATTATCTCCAATGGCCAGCACTTCTTCTGGCTGAATAGCCAGACGTTTTAAAAGTTTAGCTAGAGCATTTCCTTTGTTGATGCCATGTGGATTAAATTCAATATAACGATGAGAAGAATAATTGATATCTAAGCTGTTTTTCAGCTCGATTGGGAGTGAGTCTTCAATCGCTTGTAAACAAGTCATATCAGCATGTTGAAAATTTATTTTTAAAATGGCGTCATCACGTAAATGTTCAATTGACGGTGTCTCCATAACGTTAATTACAACATGATCGTCTAGGAAGCCTTTTTCATTATCATTCATGCGATAAGTGAAAATATCAGTCAGTGTAAAGACATGAATCAAAACATCTTCAGCTACACCTAGATTGAAAATTTGTAAAGCTTGCTCAAATGTTAAGTTAGTTTGATCTAAGATGGTATTTTCAAAATTTTCAGTTGTTACACCACCATTATATGAAATAGAATAGGTCTCTTTTTTATTATGAATGTCTGTTGCTTTTAGAATGTGTTGAAAATCATTAAAGCTACGACCAGTTGCAGGAATAAAATGAATTCCTAAATCTTGTGCTTTATTTATTGCTGCTAGATTAGCAGGGGAGATAATCCCATCTTCTGTAATTAATGTTTCGTCAATATCACTAACAATTGCTTTGTACATAGTAACCCTCCTTCAATATTTCCTTATATATCATAACTTAAGGAACTGAAAGTCGCCATCATTTTAATTATTTAATTAAAATAATCATGAAGTGTTTTGTCTCGTATAAAAATATGATACACTGATTGTTAGATATAATTTAAGGATGGGTGACTAATGACGGAGTTTTCAAACAAACGTAAGTATTTTAGATTCCCTCTGTTTGATGATAACGAAAAAGTTAAAATAAAGGAAAGCGATATGCGTTCTTTTTTAGAAAATGATTTCCCGGTAAACACTAGTGAAGAACCGGTACAAACATCAAATTTTGCGGAGTCCCATGACACTAATAAAATAATTAAAACAGAAAAAAGTGACGCGATAAGCTCTGACTATGACGAAAAAGGGACCTATTTAAAAGCTCCGAAAGTCAACGAGCCAGTCAAAGAGATTAGAAAACCTAAATTTTATAATGATTATCAATCAAGCTTTGAAAAGAAACGTCAACGTCGAAATCAAGCCAATGTTAGTGAGACTTTAGTAGGTGAGGTACCTAAAAGAACAGTGGCAGATAAATATGATGAAGTAATTCCAACTCGTGGTTTGAAAAATAGAGGATTTATCGCGAAAAAAATCCCAGAATCACAGGTAGCTAAGTTACAAGAAAAAGAGCAAATTGAAGCTGAAGCTCTTAAAGATAAAGACGAGTTATTGACACGCTTTAAGAAAAAAGAAGCTGACGTTACCTTGCTAGCTAAGGAGGATGAGTTAGCAAACATGTCTGAACCTGAAAAAGTAGTGAGTGAAGAAGTCGGTGAGATACAAAAAAAAGCCACGCCAAGATTAGAAAAATCATTGAATTGGTTAATAGATGAGGACAATCCGACGATTACCAATAAATATTTTGATTAAAAATTAATCACTTACTTTTTTTAAGTAACTAAGGGTTTTTGATTGAATTTTTTGTGACAATGTAAGATAATATAAAACGATATAAATTTGTTAGGCTGTTAATATAAACTTAACGGAGATTTTAAAAATCAGAAAAGAGGATTTTTATGGATAAAAAAGTGGCACCAATCTACCATTTTGTAGGAATAAAAGGAGCAGGGATGAGCGCCCTAGCTTTAATTTTGCATGAAAAAGGTTATCGTGTACAAGGATCCGATATTGAAAAATATTGTTTCACTCAAAGAGAGTTAGAAAAAGCAGGTGTGCCAATCTATCCTTTTGATGAAGCTAATATCAAAGAGGGCATGATTGTTATTGCAGGCAATGCCTACGAAGATAATCACCGTGAGATTCAAGAAGCTTTAAAAAAAGGCTTACGTGTTGTGAGATATCATCGCTTTATTGGTGAATTTATCAAAAACTTTACAAGTATTGCTGTAACAGGCGCACACGGTAAGACAAGTACAACAGGTTTATTGGCCCATATCATGAGTGGTATTGTTCCAACTAGTTATTTAATTGGAGACGGTACAGGACATGGCGTAGCTAATGCTGATTATTTTGCTTTTGAGGCTTGTGAATATCGTCGTCATTTCTTAGCTTATTCTCCAGATTATGCGATTATTACCAATATTGATTTTGATCATCCGGATTACTATAAGAGTCTAGATGATGTTTTAGATGCTTTCCAAACTTTCTCATCTCAAGTTTCAAAGGGCTTAGTTGTCTTTGGGGATGATGAACAATTAAGAAAGTTAGAAACAAAAGCGCCAATTTATTACTATGGAACGAATGAAAATGATGATTTCCGTGCGATTAATATTGAACGTACGACAACAGGATCAGAATTTGATGTAACTTATAAAGATGAAGTGATTGGACATTTTGAATTACCAGCCTTTGGTATGCACAATGTTTATAACGCTTTAGGTGTGATTGCTATTTCTCACTTAGAAAACATTGACTTAATAAAAGTCGCAACAGAAATGGCGACGTTTGGTGGTGTTAAACGTCGTTTTAGTGAGAAAAAAGTTGATGATATGATTATTGTTGATGATTATGCCCACCATCCGGCAGAGATTCGTGCTACAATCGATGGTGCTCGTCAAAAGTACCCAGATAAAAAAGTGATTGGTGTCTTCCAACCACATACCTTTACGCGTACAGTTGCTTTATTAGATGAGTTTGGGGAAGCCCTTGACCTAGCAGATCATGTTTATCTATGTGATATTTTCGGGTCTGCCCGTGAAGTTCAAGGTGATGTAAAAATTGAAGATTTAGGTGAAAAAATTACTAAAGGTGGACAAGTTATTTCTGAAGATAATGTATCACCATTATTAGATTACCATGATGCTGTCGTAATTTTCATGGGCGCCGGCGATGTTCAAAAATTCCAACAAGCCTATGAAAGATTATTAGGAACAACAAGAAAAAATAGTATGTAATTGGGAAAAGCTCTTCATTGGAAGAGCTTTTTTTTTATAATAAAAATCAATTTTTAGAAATAAGTTTTAAGTGATCATACTTGCTCTTTTGTTGGGATTTGGTACAATAAATAGTATAGAAAATGGAGGTGTCTCTTTTAAAATGATTGGAAAGCCAAGAAAAATCGGCAACACAATAAATGAGATAGAAGAAGGCCAGTCACTAAGTGTGACAGAATCAATTGAAGACAGTCAGTTGTTATTATATTTAGGGTTAACAAATGATGCCAACCCACTGTATATTCAACATGACTATGCCAAAACAACTGCGTATGAAAAACCAATTGTGCCCTCAGCAATGTTGATGGGAATTGTGACAAGTGCAGTGTCTAAACATTTACCAGGACCAGGCTCGCATGTGGTTAATTTTTCAATTAACTTTATCGAACCCGTCTATCACTATGAAACCTTAACCTTTGATTTTGAAGTAATCAAAGTTGATAAAATGAAAGAAGTTGTGACTATATCAGTTGAGGCAGTAAATGAAAAAGAAAATCGTGTCTTGGATGCCGTTGTTATTGTCCAACCACCAGCAAAAAATTCAGAAGAAGTAGAATAAAAGGAGTGTTTAAATGAATAATTATAATCAAACAGCTGAAAGAACTGGTATCTCAGCCTTTTTTGCTAAAATATATGCCTATATGGGGATGGGGGTTGGTATTAGTGCTTTAACCTCATATCTAACGTTAACAGTCTTTGAAGATTCGATTTATCGTTTTGTAGCAAGCGTTCCTGGCGGTTTGTTTATCCTATGGGCAATCGAGATTGGGTTAGTATTAATGTTAAGCGCTAAAGCGGTTAAAAACCCAACCTTAGCGCTAGGTGGCTTTATTGCTTATGCCGCAATCAATGGAGTGGTCTTAAGCTTTACCTTGAGCATGTATACGCAAGAATCTATCACCAATGCCTTTATTTCAGCTGCTGTAACATATGGTGTGATGGCAGTATTAGGCTACCGTACTAAAAAAGATTTATCAGGAATGGCACATGCCATGCGTAGTGCCTTAATTGGGGTTATTATTGTGATTTTATTAAATGCTTTCTTATTACATAGTAGTCCAGTTTCAATGTTTATCTCAATTGTGACCATATTTATTTTTGCAGGATTAACAGCTTATGACCATCAAAAAATCAAGGCTTACTATTATCAATATGGTGATAGTCAAGAGATTAATGGTATTGCGATTTTCTGTGCGTTACAATTATACTTAGACTTTATCAACTTATTAATTTCATTCTTACGTATCTTTGGTAGTCGTGATTAATAGTTAGATTTTTCAATAATTAAGCATAAAAAATGACTTACTTTGGCTATTAAAGCCACAGTAAGTCATTTTTTGTTGTGACCCTATTTGTTTATAAAATAAATAAAAGTAATGGAGTGGTTTAACTGATTGTGAATGGTTAGTGAGAGAATAGTCAGTAAGTTTAAAATTATCAAACTAACCAGCCCCTTAACATCGCATAGTCGTGTTTTTTTTGGTAAAATAAAAGTGAGAAAAGAGAATGGAGAACAAATATGCCTAAAAATAAATTATTATTAATTGATGGAAACAGTATTGCCTTTAGAGCCTTTTATGCCGTCCAAAATTTTGAATCATTTAAAACTAAAACGGGATTACATACTAATGCGGTCTTGTTCTTTAACAATATGTTAGAGAGCATTATGGAAAAGGAAAAACCTAGTCATGTTCTAATTGCTTTCGATGCAGGGAAGACCACTTTTAGGCACGCTTTTTTTGATGAGTATAAAGCAGGACGTGCTAAAACACCAGGTGAATTTAAAGAACAGATGCCTTATATTCGGGAGTTGATAGAAGCCTGTGGGATTAAGCATTATGAATTAGCAGATTATGAAGCAGATGATATTATTGGAACACTAGCCAAACGAGTTGATCCTACAGAGTATGACGTTGTCGTTCTTTCAGGAGATAAGGATTTAACTCAGCTAGCTTCTGAGACTATTAGAGTTGAGGTGACCTCTAGAGGTGTTAGCGAACTCGTAACTTACACGCCGGCCTTTATTAAGGAAAAGTATGGTTTAGAGCCGATGCAAATTGTTGATATGAAAGGTCTAGCTGGAGATAGCTCAGATAATATCCCTGGTGTGACGAGAGTTGGTGAGAAAACAGCTCTCAAACTGTTACATGAATATGGTTCTGTGGAAAATTTATATGAACATATTGACGACTTAAAACAAAGCAAGATGAAGGAAAATTTAATTAATGATCGTGAGCAAGCTTTCTTAAGCAAGAAATTAGCAACAATTGATACTAACGCACCAATTGAGATTGTCGTAGACAGTCTTCTATATGAAGGAAAAGAGTTAGAAAAATTGGTCCCTTTTTATCGTGAGATGGAGTTCAAACAACTCTTAAATAAGCTAGATACAAGCCAACTAGATGAAGCAGGTGAAAGTTTAAGTGATATTCAATTTGAACACGTTCTAGATAGTGCTGATGTGACACCGGAGATGTTTACTGATGAGATGAGTTTCTATATCGAAATCCTAGATAAAAATTATCATACAGCTGAAGTTCAAGGGGTTTCTTGGGGCAGTTGCGACAGTTTATATGTAAGTCAAGGAGACAGTGTGTTACACAGTCCTCTTATGCAAGAATGGTTGGAAGATAAGACACGTCATAAAAATGTCTATGATGCTAAAGCTAACTTGGTCTTATTGCATCGTTATGGGATTAAATTAACAGGGATTAGTTTTGATAGTTTATTAGCAGCCTATTTGATTGATACTAATGATAAGAGTGAGGATCTGGCTGAAGTAGCTTTTAACCATGATTACTATGAATTAGAACGAGATGAGGCAATTTATGGGAAAGGCGCTAAGATTGCGATACCAGAAGAGTCTATTTTCTTTGGTCATCTAGCTCGTAAAGTGAAAGCTTTAGAAACGATTAAGCCGACCTTAGTAAAAAAATTGGCAGATAAAGAGCAAAGTGAGCTATTTTATGAGATGGAGTTACCTTTGAGTCATGTATTGGCGGAGATGGAAAGTACTGGTATTGCAGTCAATGCTCAACGTTTACAAGAAATGAAACAAGAGTTTGCAGTCCAACTACAAGCGATTGAAACGCGGATTTATGAACAAGCGGGTGAAGAATTTAATATTAATTCACCGAAACAATTGGGTGTTATCTTGTTTGAAAAAATGGGATTGCCTGTGATTAAAAAAACGAAAACAGGTTACTCAACTGCCGTGGATGTTTTAGAACAATTAAAAGAACAAGCACCAATTATTGAAGATATCTTACATTATCGTCAAATTATGAAAATTCAATCAACTTACGTTGAAGGACTTCTAAAAGTAATCCATCCAAATGATGGCAAAATTCATACACGATATGTTCAAACGTTGACTCAAACTGGTCGTCTAAGTTCAGTTGATCCCAATTTACAAAATATTCCGGTACGTTTAGAAGAAGGACGTAAAATTCGTCAAGCTTTTGTGCCAAGTCATCCCGACTGGCAAATTTTTTCATCAGATTACTCTCAAATTGAGTTACGTGTTTTAGCTGATATTGCTCAAGATGAACACATGCGCGAAGCATTTAGAGAAGACCAAGATATTCATGCTAGTACAGCTATGCGTGTCTTTGGTGTCGCCGAAACATCAGAGGTGACGCCAAACATTCGTCGTCAAGCCAAGGCTGTCAATTTTGGGATTGTTTATGGGATAAGCGATTATGGGTTATCACAAAATCTTGGCATTAGTCGTGTTGAAGCTCAAGAATTTATTGATAAATATTTTGAAAAATATCCAGCGATTAAAACGTACATGGAAGAAGTTGTACGTGAAGCGAAAGATAAAGGATATGTGGAGACTTTATGGCATCGTCGTCGTTATCTACCAGATATTAATGCTCGTAATTTTAACTTACGTACATTTGCTGAGCGGACAGCGATTAACACGCCAATTCAGGGAAGTGCTGCTGATATTTTAAAAATTGCCATGATTCAAATGGCCAAACGTTTGAAAGCAGAAAAATTAGAAGCGACTATGTTATTACAAGTCCATGATGAGTTGGTTTTTGAAGCACCCGAATCAGAGATACCTCGCTTAGAAAAACTGGTCAAAGAAGTGATGGAACAAGCTGTTGAATTGAGTGTGCCGCTAAAAGTTGATAGTAGTGTTGGCGATACTTGGTACGAAGCTAAATAGTGACAGTTGCAAGAAAAGTCAAGGAGTTATCTCTTGGCTTTTTTGACTATTAAGAGAAGAAAAGAGGAAAATACATGCCAGAATTACCAGAAGTAGAAGCTGTTAGGATTGGTTTAGAACAATTAGTTTTAGAAAAAGAAATCTTAGAAGTTGCCGTATTTTGGCCACGTATTATTGAGAGCCCTGAAGTCGAAAGCTTTCAGCAAGCGTTAATTGGTGAAAAAATTACAGGTTTACAGCGTCGTGGGAAATTCTTAATTATTAAATTGACGCATTATGATTTAATTTCACACTTACGGATGGAAGGAAAATATGAATGTCATCAAAGAGATGATGATATAGCTAAGCATACTCATGTCATTTTTAAATTTACAGATGAAACAGAGTTGCGTTATTTAGATGTTAGGAAGTTTGGTAGAATGAATTTAGTACCTAAAGATCAAAGTTTAAATTATAAAGGAATTTTAAAACTAGGTCCAGAACCCATCCCAACTGAATTTAAGTTGCCAGACTTTAGAGAAGGGTTGAAAAAATCACACAAAGCGATTAAACCCTTATTGCTTGAGCAAAAGTTGGTTACTGGTTTAGGGAATATCTATGTAGATGAGGCACTCTTTGCTGCTCAAATACACCCAGAACAACCAGCGGATTCATTAACTATGACTGAAAGCGAAGAGCTTTATCACGCTATCATTGGCGTCTTAGGTCGTGCTGTAGAAGCTGGTGGAACAACTATTAGAACATATAAAAACGCTTTGGGAGAAGCTGGTAAATTTCAAACTGAATTAAAGGTATATGGTCAAACTGGGATGCCATGTGTGACTTGTGGCAGTCCAATTATTAAATTAAAAGTTGCGCAAAGAGGTACTCATATTTGTCCAAACTGTCAACTCTTAAAAAAGATGGGAGAGAATTAGGATGAGTTTTGTTTTAGGTGTAACAGGTAGTATTGCAACTGGGAAGAGTACAGTAACAAAGTACTTAAGAGATCAAGGGTTTGCGATAATCGATGCCGATCAAGTTGCTAGAGAAGTCGTCCAAGCAGGGACTCCTGGTTTAGCAGCAATTGTGACTTACTTTGGGGAAGGTATATTGACGAAAGAGAGGGAATTAGATCGTCAAAAACTTGGGACTATCATCTTTTCAGATGAGACGAAACGTCAAGAATTAGATACTATCTTAAAAGGATTTATTAGGACAAGCTTTATGAAAAAATTAGCCGTGTTTAAACAACAAAAAGAAGCTGTGATTGTTTGTGATATTCCTTTACTTTATGAAGCTGGTTATGATGAGTTAATGGATAGGGTCATGGTGGTATACGTACCAGAAGTTATTCAGTGCCAACGTCTAATGGCTCGTGATCAACTGACTGAAGTGGAAGCAAGAAAACGTATGGCAAGTCAAATGAGCATTGAAGATAAAAAAAAGCGAGCCGATATTATCATCGATAATGGAGGGTCACGTGCTAATACTTACCAGCAAGTGGCTGCTTTTTTAAAGGAGCAATAAAAATAAATGAAAACACCTGTCCATGATGGGCAGGTGTTTTTCTTAATTGTTCGTATAATAAGCCAATACTATGCCATTACTGGTTTTCATGGTATAATAACAGTTAGAATACGACTATTATCGAGTGGTGATAGCTAAAATATAGAGGTGAAAAAAATGCAATGTTCAAAATGTCAATATAATGGGTCGCGTGTGGTCGATAGTAGACCAGCTGATGAGGGGCGTGCTATTCGTCGGCGCCGTGAATGTGAATCTTGTGGCTTCAGATTTACAACCTTTGAACGAATTGAAGCAGCCCCATTATTAGTTATTAAAAAAAATGGTGGACGTGAGGAATTTAATCGCGATAAAATTTTAAGAGGCTTAATTCGCTCAGCTGAAAAACGTCCTGTCTCAATGGAGCAAATGGAACAAATTGTTGACCAAGTGGAAAATAAAGTTCGTAGCTTAGGTGAAAATGAAGTCTCAACCACCTTAATCGGTGAATATGTCATGGAAGATCTTGTTGACTTAGACGAAATTGCTTATATCCGTTTCGCAAGCGTTTATCGTCAGTTTAAGGATATGAGTGTTTTCTTAAAAGAAATGCAAGACATCCTCGATAAAGATGGTAAGTCTTAAATTAAAAATAAGGAGGCTGTATTGTGAGGAACGACGCTTGGAAACAGTTGCATCCACAAGATAGTTTTATTGTTAAAATAGTGAAGCCAATCGAACGTTCTCATGAACAGGCGCTAAGTTTTTTATATCAACCGGTAATTGGAATAGATGCTTTTGGCTTGTATCACACACTGCTATCCTCTATTGACCCATCAGACTATGATAGTTATGAACAGCGACATGCAGAGCTATTTAATCAGTTACTGATTGATTTACCTAGGCTCTATAAAGCGCGTGCTCGTTTAGAGGGGATTGGATTGTTAAAAGTTTATGTTCAGCAAACAAAAGAACAACGACGCTTTTTGTATGAACTCTTTCCTCCGCAAACAGCTCAAGCTTTCCTTAGCGATGATGTGTTGAGTCTATTATTGATAGATAGTGTTGGACAAGTAAAGTATGAACAATTGGTTAAACGCTTTAGAATTCCAAAAATTGATACATCAGATTATTTAGAAATAACTCAGAAGTTTTTAGACGTCTACGAATGGCACGAGCAGAGTATGAGTTCTCATCAAGAGTTATTTAGCCAAACTAAAGCTCAACTTGAACAAGTACCGACGCCTAAGATAACGGTAAAAGACGCTAGCTTTGATTGGGATTATTTTTTAGAATCTTTAAATGGTCTGTATTTGGACAAGGTACATTTAGAAGAAGAAGGTCAAGAGACCATATACACTTTACATAAATTATACGGGATTGATGAGTTAGAAATGAAGCGACTCTTGGAGCCCGAAATTGACTATAGCACTAATAAAGTCAACTTGAATAGTTTGCGCCAACAAATTATTAAGCAGTATCATAAACCTAAAAAGCAAATAGTCGAGACGCCGCTAGCAGACGATTCGACAGGTGAGTTGACGAAGGAAGAACAAAAAGTTCGTCGAAAAAACACCTTACTACAAAAAGGCTTCACACCAGTAGAGGTAAACGTTATTTTGTCAAGTGAGGCATTTAACCCTATGGTTTTCTTGGATACCTTAAAACGTCAAAAAGGTGGCTTTGTGGCGAATGAGGAGCGTTGGGCTTTAGAAAATATTGTGAAACAATCAGGTTTACCTGATGCGGTGATAAATGTGCTGGTACATTTTATTTTGGTTGCAAAAGATAATAAGATGTTAAATGCTAAATATGCCAATTCAATTGCCAATGATTGGGCTCAATCTCGTATTAAAACACCTGAAGATGCCCTAACCAAAGTGAAAGAATTGGTTTTAGAAACTGGGGAGTCACAACATACCAAAAAAGGGACTAATCAAAAACGTTACTACAACAGTAAAATACCACTGAAAAAAGAAAGTTTACCAGAATGGGTAGATCAGAAAAATGAAGAAACGCCAGTTTCTAAAGAAGAGGAAGAATTCTTCAAAGAACAACTGCGTCAATTAAGAAAGCCTAAGGAAGAGGGTGGAAGTTAATGGAAAATGTCGGAAATGAATTGACCAAGGTATTAGATAAGAAAAATTGGAGCTCTCGTTTTGATGAACTTGTAAACAACGTCATGGAAGATCCAGATGTGGCTCAGTTTATTTTAGAACACCGAGAAGAATTGACTGATGAGGCTATTACAAAAAGTTATGCTAAATTGTATGAATTTGTTCAAGAAAAAAAGAAGTTTAAGTTAAATGATCCAACAATGATTGCACCCGGTTATGAACCGCAATTATTTATGAATTTTCATTTTATTGACGTGACATATGTTCCAACTAAAGAATTATTAGCAAAAAAAGCGGCACAAGAATTGAGTAATCGTGTGAAGACGATGAATGTACCAAAAGATATTAAAGAGGCAAGTATTGATAACTATACCGTGTCTAGTGAACGTAAAGAAGCCTTAGCTGAAGCTTTTTTCTTTATTCGTTCATATACAGAAAATCCCAAAGAGTTTCACCAAGGATTATATTTACAAGGTTCTTTTGGTGTGGGGAAGACGTATCTATTAGGTGCCATTGCCAATGAGTTAGCCGACCATGAGGTTCAAACAACGCTTTTAAATTTCTCTTCTTTGGCTACTGAAATGAAGGCAGCTATTGGCAGTAATAGTGTGGTAGATAAAGTCGATGCGATTAAAAAAGCTGAGATTTTGATGCTAGATGATATTGGCGCAGAGTCTTTGAGTCCTTGGATTAGAGACGATGTTCTAGGCGTTATTTTACAGTACCGTATGCAAGAACAACTGCCAACATTTTTTAGTTCCAATTTAAGCATGGATCAATTAGAGAAAGAACACTTATCAACCACAACAAAAGGAGAAGAACCTTTAAAAGCAAAACGTATTATGGAAAGAATCCGTTATTTATCCAAAGAGATTAAAATGGTCGGTAAAAATCGCCGTTTAAATAATTAAAAATAAAAAGAAAGTCAGCAAAATTGTTATAAAATAGTCTAAATAGAAGTGGAAATGTTGATTTATCAACGTTTCTCAACTGAATTGTTTAAGAGCTTTAGTTGAGTCTGTCAAGAAAATATCATTGACAAACATTTCTAAGCCTAGTATAATAACTTTTGTTGCTTAGAGGTGAAAAAAGAATGAAATGGTCACTATTAGAATTGAAAAAATACAGAGATGAACCACTAGTCTTTTCAGAAACAGCTGATGTCAGTGTATCACTGACTCAAAGAGACCCAGGGATTATCACAGCCGAACCAGTTAGGGTGACAGGCACTTTAACGGTCAATCAGACTGAGTATATTGTCAATTTTAACATCGAGACAGTCTTAACCTTAGCATCAACCCGTTCATTAGAACCAGTACCTTATCCAATGTCATTAGATGTAATGGAAATTTATATGACGCCTGAGCAGTTTGCTTCGCAAAAAGAGCTAATCGCCTCAGATGAGATTGTAATGGTTTTAGAAAAAGATCTTATTGACTTGACAGAAGCTGTAGAAGATCACTTACTACTTGCTTTACCATTACAAGTTTTGACTGAAGAAGAAAAACTAAATGATGCAACAGTCAAAGGTCAATCGTGGGAATTGATGTCTGAAGATGCCTACTATCAAAAACAAGAGCAACAAGAAGAAACTAATATTGATCCTCGTCTTGCTAAATTGTCAGCTTTATTAGATAATAATAAAGATTCCGATGACAAGTAAGATTGGAATAGATGGTATAAATAAGCTTGCTTGTTTGTACTAAATGATTTAAGGAGGTGTAGTTAATATGGCAGTACCTGCTAGAAGAACTTCAAAAGCTAAAAAAGCTAAGCGTCGTACACATTACAAATTATCAGTACCTGGTATGAGCACTTGTGCGAACTGTGGCGAAATGAAACGTAGCCACCACGTATGTCCAGCTTGTGGTCATTACGATGGTAAAGACGTTAAAACAACAGAAGCATAATAACATTTTCGAAATGTTTAAATCCCTTAGACAACCATGGAGTCTAAGGGATTTTTTGTTATATAAAAAAACAAAAATTTTAAGTAAAAAAAACTTTTAAATAAGTCATGCTTGTTTAAAAAAAACTTTAAATACGCTATAATAAAATTATAGGGTCTGAAATTATAATATTTTTAGACTTCTTTCATTCAGAGTTAATTAGGAGGAAAATCATGTCTAAACAACAAATTGGTGTCGTTGGTATGGCTGTTATGGGGAAAAATTTAGCTTTAAATATTGAAAGTCGCGGTTATTCAGTTTCAATATTTAATCGTACTGCTTCAAGAACCGAGGAAGTCATTGCTGAACATGGAGATAAAAAATTAGTACCAACTTATACAATTGAAGAGTTTGTTACATCTTTAGAAAAACCACGTCGCATCATGTTAATGGTCCAAGCGGGAGATGCTACGGATAAAACAATTCAAAGTTTATTACCGCATTTAGATAAGGGTGATATTTTGATTGATGGTGGTAATACTTTCTTCCAAGATACTATTCGTCGTAATGAAGAATTAGCCAACTCAGGTATTAACTTTATTGGAACAGGTGTTTCTGGTGGAGAAGAAGGAGCACTTAAAGGCCCTTCAATTATGCCAGGTGGTCAAAAAGAAGCCTATGATTTAGTTGCGCCAATTTTTGAAAAGATTGCTGCTGTAGCAGAAGACGGTGAACCATGTGTGACTTATATTGGACCAAATGGTGCCGGTCACTATGTGAAAATGGCACATAACGGGATCGAATATGGTGACATGCAACTAATTGCTGAATCATATGATATTTTAACGAAATTATTAGATTTATCAGTAGAAGAATGTGCTGAAATCTTTACAGAGTGGAACAAAGGTGAATTAGATAGCTATTTAATCGAAATAACATCTGATATTTTAACCCGTAAAGATGATGAGACAGGAAAACCTGTTGTAGATGTTATTTTAGATGCTGCAGGTAATAAAGGAACAGGAAAATGGACAAGCCAAAGTGCGCTAGATTTAGGTGTCCCATTACCTCTAATTACTGAATCAGTATTCGCTCGCTATATTTCAGCTATGAAAGATGAACGAGTGGCTGCTAGCAAAATTATTCCAGCACCAGCCGTTAAGGCATTTGAAGGTGATATAAAAGAATTTGTTGAAAAAGTCCGTGAGGCGTTGTACTTTAGTAAAATCATGAGTTACGCTCAAGGTTTTGCTCAACTTCGTATCGCTAGTGAAGAGTTTGGTTGGGATTTAGAGTATGGTGAAATTGCTAAAATTTTCCGTGAGGGATGTATCATCCGTGCTAAATTCTTACAAAAAATTACTGATGCCTATGATCGCCAAGCTGATTTGAAAAATCTATTGTTAGATGACTATTTCAATGATATTACACAAAAATATCAACAATCTGTCCGTGATGTAGTCGCGGTAGCTATCCAAGCCGGTGTACCAGTTCCGACATTCTCATCAGCTATTTCTTACTATGATTCATATCGTAGCGAAAATTTACCTGCTAATATTATTCAAGCACAACGCGATTATTTTGGCGCTCATACTTATAAACGTAAAGACAAAGAGGGCACATTCCATTATGATTGGTATAGTGAAAAATAAGTGTTTTTTATTAATTAATAGTTAGATTCAGCAAAAAGAAGACTTTTTATTTCGGAGTGTATTATTGAAATGGTCAGTCTTCTTTTTTGCTGATTAAAAGAAACCGTTTTAAGAAGAAGGATATTTTTCTTATTTTTTGAAGTAATTGCTGACATAGGTAAGATACATTGGCTTTTTAGCTCATATATCGTTATAATAAAAAAGAGCTTTAGGAATACCCTAAAAAAGAAAGGAATTACCATAAATGAGTAATATTTTAATCATCGAAGATGAAAAGAATTTAGCCCGCTTCGTGGAGTTAGAACTAAAACATGAAGGTTATCATGTGGAAGTTCACTACAATGGACGTACTGGCTTAGAAGCTGCTTTAGGAAGCGATTGGGATGCAATCTTATTAGACTTGATGTTACCTGAACTAAATGGTTTAGAAGTATGTCGTCGTATCAGACAAACTAAGAATACGCCGATTATAATGATGACGGCTAGAGACTCTGTGATTGATCGTGTCTCAGGTTTAGACCATGGAGCAGACGATTATATCGTCAAACCGTTTGCTATTGAAGAACTATTAGCACGATTAAGAGCCTTGTTACGTCGAATTGATATTGAAGGCGATAAAAATGTTATGAAACAAACGACTCTTTCCTATCGTAATTTGACAATTGAAAAAGAGAACCGAATTGTTCGTCGTGACAATGAAGTGATAGAATTGACTAAACGTGAATATGAGTTATTACTTGCTTTAATGGAAAATGTAAATGTTGTATTAGCACGTGATGTTTTACTAAATAAGGTTTGGGGTTATGAAACAGAGGTAGAGACCAATGTAGTAGATGTTTATATTAGATACTTAAGAAATAAAATTGATGTACCCGGCGAAGAAAGTTACATTCAAACTGTTCGTGGAACGGGTTATGTGATGAGATCTTAATGAAATCATTCTTTAAAAAATGTCGTAATTTTTTTGCTACCAATTTAGTGATTACAGTCAAGTGGACGTTGTTAACTTCAATGTTCATTTTTCTCTTGTTTAGCATTTTTGCTTTTGTTACCTACAAGACAAGTACGGATCTATTGGTTAGAGAAGAAAAAACGAATTTGAAAAATACCTCTAATGAAATAACACAACGTCTCGAGCAGTCGGACCATAGTTTATCAATGAAAACCACAGCATTCTATTTAAAAGGGGACAAAGAAAATTTACCTGGCAGTCCTAATAATAAAACGATTGAAGCTAATTTAATCCAGTTAAATAGTTTTATCTCAGAGCTAGCTCAACCTGAATTAAATGTGACAGTCTATAATAAGTCAAAAAAACTAATTTTTGAAACACAAAGTGAAAACTGGGACTATCGTGGAAGTGAAAAAAGTGAAATGAAAGAATCCCAAATCGGTAAGCAAACTGGCTTTTTAGCAACGCAACCCGTCTATTCAAATAAAACGAAAGAATTGATAGGTTATACGCAATTATTTTATGATTTAAGTTCAGTTCAAACAATTAAAACGAAATTATTAAGTACGATGATTTTATTAATTGCCGGTGGGACTTTGATTAGTTTGACGCTAGGTTTTATTTTATCTTCTTATTTTTTAAAACCACTTAAAAAGATGACACAGATTATCAATGTGATTAAAACAGACCCTCAATCAAATGTTAGATTGCCCGAGTTACAGAGTAAAGATGAATTTTCTGATTTGACCGAAGTATTTAATGACATGTTAGATCGCATGCAAAAATTCATTGAGCAACAACAGCAATTTGTGGAAGATGTCTCTCATGAGTTGAGAACCCCTGTTGCGATTATTGAAGGCCATCTTAAGCTTTTAAATCGTTGGGGTAAAGATGATCCAGAAGTTTTGGAAGAGTCCTTAGAAGCCTCGTTACAAGAGATTATTCGTATGAAGAGTTTAGTCCAAGAAATGTTAGATTTATCTCGTCTTGAACAGGTCGAATTTCAGCATAAAAATGATATTTCACTAGCTAAAGAAGTGACGCATCAAACATTTAATAACTTTGAAATTTTATATCCAGATTTTACTTTTATTTTAGATGATGACCTTTATAAAGAACGTAAAGTAAAAATTTATCGCCATCATTTTGAACAGTTATTAATTATTATTTTAGATAATGCAGTAAAATATTCTCGTGAACGTAAAGAAATCCACATGTCAGTTTCTTCCACACGTTCAGATTTAGAGATTGCTATCCAAGATTTTGGAGAAGGTATTGATGAAGAAGATATTACGCAAATTTTCAACCGTTTTTATCGAGTTGATAAAGCTCGTAGCCGTCATAAAGGTGGAAATGGTTTAGGTTTATCCATTGCCAAAGAATTGGTAGAAAGTTATGGTGGTCATATTTTAGCAGAAAGTGCCTTAGGAGTTGGGACTATTTTTAGAATATTTCTACCTATGGTAGAGGAAGAAAAAGTAGTGGAAGATAAAAAAGAGAATAAAAAGTCATAATAGATATAAAAAAAGGGAAGCAATTAATTGCTTCCCTTTTTTTATTTAATAATAAGATTTAAAATACTAAAAATGATTGTTGAAATAATAGCTGAAACCGGTAAGGTAATAACCCAAGTAAATAGCATCCGTTTACCAGTATCCCACTTCACTCCTTTAGGACGATGTGACGTTCCCACACCCATAATGGCTGAACTGATTACATGAGTAGTACTAACGGGTAAGTGTAAGAGTGTCGCACTGAAAATAACCATAACAGAACTAATATCTGCAGCCACACCTGTCACGGGTTTAATTTTCATGATTTTTCCACCAACGGTTTTAATAATTTTCCAACCACCAATACTTGTTCCAATTGCCATGGCAGTCGCACAAGCAATTTGTACCCAAGTTTGAACATCGCTACCAGATTGATAGCCACCAGCGATTAAAGCCATTGTGATAATCCCCATGGCTTTTTGAGCATCATTTGTTCCGTGAGTGAATGATTGTAGAGCTGCTGTTAAAATCTGAAATAAACGAAAATTTCGATTAGCTCGTGATAAATTATGATTTTTAAAAATAAATTTAATGATGGTATATACAATATAACCAACAAAGAATGCTAAGACAGGTGATAGAATCAAACCACCAAATATTTCTAATAAGCCAGTTTTGTTAATAGCTGAGAAACCAGCTGCTGCAACTGTAGCGCCAGCAATTGATCCGATTAAAGCATGTGAGGAACTGCTTGGAATACCAAAGTACCAAGTGATTAAGTTCCATGCAATAGCTGAAAGTAAAGCTGAGATCAATACTACTTGCATGTTGACGTGTGGTAAATCAAAGGTAGATGATAGGACGATATCATCTGTAATTCTTTTAGCCACACCTTGGAAAAGTAGCGCTCCTAAGAAGTTCATGCAGGCCGCTAGCATAATAGCATGTTTAGGTTTTAGTGCTTTAGTTGAAACGCTTGTCGCGATAGCATTAGCTGTATCATGGAAACCATTGATCAAGTCAAAAACTAACGAACAGGCAACGATTACAACGGTTAAAATAAACAATTGATCCATTATATATTAGCCCCCTAAGCGTTCTTCATAACGATAGAGTTTAATGTTTTAGAAACATCTTCACAGAAATTAGCGATCTCTTCAAGATTTTCATAAACTGTTTTGTAACGAATTAAGCGGATTGGATCTTCTTCTTCTTGGAATAAAGCAAGTAGTGCTTCACGATAAAGATCATCACATTTAGATTCATGTCTTTTGATTTTTTTTGAATGTGTATTAATCACTTTTAGATTTTTTGTAAACATACAGTCTACAGCAGAAGCGATTTCTTGAGTGGCACCACTAATTTCAGTTGCCATTTTCGTAATCACGTCATTAAATTTAGATAAGTGACAGATTTCAAATGATAGTGCAGCTTTTTCCATAGCATCTAAGACATCATCAATACGGTTAGTCAGTTCTAACATGTCTTCACGTTCAATGGGTGTGATAAATGTGTCATTAAGAGCAACAATCATTTGATAGACCATTTTGTCACCTTTTGACTCATAATTATTAATTGTTTCTGAGAAAACAGTGATATCTTCTAGTTTCTCAGGAGAAAAAGATGAAAAATATGCTGCAGCTTCTTGTAGATTTACTGTCATGTCTTGCAATAATTCGCCAAACTGGTCTTTTTTATTTCTTGAAAACATTAAAAAATCTCCTCACATAGTTAATATTATTTTTATCCAATTACATTCCAATGTTACCATAAATGAATCTATTTAACTATGTTAAATTTCGCATTTACTTGAAAAAAAACAGAAATAATTCATAAGTTGTATAAAACCTTTAATATCAAGGTTTATAGAGGTTTAATAGACACTATTTAAGGCAAGTTAAGTGAAAAAATTAAAGCCTACAAAAAAAGAACTCCGGGCTTAATCGGAGTTCTTTTTTTATTTTTGACGTTTTTGTTGACGACCGGCATTGCGCCCACCGTTATTTTTTTTATTTTTTTGAGACCCTGTATTTAAAGTTTTTGATTTTTGGGCATTTGTTGGGGTTACTTTTTCAGCTGGTTTGATATTGTCTGTGTAAGCTGAAACTGGTTTAGGTGGGTTTTTACGGAATTCTTCTGCCACTTGTTTACGAATTTTAGGACGTTGGTATAAGTTAGCAATTAAGGTTTGCACACAACTAAAGATACCTCCGATAACCCAATATAAAGTTACTCCAGCAGGAGCACTAAATGACATAAATCCAATCATCAATGGTGACATGATCATCATCGATTTCATTTGTTTTTTCTGTTCTTCAGGCATCCCGATCATTCCTAAGTAGCTTTGTAATAAATAACTAAGAGCTGCTAATATAGTTAAGATCAAGCTACGTTGGCCTAGGCTAATTCCTAAGAAAGTAGCCCCTTCAATACCAGGCATATATTTAATTGTAAAGAATAGTGCGGTAAAAATAGGCATTTGAATTAATAGAGGTAAACAGCCAATTCCACCAAACATACTCATATTATTATCTTTGTATAACCCTTGTAATTCTTGAGTAGCAGCCATTTGTTCAGCTTGTGTGACAGCTGATTTTTGTTTTTTCTGAATGATTTCCATCTGAGGTTTTAAAAACTGCATTTTTTCAGATTGATAAGCAGCTTTCTTAGTTTGATGTAACCCCAGTGGTAAGATAATCGCACGTACGATTAAGGTGAAGACAATTACTGCTAAGCCATAATTCCCACTGAAAATATCAACAAAGTAATTAATCAAATGACTCATTGGTTCAACTAATAAATTATACATCCAACCGTCTCCAGTTGGTTTTCCCACATTTGGTCCTTCTTTATAAGTTTGGACACACCCTGATAATGTAACAAGTAAGCCTAGTAGTCCAGAGGCTAGTAACCATTTTTTCATTTTTATTTTCATCTGCTTCTTCCTTTTATTTAAATTTACTGATACTGTCTACTATAATGGATTGTGTCTATTTTTTCAATTGTTTATCTGAAAGTAACTTCTGATAAAGTAGACTTTAGTAAGTGACCTTAAAGTTATCTCTTATAGGTAAGCTAGGATCTTCTATTAACTCTACCTGTTCTACTTTGCCACTAGGGGAAGGAGAGGCTTTAATTATTTTTATAAAGGTCTCTAATTGGTCATCAGTACCATTTGCTTCTATATAAACTGAACCTTCAGCTAAATTTTTAACAATACCTCCAATTTTTAAGCGATCTGCCGCCATTTTGGTAGTAAAACGGAAACCGACACCTTGGACACGGCCTGTCACAATCATTTTTATTTTTTTCATATTGTCACCTCATTTAAATTAAATTATAAGTCTATTTTACGCGTTAAATGGTATTTTTCAATGAAGAATTTATTAAGGAAGATAGTTTAAATAAACAGAGAATGCTATAATTAGTTGAAAAAATACTGAAAAGCATTCAAAGGGGATTTTATGTTAGAAATTACATCTACTAAAAATAGTTATATTAAAGAGTTAAAAAAATTGGAAAAGAAAAAACATCGTGATGCTAGTCAATGTTATTTAATTGAAGGAGAACACTTAGTTGGCGAGGCAATAAAACATGGCGCTAATCTCGAAACAATTTTAGTGACGGAAGCTGGTAGAGGTTTATTGGCAAACTTTTCTGAATTAGCTAGAACTACCAAGAGTTATTTAGTGACGGAAGAGGTTTTTAAAGTTATTTCATCTGTCCCTGCACCACAAGGTATTATGGCAGTGGTTCATCAAACAAACGATGAGCTAAACCAAAAAACTATGGGGCCATACTTGCTATTGGATAATGTTCAAGATCCTGGTAATGTTGGAACCATGATCCGCACAGCTGACGCGGCGGGTTTTGGAACTGTTATTTTGGGAGAGGGATGTGCAGATATTTATAGCGCTAAAGTGTTACGTTCTATGCAAGGAAGTCAATTCCATGTGACTCTTATTCAGAGTAATTTAATGGAAGCAATGACGAAGTTAAAGGAAAAAAATATTGCGATTTATGGAACAGAATTAAACCCTGAGGCAATTTCTTACCGTGATTTAGTTATCGAAGGTGACTATGGATTAGTTATGGGTAATGAAGGGCAAGGTGTTTCAAAAGAAATACTAAATCAAACACGGCAAAATATTTATATTCCAATTGATGGACAAGCGGAATCTTTAAATGTTGCAATTGCAGCAGGTATTTTAATGTTTTCTTTACGTTCGTTATAAATATTATAAAATAGTTAATATAGGGTCATAAACTGGAATAATTCTAAATTAGGTGTTAAAATCATAGTATTAAATTAAATCTATAAAGAAAAGGAAGTCATGCGAATTGAAACAAAACTGGCAAAATGATAGAGAGTATATGTCTTATGTGGAAGATCTAATTAATACAGAAGAAGTTCAAAGTCTAGGAGAATTCACACAACATCATTACTCAACTAGGTTAGATCATTCAATTTCAGTTTCTTACTTAAGCTATCGTCTCGCTAAAAAGTGGAAAGGAAATGCCCGTGCAACAGCTCGCGCTGGTCTTTTACATGATCTCTTCTTTTACGATTGGCGAACAGAGGACTACGATGGCGGAACACATGCTTATGTTCACCCCAGAGTCGCTGTAAAAAATGCTGAGAAATTAACTGAATTATCTGACTTAGAACGTGATATTATAATTAAACATATGTGGTTAGCAACTATTGCGCCACCAAGATATAAAGAAAGTTATATTGTGACGTTTGTCGATAAATATTGTGCGGTAAATGAAGTGGTTGTACCAGTCTATCGCAATACCTTAAACAAAGTGACGTCACTATTTAAAGTAGCTAGCTAAACTCTCTACATTTGAAAGTAACCACCTACATATTGTGAGGTGGGTTATTTTTTTAGAAAAGAGACCAATCAATAAAGTAAGTGAGGTGAGACTTGATGGAAGAGTCTGAGTGTCAGAAACGCCAATTTCAGTTGTGTCCCAAGTTTGAAAAAACCTTCTCAATTTTAGGCAAACGTTGGAATGGGTTAATTATTGATGTTTTATTAGAAGAAGGATGTCAGCGTTTCGGTGAACTTGCTGCTAAAATTCCTAATTTAAGCGACCGTGTTCTAGTTGAGCGTCTGAAAGAGTTAGAGTCAAATGGGATTATTGAACGTTTGGAAGATGAGGAAAATAGTAAAAAAGTTGAATATCGTTTAACTGAAATGGGACAAGATTTAAGAAGTACGATGCAAGAAATTCAACGTTGGAGTGAGAAATGGTTGATACTTTAGAAAATTAGTTGACCTAGTGATCGGTTTCTTGTAGACTATAAAGGAACATATGAAAGAAACAGTGATGGAAAAGAGTAATTTAGTAAAGGAATGATTCCAGGGAACTTTGGCCTTAGACTGTAAGCTGAAGTATGATTCGCTAAATGAAGTTCACTTCCTGAGTTACCTAGCTAAATACTAGGTCGGTGAGAGCATCGTTAACAACATCAAAGAGTATTAGTCATGTATATGACTTATAATAAATTAGGATGGTACCACGAGCCCCTCGTTCCTTTACGGAGTGAGGGGCTTTTTGTCTATTGTTCTAATTAACATCATAGTTATTAAATAACTATTCAGATAAGAGAGGATGAAATGTATGTCTTTAAAACAACAATTAGAAGCATTGAGAGAAGAAACTTTAGCTAAAATTTCTGACAGTCACGCTTTGAATGATTTAAATCAAATTCGTGTTGAAACCCTTGGTAAAAAAGGACCAATCACGGAAGTTTTAAGAGGAATGAAAGATTTATCAGCTGAAGAGCGACCAGTCGTTGGTGGTTTTGCAAATGAAATCCGCGATCATTTAGCAGAAAAAATTGAGGAGAAAAAAATTCAATTAGAAACGTTAGAGATGAATCGCAAATTGGAAAAAGAAACAATTGATGTTACTTTACCAGGAAAAGAACTCAGCCGTGGTTCAGCTCATGTCTTAACTCAAACAATGACTGAAATGGAAGATATCTTTTTAGGAATGGGGTATCAAGTTGTTGAAGGATTCGAAGTCGAGCAAGATGAGTATAACTTTGAACGTATGAATTTACCAAAAGATCATCCAGCACGTGATATGCAAGATACCTTTTATATTACAGAAGAGTTATTACTAAGAACGCACACATCACCTGTACAAGCCCGGACCATGGAAAAACACGATTTTACGAAAGGTCCTTTACGAATGATTAGTCCAGGAAAAGTGTTCCGACGCGATAGCGATGATGCAACACATAGTCATCAATTTCATCAAATTGAAGGCCTAGTCATTGATAAAAATATTACGATGGGTGACTTAAAAGGAACGTTAGAAGTAGTCATGAAAAAAATGTTTGGTGATGACCGAGAAATCCGCTTACGCCCAAGTTACTTCCCATTCACAGAACCTTCTGTTGAAGTGGATGTTAGCTGTTTCAAATGTGGTGGTAAGGGCTGTAATGTTTGTAAAGAAACCGGTTGGATTGAAATTTTAGGTGCTGGTATGGTTCATCCAAATGTCTTGAAAATGTCTGGTATCAATCCAGAAGAATACAGTGGTTTCGCTTTTGGAATGGGACCAGATCGTATTGCAATGTTACGTTACGGGGTCAATGATATTCGTTACTTTTATCAAAATGACCGTCGATTCTTAGAACAGTTTTCAGTAAAGGAGAAATAATATGTTAGTCTCTTATAAATGGTTAAATGAAATGTTAGATTTATCACAAGTATCAGCTGAGGAATTAGCTGATAAAATGTCTCGTACAGGAATTGAAGTAGAAGAAGTTAAAATTCCTGAACAAGGGTTAAAAAAAATAGTAGTAGGTGATGTTAAAGAATGTGTACCACATCCAGATAGCGATCACTTATCAATTTGTCAAGTAGATGTCGGTGAAGACGAGCTATATCAAATTGTTTGTGGAGCACCAAATGTAGAAGCCGGTAAAAAAGTAATTGTGGCAATGCCTAACTCACGTATTACTGGTAATACAAAGATCAAAAAAGGGAAGATGCGCGGCGTAGTGTCAATGGGAATGTTATGTTCGCTAGATGAACTTGGTTATTCCGATAGTGTTGTGCCAAAAGAATTTTCTGATGGTATCTATATTATGCCAGAAGAAGCTATCCCTGGAGAGCCTGTCTTTTCATACTTAGACATGGATGATGCTATTATTGAGTTGTCAATCACACCTAATCGTGCAGATGCTCTAAGTATGCGTGGTGTTGCTTATGAAGTTGGTGCAATCTATCGTCAAACGCCATCATTTTCATCAAAAGTTTTAACGGAAGATACAAATGAGAAGGCAAGTGATTATATTAGCGCAATTGTTGAAAATAAAGAGGATGTTCCAAATTATCGCGTGCGCATTATCAAAGATATTACGGTAAAACCAAGCCCTGTTTGGTTACAAAACCGTCTAATGAATGAAGGGATTCGCCCGGTTAATAATATCGTTGATGTGACTAATTTTGTCTTACTTTTATTCGGTCAACCAATGCATGCTTTTGATTATGAGAAGATCGGTAGTAAAGAAATAGTTGTACGTCGTGGGCAACAGGATGAAAAAATTGTGACCTTGGATGAACAAGAGCGGCAAGTAACCCCAGAAAATATTGTAGTAACAAATGGTCAAACGCCAATTGCTTTAGCTGGTATTATGGGTGGTTATGATTCAGAAATTACATCTAAGACAACGACAGTTGTCCTAGAAGCAGCCACGTTTGCCGGTGTTATAACACGTAAATCGGCGAAACAATTTGGTTTACGTAGTGAGTCAAGCAGTCGTTTTGAAAAAGGTATTAACTTAGATACTGTACAAGAAGCACTAGAATATGCTGCAGCTATGATCGCCGAGTTAGGTGATGGAAGAGTTGTGGCCGGCGAAGTAGTCGCTTCAGAGACAAAAGCTCCTGAGACGCAAGTTGCGATTACTCTTTCTAAAATTAATCGTTCTTTAGGAACAGCCTTAACAGTTAAAGAGGTTAATGATATTTTAGAGGCCTTAGGATTTGAGTTTGTTGAAACAAACGAAGCTTATGTCGTGTCAATTCCTGGACGTCGTTGGGATATTAGTATTGAAGCAGATATCATTGAAGAAGTAGCTAGAATTTATGGGTATGATAATCTTCCTTCAACTTTACCAAGTGGCGAAGCTTTACCAGGGGCGTTAACAACAGAGCAGGCTCTGGTTAGAACGATTCGTGAATCGTTAGAAGGTAATGGTGTATCAGAAGCAATTAGTTATGCGTTGACAACTGAAACCAAAGCAACACAATTCACTGTAAGACCAGAACCAGTTGTGGCCTTACAATCACCAATGAGTGAAGATCATGGGATTTTACGTCAAAGCTTAATCACTGGCTTATTGGAAGATGTTGCGTATAACGTGGCACGTAAAAATACTGATTTAGCTTTATATGAGATTGGTAAAGTCTTTTCTTTAGTTGATGGCCAAAAGTTACCAAAAGAAACACGTCATCTAGCCTTAGCAATGACAGGCTTGACAAAACAAGCAACTTGGCAAGAGAGTAAAGTGCCAGTAGATTTTTATGTGATCAAAGGTGCTCTTGAGTCAATTTTTAATACGCTAGGCTTGTCTCAAGCTATTAAATTTGAAGGGACTGCTGAATTTCCTCAGATGCATCCAGGACGTACTGCTAAAATTATGGCTGGAGATACCATGTTGGGGATGGTTGGCCAAATTCATCCGTTAAGTGCTAAAGCTTACGATGTTCCTGAAACTTATGTCGCTGAATTAAATCTAGATGCACTCTTAGAAGTTGAAAGCACAGGAATTGTTTACCAAGCTGTTTCAAAATTCCCAGCAATGAGCCGTGATATGGCCTTATTAGTGGATACGACGGTTTCTAATCAAGAGTTAATTGATGTTATTAGAGCGAATGGTGGAAAATTCTTACAAGATGTTAAATTATTTGATATCTTCCAAGGTGAAAAACTTGGTTTAAATAAAAAATCAATGGCTTACTCATTAACTTTCTTGAATCGTGAAGCAACTTTAGTTGATGAAGATGTCACAAAAGCAACTGATAAGATTCAAGCTGCTTTAGTTGAAGAATTTTCAGTTGAAATACGTTAGATAAAAAAAGAGAAGATGACTATAAGTCATCTTCTCTTTTTTTTATTAGGAAACTCCCATCATGCTCACGAAGTATAAAAATTAGGTACCGTAACTAGTGAATAGTTGAACTAATACAACAAACTTGTATTTTAGTTAGAAGATTATTATAATGGCGTTGTAAACGGTTACGATTCAGTAGGGAAGGCAAGTGTCGGTTTAGAGGATTATAGAGAAGGGTGTGAAGAGATGAAAGAGAAAACAACAGCATTATATGAGGAGCATCTAGCATTAGGAGGCAAAATGGTCCCTTTTGCAGAGTATTTGTTACCTATCAATTATCAAGGAACAACCTTAGTTCAAGAACATCTTGCAGTGAGAGAGCAAGCAGGTCTTTTTGATGTGTCACATATGGGAACGCTTGATATCAGTGGAGAGGATGCCTTAGATAATTTAAATTATTTATTGACGAACGATTTTAGTAATATGACAATCGGTCAAGTTAGATATAGCCTGATGTTAAACAACCAAGGTGGTATTTTAGATGATTTTGTGGTCTTTAAATGGTCTGAAACACACTATCAAATCATTGTGAATGCTGCTAACCGCTTAAAAGATTATAAGTGGCTTAAGGAAAATGCTTTTGGGAATTGCAAGGTGAAAGATTTATCGGAAGGAACAGCTATTTTAGCCTTACAAGGGCCAAATTCAACAGCTATTTTAGAAAAATTAGTTGAAAAAAAAATGCTTCCAACTGGTTATTATCGTTTTATAGCTGATGTTCCCTTGGAAGAAGCAACGGTTACTATTTCTCAAACCGGTTATACTGGCGAGATGGGGTATGAACTTTATTGTGAACCAGAAGAAGTAGTCACCGTTTGGCGTGCTTTATTAGAACAAGGAAAAGACTTAGGCTTAGTACCTTGCGGGTTAGGAGCACGTGATACCTTACGTCTAGAAGCAGGGATGCCTCTTTATGGCCATGAACTGAGTGAAGAAATCACACCATTTGAAGCGGGACTAAAATTTGCAGTCAAAATGACCAAACCTGATTTTATTGGGAAAGGGGCGTTAGAAAGTAAATTAGACCCACATCGTTTACGTCGTGGTTTAAAAGTGTTAGGTAAAGGATTGATCCGTGAGGATATGGCCGTACATGCTGCTGATATGGAGGTTGGTTATACAACATCAGGAACGTTTTCCCCAAGCTTAGGTTATGGAATTGGGATGGCTTTATTAAACCGAGACTATGCCAAAATCGGGACAGAACTTATTGTCAATGTAAGAGGACGACATTTACCTGTTGAAGTTGTATCAGCTACTTTTTATAAGCAAGGAAAATAAAAAAATGGAGGAATGATAGCATGGTTTATGCAACTAATTTATATTATACAGAGGAACACGAATGGATAGCGCTGAACGAAGACCAAACGATTGCTAAAATTGGAATTACTGATTTTGCGCAGGAACAACTTGGTGATGTTGTTTATATTGGTTTACCAGAGGTTGATGACAAATTTTCCAAAGGGGAGTCTATTGCTGAAGTAGAGTCAGTAAAATCAGTTTCAGATATTTTTAGTCCCTTACCAGGTAAAATTATGAAAGTAAATGATGTATTAGAAGAGCAACCAGAGTTATTAAATAATGCCCCATTTGAAACTTGGTTAGTGGAAGTTGAACTTGAGGACGGGGCAGATGTTTCACATTTACTAACAGCTGACGCGTATCAAACCTTAGTTGAACAGGAGGGGTAAGAATGGGGTTAGGTAATTATGTGCCTACAACGACATTAGCACAAAAAGAAATGCTTGAGTCGATGGGTATTCAGAAGATTGAAGAGCTATATACGGTTATTCCAGACAATTTAAAATTACAAAAACTAGCTATTCCTGCAGGTAAATCAGAGTTAGAAGTCCGTCGATTAATTAAAAAACTTGGAGATAAGAATCAAGTATTTGAGACCATTCTTAGAGGTGGTGGTGCTTATCATCATTATATTCCAGCTTTAGTCAAACAAATTGCAGCAAAAGAGGAATTTTTGACAGCTTATACACCGTATCAAGCAGAGATTAGCCAAGGTATTTTACAAGTTATTTTTGAATTTCAAACAATGATTTGTGAGCTGACAGGCATGGCAGTAGCTAACGCCTCAGTCTATGATGGCGCAACAGCTGCAGCTGAGGCTGTCAATATGACAATTAAAGGCAAAAAAAGAAAAGTTTTAGTAAGCGAAACGGTTCACCCGATGACGTTAGAAACCATTAAAACATATAGCGCGGGTCAAAATTTAGAAATCATAACTGTTCCAAGTACGAACGGAGTGACAGATTCAGAAAGATTAGCAGCACTTCTAGATCAAGAGACGGCTTGTTTTTATGTTCAATCACCTAATTATTATGGCATTGTCGAGCCGGCTGAAACTTATAGCCACTTGGTGCATGAACAAAAAGCAAAATTTATTATGGGAGTTAACCCAACCAGTCTAGCGATATTAAAAACACCAGCAGAGTGTGGTGCCGATATCGCAGTAGGAGAAGGACAGCCGTTAGGAATAGGCTTATCTTTTGGTGGCCCTTATTTAGGATTTATGGCAGCGACAAAAGCGATGACTCGTAACTTACCTGGTCGCGTGGTCGGTCAAACCGTCGACACTGAAGGTGAGCGCGCATTTACATTAACGTTACAGGCACGCGAGCAACATATTAAACGTGAAAAAGCCTCATCAAATATTTGTTCTAACCAAGCCCACTGTGCATTAATAGCCTCAGTCTATTTAACAACTATGGGACAGTATGGTTTAAAAAATGTGGCGACACAGTCTTATAGCAATACTCACTATTTAGCAGAACGGTTAGGTGAAATAAAAGGCTTTGAGTTGGTTTATACTCAACCGTATTTCCATGAAGTATTAATGACCACACCAATAGAGGCAACTATTTTATTAGACGCATTGGCTAAAAAAAATATTTTAGGTGGCTTAGTTGTTGGAAGTAATATTTTATGGTGTGCCACAGAAATGATAACCAAAGAAGAGATAGATGAAGTAGTGGTAACTATTAAGGAGGTATTAGCATCATGCAATTAAGTTTTGAAAAAAGTATGCCAGGTAGTTTTAATCAATTGATTGCAAATGAGCCAATTAAAGAGTACACCTTACCTGATGAGTTACAACGTCAAACGCCCCCTCGCTTACCAGAGATGAGTCAGCCTGAAATTAGTCGACATTATACTGAACTAGCAAAAGCAGCCCATGGAGTGAATGATGGTTTTTACCCATTGGGTTCGTGTACGATGAAATACAATCCCAAAATTAACGATGAATTGGCCAGTTTACCTCAATTTGCGAACCTTCATCCTTTACAGCCTCTGTCAACGGTTCAAGGGGCTTTAGAGTTACTATCTCTTGCTGAAGAACGTTTAACGGAAATAACTGGAATGGCTCATATGACGTTTCAGCCAGCAGCAGGAGCCCATGGTGAGTTAACAGCATTATTGATTTTTAAAGCATATCATGAATCAAAAGGACAAGAACGTAGAACTAAGATCTTAATTCCTGAAGCGGCTCACGGAACCAATCCAGCGAGTGCGGCAATGGTTGGTTATGAGACAGTCAATATTCCCTCAAATCCGCAAGGTAGCGTGGATATGGATGCATTTAAGGAACTCCTATCAGAAGAGATAGCTGGGTTAATGTTAACCAATCCAAATACAGTCGGGATTTTTGAAGAACATATTTTAGAAATAACAGAACTAGTCCATCAATGTGGGGGTCTGACGTATTATGATGGAGCAAATCTTAACCCGATTATGGGCGTGGTTCGACCTGGTGACATGGGCTTCGATGTGGTTCACCTAAATCTTCATAAAACATTCTCAACTCCCCATGGAGGAGGTGGTCCAGGTTCTGGCCCTATTGGTTGTAAAGACTTTTTAAAAGACTTTCTACCAACTGACTACCCAGTATTAACTGATAATGGTTACGATATGATTCGACCTGAACAGTCTATTGGTCGAATGAAGGCTTTTTATGGTCATTTCTTAACGGTTTTACGAGCCTTTACCTATATTTCAATCTTGGGGAATGAAGGGATTAGAGAAGCCGCTAACCAAGCAGTTTTAAATGCTAATTATTTACGCCATCACTTGAAAGATTGCTATGAGATAGCTTATCCAGGTTATTGTATGCATGAGTTTGTGATGACTTTAGAAAATTTGAAAAAAAATCATGATGTTACGGCACTAGATATAGCCAAAGCCATGCTAGATTACGGTATTCATCCACCAACTATGTATTTCCCAAATGTTGTGCCAGAAGCTTTAATGGTGGAACCAACTGAGACAGAATCAAAACAAACGTTGGATGAGGTTATTCGTATTTATCATGAGATATATGAGATAGCATGTCAAAGCCCAGAAAAAGTGAAAGAAGCACCTCACGATACGTTGGTTAAGCGTTTAGATGAAGTGACAGCTGCAAGACAGCCCATTTTACGTTACGACTGGTCATAATTCTTAATAAAAAAGGCAATTGATGGTAAAATAGAATCATTGTGACGTTCTAAATAACTATAACTAAAAAATAGAATTTAGAGAAGTGTCGAGTATAAGGGGGAATTGGTCATATGACAGAGTATTTAACAGATATAGAAATAGCACAAACCAACAAAATGGTGATGATTGAAGAGGTCGCTAAAAAATTAAATTTAACACGTCAAAATTTAGAATTATTTGGTAATTATAAGGCTAAAATTGACGTGGCAACATTAGCCGATAAAGAGGCAACAGGAAAAGTTATTTTGGTGACAGCCATTACACCCACACCTGCTGGGGAAGGAAAAACAACGACAGTTGTTGGCTTGGGAGATGCTTTAAACAAGATTGGTAAAAAAGCTGTGATTGCTTTACGTGAGCCATCTTTAGGACCAGTCTTTGGCATTAAAGGGGGAGCTGCCGGTGGTGGGTATGCCCAAGTAGTCCCAATGGAAGATATTAACTTACATTTTACAGGAGACTTTCATGCTATTGGTGCGGCTAATAATTTGTTAGCAGCTTTGTTAGATAATCATATTCACCAAGGAAATATGCTGGATATTGATGTTAATCGTATTACTTGGAAACGTTGTGTTGACATGAATGATCGGCAATTACGTAGTATTGTAAATGGGTTAGGTGCACGTGTAAATGGTATTCCACGAGAAGATGGGTTTGAAATTACTGTCGCTTCTGAAATCATGGCAGTTCTATGTTTAGCGACAGATTTAAAGGATTTGAAAAATCGTTTACGTCAAATGATCGTTGCTTATACACGAGATAACGAACCTGTGACAGCAGGTGACTTGAAAGCCGAAGGTGCAATGACAGCTCTTCTGAAAGAAGCTATTAAACCTAATTTAGTTCAAACATTAGAAAAAAATCCAGCGATTATTCATGGTGGCCCATTTGCCAATATTGCTCATGGTTGTAATTCAGTAATTGCTACTAAAACGGCTATGAAATTAGGTGAATATGTTGTCACTGAGGCCGGTTTTGGGGCAGATTTAGGGGCTGAGAAATTTTTAGATATCAAGTGCCGTCAAGCGAACATTACACCAAGTGCGGTAGTGGTAGTGGCAACTGTTCGTGCTTTAAAAATGCATGGTGGCTTAGCTAAGAACCAACTTTCAGAAGTGGACCTTACGGCCTTAGAAGCTGGATTGCCTAATTTATTAAAGCATGTTTCAAATATAACTGATGTTTATCATTTACCAGCAGTCGTTGCGATTAATAAATTCCCAACCGATTCAGAAGAAGAAATAGCGCTAATTACTGCAAAATGTCAAGAATTAAATGTAAAAGTGGTATTATCTGACGTTTGGGGCCAAGGAGGATCAGGAGGCGTTGCTTTAGCAGAGGAAGTCGTTGCTATGTGTGATTCGTCTGAAAATAATTTCTCTTACGCTTATGATAATGAGCAACCAATTGCTGATAAAATTACCGAAGTAGTCCAAAAAATCTATGGAGGATCGGGTGTGAGTTTTGCTAAATCAGCGAAAACAGCAATGGCTAAACTGGAGCACTTAGGTTATGGTAAGTTACCTGTTTGTATGGCTAAAACCCAGTACTCATTTTCAGATGATCCCAGTTTACTAGGTGCTCCGACCGACTTTACGATTGAAGTTAGTCAGATCAAAGTTTCAGCTGGAGCGGGCTTTATTGTCGTTTATACAGGAGATGTTATGACCATGCCAGGTTTACCGAAAATCCCAGCTGCTAATTCAATTGATGTTAATGAATCAGGTCAAATTACTGGTTTGTTTTAATTAAAAAACGTTCAATTAGTTTAATAAAAACAGCTTCTCAAAGCTATCGAGAGAAGTTGTTTTTTTTATTAAGATAAAAAAAAGGTTGACAAGAGAGTTATAGCCAAGTAAACTATGGCTTATATTAAAAGAGAAGAGAGGGATTTTCATGACACAACTAACACTTATCAAAAAAGAACAAATGAATGCTTGGCAAAGCTGGCGTAGATAGTTGTGTGTATGAAGATTCTTTCATAGATGCAACTTTTAGAGTACCTTCTAAATTTGCATCTATGTGGCTAAAAAGTAAGTAACCAACCATGTAGAGTGTTTATCTATGTGGTTTTTTTGTATTAATAAAAGTGTTGGTGACTACTAGTACTATTTTTAAGACAATGACTGCAATTAATGGGTCATTGTCTTTTTGTATACCCAAATATAAGAATGGAGGAAGAAGAAATGAAAAATAAAGGATTATTAGGGATGATGCTGCTACTAATCATCATCGTACTAGCTACTTTTGTAAGCGAGAAGCAAGAAACAAGGAAAAAAGAGCAGGACCGTGAAACTAAAACAGTTGGGATTTTGCAATATGTGAGTCATCCAGCTCTAGATGAGATTTACCGAGGTATTCAAGACGGTTTGGCAGAAAAGGGCTTTGAATCTGAAAAAAATTTAAAAATTGAATTTCAAAATGGGCAGGCTGACCAAAGTAAATTAAACATGATGAGCCAATACTTACTAAACAAAAAAGCCGATATTTTAGTGGGAATTGCAACACCTGCTGCCCAAGCTTTGGCGAATAATACAACAAATACACCAATAGTATTAGGAGCAATAACTGATCCTCAAGCAGCTCATTTAGTAGCTGACAATCAAAAACCAGGAGGGAACATCACAGGGGTAAGTGATCAATCACCAGTAGACGCCCAATTAGATTTAGCTAAAAAAATCATGCCAACTTTAAAAAAGGTAGGTGTTTTATATTCCTCAGCAGAAGATAATTCTGAAGCTCAAGCTAGTCGCGTAGTGGCAGAAGGGAGAAAAAGAGGGTTGCTTGTAAAAAAATACCCAGTTCCTTCGAGTAATCAAATATCTCAAATGGTTCAAGTTATGAGTTCAGAGGTGGATTTAATTTATCTACCTACGGATAATACCATTGCTAATGCTATGCAAATCGTTGTTGATATAGCAACAAAAAATAATATTCCAATTATGCCTTCAGTTGATACGATGGTAGCCCAAGGTGGGTTAGCGACTGTTGGGATTAACCAATATGAGTTGGGGGTTCAGACAGGGAAAATGACTGCCGATATTTTAAGGAATGACTCTCAGCCGGCTACCACACCTATTTATACATTTACAAAAGGAGATGTTGTCATAAATAAAGAACAGGCAAAAAAATTAGGAATAAAGATTCCAGACGACCTATTAAAAAGTGCAAGTAAAACTAAGTAGAAATGAGGGAATAACATGTTAATTTCAACAATTGGACAAGGATTAATTTGGGGAATATTAGGTTTAGGAATTTTTATGACGTATCGTCTTTTGAACTTTCCTGATATGACGGTCGAGGGTTCATATCCATTAGGAGGAGCCGTTTGTGTGATGGGAATTACACAAGGAATGTCACCAGTAGTAGCTACGTTACTTGGTGTTGGAATAGGAATGTTAGCTGGTCTAACGACCGGTCTATTGTATACAAAGGGGAACATCCCCATTATATTAGCAGGGATTTTAGTGATGTCAGCTTCTAATTCAGTGATCCTATTCGTTATGAAATCACCAAGTCTTTCGTTATTAAAACAGAAAAAGATCCATGACCTGTTTCAAAATTTAAATTTACCGGATTATTTTGATACGGTATTAATCGGAGTTATTAGTGTTAGTTTGATAATAATATTATTATTATTTTTTCTAAAGACTCAATTGGGGCAAGCTTATATCGCTACAGGAGATAATGAACAAATGGCACGTTCATTTGGGATTAATACAGACAAAATGAAAATTATTGGTTTAACATTATCTAATGGGATGGTAGCTTTATCTGGAGCGCTATTAGCCCAAAATGATGGCTATGCTAGTGTTGATAAAGGGATTGGTATTATTGTGATTGGTTTAGCTTCAATTATTATTGGGGAAGTTATCTTTGGAGAATTACAATTATCAGAGCGACTACTTGCTATTGTTGTAGGCAGTATATTGTATCAATTATTAATACTATTAGTTATCAAATTAGGATTTAATACAAATTATTTAAAATTAATATCTGCTGTTGTCCTGGCTAGTTGCTTGATGCTTCCAACTTTAAAAATTAACTTGAATCATAAGGTCATGAAACGTTCGGAGGAAAGATAAATGCCAGAAATCGTCTTAGAAATACGAAATGGTGTGAAGAAAATTGCCAATGGTGTCAATGATAAACAGGTACTTTTGAACAATATCACTTTACAAGTAAACAAAGGGGACTTTATTACAGTATTAGGAGGAAATGGAGCTGGTAAATCAACACTTTTTAATATTATTGCCGGCACTACTAAGTTAACTTCAGGAACTGTGATGATTAGTGAAACAGATATCACATTAAAAAAAGAAGAAGAAAGAGCGTTGTTGATTTCTCGAGTTTTTCAAGATCCCCATATGGGAACAGCTCCAAATATGACTGTTTCAGAAAATTTATTATTAGCAAAGTTACGTGGCGAAAAAAGAAAATTGAGGAAACAAAATGTCAAGGAACAGAAAAAGCTTCTAAAAGAGTTATGTCAAAAAATTGATAACGGTTTAGAAAAATATTTGGAAACACCGACAGGACAATTGTCAGGTGGACAAAGGCAAGCATTGAGCCTATTGATGGCAACGATAAAACCGCCAACATTATTATTGTTAGATGAACACACAGCTGCTTTAGATCCGAAAACGGCTGCTAATCTAATGAGTCTGACAGCTAAAAAAATTGATACAGACCAATTGACTTGCTTAATGATTACTCATCGAATGGAAGATGCTCTCAAGTATGGAAATCGGCTAATTTTACTTGAAGAGGGGGAGATTAAAGCGGATATTGGAGCCGAAGAAAAAAGTAATTTAACATTAGAAGAATTATTATTATTATTTGAAAAAGATAGAACAAGATTATAAATCAAAAACAGCCGAGAGTTAATAAGCATTAACTCTCGGCTGTTTTAATAAGTGTTAGTTGTTTAGTATGAGTAAGCTATTGTTTTTTCATTTTAATACCAATCCCAGTCAATCCGGATAAAATTGAAAGAACGGGACATAATAAATTGAAGAAACTAAATGGTAGGTAACTTAACGTGGGCACACCAAGGGTATTGGCCATGAAAACGCCTGTTACTCCCCAAGGGACTAGAGCATTTAAAACAGCTCCTGAGTCTTCCAATGCTCGTGATAGTACAACTGGATCTAAGTTACTTTTATCAAAAGAAGGCTTGATAGCTTTACCGGGTAGAATAATTGCTAAGTATTGCTCACCAATCATGATATTTGTCATCATACCACCAATCACGGTAGCAATAACTAATGACGCAGTACTTACTAGTTTAGTTGTTAAAGGTTTCATTAGCGCTTCAATGATGCCGAAGTGCATTAACATCCCACCTAAGGCTAAAGTTAAGATGATTAGTGAGACAGATCCCAACATGCTAGCTAACCCTCCCCGACTTAAAAGTGTATCTAAATCGGGCACTCCTGTTTGTGATACAAAACCATTTTCGATAATTGAGGCGACTTCGCTTAATTTAGTTTGTGGTTTCTGTATTAAAAAGATGATAAATGAAATCATGATATTGCTTAATAAAGTAGCAATAGCTGGAACTTTAAATAAAGAGCAACCTAACATAAATATAAGAGGAATAGCTGACCACCAACCAATCGAGAAATGTTGATTTAAAGTTGTTGTCAATTGTTCAATGGTATCAGTCGTTCCGCTCGTTGAGATATTTCGACCTAACCAAAAGAAAAGAATCGAGGAAATGGCTAAAGCTGGAATAGTTGTCCACATCATATTTCGGATGTGCTTAAATAAGTCAGCACCGGCAATAGCAGCGGAAAGATTGGTGCTATCAGATAAGGGGGACATTTTATCACCAAAAACAGCACCTGAAATGATCGCTCCAGCAACAAGGGCAGGATTAAAACCAAGAGTGATTCCCATTCCCATTAAGGCTAGTCCGACTGTTGAAGCAGTTGTAAAGGCACTTCCAATAGAAGTCCCGATGATGGCACAAACTAGAAAAGTTGAAGGAACAAAGAAATTGATATTCACTAATTTGAAGCCAGTAATCATCATAGCTGGAATAATACCTGCAGCAATCCAACTACTAATTAAAGCACCAATTAATAAAAAGATGAAAATTGGGACAATCCCTGTTTTAACACCATCCTCCAAGCCAACGTGAATATCTTTCCAAGTAATGCGGCGAATACGTGCCCAGACTATCAATAGACTGATGGTTAAAATAATAGGACTAACGGGAGAAAGACCAAATTTAATAACGCTGGATCCGATAAGTACAATCATGATCGTAAAAATAAGTAAGGCTTCTAAGAAGCTAATCGATTTAATTTTTTTTGACATAAGTAGAACCTCCAAATTATGATTAAGTAAGTATTTTTATAACCTGACCTAAACGATAACTTGTGATACCACCCACACTGGTTAATAACATAAATAAAACTCCTTTTTAGTGAGAAAGAATTAGCAAATGCAAAAAGTCCCTGTTAAATTCATTATCATAAATGAATTTAACAGGGACGAACTATGTCGTGGTACCACCCAAATTTTAAAGCATCGGCTTTTCTCTTTTGAGGGATAAGGCGCTCAAGCCATTTCTTAAGACATGTAAGTTGTAATTCACCTGCTCACTCTGATTGACTTGCACCGACCGTCAACTCTCTATCCTCTAAAATGAGAAGCTACTGGGACTTACTTAAGAAATTAGATATGAGTCATACTATCCCATAGATTTAAAATTATGTCAAGACTTAAATTTTAAAGATAGTTAGCTAGCAAGGTTATCTCTTATTTTTTAAGACTTAATAATTATATTGGTAAAAAAGTATGATTTACCATCTTTTTTATAAAAACTGTTGGTTATTCACTTAATTATTCATTGTTGGAAACTTATCAAAATGAGGGACATATGGGCAGTAAAGAGATTAATAAATACATAGTTATTTAATTAATAAGTAAACAAATCAAGTTAACTTAAGTAGTTAGTTTTTTTAAGAGAGTTACTGGACTCTAATGATAAATTTAGTCTTAAAAGTGAAGATGATAGGAGTTAGACTAGTTTGGAATAACTATTAAAATATAAATTGACTAAGTTAGCAAAACTTGCTAAAATAAAAACCGACTGGTCGTTTTGTTCGCTTTTCTATATAAAAGATTATGGTAAGGAGTTAAGTGATGTCAAAAGCAGAATTAAAAAAACAACATATTTTAAGAAGCGCTAATGAATTATTGGCTAAAAAAGGATTGATGGATATTACCTTGGATGAAGTAGCAGCGCAAGCAGGTCTTAGTAAAGGGGGAGTGACACATTATTATCCTAACAAGGATTTACTCTTAATCGAACTTGCCACAATGTTAGACCGAGACTATTTAGATAAAATAGAAAATATGGCTAAAAAAGAGGAAGGTCAAGTAGGGGCTTGGTCACGCGCCCTAATCAAAGTGTCAGATGAAGACTTGACGAGTGATCGAGCTATTAACAATGCTTTAGTTGCCGCGGCCTTAGCAAGTCAAAAATCAGATGTCGCAACAGATAGTCTTGAATTTATGCAAAAACGTGCAGTAACAGATGGTTATGATCCTGTTTTAGGAACTATTATCCGTTTAGCTATTGATGGATTATATTATGGTGAATTATTTAAAGCAAGCTCATTAGAACCGAAATTAAGAGAAGATCTTTTAGAACGCTTAATTTCATGGACAAAAGAAAATAATTAAAAATTAAGAGGTGTCTTATGACAAAAGAATGGTTAAAGGTAGTGGTAGCATCAATCTTTGAAATGGTATGGGTCAGTGGACTAGCCCACGCTTCCACACCATTAGAGTGGTTTTTTACAGCAATAGGTGTGGTAGTTAGTTTTTATTTACTAACGTCGTCAGTCAAACATTTACCCATTGGGACTGTTTATGCAGTATTTGCCGGCTTAGGTTCGGTAGGAAGTATCATTGTTGGTGCTGTCTTTTTCAATGAATCCGTTTCTCTTTTAAAGTTAGTTTTTATGGGAACTTTGATTTTAGGCATATTAGGTTTAAAGTTAATTGAAACTGATACAAGTAAGGGGGACAAGTAAATGCATTGGTTAGCTTTAGTTGCAGCAGGCTTGATGGAAGTAATAGGTGTTTGGAATATTAAACGGTTGTCAGAAGGGAATAAAGGCGCTTTGTTATTTGCTTTTTTTACAATGGGAAGTAGCTTACTATTACTTTCGTATGCGCTACAAACAATTCCTATGGGAACAGGCTATGCTATTTGGACAGGAATTGGGACAGTTGGAACAGCTATCGTAGGGATTATTTTGTATAAAGATTCAACTGATGTCAAACGTTTAGCTTGTATTGGTTTGATATTAGCTTCAACGATGGCCTTAAAAATATTAGGATAGTTAAAAAGAACTGATTAATTCAGTTCTTTTTTTTTTCCTGTTATTCATGTGACAAAATTGTTAGATAGAAAAGTTATTTTGTAAGATATATCCCACGCCTAAGGGCAAAATACCTAGTAAACTATAATTATCAAGTCAAGTGAGAAAAGTCTATCACTTAAATAAATGGAGGAACAATCATTATGAAAAAAACCGTTTTAGAAGCAACGCATATAAAAAAAGTTTATGGTAAAAAAGGTGAAAAACAGCATGAAGCACTGAAAGACATTTCTTTTGAAGTATCTCAAGGCGAATTTGTTGGCATCATGGGGCCTTCTGGCTCAGGTAAAACAACATTATTAAATATTTTATCAGCTTTAGATAGTCCAACTAGTGGGGACATTAAAATATCTGGATCTAGTTTAAATGGGTTAAAAGAGAGTGAGTTATCAGATTTTAGAGCAAAAAATATTGGGTTTATTTTTCAGGATTTTAATTTACTTGAAAATCTAACGATGCAACAAAATATAGGATTACCCTTATCATTACAAGGTGTTTCAATGACTAAAACCAAGAAAAAAATTCAAGATATTGCAAAAATTTTGGATATTGAACGTATATTAGATAACTATCCAACTGAAGTTTCTGGTGGGCAAAAACAACGTGTAGCAGCAGCTAGAGCGCTAGTTCATAATCCAGCCTTACTTTTAGGCGATGAGCCGACTGGTGCTTTAGATTCAAAAAATGCTAAAAATTTATTAGGAGCTTTAAGAGGATTAAACGAAGACTACCAAACGACTATCTTATTAGTCACGCATGATGCTGTTAGCGCCAGTTATTGCAAACGAATTTTATTTATCCAAGATGGCTTGATTTATCGAGAACTTAATCGCGAGGGTACACAACAAGAATTTTATCAAGAAATTTTAGCTGTATTAGCAGGACTAGAACTTGATTCAGAAAGTTTGGTGTAGTTACTATGATGTTAAAATTATCTCTAACGAGTGTCAAAAAACGTTGGCAAGATTATTTAGTTTTGATGATGGGTCTGATCATCTCAATTGCTATTTTTTATATGTTTCAAACGTTATCATTAAATACTAAATTTTTAGAAGAAAATATTCCGACTGTTGCGATGGTTACGATTGTGTTTCAATTAGGAGCCTTTTTACTTGCGATTATCACAGTTGTCTATATTTTTTATGCTAATTCCTTTCTATTATCTATGAGAAAAAAAGAATATGGTATGTACATGATGTTGGGTGCAAAAAAACGTAAAATTGGACAGATGATTGCGATCGAAACATTGTTCATCGGAGCGTGTTCTCTGCTGATTGGAACGGTCATTGGCACACTTTTGGCTAAAGTGATGGGGAGCACCTTAAGTCAATTAATCGATCTGCCTTCAAATACTTACGAATCATTTGTACCACTGGCCTTATTGGTCACAAGTTTATTTTTTGTAATCCTATTTATTGTTACAAGTATCATAAATGTTGTGAAATTCAGAAAAACGAGTACCCTTGATTTACTGTATAGTGAAGCTAAATCTGAACGTAGTAAGAAACAACCTGTTAGAACTGCTGTAAAAATATTATTATCACTTATCTTAATTGGCATTGGCTATGGCTGTATGATTAATATGTCAACGTTACAAATTATTGGGGTTTTTATTGCGATTATTACGATTACACCAGGAACATTTTTATTCTTTAATGCCCTTGTACCTTTTGTCGTGAATCAAGTAAAAAGTTCACGGGCTGTCAGTAATAAAGGTATTAGGATTTTTACCTTATCTCAACTTAGTTTTAAGGCAACTTCTCTAGCAAGAGTACTGGGACTAGTAAGCATGTTGTTAGCCTTATCTCTAGGAGCAGTTACAGTGGGGCAAGCTTTTAGGAACTTTGCTGGAGATGTTCTGAAAAGTACGCCGAACGATGTCGTTATTTATAATCCTACTGCGGAACTTAATAAGCAGGTATCACAATTAAACATTGAAGAAAAATTAGTTTATCACACTAAAAATAAAGAAGGTGTGACATATTTTATCCAGGAAGATTTTGCGAAACAGCCTCTTAAAGTAACAGAATACAATGGATCTGAAGTGACATTTACACCAAATATCCATGAAGTTTCTAAATTTGATGAGACACATGTTTATTCAGTAGCGAATGATGATGATTTTAATTTGATCCAAGGACTTTCCAATTTATTAAATCCATACATTACTTCTAATATCGGTGTTTATGATAGTCAGTTTCAAATCATACCTAAATCAAATTTTGAAAGTTTAGAGGTGAAAGAAGAGCTTGTGCAGGTAATTAGAGTAAAAGATTATCAAAAACAAGCTAATATTTTCAAAAAAATTGATCAATTAGAAAAACAACGTTTTAATACAACTGATTTTACAATGAGCAAATATGATATTTACCAACAAATCCAAAGTATGGCAAGTGGTTTTATGTTTATGGGCTTCTTTTTAGGAATTGCCTTTTTAGCAATGTTGGCTAGTTGTTTAATGTTTAAGATTTTATCAGGAGCATATCAAGATGTGAAGCGTTATGACATGCTGCATAAGATTGGTGTCCGTCGTAATTTGTTAATTAAATCCTTACATCAAGAATTATTTGCTATTTTCTTAGCTCCAGCAGTGTTAGGAATCGTGCATGTCTTAGTGGGATTAAAAATGTTTACTGTTTTTATTCCTAATCCATATAATTATATTGCCTTACCTTTTGCGGTATATGGTGCTATTTACTTAATATACTATGTGATAACAGCACAGCTTTATAAAAATATTGTCTTACCTAAAAAATAGTAATGATGGAGCTAAACAAATAAAGACAGTCAAAAATCAGTAAGCTATTTAATAGTTTTTCGGGAATCAACCAATAAATAAAAAAACCAACTCATTTGAGTTGGTTTTTAGTTTGAAACGAGTGATAAATGAGTGTTTTCATAACCACCTTTTTCAATAACGTCCATAAATCCTAATGCATAATCAGCATAGCTAATATAACTCTTACCTTGACTGTTTAACGTTAAAACATCATTTGATAATTGATAGTTTTTCGTTAAGTCACCCTCAACGCTAAAATCAGCAGCAGGACTAATATATGTCCAAGTAGTATGTTGGCTTTTTTTTAATTCATCTAAAGCTAAAGCCATACTTTTGGCAACTGGGTAAAAGTCACTAGGAAAGTCGGGCGTTTCATAAAGTTGGATTGTACGTGATGAATCAGTAGCTAAACTCCCCGCACCACCTACTACAAATAAACGTGCATCACTGTGTTTTAAAATTTTAGTTAAGTGACGTAGTGACGTTTGATGAAGTTGCGGCATGATAGTAGGGGCATTAAATGCATCTATAATAACATCAAAATTAGCGACCTCATTCTCAGTTAAATCATATAATTCTTTTTCAATATATGGGACTTCATAAGCCAGTTTAGCTTGATTACGAATCAAAGCTGTTACCTCATGTCCACGTTTGTATGCTTCAAGTAGCAATAGTGTTCCTTGTTTGCCAGTAGCACCAACAATTCCAATCTTCATATTAACCATCCCTTTCATTTGTAACCCATACCTTAATGCTAAACGTTTATAGTGAAAAGGTCAATCAAATAGAGTAGTTATTATTTTTTATCAATTAGTTTTACTGCTTTTGAAAGGCTTTGAAACAAGAAAAATAATCCGATTGTCATAATAATATGACCTAAACCAGCGATACCTGAAATAGCAGGTCCCGTCTCGTTGCCTAAAACAGTCATAATACCATGGAAAGTTAACATAACTAAAGTAACCAACAAACCTATATTGTAAAAAATATAAAAACGGTTAAATTGTTTGAACTGTGATAACTGAAAGTTTTTTTCTAATAGTAAGACAATCAAAAAAGTCAACATTCCTAAAACTAGGGCATGAGTATGTGTGACTGATAATTGTGTTGTTCCAGTAAAATCGTTCATCTTGGTAAACTCACGGTAAAAAACGCCTAGAGCTAACCCTAAAATTGTGTAAAAAGCGCTGGTTCTAACTAATTTGTTCATAATTAAATAAAATCTCCTATTCATTTTCTTTTTTTAATATCCCATATTTTAACCACTTGATGCGGCGGTGATATTCTTCCATTAATTGCTCATAACGCCAATCATTAGCAAAATAATCATTAAGACACTCATGGATTACAGGTACAAACACTTTAAAGAAATCTAATAAGTCTTCTTGTGATGTAATGGTTAGTTTTTCTGTTTGAATGAGTTTTGTAAAATCGACAGGATTGGTAGGTTTCAAATTAGTTTCTTTTTTAGCAAGCTTGCGTTGAGTAACATAATTTAAATTTAACGTAACTACTTTAAAATAATCATGATACTTATCCTCTGAAAAAGCGGTCACTAAGTCGGCTAAATAATTTTCTAACCCAAGAAATAAATCGCCATTTGCTGATTTTAAGGCATCAATAACCGTACCATGAGCCTGAGAAGTTATTTCGTGATAAAGATAGTAGTACAAGTCTTCAATATCAACAAAATATTTATAAAAACTACCGCGTGAAATATTGCTATCTCTTACAATATTAGCCACAGAAGCTTCATGAATATTGTATTGAGAAAATTCCTTTAGTGCAGCCTTCAAAATAAGTTCCTTTTTGTGTGTTGGTAAATTTAAAAAAGTTTCTTTAGGCATCTAACTCCTCCTTCTAACTATCGATCTTACAATTGAATTAATGTTACTAGTACTAGTATAGGTGACATAGTGTCACCTGTCAATTTTTCTATCTAACATGTTGATGAAAAAGTCGGCTAATTAATATAAATAAGGTTGTCATAAAAGAGTTTTGTTAAAATAGTGTGTGTGTTATTTCTAAAAAATAATAAAATTTCTCGAAAAATCAAAATTATTTCAAATAAAAAACGTGCTATAATTATTTTAATAAAAATAGTAAAGAAGCAGGAGGCTTATGGTTTGTTAAGAATTTTTTTGAATAATGCACAGCAAGAGAAGTATGCTATTTTAAATCAGGTATTAAATCCTGTTAAAGGTCATGAGTTAGATAATCTACCCCATAGAATCAAAGCAATCAATGACGAATTAGCAATATGTGATATTCCGTTAAAGGTGAATAACAATTTAACATATACCTTTACAGATGAGCGTCTTAGTCTAGCAAATAAAAATATTTATTCTATGGCCGAAAATACCAACATAGAGCCCTTAAAATCGTACTATAAAAGAATTATTTTGTATAGTTATAAAAAATATCTCTTAGACCAATCAAATATTTTTCATTTAGTAAAATATCTTATTATCAATGAAGAATCAAGTGTGGAAAATGTTGTATATGATTTAAATATTTCAACAAGTTATATTTATAAATTAATTGGCAATTTTAATAAGACATCTGAAGAGTTATTTGGTGTAACAATTGAAATTGATAAAAAAGCCGTTAAATTTTTTGGTGAAGCCAATAAAATTATTGCGTTGACTTTTCAATTTTGTAAATATTTCCCATCAGCGCATCATATTACGTTTAGTCAATTTATGAATAATGAGATTGATGATTATGTCATAGAATACTTACGGCCATACTTAATGACAATTTGTGAAAAAAATGAACCTTGTACAGATAAAGAGCTTATTTATGAATTATTTGATAGTACGTATAATAAAAAGCAAAGTCCAGAGGATTTAAATCGTATTTCTTACAGTTTAATTCAACAAGGTGGTAGCTTAGTTGAGTTTTGTTATAATTTGATAGCATATTATCACGGGAAATATAACTATGTAAAAATTGAGCAGATGAGTTTCTTTCTCATTGAAATGATTAGGATGGTGACTATTATTGAGGTTAGTCCCCATAATATTATTATGACAGAAGCGGATCTTAAGATGTTAACAAGTTATAGTGAGTCTATGCCAGAAAAATATGATGAGTTTATGTGTCATAGAAATTCAATTAGAGACAATCAAGTTAAGTTAAAAGAATCCACAATTAAAACCTTATTTTTCTTTATAACCATGACCTTAGAAAAAAGCAAACCAGTTGAATCTGTTCAAATATATGTGGAATTTTTAGATTCTATTTTTATTACACAGTTATTTATTGATTCAATTGAACAAGTTTTCAACCCTGATGTAGTAAAAGTCACTTCAGATATTAGTGAAGCTAATGTTATTATTACTGATAACCCTGATAGTATTAATTTTAGAAATGAGGATACATTTATTTATTTGATTAGCGATTTTATTACCGAATTTGATAATAAACAGTATTTAAAATTTATCATGAATATTTTAGATGTGGTTACAAATAGTGACGAAGAGCGTATTTTAAAAAATGTTAAGTTATTAAATTAGTAATATCAATTTTAATAAAAGTCTAAAAATAGCGTTAGTTAATAGTTGTTTTTAGACTTTTTATTTATTTTTTTTATTTGCTAGTAAAGGGACGATAAAGAATGTTTGATAATCATCCGATATCAGATTATACTAGTGATGGATAGAAAAGAAGAATTTTATCAAGACATAACAAAACAGGTAGAGTCAAAGCAGACTATTGGTTGCTTGGCATCGATCCGAATTAAAGCGCTTTCCTTAAAAAGGGGGGACGATACCAATGAAAAGAGGTAGAATGCATGAAGTTATTATTACAAACAGAAAGATTAATTATTAGGGATTATCAAAAAGAAGATAGCGAGGAGGCCCTAGGTTTTTTAGGAAATAAAGAAGCTATGTATTACTTACCTGAAGAGGTGATGACGTATGAGGAGGTAGCTTCTTTCATAAAGAAGCAAGAGACTAAAAAGGAATACTATGCTGTCGTTTTAAAAGAAACCAATCAAGTAATAGGGCACTTATATTTCACCGCTTTTTTTGGAGATCATTCTTACGAAATAGGTTGGGTCTTTAATCCTAAGTTTCATAAAAAAGGTTATGCTTCAGAATCAGCAGAGGCATTGATGGACTATGGTTTTAAAGAATTAGGGATTCATCGTATTATCGCTACTTGTCAACCTGAAAATATAGGGTCTAATAAAATGATGGGACAACTGGGTATGAGGCTAGAAGGCGAATTTAAGCAGTGTATTCCGGTAAATAATGGTTGGTGGGATGAAAATTACTATGCGATATTAGTTAGTGAATGGACTCAAAAAAAAGCTTAGCAAAGCTAAGCTTTTAGATAACTCGTGAGCCAAAAGGCATTAGGGCAAGCCGAGCCATTTTAAATGATTGTAAACCAAAGGGAATCCCAATAATTGTCAAACAAAGGACAATACCGCTTGTTAAAGATACTAAAGCTAGTGGGATACCTGAAATGACTAACCAAATTAGATTCAGTAAAAAAGAACCGGTCCCACCCCCGTAATAAATCTCTTTCCCAAATGGGAAAAACGAAATTTTTGCGAATTTAAAGCATTGTAAGCCAACAGGAATGCCAATGATAGTTAGACACCAAAGGACACCTGCTAAGCACCATGATAGGCCCTGGACAAACCCACCAAAAATGAACCAAATTATATTTCCTAAACATCCCATAAAAATCACCTTTCTTTTATACAAGACTATTATAGCAAGCTTCTTTTACAGTTTCATCAGACTTTAGCATGATTTAGGCAACTAAAATTAGTTGCTTAAGCAATAATTTTTACTGATTTTAGGTGTTATTATTTGTACTTAATTCAAAATAAAAGTATTATAGAAATATAAAGGTATTAGGAGGTTATAAAGAATGATTAAAGCAGATGCCCATACAGTTAATGCTTTCATAAAGTCCTTTTTGAATTACCTGACTTTTTTAGAAAAAGAAATGGCAAACGATTCATTTAATTTCAATGAATTACGTATTATTTTTGAATTGTGGGAACAAGGTCGTATGCCGGCGAAAAATATTGAAAGCGAATTAGATTTAGATAAAGGCTACACTAGCCGTATTTTAAAAAGGTTGATGAACGAGGGTATTATCCAACGTGAGCAATCTTCAGATGATCGCCGCCTTTATTATATTTCTTTTACTGAGAAAGGCCAAAAACTTGCCCAAGAGCTCTACAATAAATATGAAAAAATTATTATAGATGATTATTCACAACTATCTTCCGAAGAACAGATCCGTTTTATGGGAGTTTTAGAAGTTATTAAAAAAATTGATGATAATAAAAGAAGCCATTAATACTAGTAAAGATTAATAAAAAAGACATTGAATCATATGATTCAATGTCTTTTTTATTAAAAATTAGTAATCAGTAACGTATTAAATTTTTATTTTTTATTAAATAAGGTGATTAATTAGTAGTTTTGTTATTTATTCACTATAATAAGAAGGAAGACATATTAATAGAGAGGGAGGATTTAGATGAATAAAATATGGATTAAAATAACGAATAGTATTAAAAGAGTTCGTTTTTATTGGCAAGATTATTTTAAAAGTATGCTTTTTTTACAAGGTTTAAAAACAATTATAATATTACCGATTTTATCAGGAATTTTCATTTTAATGCTGCAAAGAGCTAAAATTGTCGGACTAACAGATGAGACTATTATGACGTTATTACACACTCCTAGCGCACTGATATTAGGCTTACTATGGCTACTAATTTTTACATACGCAATTTTTTATGAATTAGGCTATTATTTTTTAATGGCAGATAGTCATCTGAAAGGGTATAAAGCAAACTATAAAGAGAATTTCAAAAAATTAAATAAAAAAATTAAATATTTTTTTAGTAGTCATCTAGTCTTATTTTTAGGCTATTTCTTATTAATATTGCCTTTAGTGTCGCTAGGATTTCAATCAGATTTATTAGAAACTATTAAAATACCTGATTTTATTGTGGATGAGCTGTCTATGACGTTAGTTGGTTCTATCCTCATTAGTTTAGCTGGGATATTTATTTTATATTTATCTTTTAGACTGCTCTATGTTATTTATTTTTTTGTTATTACTCCTTCTCAAACTATTTTATCAGCGATTAAAGAGAGTTGGGAATTTTCCAAAGGAAGACTTTGGCGGAATGTTTGTATTATTGGCACGCTTATTTTATTAATCGGAGCAACGTTAGCAGGCACGATATTTATGATGACACTGCCTTTAATGTTGACTGATTTCATTATGCCAAAACTTTCTCCAATAGTAGCAGGAATAGTCATTACAGGAATTCAATTAGTTCTTTTTTTCGTGGGAGGTTTATTGCAACCTTTACTTGCAAATGGTGTAGTGGAGACAACAAGAGAAGAGATAACGCCTTTTAGTGTGCCACTAAAAAAAATCAGCAATCTTTTTATGAAGCAATTAAGAAAAAAAAGCTGAAAACAATAAGTGCCATCCTTATTTTAGGAGGTCTCATTGGATTTAATAGTTGGTCCGTGATAACAGTTGTTTATCAACCTCAAACAACGATTGTTGCTCATCGAGGTTTTATGGAAAAAGGGGTTGAAAATTCATTAGGATCACTTAGAGCAGCTGCTGAGGTAGGAGCTGATATGGTTGAGATGGATATTCAAGAAACCAAAGATGGTCAATTCGTTGTGATGCATGATTATAATTTAAAACGTTTAGCCGGCCTGGATCAAGAGGTGCGAAATATGACACTAAAAGAATTACAAACAGTCAAAATAGTTCAGAACGGTTTTACTGATCGTATTCCATCGTTGAAAGAATATATTGACGAGGCCAAATCACTGAATATGAAATTATTAATTGAAGTGAAACCACATGGCTATGAATCAGAAGACATGTGTGATAACTTAATAAAAGTATTAAAAGACAAGCAAGTTTTAAGTTGGTTTTCGGTACAATCATTAGATAAACCAATATTAGATGAATTAAAAATCAAAGAACCGCGTTTAAAAACTGGTTATATTATTCCACTAAACTTTGGTCATTTACCAGATACGTTGCATAATTTTTATGTATTAGAGGAATTTTCAGTGACAGAGAACTTATTAGAAGAAGCAAAAGAACTGAAAAAAGGGCTATTTGTATGGACTGTTAATAAAGATGAGCTCTTAAAGCATTACTTGAGATTAGATGTAGATGGTATCATCAGTAACCATCCTGATCGAGGAGTCGAATTTAGAGAGAGTCGTGAAGAGACAGAGACTTTTTTAAATAGAGTTTTATTCTTGTTAGAAAAATAAAAAAGCTCGGAGATGAGTCTCTGAGCTTTTTTATTTATTTGGAACGATTAGCAAAGTGAGTCCAATCGATATGACGAGCTTCACACCAGGTTTTAATTGGATCACGTAAAATCACATCTGTTTTCTTTAATTCAGTTAAGCGTTTAGCTCCAAGTAAGGTCATAATAATTTTTAATTGTTCTTCCCAACGGTTGACAGTCATAATGGTTTCATCAACACCTTCTTCTTGGATCAGATGTAAAAATTGTCCAGATAACCCACAAGCATGGGCACCTAAAGCAAAAGCTTTAATCATATCTAGAGAGGTTCTAATACCTCCAGAAGCTAGAATATCACAAGCACCAGATTGATTATAGGCCTCAATTAGCGAAATTGGGGTAGACTGTCCCCAATTTTCTGCAAAGTAAAAATCATGGTGCTTACGTCGTGAATTTTCGATAGCAGCAAAATTAGTCCCTCCGCGACCACTAATATCAATTGTTTTAACGCCAATATTTAAAAGTTGTTGAATGGTTTTACGACTCATCCCAAAACCAACTTCTTTGACAATTACAGGGACACCAACTTGGCTGACCATATTTTCAATCGAACTTAACCATGTAGCGAACCGACGCTCACCTTCAGGCATGATCAATTCTTGAGGAACGTTGACATGAATTTGCAAGGCATCTGCTTGCAATAAATCAACCGCTCTTTTCCCATTTTCAACTGAATGTTCAGCTCCTAAGTTCGCAAAAATTTTACCGTTAGGATTCATTTTGCGAATTATAGTATAACTTTCTGCTACATCAGAGTGTTTTAATGCAGCACTAACAGAACCGGCAGCCATAGCTAGTCCAGTTTCTCTAGCAACAATAGCGAGTTCTTCATTAATTTTAGCGGTTTTAGGACTACCACCAGTCATACCATTTATATAAATTGGGACATCAAAATCCATATCCGCAAACTCAGTAGCAAGAGAGACTTCTGAAACATCGATATTGGGTAGCGAGTGATGAACAAATGAGATTGCATCAAAATCAGTCTCTGGTTGGTCGATATATTGTTGTGTAGCAAGAGAGACATGCTCATCTTTGCGATGTTGTTGAATAGACATCTATTGGCCTCCTAATATGAGTAAAAATTATTTAAGACAAGCATTTCTAAGTACTTCATAATGAACAGTTAAATCTAATTGACAAATATCCGCTTGTTTCCATTCTTCAATGAGCGGTGTCGTATCAATTGACTTATCGATGATGACCACGCCACAATCTCCGCCACCAGCACCAGAAGATTTAGCGGCACCATGATAATCCTCAGCTACTTCACATAAGTCAAATAGCGTAGCTGTTTCAATATGAACGCCACTATTAGCTCCTAAGTGTTGTAAAAGCGTTCTATTTTGACGAATACCTCGTTGAATAGCAGCAAAGTCATGCTGTTTAAATGCTGAAATGATTGTCGAGACACAGTCAAAACTATTTTTTAAGAAAATAGGATAGTAATGGTCAATATCGCTAATTTCTTCATTTAATAAATCAACTAAATGAGTAGTTGAAGCAGGGCTACCTGTCCAACCTATTAATAAATTTAAATTGTCAGGTGGGGTTAGGGGCTCAATCATCAGTTTAGGCCAAGTCATTTCTAGTAAAGCTTTTAGCGAATGAGTCTCTCTATTTTTTTGTACCCACTCGCGATCAAAACATGAATAGGCTAACCATCCACCAAAAGAACTAGCAGCTAAATCACCAAAGGAGCCATTACTTTTAATAGTCAAATGAGTAAGCGCAGCAAGTTTATAGACCAGCTCAGCATCAAATGTAACATTGTGAAAAGTTAGTAACGCTTTGATTGTTGCAACTGTGACCGCACCGCTTGAACCTAATCCATATTTACGACCATCTTTGTTATCAAGGTCACTTTCAATTTCTAAATCAAAGAAGGTTAGGTCTTTTCCAAGTTCCTGTAAATAACTTTCAGTCGTCGTAACAGATTGAATGACATAGGTAAAAGGATTTTCACGTTCATCGATATAAAATTGTCCATCTTTACGAGTCCAAGGAATAGTCAAACCGTTGGAGTAACTTGAACAAATGCTGCCTTGATTTTTAGCTTCTTTTAGTTTTACAGTAATAAATTGATCTAATGCGACCAAAATCGCTGGATGACCAGGTTCAAGTACAGCATATTCACCTGCTATATATAGTTTTCCCGGCGCACTGGCTTCTATCATTTTCTTCGTCCTTTCTATTATCGAATTATTTAGCTAACAATTCGACACCACTGCCGACTTTTGAAATGATAACAGGGTTATCAGGGAAGGCATCTTGTAAAAATTTTTGTAGTTTTTGAGAATCTGAGTAACGACATAATATTTTAACATTAGGTCCCGCGTCCATTGTAAAGTAACACTGCCACCCTTGTCCACGTAATTGTCGCACTTTTGTTAGAACTTCTAAGGTACGTGGTTCCCAATAACTAAAAGGAGGCGTTGCACCAAGCATTGTGCCGTGCATTTTCATCCCATTAGATTCGGTAATTAGCCCGACTTGTTCAAAATCTTGCTGTTTAATCGCTGTTTTAATGGCAACTAAATCCGTTGCGGCACTTTCAAGCCATGCAGGATAAAAATTAGAGGTTTCAACGGTTAATTTCATGCCTTTGCGACTTGAAACAGTTTTTTTCTGAGTATTAACAGCCACGGTTATCATCCCAATATCCCAGTTTGCATCATCTACGGGAGTAGCTAAGCTATCTTCCGAACACGTCCCCATTTGCCATTCAACAAAACCTCCAAATAAGCTGCGAGTAGCACTACCACTACCACGGCGAACATAAGTTGATAGTGTACTTTTATCCATATTTAAGTTTGTAACTTGATTCATAGCACATCCTAAGGCAGCAAAAGCTGAGGCAGAAGAAGCTAAGCCAGCAGCTGTTGGGACAAAATTTTGGCTTGTTACTTTAGCTGGGGTTGTAATGCCAGCTTGTTTTCTAAACAGGTTAAGGAAGTCAGTTATTTTTTTTGTTTCCGTTAGGGACTGAATGTCATTATTTAATATGAACTGATCACTTTCTAAATTATCATCCAATAACACTTCGGTCTCTGTATAAAAAGCATCTAAGGTTAAAGAGAGACTACTATTCATTGGTAAAAATAATTGTTCATCTCGTTTGCCCCAATATTTAATTAGGGCAATATTAGTATGGGCTTTAGCTTTTGCAAAATTTGTCATGATAAGTCACTCATTTCATAAAGCCAAGTTGATTTGGCTCCTATTTGTGTTAAATTTTGGGCGATGTGTTTAGCCTCGGTAGTATTTTTGGCTAGAGCAATCATACAGCCGCCGCCACCACCGCCAGTAAGTTTTGCTCCTAAGGCGCCTGAAGCAAGGGCACAGGTAACTAGCTGTTCTAGCTCTGGGCTAGTTGCTCCTAGTTGGGACAATAAGGAATGGGTGTTAGTTAATAACGCTCCTAATTCCTCTGCTTGGTTATGCGTCAAAGCTAGACGAGATTTTTTAACGAGTTCTCCAATTGTTGTCATCATTTCTTGATAGTGGCTACCATCAGTTTGATTTAGTTTAGTCGCAATTTGTTGGACGACTTTCTTAGTTTGCCCGGTGACCCCAGTATCAGCCACTATTAGTACAGCATCTAAATTTGGTTGAATAAGTTCAGGTGTCTGATTTTTAATAAAATAATAAGGCTGAGAACTACTTGTCATTAGAGCATCTAAGCCACTAGGGTTACCGTGAGCAATGATTTCAGCAATATTAACGATATCAAGTAATTCTTCACGACTTAATTTTTGCTTATAATAGTCAAAAAGAGCTCGTGTTGTGGCAACCGAAACAGCAGCACTAGATCCCATTCCGCGTTCAGCAGGAATAGTGCTTTCAATTTTTATATGTAGAAAGGCATTTGGTTGATTGAGCCGTTTTAGAGATACTTCAATCACTTTTTTTAGACTATCAAGTAACTCTGGCATGTCGTTTAATAACCCTTTATAGAACATGCACTCAATTGTAAGATTATTCATCTCACTAGGCGTAATAGTTGCTCTTATTTGGGTAGCAGGGAAGGGCAGGGCAATTGAGGGTTGACCATAAACTACGGCGTGTTCACCTATTAGAATAATCTTACCATGTGCATAGCCTTCACTTTTTTTCATCCAATGACCCCCAAATTCTTTAGTAGTATTTAATCGTTTAAAGTACTCACCTCGTCAAGGCTTAGGTGAGTCAACTTGTCTATTTTAAGACAATTTCTAGTGTATTGCAATGATACATTATTAGATGTTGCTAAAACTTTAGAGATAATCCTTACCTTTTCGCTTATAGTGTAACGTTAATATTAAAACTTGTATGGTATAAGGTTAATATTTTAATAAAACTTTAGATATTACACTGTTATTATACGTTATAAATTATGTTATAAAAATAAAAAACCTAGTTCTAAGCAAGAACGAGGTTTTTTTATTGAATTTAATTAGACTGAGTTGAATCCGTCATGTCAGTTTCATCTGTTGTTTTTTTTGTCTCTTTTTTAGAGCTGTCTTTCTTTGGTTTTGAGGCCTCTTTAATAATTTTGATGCTCTTAACGGTTACGTCTTTTTTAGGTTTAGATGGTTGTCCACCACTAGCATCAGCTTCAACTTCTACATTGGCAATTTTATCAATAACATCTAAACCTTCAATGACTTGTCCGAAGACTGAGTATTCTTTGTCAAGGAAGGGCGTGCCACCATTGCGATAAGCTTCAATAATTTTTTCTGGATAATCATCAATTAATAAGCCATCCGCTGTATCTTGATGATTTTGAACAATGTAGAATTGGCTACCTTGTGTTTTTTCAGAAACATCACCATTAGTACGAGCCATGGCAAGAGCACCATTGATATGATACAGTTGGTTTGAAATTTCTGGGGCAAACTCTTCCTGCCAAATGCTTTCACCACCGACACCAGTTCCTTTTGGATCACCACCTTGAATCATGAAGTCTTTGATAACACGATGAAATTTCGTTTTGTTATAGTAACCTTCTTTAGCATGGGTCATAAAGTTTTCGACAGCCTTCGGGGCTAGTTCGGGAAATAGCTTAATTGTCATAGTTCCTTCAGAAGTCACCATTTTAACTGCTGACTCATTATCGGCTATCGTTTTATCCAGTTGTGGTAATACTAAACTATTTAAATTAATTTTAGCTTCACTAGATTGAGTTGTATCAGTTGTTGTTGTTTCTTCAGTAGTGTCATTTTTTTTGGTGATACCTAATTTTTCCAAATTAGCACAGCCTGTTGTTAAAGCTAAAGTTAGAGTTAAGATGGTAAGGCCACCAAGTAATTGTCGTTTTTTCATAATTTATCCCTCATTTTTTGATTTATTCTTATTTATCATAGCAAAAAAAAGTATAATAAGGTATCTTTTTTATTGATATTTTAAGTTATAAATTAGATTGAAAATAAAAAAAGGGTAAAATATATCTTTAATAAAGATATATCATTATAATATCTAGACTATTTCAAGAGAGGTTGTTATAATGAACATGAGTTATTAAACTATTTAGGAGGCGTTATACATGGGGAAATTAGGCATTTCGATTTATCCGGAACGTTCAACATTTGAGAAAGATAAAGCATATTTAGATTTAGCACACAAATATGGTTTTAAACGTGTATTTACAAGTTTATTACAAATTACTGAGGACAAAGATAAAGTATTAGCCGAATTTAAACAAGTAGTAGATTATGCTAATAGTTTAGGGATGGAAGTCATGGTGGATATTAATCCAGCACTGTTTGAGCAATTAAATATTTCTTATGACGATTTATCATTCTTTGACGAGATGGGAGCTTATGGGGTCCGTTTAGATATCGGGTTTACTGGTCAAGAAGAAGCAAAAATGACACGTAATCCGTATGGTATTAAAATTGAAATTAACATGAGTACAGGAACGAGTTATGTTGATAATATTATGAGTTTTTCTCCAAATATTAATAATTTAATGGGGTCGCACAATTTTTACCCACATCGTTATTCTGGTTTAGGTTATGATCATTTTGTTAGATGTTCAGAGATGTTTAGAAAATATAATATAAATACGATGGCTTTTGTCAACTCACTAGATGCATCATTTGGTCCATGGCCAACACAAGATGGCTTATGTACGCTAGAAGATCATCGTGAATTAGAAATTGGTACACAGGTTAAACATTTTGTGTTAACTGGCTTGATTGATGATATTTCAGTTGCCAATGCCTATGCCTCAGAAGTTGAGTTAAAAGCAATGTCAGAAGCCTTTTTCGCAGAATATCCAACTGTTAAAGTTGATGTAACAGGAGATATTACCGCAGATGAACGTGAAGTTTTATTCAATAATTTGCATAGCTATCGTGGCGACCGTTCTGAATATATCTTACGTTCAACGATGACACGAATTAAATACAAAGATTTACCTTTCCCAGCACATAATACGATTGATATGACTAAAGGTGATGTACTGATTGATAATGTTGGCTATGATCAGTATAAAGGTGAGACTCAAATTGCTTTAAAAGAAATGAAAAATGATGGCCGCGTAAACGTTGTAGGGAAAATATCTGCAGATGAATTGTTCTTATTAGATTTCTTAAAACCTTGGTCAAGTTTTAAATTAATTGAAAATAATTAAAATATGTTTGAAAAGTTAAGGCCTATTGAGAAATGGGACTTAACTTTTTTTATTTATCAGAAGGTTTCACTAAATAAGTGTGATAAACTAAAGGTATAAGCTTATTGAAATTCTCCTCTAAATAAAGTAATTGTTTAGTAAGTAGCCATCAGGTAAGTTTCAATTGACGTACTTATTTAAATTTGATGACTTTAAGGAGGTAAATGATGTTTAGTTATGAACAAGTACAAAGGTTAAACGATTTGGAATTAGGGGTGTATCATTACGTTTTAAAAAATAAAGAACGTGTTACTACGATGAAGATTCGGACACTCGCAGAAGAGGTACATGTCTCTACTACAACTATTTTGAATTTTTGTCATAAAATGGATTGTGCTGGTTATGCTGAGTTTAAAGTAAGACTGCATCTTTTAATAGAAAACGAAAACGATGAAGCTGTTCCCGATGATACGGCGTTGATGTTGACTTTTTTTGAGAAGATTAACACACCAAAATTCAAAGAGCAAATTGAATTATCAGCCCGTTATATTGCGGAAGCAAGTGAAATTTATATTTATGGTGTCGGAGGAAGTGGGATTTTAGGACAATATGCTGCCCGTTATTTTTCTAACTTTAATTTATATGCGACCCATATTAGCGATCCATTTTATCCCGTCCCTAAAAAAGTTGGTAAAAAAGCCATTGTCTTAGTATTATCAGTTACAGGAGAAACAGGTATGGTATTGGAACAAGCTAATCAATATAAACAGAATGGCTTTAACGTGTTGAGTATAACAACGAGTGCTGATTCAACCTTAGCCAAGTTATCGGATATTGCCATTAGTTATTATGTCCCAATTGAACTAAAAAAATCTTTACAAAATATTACTACGCAAGTTCCTGTTATTCATATTATTGAAACCTTGGCTAGGATGGCTTATACACTCAAAACTAAAGTTTAAAAGATAAAAAAATTACAAGGAAGAGCATTATAACTGGAATACTCAGTTTTTTTAAGGAAATTAAAGTATTTATTGGACAAATAGGGGGATAACCCTTAGAATGAAAAAGAGCTTTTGAATTAGATGTAGATTAGGAGGACAAAAAATGTCCATGTTTTTAGATCAAGTAACAATTGACGTTAAGGCCGGTAAAGGTGGCGACGGAATGGTTGCTTTTAGAAGAGAAAAGTATGTCCCTGATGGCGGACCAGCTGGTGGTGATGGTGGTCGCGGTGGTGATATTATTTTAGTAGTAGATGAGGGCTTACGTACCTTGATGGATTTCCGTTTCAATCGTTTTTTCCGTTCAACACCAGGTGAAAATGGGATGAGTAAAGGAATGCATGGTCGTGGAGCTGAAGATACATATGTGCCGGTTCCACAAGGAACCACTGTTAGAGATAAAGAAACAGGTGCCTTGTTAGGTGATTTATTAACACACGGTCAAGAATTGTGTGTTGCTAAAGGTGGTCGTGGAGGCCGTGGAAATATCCGCTTTGCCTCACCGCGTAACCCAGCACCAGAAATTGCTGAAAATGGTGAACCAGGTATTGAAAGAAAAATTGAGTTAGAATTAAAAGTGTTAGCGGATGTGGGGTTAGTAGGGTTCCCATCAGTTGGGAAGTCAACAATCTTATCAATCGTCTCTCAAGCGCGACCTAAGATTGGTGCGTATCATTTTACAACGCTTGTTCCTAATTTGGGGATGATTGCAGCTGAAGATGGTCGTAGTTTTGTTATGGCTGACTTACCAGGACTTATTGAAGGAGCTTCTCAAGGTGTGGGCTTAGGTACACAGTTTTTACGTCATATTGAGCGCACTCGTGTTATCTTACATGTCATTGATATGAGTGGGATGGAAGGTCGTGATCCATATGATGATTACCTAGCTATTAATAAAGAGTTAGAATCTCATAACTTACGTTTGATGGAACGTCCACAAATTATTGTAGCTAACAAGATGGATATGCCAGATGCTGAAGAGAATTTAAAAGAGTTCAAAGAAAAATTATATGCAGATGTAGAAGACGAATTTGCTGATAAAATTCCAGTGTTTGCTATTTCTGGTATGACACGTAGCGGTTTTGGACCATTGATGAGTGCCACAGCCGATTTAGTTGAAACAACACCAGAGTTTCCTTTATATGATGAAGAGATGGAAGAAGAAACAGTTCGTTATGAATTTAAACCTGAAGATAAGATGTTTGAAATTAGTCGTGATGATGACTCAACTTGGGTCTTAGAAGGACCAGGTTTAGAAAGACTGTTCAAGATGACTAACTTTGACCATGATGAGAGTGTCATGCGTTTTGCAAGACAATTACGTGGCTTAGGTGTGGATGAACAGTTACGTGCTAAAGGTGCCATTGATGGTGATTTAGTTCGTATTGATTCATTTGTCTTTGAATTTGTTGATTAAGGTAAGCAAAAGAGCTCGAAAACTTATAAATAAGTTTTCGAGCTCTTTTTACAATTTTTAAGTTTTTTTTAGCCTTTAGTTTCGTATTTTGTTTTTTATTGTTACAATAAAAAGAGTAGTTGAAGGTAATATGACGAAGGAGTGGATAATATGACTAAAAAAATTATTGTAGTAAACTTTGATATTGAAAGTAAATCTTATCAAGCATTTTCAGAAATAAAAAAAATGCATCTAGCCAAAGAAATTAAAGGCGAACAATTAGCAGTAGTCACACATAAAGAAGATGGGACTCATCAGTTTGAAATTAATGATTTTATTGATTTTACTGGTAACAATCATAGTGCTAAAGACAGTACAATTGGAATGTTTGTGGGACTATTAGGAGGACCTTTAGGAATGATGTTAGGTTGGTTTGCAGGTAGTATGATCGGCGGAGCTAAAGATGTTAATGAAGTAAAAGAGGCAACGAGTATTTTTGAATTTGTTGCCAAACAAATCGATGAAGGTCAAACAGGGGCCTTGTTGATTGCTGAAGAGGAAGACAATCGTCCTTTAAATGAATTGATTTTTAATCATTTAGGTGGTCATATTACCCGTCTAGATTATGCAGAGGTTGAGCAAGAATTAGCCGAAGCACAAAAATTAGAAAAAGAAGTAAAAGAAAAAGAGACTGACAACAACTAGCTAACAAAGCTAGTTAATAAAAAAGAAAGTTAGGTTTTTATGGAAATCGAATTTTTAGGTACAGGGGCAGGCGTCCCTGCTAAACAACGTAATGTAACAAGTATTGCCCTAAAATTGTTAGATGAACGCAATTCTGTATGGTTATTTGACTGCGGTGAGGGGACACAGCAACAAATATTAAGAACCCATATTCGCCCAAGAAAAATTGAAAAGATCTTTATCACACATTTACACGGGGATCATATTTTTGGTTTACCAGGTTTATTGAGTAGTCGATCATTTCAAGGTGGTGACAGTCCGTTAACAATCATTGGACCAAAAGGAATTAAGGCTTTTGTTGAAACAAGTTTAAAAGTTTCAGAATCTCATATCAAGTATCCTCTAATTTTTAATGAAATCGATGAAACAGGAGTTATTTTTAAAGATCATCAGTTTAAAGTGAGCTGCTTACCTTTAGATCATCGGATTGCTTGTTTTGGCTACCGAGTAGAGGAAGCCGATCATGAAGGAGAGCTTTTAGTCGAAAAATTAATAGCTGAAAAGGTACCATCTGGGCCTATTTATGGCAAGTTAAAAAGTGGTAAAAAAGTTGAGTTACCTGATGGTCGTATTCTAAACGGGAAAGATTTTGTTGGTGAGTCACAAAAAGGGCGTATTGTGACAATATTAGGTGATACGCGTAAACATGACAACAGTATCATCCTTGCAAAAGACGCTGATTTATTGGTTCATGAAAGTACCTTTAACCAAAATGAAGCTAAATTGGCTAAAGCTTATTACCATTCAACAACTCGTCAAGCTGCAGAAGTTGCCATGGCAGCGGGAGCTAAAAAATTATTACTAACACATATCAGTGCGCGCTATATCGGAAAAGCAGCATATGAGTTGGAGAAAGAAGCGCAAGCTATTTTTTCAAATACTAAAATAGTTAAAGATTTTGATGTGATTGATATCCCATTTACAGGCAAAAAACATGAAGACAGTTAGGGATAAGAGTGGACGCTTACTAGGACAAGTAGTGTTAGTAACGGGAGCTTCTAGTGGTTTGGGTGAACAAATTGCTTATGAAGCAGCCCGCCAACAAGCCATTGTAATTTTGTGTGCACGTCGTAAAGAGAAGCTTATTACTATCGCTAGAAAGTGTCAGCAATTATCAGGTCAACCGGCTTTTTATTATGAGCTTGATTTGATAGATCCTCAGCAGGTTGATCAGATGTTAGCAGATATACGTAATAAAATCAGTAATATCGATATTCTAGTTAATTGTGCTGGCTTTGGTTTATTCCGCGACTTTTTGGCGTTTGATTTAACTGTTGCAAGGGAAATGTTTGAAGTGAACGTGCTAGGTCTGATGCATCTAACCCAAAAAGTAGCTTTAGAGATGGCGCCGTTTGGTTCGGGTCAAATTGTGATGATTGCTTCTCAGGCGGGGAAAATAGCGACGATGAAATCAAGTGTTTATAGCGCTACAAAAGCGGCTGTAATCAGTTTTTCCAATGCCTTACGCCTAGAATTAAAACCCTTAGGTATTACGGTTATGACAGTTAATCCTGGGCCAATAAAAACAGCTTTCTTTGATCGAGCAGATGAGACGGGTAATTATTTGAATACAATTGATAAAGTAGCGATTGAACCAGATAAGTTAGCTAAAAAAATTGTTCGTTCATTTAAAACAAAAAGACGTGAGATAAACACGCCAATAGCGATGGAAGTTGCCAATAAAGCTTATATATTATTTCCTAAAATTGGGGATTTTTTAACTGGGAATGTATTTAATACGAAATAAAAGGAGCAAATAAAATGAAAGATCATCGAAAAATTATTACAAGTTTTATTTTAGTCTGTATCGTGGTTATTTTTTCTGTGGTGAATACTCATCGAGTAATCGTCAATTTTGGTTTTACTAATATCCAAGCCCCTTTAATTTTTATCATTTTAGGGTCAACAATCTTAGGCGCGTTAATTGTCTTTGTAACATGGTTTTCGAGTTACTTAAAACAACGTAAAGAAATTAAACGTTTGAAAACGGAGTTAGAAACAAGTACTGAAAAACACGATAAAAAAATGAAACAAAAATTAACGGATTTAGAAGAAAAGTTAGTAGAAAAAGAGGAACGGATCAAAGAACTGGAAAATGGAAGCAATGGCAACCCAGTAATTGAAGTAGCCTCTTCTGTCAAGACAGATCAACTAGTTGACTCTTAAGCCTTGCTTAAGTACCTTAACATGTCATAGTGTTAGGGTACTTTTTATTTTTCACTCTTACCTAATAATAAAAAAGTATCCGTGAATAAGTTAGGTAAAGCATTATTTTTTTTGATATAATGAGGAAGTTAGGAGTGATGACTTGAAAAAATCAATATATACATGGAAGATTAGTGACCTTCAACCTGGCTCAGAGCAGCTAGTTCCTTGGTTAGAGTCGCAGGACTTACCAAGTTTTTTAGCACCAATCTTATGGAATCGCCAGTTACAAACAGAAGAAGAGTTAGTAACTTTTTTTGAACCCACTATTGAGGCACTGCATGATCCATTTTTGATTCATGATATGGAAAAAGCCGTGAAAAGAATCCACGAAGCCGTTGCTGAGGGACAGAAAATTTTGATATATGGCGATTATGATGCAGATGGTATCACGAGTACAACCGTTCTAAAGGAAGCAATTGAATTGCTCGGTGGTGAAGTATCTTTTTACCTACCTGACCGCTTTACAGACGGGTATGGACCAAATAAGGCAACGTATGAGCGATTATTTCAAGAAGAAGGAGTTGAACTGTTAATAACAGTTGACAACGGCGTAGCCGGCCATGAGGCTTTGACCTTTGCAAAAGAGGTGGGAATTGATGTGATTGTCACAGATCACCACGAAATCCCAGAAGAGCTACCGAGTGCTTATGCGATCGTTCATCCGCGGCATCCAGAAGGAAATTATCCTTTTGGTGACTTGGCAGGTGTCGGTGTTGCTTTTAAAGTAGCCACAGCACTCTTGGAGACGGTTCCTGATGATATGTTGGACTTGGTAGCAATTGGGACTATTGCAGACTTAGTGTCATTGACAGGTGAAAATAGAACCTTGGTTCAGTTAGGTCTTAAAATATTAAAACAGACAGAAAGAATTGGGCTTCATGCCTTGTGCGAACAAGCAGATCTCGATTTAGAAACTCTAACCGAAGAAACTATCGGATTTGGGATTGGCCCACGTTTAAATGCTATTGGACGTCTAGGCGATGCGTCACCAGGTGTCGACTTGTTAAGTACGTTTGATGAGGAAGACGCTTTAGTATTGGCGACTAAGATTAATAACGTGAACAATGAACGTCAAGGAATTGTCAAAAAAATTATCAAAGAAGCCCAAGAAATGATTCAATCACTTCCTCAGCAAGAAATTTATGTATTAGCTAAAGAAGGATGGCATGAAGGTGTCTTGGGGATTGTTGCAAGTAAAATTGTTCAAGAAACAGGAAGGCCGGCTTTAGTCTTAGGAATAGATAGGACTAAACAAGTGGCTAAGGGGTCTGCTAGAAGTGTAGATCAGGTTAATTTATATGAAGCACTATCTTCTGTTGGTGAATTGTTTATTAATTATGGAGGTCATCAAATGGCAGCGGGCATGTCTTTGCCGACTGATCATCTGATGGAGTTACAAGAAGGTTTAAATCAGTATATTTCTGAGCAAGGCATCGATTTTTCTAGCGGTCCTGATTTAATGATAGAAGCTAGTTTGACTTTATCAGAAGTAACGTTAGACCAAATTAAAGGAATGAAGTTACTAGCCCCCTTTGGAACTGACAACCCTGCTCCATATTTCTTATTTGACAAAGTATCAGCAAAAGAGGTTAAACAAATTGGCGCGGATCAAAATCATTTGAAGTTTCAATTGAAAGAGTCAGCTACCGAGGATAGTTTAGATTGTATTGCCTTTGGTATGGGAGCCGATTATCAAGAATTAGCAACATCGGATGACCTAAAAGTTGTCGGCCAATTAGCCATTAATGAGTGGAATGGTCGTCGTAAACCACAACTTTTAGTAAAAGACTATCAAATCGCAGGTTTTCAATTGTTTGATTTAAGAGGAAAAAAACTGGAGATACAAAATTATCAAGCAGATAAAACTTTATTTATTATTTCTGATAAAAAGTATGTCAAGAGATACCAATTAGTACCTTCGAGTACAATTGTGTTAACTGGAAATAGTGTAACGGAATCGGAATTATTAACTAAAAATTGGGAACAAGCAGTTATTGTGGATTGCCCGATAATAGTCAGCGATTTAAAGACAGTTTTAGATAAAATTAAAGTTCCTAGATTATATTTATACGCTGAGTCTAACGAACAATGTTATCTTAATGGTATGCCAAGTAGAGAACAATTTGGCAAGTTATTCAAGTTTATAGCAGAGTTTGAACAAGTTGATGTGCGTTATAAGTTAAAAGACGTAGCAAAGTTTTTAAAAATAGACGAAACTTTACTTATTTTTATGATTCAAGTGTTTTTTGACTTAGGATTTGTTACAATAGATAGCGGTATTATGACAAAGGTTGAAGAACCTGAAAAAAAACAATTAAACAGTAGTCTTGTGTATCAACAGCGTGAACAGAAAATCATTGCTGAAAAATTCTTATTATATAGTAGTGCTAATGAATTGAAAAATTGGCTATTGCTACAGGAGGAAAAATAGTGAACTTAAAAGATTATATTGCAAGTATTCCAAACTACCCAGTTGAAGGTGTAACATTTAGAGATATTTCTCCATTGATGGGTGATGGAGATGCTTATCGTGAAGCAACAAAACAAATCGTGGATTATGCGAAAGAAAAAAAAGTTGATATGGTAGTCGGACCGGAAGCTCGTGGTTTTATTATTGGGTGTCCAGTGGCTTATGAACTAGGTATTGGCTTTGCACCTGCCCGTAAAAAAGGAAAATTACCAAGAGAGACAATTGAAGTAGATTATGGTTTAGAGTATGGTTCTGATATTTTGACGTTACACAAAGATGCTATTAAACCTGGACAACGTGTTTTGATCTGTGATGATTTATTAGCGACTGGTGGTACAATTGAGGCGACAATTGAATTAATTGAAAAATTAGGTGGGATTGTTGTTGGTTGTGCATTCTTAATTGAGTTAATGGACTTAAATGGACGTGCTAAAATTGAAGGTTATGATATTTTACGTTTGATGGAGTTTTAAAAAGAATTAAAAATTATTTATTGTGAGGGTGATGCCTTAACATGAGATAATAAAAAAATCTACTATACGGTTATTTGTTTTCGATAAACTATCGGAGACAAATAACCGTATTTTTTATTTAAAAAAAGATAAGTAAATAAAGGGCTAAACTGGTTATTATCAGATTTTTACCGTCAATTTTCAAAAATCCTTATCCTTTTTTATGAATTCGATTATTTTTTTCAAAATCTGCTAACTTAGACGCAGTTGTAATAAGACGTTTTTGTAAAAAACGGTTATTTTTATGCAAAAAAACACTTTAAACATCGGTTTTTATAGAATTAGTTTGTTATAAAGCGTATTATTTATAAATAAACGTTTGGAGGAGATTTTATGAAAAAGTATTTATTAGTAACTACTCTTTTTTTATCATTGGTAATGGTATCTGGCTGTTCAAGCAGTTCTGAAACAGATGTTTCTCAGGATTCTGCTACAATATCTGAGGTAAAAAAAACAAAAGAAAGTATTGAAGAAACTGACAGTACCCACAAAAAAGAGTCAAAAAAAGAAATTGAAAAACGTGAAATAAAAAAAGAAAAAACAAAACAACGTGAAGCCAAGGAAGCAGAAGCCAAACAACGTGAAGCTGAAGAAGCAGAAGCTAAACAACGTGAAGCCGAGGAAGCAGCAGCCAAACAACGTGAAGTTGAGGAAGCAGAAGCCAAACAACGTGAAGCCGAGGAAGCAGAAGCCAAACAACGTGAAGCCGAGGAAGCAGAAGCTAAACAACGTGAAGCTGAGGAAGCAGAAGCCAAACAACGTGAAGCCGAGGAAGCAGAAGCCAAACAACGTGAAGCTGAAGAAACAGAAGCCAAACAACGTGAAGCTGAGGAAGCAGAAGCCAAACAACGTGAAGCCGAGGAAGCAGAAGCCGAACAACGTGAAGCTGAAGAAGCAGAAGCCAAACAACGTGAAGCCGAGGAAGCCGAAGTCAGACAACCCGAAGCGACTATTACTCAACGAGATACTGAAAGTGGCATAACAGGACTTTGTAAAGATGGAACGACTGCATCAGGAGATCCTAGTGCAAGAGGAAAGGCAAATAGTTGTTATGGACATGGTGGATGGGAACGTTAACTATTTCAAGTTATTATTTTTATTGATAGTAATGGTGGTTGTCGTTACCACTTTAGAAATAACTACTCGTCAGCCCCCGTTTATCAAAAAAAATTCATCTTTAGTAATCGAATCACTAGTAAAAAATAAAGCAGGTATCTATTTATTTGGGTTTAATGATTGTCCTTGGTGCAAAGAATTATCTCCAATATTTAAAGAAATACTGATTACTAATCATGAGCAAGCTTTTTTGTAGAGACACATCAGCTTGATCTAAAAGATAAAATAAAGCTAGAAAATTATGTCGTTAAGCAGACCTCATATACACAATTGGTTGTACCGCTAATTATAAGTATCAGTGATGATGGTTATCGTCAAATACATATAGGGACGGTTAAAAATCATAACGCGACTGTAAAAAAATTAACCAGTAAGCAACAAAAAGAGTTGGAAAACGATCTAATTGACTTAATCAGGAAATATCATCAGCATAATAATTAATAAGCTGTTATTTTAGGGTTTACAAAAATATTAACTTCTAATAAACATGAAAACAGATATATCATCATTAGGAGTTAAAATCAATAGTTGCGTATGCAAGTAACGTTATTAAACAGGGTGCTCCAAAAAGATAATAAAAGAGTTAGTTTACCAAATCCAATGAATACTTTAGTTATTTAACGGCCGCTTAAAAATAATGTATAGTTATCAACTTAGGTTTTTTATTTGTTACTATCATCGTCTATTTTTTAATACGTAGTGAATATTCATTTGACTAAAAAATAATTTAGATTTAAATTTTAACTATCGAAAGGGTTGGTAGGATGGAAAAGAAAATTGATTTTTTAATTGGTATAAGTAGTGTAGTAATCGGGGTTATTCAATATATTATTGATAGAAATATTGGTTTATTAAGCGTCTTTCTTTTAATGGCAACAGTTTTTTTAGTGAGCAGTTATAAAAAGAGCAAATAGTTAATTGAAATTTAGTTAGATAGGGTCTCAGTTTGTGATAAGTGTTCGATTCTTAAAAGCTAATCAAATCCTTATTTGTGAATTTAAATTGGTACAGTTGAAAGTAAAAGCACGCATCCCTATTTAACAGGATGCGTGCTTTTGGTTTTTTTGTAAAAATAACTGTTTTTAATAAAAAAATTTAATGGGTTATTTTTTCGTCATTCTTTAGTATCGTTATAGTAGTACCAGTCTCTATGGCGTTTTGTTATTCTTATTTAAAAATCCCAAAAGGCTTACCGACAGGTAAGAACGTACGACCGAAGTGTTTGTTCAATACTGCTGCTGCACTTCCATAAAATGAGAATAATGAAATTAATAATTCGGAAATAGCTGCTAGCATGTGGAAGAAATCTACAGCTACACCTAAAGTTGATAAAGCTAGTCCAATAAATAAGAAATCGATTAAAACAAAAATAATGAATAATACCTTGTGTGTTTCCATGGCACCAATTGTCATGAAAATTGTAAAAATTAAATACCCAATAAAGGCGAATCCAAGCTGTTTTGGATCATAAGTTGCTTGTAGCGCTTTGCCAAAGACACCATTTTGAACTAACCAGGCAGTGGCTGTCCCTAACCAAAAGAAACCATAGCCGAAGAATGCTGTTGCACCAAAGACATTATTTTCTTTTGCATCATAAACTGCGGCAACAATTTGTAAGATACCACCTAAAAAGATTGCCCAAGGAATAACGCCGCCAACTCCTTCGGTCCATTCTAATTTTTGTGATGAAGCGACAAGTGTAACCATTGCTAAACCAAATAGTCCGATTGCTGACGGATCAATTAGTTTATGTTTTACTGTAATTTCTTGTTGTGACATAATATTCTCCCTTAAATTAAAAATAAACAACCAGTTAAAAATAGCATTTGGCTGGTTAAATGTCAACTTGGATTTAGTGATAAATTAAAAAGTTAGGATAAATAGTAAACTCAGTGGAGAGAATAATCTTTAGTCACTAAAGATTATCTATTTGATGCGTAATTATTCTATAGTTTTTTTTAAGAAAATAGTCTAGTCTGTTGTTTTTTTTCGTTCTATAGTATGATAGAATTTTGAAGATAGGTTATATAAAAATAGATAGTAGCCCTTTAATTTCGTCATGGGTGTTAAGGAAAGGGTAGAGTTGATTAAATGAAAAAAAAGAAGCGTGGTGTCTTAAAAAAAATAGTAGTAATATTAGTTCTAGCTGTTATTTTAATAATAGGTATTTTACTATATCGCGTTAAAAGTCAGGTAGATGAGGTGAATGCTTGGCGTCCAACAGTTCACCAAGTGACACAAGAGTTAGGTGTAGCTGATTATGAAGATTTAGTCCTGTCGATTATTTTAACTGAAACAAAAGGGGATCATATTGACTTGATGCAAAGTAGTGAGAGTAAGTATGGCGAAACAGATCAAATTACTAACTCCGAAGAAAGTATTAAAACAGGTGTGATACACTTAACAGAAGTTTTGACAGAGGCCGAGCGACAAGAGGTAGATATTTGGACTGGCGTACAAGCTTATAATTTTGGTAGTAACTACATTCCTTATGTAAAACAACATGGTGGCAAACATTCTGTCGAGTTGGCGGAAAAGTATTCTAAGGAAGTCTTAGCGCCAATGTTAGGGAATACTACAGAAAAAACATATCGTTATTTATCTTTACGAGCTTTTAAATATAATAGAGGACACCTTTATGAAAATGGAGGCAATTTCTTTTATGCCGAGCTAGTAAGATCTAATATGGGGTTAATGGATAAACTAAGTCATCTACCATGGATTGATGATTAAATTTGAGAGAAGAGGGACTAAGAGGGAATGGAGAATTATTTGAAAGAACATAGTGGTTTGAGTAGCCAAGATGTTAAAGTGCGGCAAGAAGCGGGACAACAAAATAACTATGAAGAAAATGTAGCCAAAACAAATGGTGAAATTTTTAAGGATAATATTTGGACGCTATTTAATTTGCTTAACTTAGTAATCGGGATTTGTTTGGCTGCAGTAGGTGCTTTTAGTAATATGGCCTATCTGGCGATCATAGCAGTTAATATTATGATTGGTATCTACCAAGAGATACATGCTAGAAATATGGTGGCAAAATTGTCAATTATCTCTAAGGAACAAGCTGTAGTAATTCGAGACAGTCAAGAAATAAAGATAGATGCGACTGATTTAGTCATGGACGATACTGTTATTTTAGTAGCCGGTGAACAAGTTCAATCAGATATGGAAGTGATTGCAGGACGTGCTGAGGTCAACGAATCACTGTTGACAGGGGAGTCTGATTTAATCGTCAAAGAAAAAGATGACCAATTGCTATCAGGTAGCTTTTTATCAAGTGGTCAATGTTTAGCTAAGGTAATACATGTTGGTAAAGATAATTATGCAACTAAGATTGCTAATGAGGCCAAAGTTCACAAGCCAATACAATCTGAATTAGTTACGTCAATTCGTAAAGTATCAAAATTTACAAGTTATGTCATCGTACCTTTAGGTTTGATCTTATTGGTTGAAGCTTTATTTATAAGACAAAGTGATCCTAAGGTCGCCGTAGTTGCCTCGGCAGCAGCTTTATTAGGGATGTTACCTAAAGGGCTAGTCTTATTAATAAGTATTGCTTTGGCAACGGCAGTGACAAAATTAGCTAAAAAACGAATTTTAGTACAAGATATGTATTCAGTTGAAACCTTGGCTCATGTTGATATGTTGTGCTTGGATAAAACAGGTACGATTACCGAAGGTAAAATGAAAGTACAGCATACAACAATTTTGGATCAAACAGATCAAGATGAGTTTGATAAAATTATTGGAAGTTACTTGAAAGCATCGACTGATAATAATATTACCATGCAAGCAATTAGAGATGCTTATGAGTTAAATGATAGCTATCAAGCTGATGATATTTTTCCATTTTCTTCAGAAAGAAAGTGGGGCGGTATTAACTTTAAAGGAATTGGAGCCGTAGCACTCGGAGCACCTGAGAGATTAGTTGGTGAAGAGCAATTACCAGAGCAAGTTGAACGCGCACAAGAACATGGGTATCGAGTCTTAATGCTAGCAATCAGTCCCAATGGGCATATTAATGACAATGAATTACCAGAGATGGTGCCCTTGGCAGTTTTCGAAATCGATGATCCCATTCGTCAAAATGCTGATAAAACTTTAGCTTACTTGAAATCTGAAGGTGTTAATATCAAAGTTATTTCAGGTGATAATCCAATAACTGTTTCCAACATTGCTCGTCGTGCAGGTCTTGAAGGCTATGAGTCATATGTCGATTTATCAGAATTTCAAACAGAAGAATCTGTTCGAGAGGCAGTAAACCAGTATACGGTATTTGGACGTGTCTCGCCACAACAAAAACAATTGTTAGTCAATGAGTTACAAGCGCAAGATCATGTTGTAGCAATGACTGGTGATGGGGTCAATGACGTCCTTGCCTTACGAGAAGCTGACTGTAGTATCGCCATGGCAGAAGGAGATAGTGCTACGCGCCAAATTGCTAATCTAGTCTTATTAGATTCGGATTTCACTAGCCTACCAGATGTCTTGTTTGAAGGCCGGAGAGTCGTTAATAACGTTACAAAAGTAGCAAGTGTCTTCTTCATTAAGACAATCTATTCATTCTTCTTGTCTATTCTTTGTGCGGTGACGACATTGGCGTTTCCTTTTGTTCCAATTCAAATTACCTTGATTGATTTAGCTATTGAGGGTTACCCAGCTTTCTTTTTATCATTTGAAGGAGATAAACGAAAAGTTAGAACTAAGTTTCTACCAACGGTTTTAAGAAACGCTTTGCCTAACGCAATACTAGTATTAATGAATATCATTGCCGTTTATATTTTTTCTGGTCAAGTGGGCTTGTCCGAAATTGAAACAACTACCCTAATGTATTATTTATTGATAGGTGTTAGTTTATTAGCTGTCATCAAGACGTGTCTACCTCTTAATCCGTTAAGACTGTTTTTAATTATCACAACGACTATTGGTATCTATGTGGCTGCGATGTTATTCCATTCTATTTTATTTATTGGATTCTTAACAGCAAATACCTTACCTTTCTTTGTACTGATGATGCTAATTACTATTGCTTTACGTTTGATAATTAGTTATTTTAGAAAAAAAAGTGATGAGAGAAGATATGCTTAACATATCATAATAGTCCATTGACTAAAGTAAAACAGATCATCTGATGATGGTCTGTTTTACTTTAGCCAGAAAGTTGATATAATGAATAAGCAGAAAGAGAGTGTGACAAAGATGTTAGAATTAACTAGATATTTACAAGCAGGCAATACGACAATTTCTAATTTACTATTGAATCACTATCATGATTTAGGAATGAGTCATCAAGAATTTATTTTATACATGAAACTAATGCAACATCAGCAACAAGGAGTGCCCTTTCCAGACCTTCTAAAAATAGCAGAACAAATGGGTGAATCAGCTGAAATAATCTTTCATTTAGTGGAATCACTATTAAATAAAAATATTATAGCGATGGTAACCACTCAAAATGAACAAGGTCAAACGAGTGATTCTTATGATTTAACACTAGTTTATGGACGTCTATCGCAACTAGAAACTAGTAAAGCACATCAAGTATCTGTAAAAAATGAACAAGAACAACAACGAGAACTATTTCAATTATTTGAAAGTGAATTTGGCAGACCTTTATCCCCAATGGAATTAGAAACAATTGGTTTGTGGATTCATGAGGATCAATATAAATTAGAGATTATTCAGTTAGCTTTACGGGAAGCCGTATTAAATCAAGCCTACAGTTTAAAGTATATTGATCGTATCCTACTGAATTGGGAGCGGAAAAATTTAAGAAGCAAAGAACAAATTATTTCTGAACAACAAAAAAGGAAAAAAGCTCTAGGCAAAAATGAGCAACCAATTTATCAAGAATCTCAAGATGAATTACCCATTATTCCAATGGACAATTGGCTCAGTCAAACTTAAAAATAGTACCGTATGAGATAAGTGAGGGGAAATAAATTGATTTCAAAAGAAAAAACCTTAGATATTATTAATATTATGGCCGAGATGTTTCCAGAAGCTGAATGTGAACTCATTCATCGAAATCCCTTTGAGTTGGTTATTGCGGTTGCTTTAAGCGCTCAAGCAACCGATGTTTCTGTTAACAAAGTGACACCTAAATTATTTGAAAAATATCCGACACCAGAAGCTTTCGTAGCTGCTCCGTTAGATGATATTATGGCTATGATCAAGACGATTGGTCTTTATCGAAATAAGGCTAGAAATATTAAAGCTTGCTGTGAGTTATTACTTGAAAAATTTAATGGAGAAGTTCCACGTACACGAGAAGAGTTAATGGAATTACCTGGTGTTGGACGTAAAACTGCCAATGTTGTTTTAGGAGATGCCTTTGGCGTACCTGCAATTGCAGTTGATACTCATGTAGAGCGAGTTTCAAAACGTTTACGAATTGTTGCTCAAAAAGCAAGTGTTTTAGAAATAGAAAAGACCCTGATGAGAAAGATCCCAGAAGAAATGTGGGTATCTACGCATCATCGCATGATTTTTTTTGGTCGCTACCATTGTACAGCGAGACAACCTAAGTGTGAAACTTGTCCAGTCTTATTGTTATGTCAAGACGGGAAGAACCGTTTGGGAATTAAACAAAAAAGCTAGATGCCAATTGGCATCTAGCTTTTTTGCTACTATTTCGTTTCGTCATTTGTGTCTGGAGCATCAGCAGTTGCCGGAGGTGTAGCTGGTTCTTCTGGCTTTTCAGTTACAGGAGGAGTAGCTGGCTCTTCTGGTTTTTCAGTTACTGGAGGAGTAGCCGACTCTTCTGGTTTTTCAGTTGCGGGAGGAGTAGCCGACTCTTCTGGTTTTTCAGTTACCGGAGGAGTAGCCGACTCTTCTGGTTTTTCAGTTACTGGAGGAGTAGCCGACTCTTCTGGTTTTTCAGTTACGGGAGGAGTGGTAGATTCTTCGGTTTTTTCATCTGAAGGTGGTGCTACCGACTCTTCTGTTTTTTCCGGTTCTTTTTCTGGCTCTTTTTGTGGTTCCGGTTCTTTTTCTGGCTCACTTGAAGGTTCAGTAGGTCGTATCGTACTAGAACTTTCCGGTGTTATAGTTTGAACTGGAGGTTTGACAGGTTCAGGCGTATCGTCTTTTGAAGAACTTGGTGTTGTAATGATTGGCTCAGGTTTTTCAGAAGATTTTACTGGTGGGATATACACCGGTTTAGGAGATTCAGAACTATTAGTTGTCGTTTTCTTCTCTTCAGGTCTTACGTAAAGTTCTTTTCCGACTTTATAAACATTTTCGGGCATTTCCCAATCTTTGATGTCTTTATCTTTAGTTAAATAAGTCATCATCTCGGTATATATTTCCATCGCAATTTTTTGGTCATCTGTTTTGATAGGAACGTAGTAATCCGTATAACCTGTCCAGATAGAGATGGTATTTTCTCTTGTATAGCCGACAAAGCTGATATCTGGCACACCTGTTTCGGGATCACCTTTTACATTGTCCCAGATTTCTTCTGGATAGTTAGATGTTCCTGTTTTACCAGCATGTGGTAGGTCAGCAATTTCAGCACGGCGACCTGTTCCACCTTCTTTTAAAACATCTTTTAACATATCTGTCACTAAGTAAGCTGTTGATTCTTTCATAGCCCGTTTGCCGTTAGGTTTAAATTCCGTTTCTTTTCCATCTGGTGTGACGATTTTCTTAACGTAATTCGGTTTATAATAAGTCCCACCGTTTGCTAAGCTAGAATAAGCACTTGCCATTTGTAATGAAGAAGGGTCACCTTTGATGGCATTTGCCAAAGTAAATTCGTCATAAGTAATCCCTAAATTTTCTAAGAATTTTTCACCTTTATCAGGGCCAACTTCTTCTAATAATTTGATAGCAGGCACATTACGCGAATCAATTAAAGCTTGTCGCATAGTAATATTCCCTAAAAATTGGCCATCATAATTTCCAACAGCAATATCTGATCCTGGGTAAATGTAAGGTCCGTCGTATAAGTAAGAGCCAGTTGAATAATTTAGGTACTCAATGGCAGGTGCATAGTCTGTTAATGGTTTAACAGTTGAACCAAAGTCACGTTCAGCTGTCACTGCTAAGTTTCGACCCATTTGAACGTCTTCACCAACTTTACGTCCTCCAAGTTGAGCAGTTACTTGGCCATTTTCAGGATTCATAATAGTTACTGCTGTTTGGAATTCATCATCTGGAAATTCGATAGTATCATTGTTATTGACTAATTCATATAATTTGTTTTGAACATCGAGATCTAGGTTTGTATAAATATCTAATCCATCACTATAAACATTTCGTTTTGTTTTAGTTTGTATTTCATTGATTACTTCTTTTACATAGTTATCTATAATACGCGTATCTTCAGATACTTCTTGTTCTTTTATTAAATCTTGATCGATAGGCTGATTGATTGCCTCAGTATATTCTTTTTTACTGATTGCTTCATCTTTATACATTTCTTTCAGCACCATATCACGACGTACTTTGGCTTCTTTAGGATGAAGAATAGGATCATAAACATTTGGTGCTTGAGGTAAACCCGCTAATAGAGCTAGTTTGGGTAAGTCAAGTTCTTTTAAGGGTTTTCCGTAATAACCTTTAGCGGCCGTTTCCATTCCATAGAAACGATTCGCCATGTAGACTTTATTGATATAGTAGTTTAAAATTTCATCTTTGGATTTTTCTTTTTCTAGCTTTAAGGACAGCCAAGCTTCTTGGATTTTTCTCTTATAGGTTTGATCTTCAACACCTGTCGAGAAAAAAGATAGTTTAATAAGCTGTTGGGTTAATGTACTCCCGCCTTGACGGCTATTTCCTTTTAAGTTAGAAAGAGCAGCACCAGTGATCCGGATAGGGTCTACACCACCATGTTTTTCAAAGCGCTTGTCTTCAATAGAAATAATGGCTTGTTTTAATTTCTTTGGAACTTCTTTGACGGAAACCGTTTCTCTTTTCTGTTCTCCTAATTCATAAATGAGCTTCCCATCCTGATCAAAAACTCGGGAAGATAAAGAGTCTTCCAATCTAGCGAAATCTAATGGTGGTGAATCTTTGACGGTTTTAAAGACAATGCCACTGGCAATCAGACCAATAAAACAGACGACTCCTAAAATACTTAATAAAATTGTTTTTAGGAGTTTCTTTTTATGAAATTTACTTTTTTGTGAACGACTGTGTTGTGAGCGACTAGTCATTAATTTTTCATCCCCTTTGTGATATATTCTTTTACAGCTTCAATATAAGGTATTCTCGGATGAACCCCTAATGTTATTTCAATTCCTTTTTGTTCGATATCTTTTAAAGGGATTGATTTTTTTCCATCTTTTTGAGCTTGCCAGTACAATGCTAAGGCTGGTAATGGAAGAAAAAAACATCGTTGTAAACTAGAGAACCATAGTAAAACGAAGGAGATGCCATGTTGTTCATGGCAAGCCTGTAAGTGTTCTAGTTGGTGAGTATGAAAGTTATTTAAAGGAAAAGATTGTTTGTTTTTAGTTTCTTTCGCTTCAAAATCAAGATAATAACCTTGGTACACACCATTATAATCAGTTGTAGAAGCTTGACGGAAATAGGCTTCTGTAATAGTAGCCGCACTTCGATGAGGATAATCAACTTTTACGATCTGGATGGGGGTAGGTTTTTTATGAATAATAGCAATTTTCCGTTGTGCATAATAATCATTGCTAGTATTGATATGTTCTTCAAAAGTCATCCCACGTTTCCCAAAAGTTTTAGGCGGTTCTAAACGAGAGGCTTGCTTTTTATTTCTATTGGCATCATTATTAAAATGTGTTGTGCCATTAGGATAATTTATTTGCATTTTTAGTCACACTCCTAGTGATATTATAACAAAAAATGTTCCAAAAAGAAAAGGTTAGGAGGGATAAATCGTGAAAAGAGTCTATCTTTCAGGCTATAGAAGTTTTGAATTAGGGATATTTAAAGAGTCTGATGCTAAAATCGAAGTTATTAAGAAAGTTTTAAAAGAACGCCTAGTAAGTTATTTAGAAGACGGTCTTGAGTGGGTGATATTGGGAGGGAATTTAGGTGTTGAACAATGGGGCAGTGAGGTAGTTAATACTTTAAAAAATGAGTACCCAGAGCTTAAAGTAGCTGTATTATTACCATTTGAAGAGTTTGGTAATAGTTGGAACGAAAAAAATCAAACGGCCTTATTCGAAATGAAGCAACAAGCGGACTATGTTAATACAGTGTCCCACCAACCATATAACACACCACAACAATTAAAAAATCATACTCAATTTTTACTAAGCCATACAGATGGTAGCTTGTTACTTTATGATGAGGAGCACCTTGGAAAAACAGACTATTATTATAAAGATGCACGAAAATATCAAGAAACTAATAACTATCAGTTAGAGCTTATTACAATGTACGATTTACAAAATTCGGTTGATTTTTAATCTTTCGTTGATTTTTTATCAATGATTGGTTACAATAATTATGATAGAGTGTTATAATGACGCTTATGAATACCAATAGATGAGGTGTCCACAAAATGATGAATTATGAGGCAAGAGAAATCCTAGAAAAAGATTTTAAAACTAAGATGCGTGGCTATGACCCGATTGAAGTTGATGAATTTTTAGATGGTGTTATTAAAGACTACGAAACATATAGTAATGAACTATTGTTACTAAAAGAAGAAAATGAACGTTTAATTGCAAAAGTGGATCAATTAACAAAGAGTCAAGCGACATTATCTCGTATTAAACAAGATCCTCCGAAATCAGCAGGGGCAACCAATTTTGATATTTTAAAACGTTTATCCAATTTAGAAAAACATGTTTTTGGTAGCAAATTAGAAAATTCAGATGATTTAAACGAAACAAAACAATTTTAATTAAGGTGTAAATAACTTTGTAATTTTCGGATAATCGCGGCTTAGTTAGCTAAGTTGAGGAAAGTCCATGCTCGCACAAGCTGCGATGCTTGTAGTGTTCGTGCTTAGCGAAAAAATAAGCTAAGGTACTCTTTTAGAGTAACGGCAGATAAAACTCCTAAGGTCTTATGACTATGGGGGAGTAGTCTTGAAAGTGCCACAGTGACGAAGCAATACTAGAAATGGTATTGGTGGAACGCGGTAAACCCCTCGAGCGAGCAACCCAAACTTTGGTAGGGGCATCCTTTTTGAGGAATTGAACAAGAAAAGGAACAGTTTATCTGTAGACAGATGATTATCGTTGATTTTTTTCCTGAGAAAAATCAATACAGAACATGGCTTATAGAAAATTACATGTTATCAGGATTGTTCCTTCCTTAATTGGAAGGACTTTTTTTATTGAATGAATAACCCTTGAAAGGGGCGTAAATAGAATGAAACAATTTAAGTTAGTTGCAACAGCGGCTAGTGGGATGGAAGCGCTAGTAGGAAAAGAACTCAGAGATTTAGGTATTGACTGTCAAGTTGAGAACGGTAAGGCAATTTTTTATGGCGATATAGAAACGATTGCCACAGCCAATTTATGGCTTAGAACGGCTGATCGCATCAAAATTATTGTTGGTGAATTTAAAGCTGTTACATTTGAGGAATTATTTGAACAAACAAAAGCATTACCTTGGGAAGATATTTTGCCAATGGATGCGGAATTTCCAGTAGCTGGTAAATCAATTAAATCAACATTATTTAGTATTTCTGATTGCCAAGCTATTACTAAAAAAGCAATTGTTAGTCGTTTAAGTGAGGTGTATCACCGCTATGGTCGCTTACCTGAGACAGGTGCTAAGTTCCCATTAGAAGTTGCGTTATTAAAAGATCAGGTCACAATTACGTTAGATACAACTGGACCTAGTTTGTTCAAGCGTGGTTACCGTTTAGAAAAAGGTGGGGCACCATTAAAAGAAAATATGGCAGCAGCTTTGGTCATGCTGACAAATTGGCGTAAGGATCGTCCATTTTACGATCCAGTATGCGGTTCAGGGACGATTTGTATTGAAGCAGCTTTAATTGGGCACAATATCGCCCCCGGATTTAATCGTGATTTTCTTTGTGAAGATTGGGAATGGGTCGATGGGAACATATTTGATAAAGTTAGAAATGAAGCCGAAGAAAAAGCTGACTATGACATTGAATTAGATATTATGGGAACAGATATTGATGGCAAAATGATTCAAATTGCACAAAATAATGCTGAAGAAATTGGCTTAGGGGATTCTATTCAATTTAAACAAATGCAATTAAAAGATTTTACTACTGACAAAGAATATGGTGTCATAGTTGCTAATCCACCGTATGGTGAACGTTTGGGAGAAGAAGAATCAGTTAGAAAGCTTTATCGTGAAATGGGTGAAACATATCGACCACTTAAAACATGGAGTAAGTATATTTTAACCAGTGATTTAACATTTGAAACGTACTATAAAGCTAAAGCGACGAAGAAACGTAAACTTTATAATGGCGCATTGCGAACGGACTTTTTCCAATATTGGGGAACCCGTCCACCACGTCAAGCACGCGACGTATCTGAATAAAATAAACAATATAAAAAGCACTCTCTTGTTAAAGAAGGGTGCTTTTTGTGGTATCATTTAGGTGGTTTAAGCATAAAAGTATTTTTAAAGAAAAGAGGAATTTTTTTATGGCAGTAAAAAAAGGCATTTTGATTGCTAATATTGGGACACCATCTAAACCGGAGAAAAAAGAAGTGAAGACATACCTAAAAAAATTTTTAGGTGATGCTAGAGTTATAGATACTCCACGTATGATTTGGTTGCCGGTGTTACATGGAATCATTTTAAATACACGTCCGAAAAAATCGGCTGAGTTATATAAAAGTATTTGGACAGAACAAGGTTCGCCATTACAAGTTTATACTGAATCACAAGCAGAGCGATTACAAGCACGTTTTCCTGAAGCTTATGTCACTTATGGGATGGCATATAGCCATCCTACTATTTCCGAATCTTTAGCTGAAATGGCGAAAAAAGGGATAGAAGATATTACAGTTATTCCACTATATCCTCAATATTCAACAACAACGACTGCTTCAATTAATGATGCTGTTTTTCGCCACTACTTAAAATCAGAAGATATGCCTAGTTTACATTTAATTAGAGAATTTACTGATCATCCAATGTATATTGAACTACTAGCAAAACAAGTAGAAAAAGGGATCAAAAAATATAATCCTGATAAATTAATGATTTCTTATCATGGCATACCTGTCAGTTATGTTGAAAAAGGTGACCCTTATCAAGCACAATGTCAAGCAACTACAGAAGCTTTGATAAAGCGTTTAGATTTAAGTATTCCATGGCAAGTAGCTTATCAATCAAAATTTGGACCAGCAGAATGGTTAAAACCACCTTTAGATGACACGTTAAAAGGTTTGCCTAAACAAGGAGTAAAAAAAGTATTAGTGATTACGCCAGGTTTTGTATCAGATTGTGTGGAAACAATTGAAGAAATTGAAGAAGAAAACTGTACTTATTTTATGGAAAATGGCGGTGAAGAATTTAACTATATTCATCCATTTAATGATGATGAGGGATTTATAGATTTATTAGAGAATCTTGTAAAGAACAAATAAAAAAAGCTAAGATAATTGAAAGCAGAAGCGTTCAATTATCTTAGCTTTTTATTTGTTGTCTAAGGCTTTCTTTAGTCCTTGTCGTGCCAAGTTGTCAGCGCCTTTATTTTGTTTTTCAGGTAGCCATTGAATCAAAATAAGTGGAAAGCTTGCTAAAAGTGTTTGTATTTCTAATAAATAAGGTTTGAATTTATGATTGCTAGTATGATTTTTATCAATTGTTTCGGCAACTATCTTACTATCAGTATAAACAAATATTGTATCTGTCATCATATTTCTTTTTATGATTTCTTCTAACCCGCGTAGAAGTGCTGAAAACTCAGCTTCGTGGTTAGACATGTTAGTATTTAGTGGAAAGCTTAATTGTTCATAAATGTTTTTCCCGACTATCAAGATACCAATGCCGCTTGGTCCAGGGTTTCCACGAGTTGCAGCATCGACGTATAATTTTAACATTTGAATCCCTCGCTTCTTATTTATTTGGTGATGTGTTAGTATATAAGATGATGATTATTTTGAAGAGGTGTCATGGTGAAAAAAAATGGAATGATTACAACTTACCGATGGCAACCAGAGGTAGCAACGAGCCTCATCTATTGGTCTATTACATTTGGTATATTCTTTTTAAGCATAATTACTCTTTTAGAAGAGGTACGGTTAAACTTGTTGAGCGTCTTAATTTTGTTAGTATTTATTTTTTTGTTGTGGTTAGGTTTACAGCGTTATTTTTTCTTTACAGAGGAGTACTTAGTCGCTAAAGCTTGTTTGGTACGTAACACACGAAAATTTCATCTCGAAGAGTTAGATAAGATAGCTCTTGGGGCATGTGGTTTAACAATTACTTATCAAACAATAGAGTATCAATTTTTGATGACTGCTAAGACGCGCGAAGCTTTGTTAGCAGAGTTAGTCGCAAATAAATACTTTAAAGGCGATATCGTTAGTATAAAAAAAAGTGTTGGCTAAAAGTCAACACTTTTTTTATTATTCAAAAGAAGTAACGTTTGTAGCTTGTAAACCACGATGGCCTTCTTTTATTTCAAATGTCACCTTTTGATTAGCCTCTAATGTTTTAAACCCTTCACCATTAATCCCTGTAAAATGAACAAACACTTCCTCGGTTTCATTATAAGTAATAAAGCCATAACCCTTTTTTAAATCAAACCATTTTACTACGCCTGTTGTCATTTTACATTCCTCCATAAACATAGATTAAGTTACTGTTTTCATTATAGGTATTAACGGGAAAAAGGTCAATCCTAGACTTTTAAAATAAAGCTAAAGGTCTCTATTAGAAAAGTTAGTTAAAAATAAGAAAAACCGATAGTTTTATTAGGTTTTATGTTATTAATGTTACAAAAATATTAAAACAAGAGAAAACCGGTTACAAATTAAGTTGTGATGTTATATACTAAAGTCATTAAGCGGAATAAGGGCGTGCGTGACATGAAAAAGTTAGATAGGCTAGTTTACCATTGTGGATACTTGATTGGCAGGGTTTTTATTTATTACCCTAAAGCGTTGAAACATGATTGGACTAAGAGTTAAGCTTGTAAGAAAAGTTAATAGTACTAGTTGAAAAAGCCAGGTAGATGACGGGGATACTACTTAGCTTTTTTTTTTAATTACTGTTATTATAGGTAAGAGTTAATTTTATAAAATAAAGGAGTCAGATTAGTGGGCCAACAAGCAGAGGAATTTTTAGCAGTATTTAATCGAATTGAAAAGTGGATGCGAGATCAGCTCGACAGACCTAGTGCTGGTTTTACGGATATGGTACGCAAATTACGCCCACGACGGGATTTGCAGGTTCGTAAATATCATGACGATTTACTTGAAATTGCTCAATTAAGGAATGCAATTGTGCATGATAGAATATCACCTGACTTTGTTATTGCAGAACCTAATGAGTGGATTATAAAAAAAATCAAAAAGATTGAAATGGATTTAACACAGCCTGAAAAAGTGATTCCAAGATTTAAGAAGAGGGTCACAATTTTTGATAATCAAACAGATTTAATGCAAATTTTAACCATTTTAAAAGAAAAAGGTTTTTCACAATTACCTATTTATGAGGAAAATCAATTTTTAGGTCTAGTAACCGCACACGGTTTAGGTTTATGGCTTGCTAGTAGAGGGTATGCAGGAACTATTGACATCAAAGGGAAAAAGGTTGGCGATGTTTTAATTAGTGATCGAAAACGTAATAATTATCGCTTTATCTCGAAAGATACCCATGTTTTTCAAGCGATGGAATTGTTACTTGAAGACCCAACGATTGAAGCGTTACTTATTACCGAAGATGGTCAACCAAGTAAAGACTTATTAGGATTGATGAGACCAAAGGAAGTTTTTCAAAATTATTATGAAGAATGGAGAAAATTTAAATGGTAGGCTATTTATTATTAGCATTAGGAGTTATTATTAGCGATCAATTGATAAAAAATTGGGTGGTGACTAATGTAGGTTTGGGGGAAACAATTTTTGACAACTCACTAATTTCACTGACTCATTTAAGAAATGAGGGCGCTGCATGGAGTATTTTAGAGGGTAAAATGTGGTTTTTTTATATTGTGACGGCAATCGTCTGTTTCGTAGTCGTTTTTATTTTATTTAAGTATCGTAATGAGAGCAAATGGTTTACAATAGGGTTATCGCTAATTTTAGGTGGTGCAATTGGAAATTTTATCGACCGTTTACATTTGGGATATGTTGTAGATATGTTCCAAACTGAGTTTATGAATTTTCCAATTTTTAATGTGGCTGATATTGCTTTAACAGTGGGTGTTGGCTGCATCTTAATATATATCGTATTAGACGAAAGAATGGATAAGGTGAAAAAATAATATGTTAGAAAAATTAACAATGACCATCGATGGTCAAAAAGGTCGTATTGATAAAGTAATTACAGAAGAGTTTGGTGATTTTTCACGTTCACAAATCCAAGCTTGGTTAAAAGAACAATTAGTGAGTGTAAACGGTGAGATTGTCAAACCTAATTATAAAGTAAAAGACGACGATCTAATTGAGATCAATCGTCCAGAACCTGTTGAGTTAACAATCGAGGGTGAAGATATCCCTCTAGAAATTGTTTATGAAGATCAAGATGTTGTAGTTGTAAACAAACCTCAAGGAATGGTGGTTCATCCCTCTGCCGGTCACGCCAATGGGACAATGGTGAATGCTTTATTACATCATGTTAAAGACTTATCAAGTATTAATGATGTCGTTCGTCCTGGGATTGTTCATCGTATTGACAAAGACACATCAGGCTTATTGATGGTTGCTAAAAATGATGAAGCACATGAAAAATTAAGCGCTCAATTAAAAAATAAAACTGTTACGCGTCGTTATATTGCTCTTGTTCATGGCGAGATTCCTCATGATAAAGGGACAATTGATGCTCCGGTTGGCCGCTCAAAAGAAAATCGTCAATCTCAAGCTGTCATTGAGGGCGGGAAAGATGCGGTGACGCACTTTAAAGTGTTAGAAAGATATGAAGGATATACCTTGATTGAATGTCAATTGGAAACGGGACGTACACATCAGATTCGTGTGCATATGAAATATATTGATTACCCGTTAGCTGGAGATCCTTTATATGGTCCGCGTAAAACGTTACCTGGTCAAGGCCAGTTCTTACACGCTAAAGTGTTAGGCTTTACACATCCTACTACTGAAGAAGAGATGTATTTTGAAGCTGACTTACCAGAGAATTTTACTGAGACATTAGAATCTTTAACGCTTTTGACAAAATAACTTGCATTTTTTTTGAAAAGAAGTTATGATAACACATAAGAAATTAAATAATATATCCTTTAAAAATTAGTCCAGAGAGGCTAAGAAGGCATAGTAAGTGTTCGCTCCCCTTGGAGGAAGACTATCTTAAGTGAGTTAACGACATTATCGACTCCTGCCTTATAAAGGTAGGAGTTTTTTTGTAATCAAATGCCAAGGATACTAGGAGGGATTATCATGGAAAAAGAAGTGATTGATAGTGTGACAATGAAGCGAGTCTTGACCCGGATGACTTATGAGATCATTGAGCGCAATAAGGGTGTTCAGGATATTGTTTTGATTGGTATCAAAACACGCGGTATCTTTTTAGCAGAACGTATCTCAGAGAGACTCAATCAACTAGAAGAGATTCAATTACCTGTTGGTGAGTTAGATATTACCAGTTATCGTGATGATCAAGGAGATACGGCTGGTGTTATTCCAGATAAATCACAATCTACAATTCCTTTCTCAGTCGAAGGGAAACATGTTGTATTAGTAGATGATGTATTATATACGGGACGTACGATTCGAGCAGCGCTAGATGCTGTGATGGATTTTGGACGACCTAAGAAAATTTCTTTAGCAGTATTAGTTGATCGTGGTCACCGAGAGTTGCCAGTTCGAGCGGATATTGTTGGGAAAAATCTGCCTACATCAACAGATGAAGAGGTCGTCGTAAAAATGACCGAGACAGATGCTAGTGATGGTGTTAGTATAGTAAAAAATTAATTGAATAGTAACGCTTTTTAATTTAGTCCAGAGAGGCTAGGAAGAGCAAATATCCCCCCTTTTAAACCTAGGTGTAACTTAGTAATAGTGGGTGTATTTTGTGAAAACCTCGTTTCTGACCTAATTGGAAACGAGGTTTTTCTTTGTCTAAAAAGCGATCAAACTAAAATATAAGTGAAAAAGGGGAAGATAACATGACAAAAGAATTTAGAAATCCAGATGTAGTTTTAGATATTAAGGATAAACCCAAACCGTTACAATGGTTTGGTTTAAGTCTTCAACATCTCTTTACAATGTTTGGTTCGACAGTTTTAGTACCAATTTTAGTAGGAATTGATCCAGGAATTGCCTTGTTAAGTTCAGGACTTGGAACATTGGTCTACATGCTAACAACTGGGGCAAAAATCCCAGCATACTTAGGTAGTAGCTTTGCGTTTATTCCCGCAATGCAAATGCTAATGGAAAGTGACGGGTACCCAGCAGTTGCTCAAGGGGCGTTAACAACTGGTCTCGTTTATGTCCTCGTTGCTTTTATCATAAAAAAAATAGGGTCCCAGTGGATTAATAATGTCTTGCCAGCGATTGTAGTCGGTCCGGTAGTAATGGTTATTGGTTTAGGATTGGCAGCCAATGCAGCAAATAATGCGATGTACACAAGCTCAGGGACATATAGTCCTAAATATATTGCAGTTGCTCTAGCAACATTGGCTCTGACTATTTTCTTCAATATGTTCCTAAAAGGTTTTATCGGCTTATTACCAATTTTACTAGGTATTGTTTCAGGTTATGTGTTGGCTTTGACAATGGGAATTGTTGATACGGCACCCATTGCTGAGGCAGCTTGGTTTGCCTTGCCTAATTTTGAAATACCTTTTGTGCATTATGAACCAAGATTACACATTGGCGCGATCACCACAATGGCCCCCATTGCTTTTGTAACAATGACTGAGCATATCGGGCATATCACCGTTTTAAATAAATTAACTAAACGTAATTATTTTGAGGATCCAGGTCTATCAAGAACCTTACTTGGAGATGGGTTAGCCCAAATTAGTGCTAGTTTTGTTGGAGGACCGCCAGTAACGAGTTATGGTGAAAATATTGGGGTATTAGCTATTACAAGAGTACACAGTGTCTTTGTACTAGGAGGTGCTGGTGTGTTGGCAATTGCATTGAGTTTTGTTGGAAAAATCAGCGCGTTAATCTTAAGTATTCCAGGGCCAGTGATTTCAGGAATTAGCTTTATCTTGTTCGGAGTTATTGCAGCTAGTGGCTTGAAGATCCTCATTGATAATAAGATAGATTTTGATTTAAAAAGAAATTTGATTATTGCCTCAGTTATTTTAGTAGTAGGGATTGGTGGATTGATGTTTAAATCAGGCCCCTTTGAATTATCAGGGATGGCATTGGCTACATTATTCGGGATTATTTTAAATCTAATTTTACCTGAAAAAGCTTTAAGTGAGCAGTAAGAAAGAGTAAAAGACATATCAGCAGAGGGTCAAGTGAGTCACATTAAGAAAGGATTGATCGGAATGAGTCAAGAAACAGAAATTATTAGCTTAAAACATCTCTTAACAATTGAGTCGCTATCCAATCAAGAAGTAATGGGATTAATCAAACGTGCTCAAGCCTTTAAAGAAGGAGCATCTAGCAGATTGTCACAAACAGAACCTTATTATGTTGCTAATTTATTTTTTGAAAATAGTACACGTACTCACAAAAGTTTTGAAGTAGCTGAACGAAAATTAGGAATTGAAGTGATTCCTTTTGAGGTGAGCACAAGTTCAATCAATAAAGGAGAGTCACTTTATGACACGGTTTTGACACTGTCTGCCTTAGGTATTTCCGCCTGTGTCATCAGGCATAGTGAGGAAGAGTATTATAATGAACTCATTCAAAGTCCAACAATTCGTTCGTCCATTATCAATGGTGGAGATGGTAGTGGACAACACCCAACGCAATGTTTACTTGACATGATGACTATCTATGAAGAATTTGGTTCATTTGATCATCTTTCCATTGCTATTGTAGGAGACATCAATCATTCTAGAGTCGCCAAATCCAATATGCAGTTACTTAAAAGATTAGGCGCGACGTTATATTTTTCAGGACCGGAAGATTGGTACACAGAAGAATATAGTGTTTATGGGGAATACTTACCACTAGATGACCTCTTGCCTAAGGTTGATGTCATTATGTTATTACGAATACAACATGAACGACATCATAGTGACGAAGTCTTTTCTAAAGAAAGTTACCATGCTCATTATGGTTTGACAATAGAACGTGCAAAATTACTCCCTAAGCACGGAATTATTATGCATCCGGCTCCAGTTAATCGAGATGTGGAGTTAGCAGATGGGTTAGTAGAATCCTTACAATCAAGGATTGTTCAACAAATGACCAATGGTGTTTTTATGAGGATGGCAATCTTGGAAGCAATTTTAGAAGGGAAGGTGCAATAGATGACACTATTATTACAAAATGGCCAAATAATGACTAGGGGAAACCGCTTAATTAAGGGAGATATTTGGATAGAGGCAGGAAAAATCAAAGCTATTGGACAGGATTTAGCAAGGAGTCAAAAATTTGTGAAGATTATTGATCTTAAAGAGCAATTAGTTACAGCAGGTTTAGTTGATTTACATGTTCATTTTAGGGAGCCCGGTTTTACTTATAAAGAAACGATTAAAACAGGGAGTCTAGCAGCAGCTAGAGGTGGCTTTACAACCGTTTGTGCCATGCCAAATCTTGCACCAGTACCAGATACAGCTCAAAAATTTCAAGATCTTAAAAAATTAATTATCAGAGACAGTGTTGTTAAAATTCACCAATATGCACCTATTACTAGCAACTTAAACAGCGATGACTTAGTTGATATGTCGATTTTAAGTAAGTTAGGAACACCAGGTTTTACAAATGATGGGGTGGGAGTTCAAACAGCAGGTACGATGTATCTTGCTATGAAAGAAGCTAAAAAGAACAAACGGCCAATTGTAGCGCATACAGAAGATGAGTCGCTACTCTTTGGAGGCTGTATGCATCAAGGTGTCACCTCAGAGTACTTAGGACTACCAGGAATTATAAGTGCAACGGAATCTTCTCAGATAGCTAGAGATTTAATACTGGCTGAGGAAACGGGGGTTCATTACCATGTTTGTCATGTTTCTACTAAAGAGAGTGTCCGTCTTATACGAGAAGCTAAATTAGCTGGTGTAAAAGTGACCTGTGAGGTATGTCCTCACCATCTTATCTTAACAGATCGTGATATTACAAAAGATCATGGCCAATTTAAAATGAATCCACCCTTAAGAAGTGAAGAAGATCGTCAAGCTCTAATTAATGGGTTGTTAGATGGGACCATTGATTGTATTGCAACAGATCATGCGCCTCATGGTAGTGATGAAAAAAATCAATCTATGACTCAAGCCCCTTTTGGGATAGTTGGGAGTGAAACGGCTTTTAGTCTTATTTATACAGAATTTGTCAAAACGAATACCTTTACTTTAGAACAGGTCATCGATTGGCTCACGATTAAGCCCGCTATGATTCTAAATCTGCCAGCAGGAAGACTTGAAATCGGACAACCGGCGGATTTAGCAATCTTTAACCTGACAGAAACGTATCAAATTGTAGCAGATGATTTTTTATCTAAGGCAAGTAACACACCATTTTTAAATAAAGAGGTGTTAGGGCAAACAGTTATGACACTAGTGGATGGACAAATCGTCTGGTCTAAAGAGGAGATGTTAGAGTGAAACGTTTATTAATCTTAGAAGATGGCAGTATTTTTGAAGGAGAGGGTTTTGGTGCTGAACGAAGTTCGACAGGGGAAGTTGTTTTTACAACAGGGATGACGGGCTATCAAGAAGCTATTACCGATCAAAGTTTTAATGGTCAAATAATTACCTTTACCTATCCTTTAATTGGAAATTATGGCATTAATCGTGACGATTTTGAGTCGATTGAGCCAACTTGTCAAGGAGTGATTGTGGCTGAAGTTGCCCGAGTCCCAGCTAATTGGCGAAGTAAGATGTCACTTGACCAATTTTTGAAAACTAAGAATATTCCTGGTATATCAGGGATTGATACACGGATGTTGACTAAAAAATTAAGAGATGTCGGGACACTGAAGGGGAGTATTATTGACGCTACCAAGGAACTAGACCATGCTTTTGACCAATTAAAGGCGACCGTTCTATCTACGAATCAAGTCGCTCAAGTTTCAACAACAAAAGCTTATCCTAGTCCTGGTATCGGCAGAAACGTTGTGGTGATTGATTTCGGCTTAAAACACAGTATCTTAAGAGAACTAAGTCGCCGTAATTGTCAAATAACAGTACTGCCTCACGATACAAGTGCTCACGCTATCTTAGATTTACATCCAGATGGCGTGATATTAAGTAATGGACCAGGAGACCCAAAGGACTTACCTAAGGTGCTTGAGATGATTCAAATGATTCAAGGACATGTCCCAATTTTTGGGATTTGTTTGGGGCATCAATTATTTGCCTTAGCTAATGGAGCAGATACGTATAAGATGATTTTTGGTCACAGAGGGTTTAATCACCCTGTCCGAGAAGTAGCAACTGGCCGGATTGATTTTACTTCTCAAAATCATGGTTATGCTGTTTCAAAAGAAAGTATTGATAAGGAGAAACTGTTGATTACTCATCTAGAAATTAATGATGAGACTGTTGAAGGTTTGCGGCATAAGGAATTGCCTGCTTTTACTGTACAATTTCATCCAGATGCGGCACCAGGTCCTCATGATACGCTACATTTGTTTGATGATTTCATAGAATTAATGGATACTTGGAAGGAGCAAAATGAATGCCAAAAAGAACTGATTTGAAAAAGATTTTAGTAATCGGCTCAGGTCCAATTATTATTGGTCAAGCTGCAGAATTTGACTATGCGGGTACCCAAGCTTGCTTAGCTCTTAGAGAAGAAGGGTATGAAGTAGTCTTGATTAATTCAAACCCTGCGACAATCATGACTGATAAAGAAATCGCGGATAAAGTTTATATTGAACCTCTAACTTTGGAGTTTGTATCACGTATATTACGTAAAGAAAAGCCGGATGCTATTCTCCCAACATTAGGTGGGCAGACCGGTTTGAATATGGCAATGGCTTTGTCTCAATCAGGTATTTTAGAAGAATTAAAAATCGAATTGTTAGGTACAAAACTAAGTGCAATTGATCAAGCAGAAGATCGCGATTTATTTAAACAATTAATGACAGACTTAGACCAGCCGATTCCCGAAAGTGAGATTGTTACAACAGTAGATGAGGCCTTATATTTTGCTCAAGAAATTGGTTACCCTTTGATTGTTCGTCCCGCCTTTACATTAGGTGGAACTGGCGGTGGTATGTGTGCCACGGAACAAGAGTTAATTGAGATTACTAAAAATGGTCTAAAATTATCACCAGCGACACAGTGTCTAATTGAAAAAAGTATTGCTGGTTATAAAGAAATTGAATACGAGGTTATGCGTGACGGTGCAGACAATGCTATTGTTGTGTGTAATATGGAAAATTTTGATCCAGTGGGGATTCACACAGGAGATTCCATCGTATTTGCACCAAGCCAAACCCTATCGGATGTAGAGTATCAGCTGTTACGAGATGCGTCATTGAAAATCATTAGAGCCTTAAAAATCGAGGGAGGTTGTAACGTTCAATTAGCCTTAGATCCAGATAGTTTTAACTATTATGTGATTGAGGTCAATCCCAGAGTCAGCAGATCTTCTGCTTTAGCTAGCAAAGCAACTGGTTATCCAATTGCCAAAGTTGCTGCAAAGATAGCGGTAGGATTAACCTTAGATGAAATGAAAAATCCAGTAACCGGGACGACTTATGCTCAATTTGAACCAGCGCTAGATTATGTTGTAACGAAGATCCCTCGTTGGCCATTTGATAAATTTGAACAGGGTGAGAGAAGTCTAGGAACACAAATGAAAGCAACAGGGGAAGTAATGGCTATTGGAAGAACTCTGGAGGAGTCATTATTAAAAGCTGTGAGATCGTTAGAACTTGGGACCCTCCATTTGGAGTTGCCTGAATTAAAAGATATCAGTGAAGAGCAATTGATTGCAAAGATAGTGAAAGCTCAAGATGATCGTTTGTTTTATCTAGCGGAAGCACTCAGAAGAAAATATCGAATTCAAGAATTAGCAGAATTTACCAAGATAGATATATTTTTTTTAGATAAACTATTACATATTGTTGAAATTGAAGAACAATTAAAAAAACACATTAATCATCAAGATAGTTTAAAAAGAGCTAAACGTTACGGATTTACGGATGTTAAAATTGCAGAATTGTGGGGGACTACTGCTGAAAAAATCAGGTTATTACGAAAGCAATGGCGGCTTGAACCTGTGTTTAAAATGGTCGATACTTGTGCAGCTGAATTTGAATCAAAAACGCCTTATTTTTATAGCACATATGGTGAAGAACAGGAAAGTCAGCCAACAAAAAAAGAATCAGTATTAGTAATAGGCTCTGGACCGATTAGAATAGGACAAGGTGTGGAATTTGATTATGCGACTGTCCATTCTGTTAAAGCTATTCAGCAATTAGGGTATGAAGCGATTATTATGAATAGTAATCCTGAAACAGTCTCCACCGATTTTTCTGTTTCAGATAAACTTTATTTTGAACCCCTAACTGTCGAAGATGTGTTAAATGTGATTGACTTAGAGCAACCTAAAGGGATAATCGTTCAATTTGGGGGACAAACTGCTATTAATTTAGCAGAGCCGCTTTCTAAGAAAGGCGTTCGCATTATTGGGACGACTACTGAAGATTTAGACCGAGCTGAGAACCGTGATTTATTTGAACAATTACTAAAAGAATTGAGTATACCTCAACCGCCTGGAGACACTGCAACATGCAAGGAAGAAGCAGTGGCGATTGCTGACAAAATTGGTTATCCAGTTTTAGTCCGTCCAAGCTATGTATTGGGGGGACGCGCAATGGAGATTGTTGAAAATCAAAGTGATTTAGAACGCTATATGATTGAAGCAATCAAATCCTCACCTGAACATCCTATTTTAATTGATAGTTATCTAGTGGGAATAGAATGTGAGGTAGATGCCATCTGTGATGGAACAGATGTTTTGATTCCTGGCATCATGGAACATATTGAACGAGCTGGCGTCCATTCAGGGGATTCGATGGCTGTTTATCCACCGCAAACTTTAAGTGTGGCTCTTAAAGCGACCATCACTGATTATACGAAGCGACTGGCGCTAGGATTAAATTGCTGTGGCATGATGAATATTCAATTTGTCATACACAATGAGGGGGTTTATGTAATTGAAGTTAATCCAAGAGCTAGTCGAACCGTTCCTTTTCTAAGTAAAGTAACAGGTATTCCGATGGCGCAAGTCGCCACACAAGTTATGTTGGGTAACACTTTAAAGGAGCTCGGTTACACTGCAGGTTTATCCCCTGTCTGTCAAAGAGTTCATGTCAAAGCACCTGTCTTCTCTTTTGCCAAGTTACAAGCAGTCGATACGTACCTAGGTCCTGAAATGAAATCTACAGGAGAGGTGATGGGGTCTTCTGCTACTCTTGATAAAGCACTGTACAAGGCGTTTGAAGCGAGTGGTCTTCATTTACCAGAATATGGATCAGTCCTATTTACAATAGCTGATGAGAGTAAGCAAGAATCATTAGAACTTGCTCAGCGTTTTGCTGACATTGGCTATGACTTAGTTGCGACAGAAGGAACAGCTAAATTTTTGTCAGAAAATAATTTGAGTGTGAAAGAGGTTTCCAAAATAGCTAACACTTCAAGTGCTGAAACTGTACTTGATTGTCTTCGGACAGGAGCTGTTCAGTTAGTGGTTAATACAATGGATAAACAACGCCATGTTACGACAGACGGTTTTTTAATCAGGCGAGAAGCAGTTGATCATGGTGTTCCTTTATTCACGTCACTTGATACAGCCAGAGCTATTTTATCAGTTTTAGAGTCTCGAATCTTTAATGTTCAAGCTTTGTAGTGAAAAGGTTAACTAGACGTCAGGAATAGTTACTTATAAGTAGGAGGATCGATGATGAAACAGGAAATGATGCAGATTGTCAAACAAAAAATGATTGCAAAAGATATTTTTGAATTAACCTTAACAGGCAATCTAACTAAAGAGATGACAACTCCAGGTCAGTTTTTACATATTAAAGTGCCACAACAAGATTTATTAATGCGTCGACCACTTAGTTTGGCCAGTGTTGATCAGCAAAAGAAAGAGTGTGTGGTGATTTATCGAACCGAAGGAACAGGAACTAAGCGTCTTAGTGGCTTAACTAGCGGAGGAGAACTAGATGTTTTAGGCCCTTTAGGTAATGGTTTTAAGATCTGTGACGTAAAAAAAGAGGAGCATATCTTACTTGTAGGTGGCGGAATCGGTGTACCGCCGCTATACGAACTATCAAAACAGTTGAAGTCAAAAGGCGCAATTATTCATCATATCTTAGGATTTCATGATAAAAGCGCACTATTTTATATAGACAAATTTAAGAAATTAGGAACAATCAGCATTACCACTGATAACGGTTCTTATGGGATTAAAGGGCATATTGGAGCCGCTCTACCTGAGTATTTAGAAAGTGTGACGCCGGATGCTATCTATGCTTGTGGTCCGAATGCTTTATTAAAAGTAATTAATCAACAGTTTTTGGAGCATCCAAGAGCCTATCTATCATTAGAAGAACGAATGGCCTGTGGGATTGGTGCTTGTTATGCTTGTGTTTGTCATGTTGCAGATGATCCAAGTGGTCAAAAAAGTAAGAAGGTTTGTGATGAAGGGCCTATCTTTAAAACAGGGGAGGTTATTGTATGACACGCTTAGCGATTGAATTACCTGGCCTATCGTTAAAAAACCCGATAATGCCAGCTAGTGGTTGTTTTGGTTTCGGTGAAGAGTATGGGAAGTATTATGATTTAAATCAGTTAGGTGCCATTATGATTAAAGCCACCACGTTAACACCTCGATACGGGAATCCAACTCCGCGAATAGCAGAAACAACTAGCGGGATGTTAAATGCGATTGGCTTACAAAATCCAGGTTTATCTGAGGTGCTTACTACTAAGTTATCTTATTTGTCACAATATGATGTCCCGATTATTGCTAATGTAGCAGGTTCAACTGTGGAAGAATATGTCACAGTCTGCGACAAAATAAGTCAAGCACCTAATGTTAAAGCGATTGAACTTAATATCTCCTGTCCAAATGTTAAAGAGGGAGGAATTGCCTTTGGGACAGACCCTGAGATTGCTTATCAATTGACAGAAGCTGTTAAGAAAGTCAGTCAAGTTCCAATTTATGTCAAATTATCTCCAAATGTGACAGATATTATTCCAATTGCTAAGGCGATTGAAGCAGGTGGAGCAGATGGGCTAACCATGATAAATACGTTATTAGGGATGCGTTTGGATTTAAAAACAAGACAACCTATTTTAGCTAATCAAACGGGTGGCCTATCTGGCCCAGCAATTAAACCGGTAGCAATCCGCTTGATTCATCAAGTTTCTCATGCCGTTAGTCTTCCTATTATTGGGATGGGAGGCGTTTGTACAGTTGATGATGTCTTAGAAATGTACTTAGCAGGAGCGAGTGCTGTAGCAGTTGGCACAGCTAATTTTACCGATCCTTATGTTTGTCCTAATTTAATTAAAGCCTTACCTCAGAGAATGGATGAATTGGGGATTAGTAGCTTGAGTCAGTTAGTCAAAGAAGTTCGAAAGGAGCGTCAACTTATATGTTAGCTACTAGACCAATTATTGCCTTGGATTTTCCTGATCGTGCTACTATCCTTAATTTTCTCGGAACATTTCCTAAAGAAGAGAAATTATTTCTAAAAGTTGGGATGGAATTATTTTATCAAGAAGGACCTAGTATTATTACCTGGTTAAAAGAGTTAGGTCATGATATTTTTTTAGATTTAAAGTTACACGATATTCCTAATACAGTAGAACGAGCCATGACTGGAATTGCTAGTCTAGGTGTAACGATGACGAATGTTCACGCATCAGGTGGACAAAAAATGATGAGAGCAGCCTTGAGGGGCTTAGAAAAGGGAACTAAGTCAACGGAACAGGTGCCTTTACTACTTGCTGTGACCCAACTAACGTCAAGTACTGAAGAGATGATTCAAAAAGAACAACTCGTCTCAGAAAGTCTACTAACAAGTGTCCGTCACTATGCTGATTTAGCGTATAGAAATGGTTTGGCTGGTGTTGTCTGTTCTGCTTTAGAAGCGGAACAGATTAAGAAATATCTAGATAGTGAAAAGTTCATTTGTGTCACACCGGGTATTAGGCCTAAAGGCAGTCAATTAGGTGATCAAAAGAGAGTCGTTACGCCTTGTGTGGCAAAACAATTAGGTGCTACCTATATTGTTGTCGGTCGACCTATTACCTCTTCAAAAACACCATATGACGTTTACCTTACTATAAAAAATGACTGGAATGGAGAGAAAACATATGACTAAATTAGGCCAAGATATTGTCGAGAAATTATTAGAAATAGAAGCTATTAGTTTGAAACCGACCGAACCTTTTACCTGGGCTAGTGGGCTTAAAAGTCCAATCTATTGTGATAACCGATTGACAATGAGTTACCCGGAAGTCAGAAAATTAATTGCAACAGGTCTAGCTGATACGATCAAAAAAGAGTATCCAGATGTTGAAGTGATTGCTGGAACAGCGACGGCTGGAATTCCACACGCGGCTTGGGTAGCGGATATCTTGGAGTTACCGATGGTTTATATTCGTAGTCAGGCAAAAAAACACGGTAAAGGGAATCAAATAGAAGGTCGTATTAATCCACAACAAAAAATGGTTATTATTGAGGATTTAATTTCCACAGGGGGAAGTGTCTTAGAAGCAGTCGATGCTGCAACAAAAGAAGGGGCTTCTGTCCTAGGAGTTACAGCTATTTTCAGCTACGGCTTGCCTAGAGGAGTGGCTAATTTTAAAGAGGCGGGTGTTCATTTAACAACATTAACGAACTATGAAGAAATGATTGAGAAAGCCTTAGAAATTGACTATATTAATTCTTGTGATGTAGAATTATTACAAAGCTGGAAAAAAGATCCAATAGCTTGGTAAATTAGTTGAATGAGGAGTGACAATTATGACAATTGAACGTATCTATACAAAGAGCAACCAACGCTTAGCAGAACTTAAAGCTCTACCACTAGAAGAACACGAAGGTGGCGATCATGGCTTTTGTTATCAATCACCGATTGATTTTGCTGACGTTCCAGAGGTTATTAAAGATGACTCCTTGAATTTAGAATTTTTTTATTCAAAAGAAACGTATACACAAGAAATTTTTGGTGGATCTTATCACCTTGTCCCGACTGAGACAAATAGTTATGTTAAATTAGAAAATGTTATCTTTAAGTTAGTTGATATTCACGTCCATTTTCCTAGTGAACATTTATTTGACGATCAAGCCCATAAATTTGAATTTCATCTTGTTCACGAAAATGCGGAAGGTGTTAATTTAGTAGTTGGGTTAGTTTACGACAGTATTGCAGATGAGTATTTGATCGAGAGTCCAGAACGACGTCGCTTGATGTTAGAGCTATTTAGAGAAGGTGAAGACATGCATTTTACCCCAGCAGAATTTTTACCAGAATCATTGACGTATTATCACTTTATAGGCTCGCTCACGACACCACCATATTCCGGTCCGGTCTTATGGTTTATAATGGATGAACTGCAACATGGCAATCACGATATCATGAAGCGTGTGAAAAGACATGTACCAATTAACAATAGCCGTGTTGTTTTTGATATTAAAGATCGTATCATGTATCATAATTAAAGAGAGAATAAATAGACTAGTAATCATTACTAGTCTATTTTGTTTGAAGATAAGAGGAGGAGAATTAGATGAAGATTGGTGTTATTGGAATTGGAAATATCTGTCAAAAAGCCTATTTACCAATTATGAATAATATGAGGGAGCAGGTTGAATGGCACTTTTATTCACGTCAAACTGATAAAATCAACTTATTAGCCCATCAGTTTGGCTGGGAGCATTACCATGATGATTGGGAAGCCTTTTTAAATAGTGGGATTGAAGCATGTTTTATCCATACCCCCACACCTACTCATGCCCATTTGATTGAATTATTTTTAAATAAAGGTATTCATGTTTTTGTGGACAAGCCGGTGAGTGAGGATAGTGAAGAGGTAACAAGTTTGCACAAATTAGCATCAGAAAAAGGCTTGATTTTAATGACAGGGTTTAATCGACGCTTTGCTCCGTTAAACCAAACCTTAAAAGCACTCCCGCATAAGCGTCAAATTATTGCTCAAAAAAATCGTATGCACCCTAAACAACTAGTAAAGTTTCATTTGTTTGATATGATGATTCATATGGTTGATACCACCTTATATTTGTTAGATGATGATATTATTAACGTTGACTATCGGGTAAAAGCATTGCCTGATGGGAAATTACAACGTGCAATGATCATTTTTGAAACGGTAACGACAACAGCTGTTGTTTCAATAAATATGGAGGCGGGAGCGCATACAGAAACTCTCGAAGTACAAACAATTGAAGGCACTTATACCGTTGACAACTTGGTTGCATTAACTAAGAATGAAAAAGGATGCATAACTCAAGTTGGTTTTGGTGACTGGGAGAGCACACTGGTTAAAAGAGGCTTTAATGGCTTAATTATGGCATTTTTAGAGGCAGTTGAGAGTAAGAGAGAATCTGCTGTCGCGACGAGTCAGTCTTCCATTGCAAGTCACTATTATGTTAATGAACTATCAAAGGTATATGAGTTATCTAACTAACTGTTTTATTTAACTTAATGGAAAAAAATCCCTCTTATGTATAGGATAAGGGGGATTTTTTTGGTATGATTTATAATGTATAGGAATCTTAAGGAGGCGTATTGATTGAAAAAAATAGGGGTGTTACTTCTAACAGCTAGCCTATTAATTGGCACAACAAGTTCAATAGTTTATGCAACTGATTGGCAAGAAAGTGTTATTAATAGTGAATTTAAAGGTATTTCAGATAACACGACTATTCAGAGTGAATGGAAGTCGGTTGAAACTGCCAAGGCGATGTGGGAGTTATTAAATGAACGGGATAGTATGACCAATCCTGAAGAAATTTTAGATCAGAATTTAAAAAAAGAGTCATTGGAATATGAAAAAATCTATCAACAGCAACTAGAGGATTTCTATCAATTAGTCATTGAAGTAGCAAAAGAACGAAAGCAAGAAGAGTTAGATAGTCAAAAATTGGAAGCGCTAGATAATTTAATTAAGTCTGCCAAATTAGATGAAACGCAAGTCAAGGTTAGTTTAAAACAAATAGAGTTGAAATTAAATGACATCACCCAAGATGCTAAACCTAAATTAGAAAAGCACGTAACAGATCAAGAAGCAGAAACAAGTGACGGGTCAACTGAATCTGAAAATGATGCAACAGATCAAGAAGCAGAAACAAGTGACGGGTCAACTGAATCTGAAAATGATGCAACAGATCAAGAAGCAGAAACAAGTGACGGGTCAACTGAATCTAAAAATGATGCAACAGACCAAGAAGCAGAAACAAGTGACGGGTCGACCAAATCTAAAAATGATGTAACGGATCAAGAAGCAGAAACAAGTGACGGGTCGACCGAATCTAAAAATGATGCGACAGATCAAGAAGCAGAAACAAGCAAAGAGTCGACCAAATCTAAAAATGATGCGACAGATCAAGAAGCAGAAACAAGTGACGGGTCGACCAAATCTAAAAATGATGCGACAGATCAAGAAGCAGAAACAAGTGAAGGGTCGACTGAATCTAAAAATGATGTAACGGATCAAGAAGCAGAAACAAGCGAAGAGTCGACTAAATTCAAAGATAAAACAATTGATTCTAAAGATAAAGCATTGGAGTTCAATGAAACTAAGGATAAAAACCTAAAAAATAGATCAAAGCAATTAGTTAGTCGTGATAATGAGATAGAAACGGTTCAAATAGATGTCAGGTTAGAAAAAGGGCATGTGTATGCTTGGTCAAAACCTTATCATTATGACGGTTATAAATCATTAGGGAAAGCTGAAAATATCTTAAATGTTGGGAAGGATTATACCATAACGAGACAAGCAAAGACGGATAATGGGTTGTATTATGAAGTATCTAAGGATGTTTGGGTAAGTAAAAGTGCTTTCTCCTTATTAAATAAACAAAACTACCAAATGATTAACCAGGATGTTAGATTAAATAAAGGTGATGTCTATGCTTGGTCGAAACCTTACCGCTACAAAGATTATTATTCATTAGGTAAAGCAAAAACAGTCGTAGATAAGAATAAAGATTATAGTGTGACAAAGCAAGCTGTAACTAGTAATGGGATTTATTATGAAGTGAAACCAAATGTTTGGGTGACAAGAGGCGCATTTAATCGACTGGATCAACCTAAATTTGAGCTAATTGATAGTGATGTGAAGCTAAAAAATGGTGACGTTTATGCTTGGACACAACCTTATCGTTATAAGGATTATCGTTCTTTAGGTAAGGTCAAAGAGACTTTAGATGTGGGGGAAGATTATAAAATAAAGCGTCAAGCAAAAACGTCAAATGGGATTTATTATGAAGTGAAAACCAATTTGTGGGTCACCAAAGGTGCATTTACTAAATATGACCCACCTAAATATGAAAAAGTCGATTTTATTGCCAGACTAGACAATGGCAAAGTTAATACCTGGACACAACCTTATCGTTATGTCGGGTATCGTTCGTTAGGAAAATCTGGTGTCAATGGTAAGGTAGGAGCTAATTATTCTATTAAACGAGTAGCAGAGACTAGCAATGGTTTATATTATGAGTTAAAAAAAGATGTTTGGATAGTAGCCAGTGCTTTTCACACACTTGATAGTCAAGATTATGAGACTGTAAATTTAGATGTGAGAGTGAAGAATAAACCTATCTATGCTTGGAGTAAACCTTACCGCTATAAAGGATACAAAAGCCTAGGAAAAACCAATACAGTACTAAAAGGAACTACTGATTACCACGTTAAGAAACAAGCAAAAACAACCAATGGTGTTTATTATGAAGTAAAACCAAATGTCTGGGTAACGAGAAGTGCTTTTGAAAAATTAGCGGTGCCTGCTTATAAAACAATTCAACAAGATGTTCGCCTAGAGAAACAGGATGTTTATGTATGGAATCAACCTTATAAGTATTATGGTTCTAAGGCAGTAGGAAAAGCTGGAAATGTTGTAAATAGTGCGGTCGATTATAAAGTAAGACGTCAAGCTAGCACTAGTAATGGTGTTTACTATGAATTATCACCAAATATTTGGATCAGTAGAAGTGCTTTTCGTAAGTTAGATAAACCTCAATATAAAACAATTAATTATAAAGCTAAATTAGTAAAAGGGGAGGTTTATGCTTGGAGTCAGCCCTACAATTATTTTGATTATCGGTCACAAGGTCGAGCTAACAGTAAAGCAACAGTTGGACAAACTTATCACATAACAAGACAAGCTCAAACTAGAAATGGGATTTATTTTGAATTGCCTTCAGGATCTTGGCTTTCAAAAAGTGCATTTAAAATTGAGCAAGATAAAATTCAAAAAGTCCAACAGTTGCTAAATGCCAAGTACAGTTCCCCTCATTATGGTATTTATGTTAAATCATTAGAGTCAGGACAAGTGGCCAAGATGGGAGCTGACAAACGGTTTACAGCAGCTAGTACAGGTAAATTACCAGCCATTTATTATACACAAAAGATGATTAATCAAGGGAGAGTAAATCCACAACAGGCCTTTGAGAATAATCCACGTATTAATAATATGCCATTGTCCTATATGCCATGGGGGGCAGGTATCTTACAAAACCAACCTTGGGGCTCATATCACTCGCTAGATAAAATTTTGCAGTGGACGATTAAATATTCTGATAATCAGGGAGCTAATTTTATTGCTTATTATGGGGCGGATAAATATAGTGAAGCAATGAGAAAAGATATTAGTAAAGTTATTGGCAGACGGTGGGATAGTCCCTTTAGTGTTACGTCACAAGAAAATGCTCGCTTGATTGAAGCTATCTATAAACAAGGCGGCAATGCTGAAAAGTACTTGCAACATACAGTCTATGATCAAGAAAGAATTCCTAAGTATTTACCTGTTAAAGTGGGACATAAAATTGGTGATTTAGGTGAACTTACTCATGATGTTGCCATTGTGTATGCAAAGGAACCTTATGTAATATCTGTTATGACTAAAAATTATATTGGAAAAGAGCCCATTGCAGTATTGTCTAAAGAAGTCTATCAACTCTTAAAATAAGAAACGATGTAGTGCTTTATTTCAATTAGATTAGTTTTTTTTAGGAGTAGCTTACGCTGCTCTTTTTATTTTATTAATAAAGTGAATGAGTCAGCAAGGTGGTTGAATAAAACAACAAAAATGATATACTATCCTAATAGTATTAAGGAGTGATTAGGATGAACTTTGTATTTGATATGGATGGGACTGTTTGTTTTGATGGTCAAACAATTGACAAAAAATTAACTGATTTTATGACTGAGTATCTACATCATTCAGCACAACATCAACTAATTTTTGCCTCAGCTCGTCCAGTGCGAGATATGTTACCTTTATTACCAAAAAGTTTACAAGACTGTCATCTGATTGGAAGCAATGGTGCAATGCTATATTCTGAGCTTAAACCTCAATGGTTTCAAACAATTGATAAGGCTGATTTTAGTTATATTAGAGAGTATGTTTATCAAAAAAAACTGGATTATCTCTTTGATGAACAGTGGAATTATTCATGTGTTGGTGAGACGTTAATGACGCTAAGACAGCGCTTAGATAGTCATAAACAGGCAAAGAATTTACCGATTACCGCCGTAACAAATCCAGTGAAAATATTGGTAAGCAATTATCTGAACGAGCAAGAAGTTTTAGCTGATTTTAGTTCCTTAACGGTTGATTGTAATATCTATCCTAGCGAACGTTGTTTGGATGTAACAAGAAAAGGCGTCAACAAAGCGAGCGCAATTGAACGTTTATTGGGGGAGTCTGACTATGTGGCATTTGGGAATGATCGCAATGACATAAAAATGTTGGAAAGAGCTAACTATGGCATTTGTGTAGGTAATAGTCAAGAAGTGAGTAAAATTGCTGATCGGGTGATTAAAGAAAGTCCAGAAGTGATAATAGAAATGTTGCGCGAGATTGTTGCTTAAAAGAGTAAGTTCATGACAATCAGTCTGTTAGTTTTTTATTACTTATAAGTGTTCAGCTAGTTGGAACTAAGGTTAATAGAGTAGTCGGTGAGGATAATTCTTTCAAGTAGAGCCGGCTATAATAACAATTAAAAATACCTGCTAGCCTCCTCCCTGAGAGGATTACCATGCTCAGAGAAGAGGATAGCAGGTGTTTTTTCGCAAGGATTAGAGGCTAAGGGAGGCATTAAGGTGAATAAAAAATTAGGTGTGTCAACGTTAGTGATTCTAAAATGGTTCGTAATTTCAAGTTTAGTTGGAATTACAATGGGCTGTCTGTCAGCTTTTTTCTTAAAATCTTTAGAAGTGGTGACATTGATCCGGTTAAAAAATAACTGGCTCATTTATGGTTTGCCTATAATTGGCATGTTTTTTATGTGGTTATACCAACGATATGGTGACAATTCAGCTAAAGGTAACAACCTTATCATAGCAGCTGCAAATGGTAGTACGGAAAATATTCCCTGGAAAATGTTACCACTTACTTTGTTTGGGACAATTACTACCCATCTTTTTGGTGGTTCAGTCGGTCGTGAGGGAACTGCAGTTCAAATGGGAGGTGTTGTAGCAGAATATATTGGAAAGTGGTGGCACTTAACTAATAAGGAACGTCAATTAGCTTTAATTTGTGGGATTAGTGCAGGCTTTAGCAGTGTTTTTGGTACCCCTTTGGCAGGTGGGATTTTTGCCTTAGAAGTATTAATGGTTGGTCAAGTTAAAAGTTACGGGCTTGGACCAAGTATGTTATCCGCATTTATTGCAAATGCAGTTACTACCTGTTTCAGTATTAGTCATAGTCACTATGTTATCACAGAAGTACCTAAACAAAATTTGTATTTAATAGGAAAAATCATATTTTGTGCAAGTTGTTTTGGGTTAGTTGCCCGCTTGTTTAGCGCGAGTATTAGGTATTTAAAAAACTGTTATGCTCGCCTAATACCTAATGCTATCTATCGGATTGGATTTGGGGCAGCGGTAGTCGTACTTTTGAGCTTGATTTATGGAACTAATCGTTATCTAGGACTAAGTCTTCCGCTACTTACCGACGCTTTCTCAGGTGAAGTTAGACCTTTTGATTTTCTTAACAAGTTAATTTTTACGGTACTATCTCTTGGTGCAGGCTTTCAAGGTGGTGAAGTTACCCCTTTATTTGAAATTGGCGCGACACTTGGAAGTCATTTAGGTGATATATTGGGGATTCCCGCAGGTTTTTTAGCTGCTTTGGGTTTTATTGGTGTTTTTTCAGGGGCAACAAACACGCCAATCGCTTGTTTTATTATGGGGATTGAATTGTTTGGTAGTGAATTGGCCAGTTATTTATTTATCAGCAGTATTGTTAGCTATTTATTTTCCGGTTCAAAAGGGATTTATCAAGCACAAAAGATAGCAGGTGGGAAATTACCCATGTTCCTTGAATATCATCACAGATAGTATTTTTTTTATTTTTGAGAGTATGTTAAAATAATTAAGAAAAAATAAGGGAGGAATTGTATGAATAAAACAAGTAGTCAGTTAAAGGGTGAAGCAAAAGCTGCTTTACGAGGCCGTTGGAAAGAGGCTATTTTACTAAATTTAGTCCCATCGTTGCTTAGTATGTTATCTGCATGGATTATAGGGATTGCCATTATAGGGTTATCGCTATTTTCAATGTTTTTAATGTCGGTGGATACAGATACATCTTTAGACAGCACGATTAAACAAGAACAGCGCGGGGATAGTTATGAAAGAAATAATAATTTAGGAAAATCAGATGATACTCTTATCAGCGATGTTAGTACAAATATAAGCACATCGCCAGGTGGTTTTTTTAGTAAAACATTACTACCAATCATTATTAGTTTTATGACAATTGGCATTTCCTTTACTTTTGTTGAGTTATTAAGAAATCCTAGCCGAAAGATTAATCCAATGGCTGACCAATTTCGAATGTTTAACGGTAAAGATTTTGTCCCACTATTATTGATTCAAATTTTAAATGCCGTATTTATTTACCTATGGTCACTATTATTTATTGTACCAGGGATTATAAAAAGATATTCTTATTCACAATCTTTTTATATCTATAAAGACTTATCAGAACATACCAACGCTCAAGGAACATCGGCTTTAAATTATATTAGTGAGAGCCGGTCGTTGATGAAAGGAAACAAAGGACGTTTATTTTATATTGACTTAAGTTTCTTAGGTTGGCAGTTTCTTTGTTGGCTAACATTAGGGCTGGGGTATTTTGTGTTAAACCCTTATATGAATGCAACTAAGGCAGCTTTTTATCGAGATATTTCAAAAGATCGTTATGCAAGTCCTGTAGTAGTTGCAAACAATGATGACGAGTGGACTAATTTTTAAAAAACAAAAACACTGAGACTTTAGTCTCAGTGTTTTTTTATTAAGTCATATCAGGTCGAATAACAAGAACAGGACATTTAGCGTGGTTCACAACATAATTTGTAGTTGAACCAATCATTAATTTATCTAAGCCTGTTTTTCCTGTTGCTCCGATGATTAAAAGGTCAATCTCTTCTTGATCAGGTATTTGTGTGGCGATAATAGTTCGAGCAGCGCCTTCTTCCAATAGTGGAATAGCTTCTTTGACACCTAAGTTGTTCGCTTTTATGACGAGCTCACTTAGTTCAACACGAGCTTTTTCCAGTTCTTTTTCCATAGAACCTTCAATAATATAAGGCGCAAAGGGGTCAATTCGAGTATCCACTACTCGTAAAATATACAACTTAGCATCATTTCGAATAGCAGTAGCAACAGCGTGGTCAAAAGCAATTTGGGAGTTCTTAGAGCCATCATTAGCAACCAAAATCCGTTCATAGCGATGTAGCATAATTATTACCTCCTTTTTATAGCTTAAGTATAACAAATAAATAGTTTTTAGTGAATTTAAAACCCTTTTGAGCAAATGGATTATTGTTATATTATAGACGATACAACAGTAAAAATATCAGTTAGATTAAAGTAAATTGGACTAGAGGGTGAAATTTATTGTAAAAATAGGTATAATTTGATTTGTTATTAATTTTGAGTAGTAGAAAGTAGGAGATATTATGCAAAAAGATCAAACTTATGCGGTCGTTGATTTAGAAACTACCGGGACGAATCCCAAAACTGATCGCATTATTCAAATTGGTTGTGTTTTCGTTAAAAACAATCAAATTATCTCACGCTTTGCTACGGATATTAATCCAAAACAGACCATTACAAAGCATATTACAAGTTTAACTGGTATTACAAACGAACAAGTTACTGAGGCACCTTATTTTGAAGATAAGGCTGAAGAAATATATGATTTACTCAAAGAGTGTGTCTTTGTAGCCCATAATATTTATTTTGACTACCAATTCCTTAGTCACGAGTTAGTGAGATGTGGACAACAACATTTAACGATTGAAGGAATAGACACTGTCGAACTAGCTCAGATATTCCTACCCAAATCCCCGAGCTTTCGCTTAGGGGATTTAGCAGAACAATACGGCTTTAGCCATGATCGGCCACATCAAGCTGATAGTGACGCTGAGGTAACGGCTGAATTACTAATCTTAATTGAACAAAAAATAGTAACTTTACCTTTAGTAACAATCGAAAAAATTGTAGAGTTGGCAGGTCCTTGTGGAATGGATACAGCTAATTATTTAAAAATGCTAGCTAGAGCGATGCAAGAAAAAATCGCCCCCTTAGCTACAGATATTCAAATTATTCAAGGGATAGCTCTAAAAAAACAACTAACAACATTAAGTAATCTTTTGATTACGGATGCTGAGGTGTGCCAAGATGACTATCCAGAAACTAAAAAAGAAAAGGAACAATTATATCAAGATTTCTTAAATTATCGTAGTAATCAAGGTAAAATGATGAATCTTGTCCATCGTTTCTTTACGACAGAAGTATCTCAAGGTGAGGCACAAGATAATTTTGAACGAAAAAATCTTGCTATTGAAGCTCCAACAGGCAGCGGCAAAACATTTGGTTACTTGTTGCCGCTGAGCTATCTTGCTACACCAACTAATCCTGTTATTATTAGTACGGTTTCCGTATTACTAGAAAATCAACTGATTGAACAAGCAATCCCACTTGTTAATAAGATAAGACCAGGTAGTCTAATGGCAACATTAGTAAAAAGTCATCGCCACTTTATTGATCTAGAACGTTTTTCAAGTACCTTGAGATCTCCCTCTCAGCAAAAACAATATGCACTCTATCAGATGCGTGTCCTAGTTTGGTTGACAGAAACGGAGACAGGTGATTTGGATGAGCTTAACTTAATTAGCCTGAACCATCCATTTTTTAAAGAAGTTCGTCATCGTGGTCTGGCCTATCTTTCAAAAAGTTCACCTTATTATAAGGTTGATTTTTGGCGATATTTACAACAAAAGATGGCGCAGTCAAATGTCATTGTCGTAAATCATGCTTTTTTATGCCATGAAAATGATCGTGATGAGTTTATTTTACCTAGTAGTGACTTCTTGTTAATTGATGAAGCACATCATTTGCCAGATATTGCACAAAAAGCATCATCCTTTAAATTAACCAGTTATGAGCTTGCTAAAAAAATCGCTTATTTAGCCAATGAAGAACTTGGTTCTGTTGTAGAAACTCCAGCATGGTTAGAATCTAATTGTGCTAAGACTGAAAAGTCGTTGCGTTATGTCTTAACGGAATTAAGCCATGTGATTGAAGAATTAAAAGAAGATGTCATCGAAGGTTTGTTAATTGATCGAGGTTATAAAACGGAAGAAGAAGTCATGATCACTGATAGTATGCTGCATGAGCTGCCAGTTTATACTGCTGCTCATAGCAACCAACTGATTTTACTACTACTTGAAGCCACTCAATTAGCAAAAGAGCTAGAGAAAAGTTATTTGGCCGCCTTAGATAGATGGACTATAAGTGAGAAACGTATGATTACCTATTGGTTAGATGAACTGACAGCACTCCCTCAGTTTTATCAATTTGTCAAAAATTTTATTGAAAAAGAAGAGACAGGGATTGTTCGTTGGTTGGTTATTTCCGAAAAAAGCCACCAATTAACAGCTTACTATAGTGATTTTTCACAGTCAGTTGTTGGAAATAGTCGATGGTACCCTCGTTATAAGAAAATTATTTATACAGGAGGGACTATTGCGGTTGGAAAAGACAGCCAATTTTTAGGTAGAGCTTTAGGAATCGATTACTTGCCAGTTAAATCAGTTCCTGCAAGTTATGATTATAGTCAGCAAGCTCGTCTATATATTCCAAAAGAAGTCGGAGAAATCCGAGAATTAGGTTCCCAAGAACATATTGAATTTATTAGTCAAACTATTCGTGAGCTATCTGAGCAACAAAATCGATCGCTATTAGTTTTGTTTACCTCTCATGACATGTTAGCGAAAGTCTATCACGAAATTAATCAACCGCTAATGAGTGAGGGCGTTGAAGTTTTAGCGCAAGGTTTGTCAGGTTCTAGAGAAAAAATAACCAAACGTTTCACCCATTTGAAACAAGGCGTTTTATTAGGTACTGATTCATTTTGGGAAGGGGTTGATCTACCAGGAGATAGTCTCGAAATGATTATCGTGACACGTTTGCCTTTTGATTCACCAGATAGGCCTTTTATTAAAGAAAAGTATCAATATTTACAGAGTCAGGGAATCGATTCTTTTTATAAATATGCACTGCCTAAAGCTATTTTAAGGTTGAGACAAGGCTTTGGGCGTTTGATTCGTTCAGAAGAGGACAAGGGGGTAATGCTTGTCTTGGATTATCGTTTGATACAAGCCAAGTATGGTAGCCGCTTTATTAAAGCCTTACCGGCTAATCTACCCTTAATCGAGGAAAATCTCAGCACAATTTGCCAAGATATCAAAGAATTTCTTTAAAGTTATAGTCTTAAAGGGTCACAACACTTGAAAAATTTGATATAATATTGAAATATGAACTAATTTAGAAAGGAGTCCGATATGAAGAAAAAACTACCAATTATTGCTAGTTTTGTTTTAGCAACTTTTATTTTCACCTCAATCTTTTTCTTTATAAAAGCAAATCGCCCAATGGCTAGAGCAAAAAAAGAAGCAGTGGGCTTAGCTCGAAAATATTCTGACTTAAAAGAAGTGGATTTCTTTTATTGGTTTAATCGAAAAGAAAGTTATTTTACAGTAGCGGGTAAAGATTCGAGTAAAAATGATATTTATGTTATTATTCCGAGATCAGGTGAAAAAGTCACAATCTTGGATCAAGATGCAGGGGTTGATCGTGATAAAGTGTTAAAAAAAGTGATCAATGAAGAAAATCCTGACCGTATCACTAAAATTAATTTAGGAATGGTTAAAGATAAACCGACTTGGGAAGTAGTTGGTCAAAGCAATGATAAGCGCTTAGAATATTATTTAGTCGACTTTAAAACAGGTGAGATTGAAGATTCCTTAAGAGGAATCTAGAATTAAAAGAGTGAATAATTGAAAGTGATAGATTATAACAGAAGGTTTACAAAGGTTCAAAATAACTTAGAGGAGTGAGAGACTATGACATTGTCACATAGAGCACAACGATTAGAACCATCTGCAACATTAGCAGCAGCTGCTAAAGCCAAAAAGTTAAAGACCGAAGGGTTTGATATTTTAAACCTAACTTTGGGAGAACCTGATTATATGACGCCTGAAACTATTCGTAAGGCTGCTATTAAATCAATTGAAAGCGGTGAGGCAAGCTTTTATACACCTGCTGCTGGGATTATCGAATTAAGACAGGCGGTTATTGAGCGTATACGTCTTGATTATGGCCTTTCCTACGACATAACTGAAGTTGCTGTAACAGATGGCGCAAAATTTGCTTTATATGCATTATTCCAAGCTATTATTAATGCAGGAGATGAGGTTATTATTCCTACTCCGTATTGGGTGAGCTATGGTGAACAAGTAAAGCTAGCTGAGGGGAAACCAGTTTTTGTAACAGCGACTCATGAGGCAAAATTTAAAGTCACTGTTGATCAATTAGAAAAAGCACGAACCGCTCAGACAAAAGCTTTGATTTTAACTAGTCCCTCTAATCCAACTGGGGCAATTTATTCGCCAGACGAATTAGAAAAAATTGGAAATTGGGCCGTTTCCCATAATATTTTAATTATAGCAGATGATATTTACGGTAAATTAGTCTATAATGGACATACGTTTACTCCTATGGCTACAATTTCTGAAGCGATTCGTAAACAAACCGTTATTATCAATGGCGTTTCAAAAAGCTATGCAATGACAGGTTGGCGAATAGGTTATGTCTTAGGTGATGAGGCAATTATTCAAGCTATTATTAAAATCGCCTCACAATCAACAAGTAATTGTTCAGCAGTTAGTCAATACGCTGCTTTAGAAGCGCTAAGAGGCGATCAAAGCTGTGTCGAGGAGATGCGTCAAGCATTTGAACAACGTTTAAATGTAATTTATCCAAAAGTTAGTGCTTTACCTGGTGTTGTGTTAGACAAGCCAGAAGGAGCCTTTTATCTATTTCCTAATGTAGCTGAGACGATGCGCTTGTGTGGTTATACAGCAATCGATCAATTTGTTGATGATTTATTAACAGAGGCACAGGTGGCCGTAGTTAGTGGTGCAGGATTCGGGGCACCGGAACATATTCGGTTAAGTTATGCTAGTGATTTAGAAACTTTACAGCAAGCAATAGCTCGCTTAGAAGAGTTTATTGCCATTAAGCAAGGGTCAGTTTAAATATTTATTATAGAATGGGGAGATATACATGGAAACAATTCGCATTATTGATTCAAAAAAACACGTTGGCGAAACAGTAAAAATCGGGGCGTGGATTGCGAATAAACGTTCAAGTGGTAAGATTGCTTTCTTACAACTACGTGACGGTTCAGCTTACTTCCAAGGTGTTGTCGTTAAAGCTGAAGTTTCGGAAGAAATTTTTGAAACAGCTAAGTCATTAAATCAAGAATCATCAGTTATTATTACAGGAGAAATCCGTGAAGATACTCGTTCAAAATTTGGTTTTGAAATTGGTGTATCTGATATTGAAGTAGTCGGTGAAAGTAAAGACTATCCGATTACACCAAAAGAGCATGGAACTGATTTCTTGATGGATCATCGTCATTTATGGTTACGCTCAACGAAACAACATGCGATTATGCAAATTCGTAACGAAATGATTCGTGCAACTTATGAATTCTTTAATACAAAAGGCTTTATCAAAATAGATCCACCAATCTTAACAAGTTCAGCGCCAGAAGGAACAACTGAATTATTCAGTACTGATTATTTTGGTCAAGAAGCTTACCTATCACAAACAGGTCAACTCTATTCAGAAGCTGCAGCGATGGCATTTGGTAAAGTGTTCTCATTTGGTCCGACTTTCCGTGCGGAAAAATCAAAAACACGCCGTCATTTAACTGAATTTTGGATGGTTGAACCAGAAATGGCTTTTTGTCATCAAGAGGAAAGCTTAGAAATTCAAGAACAATATGTGGCATTTATGGTTCAAGCTTGCTTAGATAACTGCGATTATGCCTTAGACGTTTTAGGTCGTGATAAAGAGTTATTAAAAACATATACTGAGTTGCCATATCCACGTATCTCGTATGATGAAGCTGTTGAATTATTACAGCAAAATGGATTTGAAGATATTACTTGGGGGGATGATTTTGGCTCACCGCATGAAACGTTTATTGCGAACCATTATAGCAAACCCGTCTTTATCTTAAACTATCCAAAATCAATGAGTCCATTCTACATGAAACCACACCCAGATCGTGATGACGTTGTTATTCGTGCTGACTTAATTGCACCAGAAGGTTATGGTGAAATTATTGGTGGTAGTGAACGTGCGATTGGTTATGATTATATGTTAAACGAAATTGAAAAAGATGGTCTAGATGAAGCAGACTACGCTTGGTATTTAGATTTACAAAAATATGGTGCTGTTCCTCACTCTGGTTTTGGTCTTGGTTTAGAACGTACTGTGACATGGATTTCTGGGATTGAGCATGTCCGTGAAGCTAGTCCATTCCCACGCCTGTTACACCGCATTTACCCATAAAATAAGTATTAAATAGTTGAGTAAAAAACTTCTGATAATTAAATTTATCAGAAGTTTTTTACGTTATAAGTTATAAACAGATTAATTGTCAGTTCTAACTAAAAGTCCTATGATAGTTTCATTAGTTAAAAATAACAATGGCGGTGTTAATGATGAAGATTCAAATTAGAGAACGCATGATACATGATATCCCTGTTTTAGAAGTAGTCAGTACTGAAAAAATGAATGAAGCATTACCTTTGGTCATTTTTTACCATGGTTGGCAAACGAACAAAGAATTATTATTGACTCAAGCTAGGAGGTTAGCCGATAAGGGACTTAGGGCAGTATTACCTGATGGCATGCACCATGGTCAACGGAAAATAGGTGAAAAATCAAGTGTCCCATCTGTTACATTTTATTCAACAATTCAGTATAATTTAATTGAATTTAATGTTATAAAAAAATACTTTGAGGAAAGACAACTAATAAAAAATGACTTAATTGGAGTAGGGGGGTATTCTATGGGGGGGATGACGAGTGCTGCTTTAGTTACTCAACATCCAGAAATAACTGCTATAGCAAGTATTATGGGGACGCCCCAGCCAACCAACTATGCTAGTTTAATCCGCAAAAATGCTAAAAAAATGAACTATAATGTCCCGGATGACTTAGCCCTTATTCATTCTTGGTTGCCTCAATTTGATTTGTCTTTACAACCAGAAAAAATGGCTCAGAGACCAATACTTTTTTGGCATGGGACAGAAGACCCTAAAATTCCATTTAATCAAGTGGCTGACTTTTATCATAAAATTGAACATGAGCCTTATGCCAAAAATGTTATTTTTCTAACTGGCCAAGGGGAAGGTCATTTAGTGACCATCGATTTAATGAATACCATTGCTGATTTTTTTGAACAACATTTAAAATGACTAAGAATGTTTAATCTTATTAAAAAGCCCAAAGCTAACCAACATATAGCTTTGGGTTTTTTACTATTTACTTAATTAAAAGAGCTGGAGCTTAATAAATAGTCGATGGCAATTTGAGCAGTTAGGTTTATAAAAATGATAATAATCATCAAAACGTTTTTTTTGCTAAAATCCAAACGTTGACAGATGTAGACGTAAAGTGTTATAGTTTAGTCATCGGATGATTACATCTGTAGACATAAAAGGAGAAGGGAATCTAATGACAGAATCAAAAACATTGAAAATAAGCGAAGCAGAGTGGGAAGTTATGCGTGTTATATGGGCAAAAGGGAAGACAACAAGTCCAGAGATTATTAGTATCTTATCTACTAGCATGGATTGGAAGCCGGCAACTATAAAAACATTATTAAGTCGTTTAGTAAAAAAACAAATTCTTTTAACGGAACTAGAAGGAAATAAATTTATTTATCAACCTTTAGTTAGTGAAGAGCAGACGATGCGCAGCGCTACTGAACAATTATTTTCAAAGATATGTGCTAAAAAAGTCGGGAAAACGATAGCCGAACTTATCGAAGAAGCTGACTTAACCCAGACAGATTTAGCATTAATTTTGACTGCGGTAGATAAAAAAGAAAAAACAGCGGTTAAAACAATTGCTTGTAACTGTATACCAGGGCAATGCGACTGTTCAGAACATCAACATAGGGATTAATTCATATTAAATAGACAGAAAGTTGGAAAATAAAATGAAAAAAGAATTACTAATTACAGGCATGTCATGTCAACATTGCGTGGCTTCTATTGAAAAAACAGTTGGGGAACTAGCGGGTGTCACTAAGATTAAAATTAATTTAAAAAAAGGAAAAGCAAAGGTGAAATTTGATGATTCTCAACAGTCCTTAACGGCTATAACTTCAGCGATTGAGGGTCTTGGATTTCAGACTGAGGTGATTTAAATGAAAAACGAAGCAACTAGTAAAGAACAAATGGTGCATTTGACTAAAGTAGATACTTTAGCCATCACTGGTATGACATGTGCCAATTGTTCAGGTCGAGTTGAAAAAGAATTAATTGCTCAAAAAGGTGTCAAGCATGCAACTGTTAACTTAGCAACTGAGCGCGCGACAGTGGAGTATGATACTCGTACAACAGATTTAGAAAAATTAATAACAAGTATTGAAACGATTGGATACGGTGCTATTCGTTATGATGATGCTCATAAGAAAGAAATAGAAAAAGAAAAAGCTGAAACAATTAGTAAAATGAAGCAAGATTTAATCATCAGCACCTTATTAAGTTTACCAATGGTGATTGGGATGATTTTAATGATGTTAGGATTTGATAATCCGATTGTTCGTTTTTTACATCAGCCATGGGTACAATTACTATTAGCAACACCTGTTCAGTTTTGGATTGGTGCACGATTTTATAAAGGGGCCTATCATGCAATAAAAACAAAAGCCCCTAATATGGATGTATTGGTTGCGATGGGAACAACCTCAGCTTACTTATTAAGTGTCTATAATGGTTTTTTTAACTCTCATAGTCATGATTTATACTTTGAAAGTAGTGCTGTCATTATTACGCTCATTTTATTAGGTAAGTATTTGGAACATCAAGCTAAAAATAAAACAAGCGGAGCTATTAAACAGTTGATGGCGTTACAAGCTAAAATTGCAACAGTGATTCGTGATGGTGAACCTAGAATTATTACGATAGAAGAGGTTGTGTTAGAGGATCATGTACTAGTCAGACCAGGGGAACAAATTCCAGTAGATGGTGAAATAATCGCGGGAAAAACAACGATTGATGAAAGTATGTTAACAGGTGAAAGTCTACCTGTGGAGAAAAAAATATCAGATAATGTTTATGGCGGAACGATTAATACTAATGGGACAATTACGATTAAAGCGACTCAAATTGGTTCAGAAACAGCTTTGTCAAGAATTATTAAAATGGTAGAGGAGGCTCAAGGAAGTAAAGCCCCTATTCAAGCAATTGCTGATAAAATATCTGCTATTTTTGTGCCAATTGTTCTCGTGTTGGCTTTGGCAACGTTAGTCATTAGCGGAGTGATTTTAGGTGATTGGGAAACAGCATTAATTCATAGTGTATCTGTACTAGTAATCGCTTGTCCATGTGCATTAGGCTTAGCGACACCAACAGCGATTATGGTTGGTACAGGTCTAGGTGCTAAAAATGGGATATTAATTAAAGGTGGCGAGGCTTTAGAAAGAGCTTCTAAAATTGATGCGATTGTGATTGATAAGACAGGGACATTGACTAAAGGTAAACCTAGTGTGACGGATTTTCAGATGATAAGTTCTAATTATAGTGAGGCTGAGGCTTTAAGTATCTTATTATCTTTAGAGAGGTTATCAGAACACCCCTTAGCAAAAGCAATCGTGAGCTACGCTAGTGATAGTGGTTTGATAAAAGATAAAGAAGTCACTCATTTTGAAGCACTAGTTGGGGCGGGTATTAAAGGTAGCGTTGATGGAACAGACTATTTTGTTGGCACAAGACGTTTATTACAAACTAAAAATATCCCACTGACTATTGCTGATTTTACTATTAACGAGTTAGAAAAAATGGGAAAAACAGTTATGTATTTAGCAAACGATACTGAGGTATTAGGACTGATTGCAGTGGCGGATGAGTTAAAAGAAAGTTCAGCAGAAGCCATTAGAGCATTGACTAAACAACAGATAACAGTTTATATGTTAACAGGAGATAACCGACATACTGCCAATTATATCGGCATGAAGGCTGGACTAGAAGCAAGTCATATTCTTGCAGAAGTTTTACCGGAAGATAAGGCAGCTTATGTCAAAAAATTGCAAGAATCAGGTAATTTTGTCGGAATGGTCGGAGATGGTATTAATGATGCCCCAGCTTTAGCCTTAGCAGATGTTGGAATAGCGATGGGAACAGGGACAGATATTGCCATGGAGACAGCAGATGTGACTCTTATGACGGGTGATTTGATGCATCTTTCTAAAATGACAACTCTCTCTCATTTGACGATGGTTAAAATTAAACAAAATTTATTTTGGGCATTTGTCTATAATACAATTGGTATTCCTTTTGCAGCACTAGGTTTATTAAATCCGATTGTTGCAGGTGGAGCGATGGCGTTTAGTTCGGTTAGTGTGTTGCTTAATTCTTTGAGTTTGAATCGAAAAAAACTGTAAAAACAAAGAGGTTTTATAACTTCTTTGTTTTTTTTGATATTTTACGATGTTATTTAATTGAAATATCCGTATTTTTATAGTTGATCTATGATAAGATTACTAAATATTAACAAGTTTGTTCGTAAAAGGATTAATTTTCTTAGGGAATTATGGATTAGGGGATGAGAAAATGATATATCAAGTTAAAAAACCACTACAACGTGCCTACGAACTGTTAAATCTATTAATCGAGGCAGACCAACCGTTGTCGAAAAAGGAAATTTCGACAATCATTATGTGTTCTAGACCGACTTTAGATCGGGCTATTGTTGAAACTAATCAGTTGATTCAAACATACTCAATGATTGAAGTAGATGTGGCAGGAGTAAGATTATCTGAGATGCATCATCTAGATAAGGAACAGGTTAAGGCACTTGTTAGCAGAGAAACTTTTATTATGCAATTTTTATGTGATATTTTATTGGGGAAGATCGCCAAGATTGAAGATTGGGCTAAAATGAAGTATTATAGCTCATCAGTTGTTTATCGCAATATTAGACAAGTCTCTCAGTATTTGGAAGAAAAAAATATTATTTTGGACAACAAGGATGGTATTTGGCGCTTAGAAGGAGAAAAATGGAATATCAGATATTTCTATTTTGAGTTACTGAAAGATCATGCGGTTATTTCAGATGAATGGTTTTTTGAAAAGTTTGATCGTTTAGCTATTTTAGACTTTGTTAGGCGTGTCAATTTAGAGTTTGAGATATACTTACCACCTGTAGTTGAATATTTTTATTGTTTATTTATCGCGATACATTTGTCGGTTATTTCAAGTGTTAACATCAGTGACGACTGGTATTATGACAATGAAAAGCCGGTAATAATTGATAAAGAGCGATTAAATCAAGCTTTTGCCATTTTAGAAAAGCGCCTAGGTATCAGTTTAAAAAAGAAAGACAGACTAATGCTGTTGCAGATGCTTAATTTTTTCCCAATCAGCTATATTACAGATAAATCGGCTAAAAGAAGAATTAGGTACGCTAAAGAGTACAGTACAGAAATGTATTATCTTGGTAACTTGGCTTATCATATTTTTCAAGGGAACGAAGAAGAATTATTTCGTTTTACAGATTATTTGGATGTGTTTATGCCCCTTCAATTATTGGGAACATACCCAGAAATCGAATACAGTGAAGTTAAAAATAAACTGATAAATAATCAAGAACTTATTTCACCGATGTTTTTAGAAAAAATTGCATTATTAGAAGCGAGCTTAAAAGACAAAAATTATGCTGCTTATTATTTCGATAATAAAGAAGTGTTATTTAAAAAATTATATGTGTTATATAAAGTTTATGAACAAAAAAATATTAAACAGGAATTGATTGTCACCTTTATGTCTCAGCATGGGGCAATTCAAGAAGAGTATTACCAAAATAAGGTAGCATTAGCCTTGAATATAGACAAAGTTAATTATATCCCAATCTATGATATTCAAAAAAATCAATTGTGGGATCAAGTGGATTTAGTTATCACAGATTATGTCTTAACTGAGATAAGTCAAACCGTTAGTGTTTACTACGTAGATGAAAAATGTTTAAATTCAGATATAAAAAAAATAGCCTCATTACTTAGGAAGTTTGCAATCAAAAAAAAACATAGCTCACGTAAAAAAGGCTAGCTTCCCTTTTATTTTATCACTGTAAGTGGTTTCAAAAAGGCTCGGAAATTTGTTATAATACACTAGAACGTCTGATTAAGTAAAAGGTGGGATAATGATGGAAAAGATTAATTTAACAGAATGGGATAGATTAGAGCATTTTAAAGTGCATAGTCAACGAGACGTACCGTTGTATACAATTACCACAGAAATAGATGTCTCAGCGTTGAAGAGCTTTAGTAATAAAAATAAGTGTTCTTTTTATTACAGTTTGGTCTATTTATCAACTGAAATATTGGATAGCATTGAAAACTTTAGATATAAAATACAGAATCAAGAGGTTGTTCTTTACGATAGGTTGATTCCATCATTTACCGATATGACCCCAGGTGATAATTTATATAGAGGAGTCACCTTACTGAGAGGTGATGACTTATTTGACTTTTGTGAGTCAGCCAAAGAGTTGTCACAAAACCAAGCGGTGTATTTTCCAGAAATTAACTATCCTTTGGATCAGTTAATTCATTATTCGATGATACCTTGGATCAATTTTACAGGGTATCAAAACCAGTTTTATATCGACAAAGATGACTCCATTCCAAAGGTAACTTTTGGCCAATACATTGAAAAACAAGGTGGGTTAATGATGCCAATCAGTTTAGAAGCTAATCATCGACTAGTTGACGGTTATCATATGGGATTGTATTTTAATCGTCTGCAAGAAAAACTCAATAGTTTAATTTAAAAACGTCCTGTGTGACGTTTTTTTATTTTGGCTTAAAAGACCTGGAAACTAGTTCATTATTCGTATCTTTTTCAGGTGAAAAGTGATAGCAAATAAAAAAAATGATCAAAATAAAAAAAGTTTTTAAATAAAAAAAGTAGTCTATAACCTTGAAACGCCTACAAAAGTAAAATATACATTTATTTTGTCATAGGACTAGACAGATTTTAAAAGATTCGGAGGAAAAAAATTTCACGATAATACACTTGTAAAAATTATTTTTATAGATTAAACTTAATTTTGGAAGCGCTATCATTAAATGCTTGATGAAATTATTATCATAAGATTAGACTTAGTTGCATCAAAAATTTATTTGAATTGGCAGATTGGCTCGCAGTTAAAAAATTTATTTGGAGGGAAAAAGATGGTGAAGAAAGAAGATATTAGTAAGCAACTAAAAGGTGGTTTAGTTGTCTCTTGCCAAGCTTTAGAAAACGAGCCGTTACATAGCTCCTTTATTATGGCACGAATGGCTCGAGCAGCTAAGGAAGCTGGAGCAGTTGGTATAAGGGCTAACTCAGTAGTAGATGTACAGGCAATCATGGATACAGTTGAATTACCTGTAATTGGCATTATCAAATCAGTCTATGAGGAATCAGATGTATTTATTACGCCTACACTTAAAGAAGTTAGGCAAATAGCTGCTACTGGCGTCCCAATTATTGCAATGGATGGCACACAACGCCGCCGGCCAAAGGATGAAAAATTGGAAGAAATTGTTAAAATAATCCGTGAAGAATATCCAGAAACATTGCTGATGGCAGATACTGCTACATTAAAAGATATAAGCTATGCTAACTCGCTAGGATTTGATTTTATAGGCACCACATTATATGGCTATACTGAAGAAACCAAAGGTGAAAATATTGCCAAGAACGATTTTGAACAAATGAAAGAAGTATTAAAAACGGCGACTGTTCCAGTTATTGCTGAAGGAAAGATAGATACACCAGAAAAAGCAAAAGAAGCGTTAGCTTTAGGTTGTCATTGTATTGTAAGTGGCGGAGCGATTACTAGACCACAAGAAATTGCTAAACGATTTGTTAACGCATTGCAGGAAGAAGCTTAAGACATAAGGAGTGAGATACCTTGGAAAATAAAAAGAGTAAAAAGAAGTTTAGAGGCATTGAAAATCCATATTCGGGTTACTTGTTTATTGCGCCACAGCTACTCTTATTTTTAGTATTTATAATTTATCCAGTTTTTGAAGGGTTTAGAATGAGTTTTTTTAGAGCCTCTTATCACGGTGAGCAATTTATAGGCTTGGACAATTATAAGCAATTGATGGCAGATCCAGTTTTTTTAAAATCAATTTTAAATACTGTCATTTTTGTGATTGCGATTGTTTTTCTAACAATTATTTTTGGGTTATTTGTTGCTACAGCCGTATATGATAAAAGTGCGAAATATATTTCTTTTATTCGCGGGAGTTTTTATTTGCCAGTGATGGTTTCAATGGTGGTCATGAGTATGATATGGAATTTTTTGTTAAATCCAGCTAACGGCTTAATTTCGTATTTACTGGGCAATATGGGAGCTGAAAATGTCAATTTGTTAGGAAGTAAGACCTGGGTGATGCCAGTGATTATTTTTGTAACCTTCGTCGGAAATGTGGGACAGTCAATTATTCTCTATATAGCATCGATGATTGGGATTCCTGAAGATTATTTTGAAGCAGCCCAAATTGATGGTGCTACAAGATGGCAACGCATCCATAAAATATTGATTCCTTTAGTTCGACCAACTACCTTATATTTGACTGTCATTAATATTATTGCAGTGTTAAAAATATTCGTAGTTATCCAGTTACTAACCGGAGGCGGACCTAACAATGCTTCTGTCACGATGATGTATTATTTATATCAAAATGCTTTTGTTTACAATAATACTGGAGTTGCAGCAGCTGTGGGAGTCATTATGTTTGTGATTGCCTTATTATTATCAGTGCCACAATTTAAAGCATTTGGCAAAGAAAGGTAGGAGGGGGAATTATGAAGCTTTTTAAACGATTAGCACGCATGGAAAAGATGGATTTAGTTATTACTATTTTAGTTACGATTTTAGCAATTTGTAGCTTATTACCTTTATTTTGGTTGATTACAAACTCACTTAAACCCTCAACAGATATTTATAAAATGCCACCAGATATTTTACCTAAGACGATGTATTTAGACAATTATAAAGAATTATTTAATAATCAACCGGCTCTTCGTTGGACATTTAATAGTTTCTTTGTCTCTTTCGTCACCACCACTTTAAGCGTTATATTTTCAGCTTTGGCAGCCTATGCCTTTGCCAAGTTGCACTTTAAAGGGAAAAATATTTTATTTGCTTTATTCATCGGTTCTTTAATGATTCCCAAAGAAACCTTTATTGTGCCATTGTTTAAGTTAGTTGTAGCTTTTGATTGGGTGGATACGTATCAAGCCTTGATTATTCCTAATTTGGCAACTTGCTTCGGTGTTTTTATGTTGAAATCATTCTTTGAATCGATCCCTAATTCTATTCGTGAATCAGCTAAATTAGATGGTGCTTCTGAATGGACGATTTTTTGGAAACTGATGTTACCGATTGCCAAACCAGGGATTGGCGCTTTATTTATTTTAAATTTTGTGACGTTTTGGAATGATTATTTATGGCAGTTATTGATGGCTAGAAGTAAGGAAATGAATACGTTAACAGTAGGGGTAGCTGGGCTAATGCAAGAGATTAATCCTAATATGGGATTAAAGGTAGCCGGGGCGGCTGTCGCAGCTATGCCAATGATTCTTATATTTATTATGTTCCAAAAATATTTTACTAAAGGAATTGCAGCGGGAGCTGTGAAAGAATAAATAACAAAATGGGAGAGTGTTGGAAGATGAAGAGAAGAAATAAAGTAATGATGAGTGCCTTAGCGTTAACAACATCTGTTTTATTATTAGGTGCGTGTGGCAAAGGAGAAAATAAAAAATCGGCTACAGGAAAAGATCAAGAGGCTATTACATTAGAGATGTGGCTAACACCTCAGTGGAAAGGCGTTCTTGACGATAAGGAAGAAAAAGCTGACTATGATAGTTTCTTTAAGGAAGCGGCAAAACGTTATGAAGAAAAAAATCCTAATGTTCATGTTAACGTACAAGTAATTCCTGGCGAACAGCGTGCCGACAAGTTAAGTGTTGCTGTCCAAACTAAAGAGTTGCCTGATATGTTTTTTGATTCTAGCTTTGCTTTAAGTGAATACGCTCATATGGGAGTATTAGCACCGCTTGATGATATTATTGATGAAAAATCTCAAAAAGATATCCCAAAATCTATTTGGGAAAACGTCCAAATAAATGACAAAACTTATTTTTATCCATTTGCCCATAACCCAGGAACCTTGTCATACAATGCTGAGATGTTCAAAGAAGCCGGTTTGGAAAAGTATATGGCACCAGAATATGAGATTGCGAATTGGTCTTCAGATGATTTAAAAGTGATTAGTAAAAAATTAAAAGAAACTAATCAAGAGGTTGCTCCTTTCGGCTTATTTGCTAAAAATAATCAGGGAGATACTTGGAACATGTCTTATTTAAGAATGTTTGGTAACCAATTCTTTGATAAAGATGGGAAAATCAATGTGAATGATGAAACTGGCGTCAAAGCCTTAGAATTTTTAGATGACATGCGAAAAGATGGCTTGACAACTAAAGGGGTGGAAACATTATCAAGTAATGACGTCAATGCAATGTTCCAAAATAAACAAACAGCGATTAACTTCACTAATAGTGTCTTATTTAATGGTATAAAATCAGATATGGCTAGTGGAAAAGTAGCTCCTTTTGATATGCGTCTAGCTAATATTCCAGGAAAAGACCAACCTGTCTCATTTACTTATGTCACTAGCTCCGTTGTTTTTGACTCAGGAGATGAGGCTCGTATCAAAGCGGCTAAAGATTTTGTTAAATTCTATTCGACTGACAAAGAACTAGTTAAAGCATCTAAGAACGCTTTACCTGTACGTGATTCTGTTGCAACAGAATTTGCAGAGGATATGCCATATCTTAAAGCCTATCAAGATAACTCTGAAAATATTATTAACTTCTCAAACAATACCCCAGGCTATGTAGAGCTTAGAAATGCCTTTTTCCCAGAATTACAAGCTGTCTATACGGGAGAAAAAACGGCTCAAGAGGCTTTGAATTCATTTGCTGAAAATGGTAATCGTATTATTGATGAAAATACTAAAAAATCTGTTATTTTAAATTAAAAGATTACCAGTAAATAAGCCGTTAACAGTAGGGTTGACGGCTTATTTTTTAAAAATAGGAATAAGCGTTTATGACCTGAGCTATTTTAAACAATAAGTAGATTAATTTAAAACTAAAAAGTAGGTGAATAAATGTCTAGGGTATTGTGTTTTGATATAGGAGGAACTGGGATTAAAGCAGCTGTATATGAACAAAATGGTCAGAAAGTTAGAAGTTATCCCTCACGGCCAACAAGGTCTGAGGAACAAAGTATCTTAGAAATAGTCATAGAAATGACTGGTATCATTTTAAGGGAAGAGCAAGTCATTGGGATAGCCATTGCCAGTGCGGGTGTGATTAATAGTCAAACAGGAACGGTTATTTACTCTGGTTACACCATTCCTAATTATACAGGGACTGAATTGAAAAAAAACTTAGAAGGAATGTTTGGCCTTCCTTGTGAAGTTGAAAATGATGTGAATGCTGCGTGTTTAGCAGAATCTTGGAAGGGTGCAGCCAAAGGCTGTCAATCGGCTGTTTGTTTGACGATTGGAACAGGTGTAGGTGGGGCAATCTTATTAAATAATCAACTTGTTAAAGGGGTCGGTTTTACAGCAGGTGAAATTGGGTATTTGCCAGTAGCAGGTGACTATTTTCAAAATTCAGCTTCGACAAGCGCACTTATAAAAAGAGCCAATGAATTAGATGACATTAAACAATATGAAAATGGGAAAGAAATATTTGATTTAGCACAAAAAGGAAATAGATTCTGTCAACAGGCGATTGATGAGTTTATTACACAGTTAAGTACCGGATTGGTGATGTTGATTTATTTGTTTAATCCAGAAATAATCGTCTTAGGAGGGGGAATAATGTCACAAAAAGGGACGTTACATGTTAAAATTAAAGAAAGTGTAACAGCCCAGTTGATTAGTCCTATTTTTAATAAAACTCGTATTGAATTTGCGGAAAACAAAAATGATGCGGGAATGTTGGGGGCTTTATACCACTTTAATAAACAACAGATACAGTAGGTGAAAAAGTGAGTATTTTAGAAGATATTCAAGCGCAATTCCCACAATTTTCAGAAAAAGAAAAACAAATTGCCACATATTTACTACGCAATAGTGACACCATGAAAAATATTAATACTTCAGAGTTAGCACGTCTAACTGAATCCTCTCCAGCGACAATCACTCGCTTTGTAAAAAAAATTGACTGTGAGAGTTTTGTTGATTTAAAAATTAAGATCAACGCTTCGAGTCAACACAATAAAGTGCAAGAAGAAACAACAGAAAGTGCGGACATGGTTTATAATTTTTATCTTAAAGCCATTGAAAACACTCGGAAAATGACTAAAAAAAGTGAGATTGAAGAAGTGGTATCTTGGCTAACATCAGCCGATCGCATCTTAATCTTTGGTGTTGGGAGTTCTGGGTTTACCGCGACAGAATTAACTCATCGCTTGTTAAGAATGGGGTTAAATGTTACCGCAATAACGGATCCACATTTTATGATCATTAGTAGTTCAATCGTCACACAAACAGACTTAGTTATTGGCATCTCAACTTCAGGAGAAACGGCTGAAGTTCTTGAATCAATTTGTCTTGCTAAAAAAGCAGGGGCTAAAATCGTGACGTTAACGAGCTTTAGCCAGAGTTCTTTGGCCAAGGTAAGTGACTGTTCATTAGTTAGCTACCATAATACATTTGTCAAAAGTAAGCGTTTTATAAACTCTCAGTTTTCGATGATGTACTTAATAGATATTATGACAACCTTACTTTTAGAAAATCCCGATTACAGCCTGAAGATGGATAGAACGATTGATGTTATTACAGGTGGAAGTGACGAAAATGTTATCTAAAATTGATATATAAAAGGAGTAATAAAAATGAGAGACTTAGAAAAATATAAAGGCATTATTCCAGCTTTTTACGCATGTTACGATGAAGAAGGGGAGGTTAGTCCTGAGCGGATTCAAATGTTGGCAACTCACTACCTTGAAGTTGGAGTCAAAGGGTTATACGTGGGGGGAAGTTCAGGAGAATGTATCTATCAAACGGTCAATGAACGTAAGATAGTCTTAGAAAATGTAATGAAAGCCGTCGGTGGTAAGATGACAATTATCGCTCACATAGCAGCGCCTTCAACACGTGATAGTCTTGAGTTGGCAAAACATGCAGAAAACCTTGGAGTTGACGCGCTTGCAGCTATTCCACCAATCTATTTTGTTTTGCCTGAGGATGCTATTGAAAATTATTGGACAAGTATGGTTGAAGCAACAGATCTTGATTTTATTATTTATAATATTCCACAAACAACGGGTTATGCTCTTTCTGTGACGTTACTGAATAAGATGTTGGCACACGAACAAGTGATTGGTGTCAAAAATTCTTCTATGCCGGTTTTAGATATTAATACTTTTAAATTAGAAAGTAACAAAGAATTAATAATTTTTAATGGGCCAGATGAACAGTTCTTAGGTGGTCGTTCGATGGGAGCTGATGCAGGAATCGGTGGGACATACGGCGTTATGCCTCAAGCTTATCTGACATTGGACCGATACATTCGTCATAGTCAAATGAGAGAGGCTTTAGACTTACAAAATGACATCAATAAGATTATCTTCAAAATGGTATCTTGCCAAGGCAATTTATATGATGTCATGAAGTATATTTTAAGTTTAGATGGATTAAAGATTGGACAGGCTCGCTTGCCCCTACCAAGAATGGTCGAAACTGATTTTGCGATTGCAAAAGAAGCCCATGAAATGATCCAAAAATTATTAACCAAATTAAACTAAATGAAAAATGACTGATCCATTTTGTAACGGATCAGTCATTTTTCTAATTATTTTCTTCTAAATTCATTTTATTAGCAGCTAAGACAAACGGTGTCCATAATAAGAAACCAACAAATAAATTAACAATGGATAGGATAATCGAATGCCAATCACCCCCGGTAGCTAAGAATCCATTAATAATAGGTGGCATTACCCAAATAACACTTACCACTACTGGTTTAACTAGATCCGTCATAGTAGCGAAATAAGTAATCCCCGCTGTCACACAAGGTACTAAAATTACAGGAATCATATAAAGTGGATTTAAAACGATTGGCATCCCGAACATAACAGGTTCATTGATGTTGAACAAGCCAGGAGCTAAACTTAATTTAGCAACGGTCAATTGATCAGCACGTTTTGAAAAGACCAAGATTGCTGCCACTAACATTAAAGTAGCACCAGATCCACCAGGCCAAACAAAGGCATTGAACGTTCCTGATACCCATTTGTAAGGAATTTCAGCACCACTTTGAAAGGCATTCATATTTTGATTCATAGCATTTCCCCAAATGGTTGATAAGACAGGTGCCATGACGTTATCACCATGTATTCCGAAGAACCATAATAAGTGAATTAAGAAGACGACTAAGACAACTGAACCAAACCCTTGAGATAGATGTAATAATGGTTGTTGAATCGTATCAGTAATCCAATCGATCATTGGCATCCCTGTAAGGGTAGCAAAGCCATAATTGATGATGCCGGCTGTATATAAAGCCACACAAGCTGGAATAATAGCAGCGAATGCTTTTGAAACAGCAGGTGGGACTGAATCAGGCATTTTGATCGTAATATTTGCTTTCATTAATTTTGAAAAGATAATAACTGAAATGAAACCAAAAATAATGGCTGTAAATAGCCCGGAACCACCCATGTGAGTCCCAAAGTTAAAGAATCCCCAAGCTTTTGCGCCAATAGTTGTGCCATCTGTGACTGTTCCACCAGCTTCTTCAATTAAAGAAATAACATTAGCCGGTAATTTTTGACTAAGTGTTAGGCTAGTTTCAGCGGTTTGTGTTAATCCCATAATAAAAGCCGCGATTGATACAACTGCTCCAGCCAATGGATCGACATGATAAGCTTTGGCCAAATTATAGCCTAAACTAATTGAAAAAATAACAGCAACAATTGCTAAGCTTCCGGTATAGATAAAGCCGTTAACTGCTACAATCGGCTCCATTGCTTTAACAACACCTGTCCATCCCCAGTTAGTTGGAAAATCTCGTAAAAAAGCATTCAATAGTACAGCAATCGAGCCTGCCATTGTTGCAGGCATTGTCCCAATAAAAGCATCCCTTAAAGCAATTAAATGCTTTTGATTTCCTATTTTAGTTGCAACCGGTATAATGTACTTTTCTAACCAATTCATAAGTCCTTGCATAGTTAAACCCCCATATATTTTTCTGTGCTAAGTCTCCCTTAACATAATTCATTATAATCTTTTAGAGGATTTTTGATAGCGATTTCAAAAAGATGGCAATTATTTTATGGGAAGGAACTTGTTACTATTGTGTAACAAGTCGTTACATGATAATATTATGATGAATATTCAAGGGGATGATAAAATGTTATTTTTGGAACACGAAGTTGAATTAACAGATACAGAGTTTGATATTTATAATTATATTTCCGCTAATATTGAAAGCGTTATCTATATGCGGGTGAGAGAATTAGCTGAGGTGGTTCACTATAGTACCACTACCATCTTACGTTTTTGCCGTAAATTTAATTGTGCAGGGTTTGCAGAGTTTAGGGTGAAGTTGCGGTTATTTCACGACACTCAAGATACTATTTTGGTTGATAGGGCGGATGAATCAACTTATATCGATTTTTTACAACGGACGACTCAAGCAACTTATCAAGATGGAATTAACCAAGGTGTTGAGATTGTTAAAGAAGCAGAAATGGTGATTTTTTTAGGGGTAGGGGCATCTAAAGTGATGGCTCAGTATGGCGCGATGTATTTTTCATCCTTATTTTTATTGTCATTACATATTGAGGATTTGATGAATCATCCTTTGGGGTATTTATCTGAAACATTGACTCATAAGTCTTGTTTGGTGATCTTGTCAGTAGATGGTGAAAATCAGGAACTCATTCGGACGATTCATCAGATGAAAAGTAAAAATGTTAAAATTATCTCGATTACCAACAGCTCTAATTCGACGATAGCTAAATTGTCAGATGTTAATCTTGCTTATTATATAAATAAAGAACAGTATGGTGAAGCGAATATTACGTCACAACTACCAGCACTCTATACAATTGAGCGAATTGGCAAACAAGTCAGATATGAACTTAACCAAATAAAAAAAGAGCAGCTAACTAAAAGTTAGCTGCTCTTTTTAGCCTCTATCACACCTTCCACAAAGTGTTACCGATAGAGGGGAACTCTTAAATAGAGTTCGGGTCGGCTTATCGCATGAATGAAGTATACCATAGCTAAAAGTTAATTACTAGTCTTATTTGGAAAGGCTATTAAAAATAGTTAAAAGTATGATATAATATATTACTTGATGGGACTTATCTGTATTAGGTAATTTTGATAAGAGAAAGATAAGTGACTTTCCATATCTAAAACGAAGGAGGGATTAGATTGGCTATAGAAAAAACAAATCGCATGAATGCGTTATTTGAATTCTACTCCACTTTGTTAACTGAAAAACAAATGAATTATATTGAACTGTATTACGCTGATGATTTTTCACTGAGTGAAATATCAGAAGAGTATGAGGTTAGTCGCCAAGCAGTTTATGATAATATTAAACGAACAGAGAAAATTTTAGAAAATTATGAACGAAAATTGCATATGTATTCTAATTTTATTGTTCGTCAAGACCTTTTAAAAAAAATGAATCAACATATTACTGAAAAATATCCAGAAGATCAAGAGTTGCGTGACTTAATGACAGCGATTCAAGAGATAGAAGAATAGGGGAAGAGAAAATATGGCATTTGAAAGTTTAACTGATCGCTTACAGAATGCGATGAGCAAATTACGTCGTAAAGGAAAAGTAACCGAGGCAGATGTAAAAGAAATGATGCGTGAGATTCGTCTAGCGTTATTAGAGGCCGATGTTAACTTTAAGGTTGTTAAAGACTTTACGAAACGCGTTAGTGATCGTGCGGTAGGGATTGAGGTTTTAGAAAGTTTAACACCGGCACAACAAATTGTTAAAATTGTTGACGAAGAGTTAACTGCAACCTTAGGAACAGAGATGGTAGGAATAAATAAATCACCAAAAATTCCGACAATCATCATGATGTCAGGGTTACAAGGGGCAGGTAAAACAACATTTGTTGGGAAGTTAGCTCAGCATTTACAAAAAACAGAGAACGCCAGACCTTTATTAATCGCAGGTGATGTCTATCGTCCAGCAGCAATTGAACAATTAAAAGTATTAGGACAACAAATTGATGCACCTGTCTTTGAATTGGGAACGGATGTTAGTCCAGTTGAAATTGTTCGCCAAGGTCTAGAACAGGCATATGCTAATAAAAATGACTACGTCTTTATTGACACGGCCGGTCGTTTACATATTGATGAACATTTGATGGGTGAGTTAAAAGATATTAAAGAATTAGCCAATCCAGATGAAATTCTGTTAGTGGTTGATGGTATGACCGGACAAGATGCCGTTACGGTAGCGGATAGCTTTAATGAACAATTAGATATTACAGGGGTCGTTGTGACCAAATTAGATGGTGACTCTCGTGGGGGTGCGGCACTTTCAATCAGAGCAGTGACAGGTAAACCGATTAAATTTGTCGGAACTGGCGAAAAGTTAACGGATATTGAAGTCTTCCATCCAGATAGAATGTCTAGTCGTATCTTAGGTATGGGGGATATGCTAACCCTAATTGAAAAAGCTCAACAAGATTACGATGAGAAAAAAGCCGAAGAATTAGCCACAAAAATGAAAGAAAATACGTTTGATTTTAATGACTTTATCGAACAACTAGATCAAGTAATGGGGATGGGCCCGATTGAAGATCTATTGAAAATGATTCCAGGTATGAGTAATATGCCAGGGATTGATCAAGTTAAGGTTGATCCAAAAGATGTCGAACGCAAGAAAGCGATTGTCTATTCAATGACACCAGCCGAGCGTGAAAATCCTGATCTATTAAACCCTAGTCGCCGACGTAGAATCGCAGCAGGGTCTGGTAACAGTGTTGTTGAAGTTAACCGTATGATTAAGCAATTTAACGAATCACGTAAGATGATGCAACAACTAACTAAAGGCAAGATGCCTGCAGGTATGGATCAAATGTTTGGAACTGGTATCAAAGGTAAGATGGGTAAGATGGCAATGAACAAAATGATGAAACAACATACTAAAGGTAAAAAGAAAAAAGCGCGTAAAAAGAAAAAATAAATAACAAAAAAGCCAAGATTTTTAATTAATCTTGGCTTTTTTCATTAAAATAACCGTATTTTTCTAATAAAAAAATGGTTGAAATAAGTTTATAAATCCCTTAATAACAGCTTTTCAATAAAAAAAGGCAAAAAAAATAAAGGTGTAAAGAAAAAACACTTTACAAGCTTTTAAAAAACTGGTAAACTAACGTATGTAATAAGTTAATGGAGGTGTATTTAAAAATGTCAGTTAAAATTCGTTTAAAACGCATGGGTTCTAAAAAAAGCCCGTTCTACCGTATTGTTGTAGCAGATTCTCGTTCTCCTCGTGATGGACGTTTCATCGAAACAGTTGGTACATACAACCCTTTAAAAGATCCTGCTGAAGTTTCTTTAAAAGAAGACTTAGTTTTAGATTGGTTATCAAAAGGTGCTCAACCTTCAGATACTGTTCGTAACATCCTTTCAACTGAAGGCGTTATGAAAAAACATCATGAAGCTAAATTCGCTAAAAAATAAGGTGGGTTGAAAAATGACAGATGTGAAAGAATTGGTTTTAACCATTGTTAGTCCATTAGTCAGTCATCCCGATCATGTTGAGTTGGCTATCGTGGAGTCTGATGACTTCATGGAGTACAATCTTAGCGTACATCCTGACGATATTGGTCGTATTATTGGTAAGCAAGGTCGCGTAGCGAAAGCTATTAGAACGCTTGTTTATAGTGTACGTCTAGAAGGAACTAAAAAGGTTCGTTTAAACATATTAGATGGAAAATAAGAAGTTCTCGGTTGCCATGGCCTCCGAGGCTTTTTTTTATTTTAAACAATCAAGGCTTAGCCAAAGAAGGCAATCAATCGAGGTCGCCTAGGTCTACTAGCGTGAGTTAAAGCCATAAGAACTATGGTAAAATTAGTCTTGTAATGATACAATATGAACAGAATTTATATGAATCAGAGGAGAAGATTATGATAGAATTTTATAATGTTGGAAAGATTGTCAATACCCAAGGTCTAAAAGGGGAAGTCCGTGTTATTTCAAAAACTGACTTTGCAGAAGAACGTTACAAAAAAGGTCAAGTATTACATCTATTCCAAGATAAAAAAGCACCGATTACCTTAACGATTAAGTCACACCGTAAACATAAAAATTTTGATATTGTGAGTTTTGAGGGACACCCAAGTATTAATGATATCGAAAAATATCGCGATGGCATTTTAAAGATTGCTGCAACAGAATTACAAGAATTACCTGAAAATGAATTTTACTACCATGAAATTATCGGATTAAAGGTTATAGAAGAGAATGGCTCAGAACTTGGTAAAATTAAAGAAATATTATCACCAGGGGCAAATGATGTGTGGGTCATTCAACGTCAAGGAGCTAAAGATGTATTGATTCCATATATCGAATCAGTCGTTAAAGAGATAGACTTAGAAAACGGACAAGTCATCGTTGAAATTCCTGAAGGACTAATTGACGATGCGAATTGATGTCTTGACGCTTTTTCCAAGAATGTTTGAGGGGCCGTTAACTGAATCTATCTTAGGTAAGGCAATCGAAAAAGAGTTATTAAATGTTAATGTTATGAACTTTCGCGACTTTTCTGATAATAAACATCAAAACGTAGATGATTACCCTTATGGTGGGGGGGCTGGTATGTTATTAAAAGTCCAGCCAATAGATGGTGCGATGAAACAGATTACACGTGAGACACCTGAAACTACAAAACGAGTGATTTTGTTAGACCCTGCTGGTAAAAAATTTGATCAAAAAATGGCAGAAGAATTTTCAAAAGAGGAACATCTTGTCTTTATCTGTGGTCATTATGAAGGCTATGATGAACGGATTCGTAGTGTGGTTACAGATGAGGTTTCGCTTGGGGACTATGTGTTAACTGGTGGTGAGTTGGGGGCGATGGTGATGATTGATGCGACTGTTCGTTTGTTACCTGATGTCTTAGGAAACGAACAGTCTGCGATAACCGATTCTCATTCAACTGGTTTATTAGAGCATCCTCAGTACACCCGTCCAGCTGATTACAATGGGATGGAAGTCCCTGAGGTCTTACGTAATGGTAATCATAAACTAATTGCTGAGTGGCAATTGAAAGAATCCCTACGCCGAACTTATCAACGACGACCTGAAATGTTAGATCAAGTAGAGATGACTAAAGAAATGCTTAAGCTTTTAGCTGAGGTGAAACAAGAAGAATCATTGAAAAATAATAGCTAAAAATAGTGGATGTCAAGAATTAAAACTTTACATCGGTTCTAAGCTATGGTAAACTATTTTTTGAGTGCAAAAGTGCTCAACTATTACGACATTCCGCTGTGGTCACATAAATCCATATAGAATGTTTGGAATAAGGAGAAAGATAAAATGAATCCATTAATCGAAGCAATTACAAAAGAACAATTACGTAGTGATATCCCAGATTTCCGCCCAGGAGATACTGTCCGTGTTCACGCTAAAGTTGTTGAGGGTACTCGTGAACGTATCCAATTATTTGAAGGTATCGTAATCAAACGTCAAGGTGCTGGAATTAGCGAAACTTATACAGTTCGTAAAATTTCTGGTGGTGTTGGTGTTGAACGTACTTTCCCAATCCACACTCCACGTGTTGCTGAAATCGAAGTAATCCGTCAAGGTAAAGTGCGTCGTGCTAAACTTTACTACATCCGCGAATTACACGGTAAAGCTGCTCGTATCAAAGAAATGCGTCGTAAATAGTCTTAACTATCTATATAGCGCAAAAAGTCCTGAGAAATCAGGGCTTTTTCTTTTTGTCTAAAAATAGGTGGAAATCATAGGGAAAATTGACGACAAAAAGAATTCCTAAAATACCAAAACGATGCCTCTATTTAGTAGGTTAGAGGATGAGTCTACCAAATACAGAGAAAAGCCTGTACAGCTGGTGCATGTGTAAGATGGACAAGCCAAAGTACTTTTTACAAATGAAAGGGTGAGTAGCTGATGACAGTAGAAGATCATCGAATGATTTGGAAAGAAAAAATGATTTAGAATTAATGGTATTAATTGGCTCTAAACGGTTTGTAACAGACTTTGAATTGCTAACAAGCTTAAAGAACGAAAATGTCCGATTATATTCAGAAAAAAGCTTGTCTATGATCGAATTTAGAAAATTAAATAGTAGTAGCAAGTGAATTATCGTTTACTTGAATCATGACACTAGAGCAAGATTTTGAATCTAAAAATCTTGCTCTTTTTTTCGAAGAATAAATAAAATAAGTTAATAGTCTATAAAAAACTAATTATTTAAAATGATAGTTTTTCTCAATAAGTTCAATATCTTCACCTTGTTTTTTTATGAATGCGATATTATCTTTTCCCCAAGCGCACATCCTATCAATGATAGAATTTAGAGTAAGACAATATTCTGTTATACTGTATTCTACTTTAGGTGGTAGTTGATTAAATACAGTGCGATTGACTATCCCATCTTTTTCTAATTCTCTTAGTTGTTGAATCAGAACTTTTTGAGTGATTTTGGCGATGCATCGTTGAAGTTCACTAGTTTTTTTTGTACCTTGAACGAGAAAACAAATAATTGATGGTTTCCATTTTCCACCAATAATATCCTCGAGTGTTTGAAACGTTGTTATATTATTTTTTGTGATAAAAAGCTAGAGAAAATATTTTTGTTTTATTTTATACTGATAGAAACTATGTTTCTCCCCTTAAAGCTTTAACTTAAGTGCACTATAGAAAGGAATGACCTAATAATGAAAATTGTGATCAATAAAATTTTAGAAAAACTAGATATTAAGGAATCAGCAATATTTAACATTTTTGAAGTGACACCTTCAATAGAAAAAGCAATCAGCTTCTTAGAGGAAAGTAATTACACGATTGTTGCACAAAACATTGATTCAGAGGAATTTATTCAACTAAAAATTTCGGATATTCTATATATAGAGTATTTGGAGAGACGAATATTTTTATATACAAAAAATAGCACACTAATAACAAAGGATTCTCTTTCAAATTTTAGTAAAATCTTGCCGAATGAATTTGTGCAAATCTCGAAGAGTACAGTTGCAAATTCTTTGTATATCAAGGCTTTTATTGCACAAAAAAATGGGAATTTGACTTTGGAAATAGTAGGAAATGAAAAATTGATTGTCAGCAGACGTTATGTAGCGAATGTAAAAAAAACATTACAAAATATTAGTAATTAGACCGCTTGTGTATTTGAAATGACCGCTTGTGTATTTGAATATGTACTCATAGTACAAAGTGAGGTAGTATGCATTTAGTTGCTCCATGATACTTAACTAGTTGTTTGCCACCTAAAAAGTTCTAAAGAAAATAATGGAGGATACGAAAATGGAATGGCGTGCAAAAATATCATCAGGTTTAGGTATAGGCTCATTTATTTATTTAGCTCTTATTTATTTCAATGGTTCAACGACTGTGACCAATAAAACGATCACAATGGTTTTTTTGATTTCTATATTTGCAGGAGTTACGACCAGCATTTTTGAGGTTGAAAAAATTAGCTTTTTGCTTTCTTTATTGATTCATTATACTGCAACAACTCTTTTTGTCTGTATTTTGTATATTGCAAATTATAGTGTCCAAAGTCTCGCTAATTTAATTTTAAGTATAGCAGTTGTCTATTTTGTTACATACATTGTCATAATCTTTCAGAATAAATTAATTGCCAGAGATTTAAACAACTATTTGAAAAAAATCAAGAGAGACAAATCATAATGTACTAGATATGATAGGGGAAAAACGATGTTAAAAATTAAAAATCTTCAAGTTAAGTATAAGGATTTTACTGCATTGAATATTCATGGTGAAATAAATATTAAAGAAAATGAAATTATTGGCATTATAGGTGCTAATGGTGCGGGGAAATCAACATTGATAAAAGCTCTTACGAATCAAGTAGCTTATATGGGACAGATAGAAAAGCCAAAAAGTATAGCTGTTCATCTGCAAGAAAATCCATATCCAAATATTTTAACTTGCCAAACGATTATGGAAGGGTTACTGAAAACCAAACTAAAAAAAGATGAAAAGTTAAGGGGGTTAATTGAATTTTTTAGTTTTCAAAGTATGCTAAAGAAAAAAGTAACACAATTATCTGGGGGACAAAAGCAAAGATTAACACTAATAATGGTTTTATATCAGGATGCACCTCTGACTTGTTTTGATGAAATGACAGCAGGTTTGGATTTTGAAGCACGTAGTAGATTAATGGAAAAAATTCAAGAGTGGTATTCAGGAAAAGATGCCACACTATTATTAGTAACACATTATTTCGATGAAATTGAAAAATTGGCCAATAAATTACTAATTATTGATAAAGGTTGCTTAGTCGATTTTGGGGGAACTGGGGAGTTATTTAAAAAATATATTGGTTACTCAACAGTTATTGTTGAAGGAGACGAAGAGAAGCTTGCTCTTCCAACAGGAATCCAAATTGTCAGTGACAAAGGGAAGCAGGCTTTCTCTTTTGCCAATAAAATGGAAGAACAAGAAGGGATTAAAGAGTTAGCTAGCTTAGGTAAAAAATTCTCCATTTCAAATGACAATATTGAACTTATTTATTTGAATGCTATTAGTCAAAGTAAAAAGTGTTAGGAGAATTAAGATGAAACATTATATCAAATTTGAATTGAAAAATACATTTGGATACAGTATAGGAATGATCGTCGGAGGGTTATTACCATTAGTTTTAGCTATTGGTGGTTATCATGCTTCCAATGATGCAGGGCGAAATAAAGTACTTTCAGAGACAATTTTTTCAATATGTCTACCGATGATACCTTTGGGCTTAGTTATGTTGCCTTTTACGATAGCTTTTGCTAAAGATATTGAAGATGGAATCTCTACACGATTTTCTTTATTTGGTTATACGAAGCTGAAACAAATGATTGCAAAATTTATTTCGATCCTTTTCTTAGTCAGTGGGATTTGTATCATCTATTTTCTGGTGCTACAAATTGTTCTTCCTTTGCCGGTTCCTAGTATAGCCGCGGTAGTTTTAATGATTTGCGGGATGTTAATATTAACTATTTCCTTTTATTTTTTAGCATTCACTATTGCGTGGTTTTTTAAAGGATTCAATGCTGTTCAAGGGATTGCTATGGTAGCATATTTTGGAATTGCGATTTTTACAGGTACAATAGGTGGCTTTGATTTTACCGGAGTAATGAAAAAAATATCAGATTTTGTTCCTTTTAACTCTTTTAGAACGGAGCTGGCAAATAATTGGACTACAACAAGCTTTGACATGTCTAATGTCTTAATTCGCTTAATTGCTTTTATGATTTTTACTATTTTATTATTTTGTATTGCCAATATTCATTTAATTCCCAAAAAAAATTGAGGAAGTCTTAAAATGAAGAAGAATAACTCACATATCACCTATAGCATTTTCTATCTTGTATTAGCTGTTTTAACCTATTTTATTAATATGCAAATTGCTACATTTATCTTTGGTGTATTATGTTTGAATTCGGTTAGGTGGATGTCAAGAATTAAAACTTTACATTGGTTCTAAGCTATTGTAAACCATTTTTTGAGTGCAAAAGTGCTCAACTATTACGACATTCCGCTGTGGTCACATAAATCCATATAGAATGTTTGGAATAAGGAGAAAGATAAAATGAATCCATTAATCGAAGCAATTACAAAAGAACAATTACGTAGTGATATCCCAGATTTCCGCTCAGGAGATACTGTCCGTGTTCACGCTAAAGTTGTTGAGGGTACTCGTGAACGTATCCAATTATTTGAAGGTATCGTAATCAAACGTCAAGGTGCTGGAATTAGCGAAACTTATACAGTTCGTAAAATTTCTGGTGGTGTTGGTGTTGAACGTATTTTCCCAATCCACACACCACGTGTTGCTGAAATCGAAGTAATCCGTCAAGGTAAAGTGCGTCGTGCTAAACTTTACTACATCCGCGAATTACACGGTAAAGCTGCTCGTATCAAAGAAATGCGTCGTAAATAGTCTTAACTATCTATATAGCGCAAAAAGTCCTGAGAAATTAGGGCTTTTTCTTTTTGTCTCATATGAACTCAAATTTTAATAATTTAATCTTCTTAGCCAAAAATATTTAAATTTGATTTTATGTTATTATAAAGTTGAAATTTATATGATAAATAGAAATAGTGGATTATTTACTATTAAAAATAAGGTGGTGCTTTATGAAAAATTATATATTTGAATCGTTTAGATTAGGTTTTAGAAACATTGAACAAGACGATTTACCTACTATCAATCAAATGAACAGTGACCCAGAAGTGATGGCTTATTTCCCATCAACTTTAACAGAGGATGAGTCAAAAAATTTCATTCAAAAAATAAAAAAGCATGATGAGGAAAATGGTTATTCTTTGTGGGCGGTGGAAATAAAAGAGACGAGTGAAATGATTGGTATAATGGGGCTGCTGAAAATTAATTTTGACTCTAACATAGAAGGGGAAATCGAAATAGGTTGGCGATTATTAAAAGAGTATTGGCATAAAGGGTATGCAGTGGAAGGCGCGAACAGAGTTCTTGAATACGCAAGTGAAAAATTAGGTGCTGAGGTGATTTATAGTTTCACAGCAACTGTCAACAAACCCTCAGAACAAGTTATGAAAAGAATAGGGATGGAATATATTAGTAAATTTGATCACCCTAATGTAGCAGATGAATCAATTTTAAAAGAGCATCTTTTGTATAAGAAATCTTTTTAGATGATAACAGCTAGCTTTTAAATAAATTATTGATTAAAAAAGCCCTGATAAATCAGGGCTTTTTTTTACAATATAAAAATTATGAGACTGATTTTATTGAGAAAGCATCTCAAATATAGAATGCATTTAGTAAATAGCAAAATACATTCCACAATTATATAAACTTATATTTATATAATTATAGATTTGTTTAGTTTTGTAGTGTATAATCATTTTTGTAAACGCAAACAATTATAGAAAGAGGTCATTTGAATGGTAAGAAAAATTATTTTAGATTGTGATCCGGGGCACGATGATGCGATTGCTATGATTTTAGCTCATGGGAATCCGGAAATAGAACTTTTAGCAGTGACAACTGTTGTAGGGAACCAAACGTTAGAAAAAGTGACATACAACGCAAGGTCAGTAAGTACTATGATCAAGATGATAGATGTTCCTATTGCAGCTGGTTGTGAACGTCCTTTAGTAAAAGAAATTGAAGTTGCCGAAAGTATTCATGGTGATTCAGGTTTAGATGGTCCTGAGCTTCCAAAACCTGTTGTGGAGATGTGTGATAAGCATGCAGTAGACCTTATTATAGAGACGGTTATGAATGAGCCGGCAGGGACAGTGACGCTTTGTCCGACAGGTGGTCTAACAAATATTGCAATGGCTATCAGAAAAGAGCCTAAAATTATTGATAGAGTTCAGGAAGTCGTGCTAATGGGTGGTGGTTATCATACTGGAAATTGGAGTGCTGTAGCGGAATTTAATATTATCATAGATCCAGAAGCCGCTCATATCGTATTTAATGCACCTTGGAAAGTCACAATGGTGGGGCTAGATTTAACACATCAAGCACTTGCTACACCTGAGGTACGTGATAAAATTAAAGAGATTGATACGATTCCTGCAAAATTTGTAGATGAATTATTAGAATTTTTTGGAATAATGTATAAAAAAAGTCAAGGGTTTGATTCCCCTCCAGTGCATGATCCATGTACGATAGCATACCTTATCGATCCGACAGTAATGACAACAAAATCTGTTCCAGTTGATATTGAGTTGTATGGTAGTTTAACAAAAGGAATGACGGTAACTGATTTTAGATACCCTATTCCAGAAAATTGTCATACACAAGTAGCCGTTGATTTAGATCATGAGAAATTTTGGAAAATGATATTCGATGCTTTAAAGAATATAGGATAAATAAAAGCACCACTTTACGAAAAGGTAAAGTGGTGCTTTTATTTTTTTAACCAAATAGGAGGGTATGTGTTGTTACCAAGGTATCTGTTGATAGATCTTCACTGATGGGAAAAGGACTCTCTATGCTGATCGCAGCTGCAGCGTAGGCATAGTGAAGACTATCTTTCCAAGTGAAATTTTTTGTAAGAGCCCAAACAAGGGCAGATGTAAGAGAAGCACTGGCTCCTGTTTTATTGATAGCCTTGTCACTTTTTTTATGAATATGAAAAAGTTCTTCGTTATTTTTAAAGTACAAGCCATCATCTGGCGAATAGACAAGGATATTACCAACACCATTATTGAGTAATAAATCAAGGGACTTATTTAAACTAAGTTCAGAATCTGTAAGGACTCTTATGATCCCTTTTAACTCATTTGGTGTTGTTATTAAAGTGTTGACCTTATTTAGTTGACTCAGCAACTTATAATTTTTGTTTTCTGACACCGTTTTAACGAATATCGGAACTTTACAGTGTTCGTAAATCCAGTCAATAGCTTCGGTTGTCAAATTAGTATCAATAATACAGTATCTGGAGTTATTAATAATATCAATCTTATCTTTTAAAAATTCTGAATTGATTTTTTCGTAGATATCCATGTCGTCAATGCCGACTGCTCGATTCCCTTTTTGATCATCTATATAAAGATATGTTGATGTACGCTCATTCGGAAGTTCTTTTACATATTGGATATTCATCCCATTTTTTTGTGAATCTTGTTTGAATTTATCGCCATTTAAATCATCACCATGAACTGAAATGAAATAATTAGGCACATTTAATTTTGTTAAACCGAGCGAAATATTTCTACCCGCGCCACCTAAAGCAAAAGATATTTTTCCCGGATTAGAATTGTTTAGTATTAAACTATCTAAAGAAATTCCTAATATATCCATGTTTATTCCGCCTATAATAGACACGAAGTCAGATTCTTTAATGATATAACCTCTACCTTCGATATAACCTTTTTTAGTTAAATTAAATATATGAGCAGCGACACCTGATCTTGAAATCCCAAGTAAATCTGCAATTTCATTTTGTGAAATCATTGGATTATTTAGTATTAAAGAAAGTATTTCACGCTCTCTTTCAGTCATATTATCACCTCTTATTTTTATAAATTAATTATAGGTTAAAAAACGTTCAAAATCAAATTAAGTAAACAAATGTTTGTTTTTTAAATAAGTGTTGAAATGGCAACGTTTTATTTGTATACTATGGTTGTTGCTAAAACAAGGAGGTGTTTAAAATGGCAAATCAAAAATATGCTGTCGTTTTAGGTGGGTTGAATATGGATATAGCTGGAATTTCTGGACATCTATATCGTGAACACGATTCTAATATTGGCAGAATCACATTAACAGATGGCGGAGTCGGACAAAATATTGCTCAAAATATGGTCAAGTTGGAGGTACCTACATATTTAGTTACAGTTTATGGTGATGACGAATTTGGACAAATCTTAAGTAAAAACTGTGAAAAAAAAGGTATTGATTTAACCTATGCTGAAAAAATAAAAGGAAAAGCAAGCTCAACTTACCTGTATGTGACAGATGGAGATGGAGATATGGTTTCAGGTGTCAATGATATGAATATTATTAAATATATGACACCAGAATTTTTTGAAAAAAGAATTGATTTTATAAATAGTTCAGAATTATGTGTGATTGATGGAAACTTAGAACAAGAGTCGATAGAGTGGTTAGCTCATAATGTCGAGGTACCTATTTTTGTTGATCCAGTATCGGTTGCAAAAGCAAAAAGGTTTAATAATGTGTTAAATAAAATTGATACATTTAAACCAAATGAAATTGAGGCGGAACTATTTACTGGTATAAAAGTAATAGATGAAGAGACAGGAAAAAAAGCAGCCAAAGAATTAGTTGAGCTAGGAGTTAAAAATGTATTTATCTCATTAGGTGAGCATGGTATTATCTGTGCCAATCAAAATGAAGCTAACATTATTCCAATTTTAAAAAGTAATGTTGTTAGTTGCAATGGTGCAGGCGATTGTAGTATGGCTACGATTGCATGGGCAAGATTCTTTTATGGAGAAACCTTGAGCTTAACCGAAGTAGCACAATTAACCCAAGCGGCAGCTAGTATTACTGTAGAAAGTATCGATGCAGTTTCTGAACATATGAATGTTACGAATGTAGTTAAGCGAGCGCAACAATTTATTGTCAACGTATAAAATATTAAATATAAAGGGAGATATGACTATTATGATTAAACAAATTTATTCTTTAATTACTTATGAGGAAAGTGTACAAACTATGGATGCTGGAGCGGATCATATTGGCTTGGTACCTATGCAAAATGGTGGCGTTCCAGCTCATCGAGTCGAACATGATTTAGTGGATAAAATTTTCGACGAGGCAAAACGACGCGGTGTAAAAACAGTTGCTATTATGCTGAATAAAGAAACGAAAGAAATGATTGATATTGCTAAAAGAGTTAAGCCAGATATTCTTCATATCGCGGGTATGGATTATACAGCGGATGCTGGATTTGCTAAAGAATTAAAAGAAGCGTGTCCAGGTATTGAATTAATGCAAGCAGTATTAGTTGATGGTCCAGGAGCTGTAGATAGAGCTAAAAAATATGCAGAATTTTCTGACTATTTATTAACCGACTCGGGATTAGCTGAGGATACAGGGATTGGCGCTAGTGGTGAAACACATGATTGGGCTATTGATGCTGAAATCGTAAGAAGTGTTGATATTCCTGTTATTATTGCTGGAGGCTTAGGCGCAGATAATGTTGAAGAATGTATTCGCCAAATTAAACCTTTTGGGGTGGATTCTTTAAGTAAAACAAGTATTAAGTATGATGGTGGACATATGGAAAAAGATATCGAAAAAGTTAAATTATTCTGCGACAGAGCTGATAAAGCAGCTAAAGAAGTTGGTTTATAATTTTTGAAACTATTTAATTTTGACAATATTACCCTTAAAAAATTAGGTGTGTCACTTATTGGTATTTTTCTGGTATGTATTGGTGTAGCTTTTAATAATAATACACTATTTGGTAACGACCCTGTTGGGATTGTCTATGATGGGCTTAGATCATTTCTAAGCCTTGAGCAATCTCAGTTAGGGACTGTTTCTAATTATATGAACATTGTGTTAATTATTATTTTATTTATTTTTGGTAAAAGATATTTGAATATTGGCACACTTTTATATTTGATTCCTTATGGTTTATTTATATCTATAGGAAGTCATATTTATCCACTATTATTCAATAACGACGTTACCTTTCACCGTTATTTAGGTGGTTTTATTGGAATTAGTTTGTATTATATTGGAATCAGTTTGTTTGTGGCAAGTGATATTGGGGTAGATCCTTTTAATGGTATCATGTTAACTATTAGAGATCGGGCCAGTTGGAGTATTAGGAAATCAAAAATTGTGATGGATATCGTGTTAATTTTAGTAGGTGTTTTATTAGGCGGTAAGTTTGGTGTAATCACCATATTAACAGCGCTTACAACAGGTCCTGCTATTCAGTTTTTGAGTCAGTATTTTGAAAAATATATTTATGGGAAAGTAACAGACTAGGAGGCGGAATTTTTGAATTTTAAACTAGAACAAAAAGTGAAAGTAACCGTAACAGATGATTTATCAAAAAGTATTTTACAAGTTTTGAAAGAGGCGTCATATAAGAAACCCTTAATTGTGATGGATTCATTTTTAAATAGTACACCCATCGTTAATAAATTAAAGGAAGATCTTACTAATGAAGGAATCGATTTTATTGTCTATGATAAAATCGTATCGGATCCGCCAACAAATTTGGTTGATGAAGGTGCAGTTATTTGTAATAAACAACAGTGTGATTCAATTATAGCAATAGGTGGTGGAAGCTCGATTGATGTAGCACGTGGTATTAATATTGTTAAACATAATGGTGGGAAAATTAAAGACTATGTCACATTTGAGGGTGAAATAAAAGAGTGTCCAGGATTGATTTCAGTTCCAACGACGTCTGGGACAGGTAGTGAACTGTCAAATGCTTTGATAGTTACAGATCTAAAAACAAATACAAAGCTTGCGGTTTTAGCTGATAATTCAGTAAGTGAATATGCCATTCTTAATCCAGAATTATTGATGTCATTACCTAAAAACATGACGATTGCAACAGGTTTAGATACATTTTCACATGCAGCTGAAGGATATACTTCTAACTTATCAAGTCCAGTGACAGATGCTATTTGTGAAAAAATAATGTTTTTAGTTGCTAAATACTTACCTCTAGCTGTGGAGGATGGCTCTAATCGTGAAGCGAGAGAACGTATGATGGTTGCTGCTGCTTTAGGTGGATGGATGTTGAATAACTGTGGGACTCATATTGGACATTCAACGGCTCACATTTTAGGATCTAAATATAAAATCCCTCATGGTATGGCGTGTGCTTATGCCTTGCCAGGAGCTTTAGAGCATGTTGCTCCCGTACTTCCTAAGAAAATTAAAGAGATTGGTTACATTTTAGGTGCTACATTCCCAGAGAATGCCTCTGTGGAAGAAATTGCGTCAATTACGTCAAATAGATACCGCGACTTTAGAGATAATATTTTAGGTATGGCTCCTTTTAGTGAGTTACAAATAGATAAAAATGAGTTGTTAACCAATGCAAAGGATATTGTAGAAGAACGTTTTGCAGGAAATACACCGAGAAAAGTAGATTTAGAGGCTGCAGTAGAATTATTGAAAAAACTATAAAAGGTGTGATAAAGAATGAGTATTATTAAAGGAATAATCGCTTTATTATTTATATTCGCTTTAGGTTATTTAATCAGTTCTGACAGAAAGAATATTAGATACAAGCAGATGGCTAGGATGGTGGGATTACAGTTAATTATTTCATATGTTTGTTTGCATACTTCAGGTGGGATTAAAGTACTGGCTGGTATTTCAGGATTCTTTAGCTGGCTTATGAATCAAGCTTCTGGAGGAACCAATTTTGTTTTTGGAGGCTTCGAGTTTGTTCCAGGAGGCTCAGTCTTTTTCTTCAATGTTTTAATGCCAATTGTTTTTATCTCTGCTTTAGTTGGTATTTTAAATTATATTAAAGTCCTACCCTTTGTGATTAAATGGGTAGGTAAAGGAATAAGTAAAATTACAGGAATGGGGGAATTGGAAAGTTACTTTTCAGTTTCCACAGCTGTTCTTGGCCAACCGGAAGTTTTTATTACTATAAAGGAACAAATTCCAAAATTAAGTGCTAAACAATTATACACAATTTGTGCATCAGCCATGTCTGCTGTAAGTGCTGCGATGTTAGCTTCTTATATGGAAATGGTCGAAGGGAAATTTGTAGTTGTTGCAGTATTTTTAAATATTTTTTCAGCTCTCATAATTTCATGTGTTGTTAACCCTTATGATCCCAAAGATGAGATAGTTATTGAGGCAGCTGCAAATGAAAATATAGAGAAGGAACCTTTCTTTCAAATGCTTGGTAGTTATATTTTAGACGGCTTTCATCTGGCTGTAACTGTTGCTGCCATGTTAATAGGATTTGTAGCATTAGTTACATTTTTAAATAATTCATTTGATTATTTATTTCATATTACTTTTACAGAGATTTTAGGATGGGCTTTTTCTCCGGTAGCTATATATAATAGGTGTACCTAGTCAAGATATGGTAAAAGTTGGTGGTATTATGGCCACTAAATTAATCACAAATGAATTTGTAGCAATGGGGAATTTAGGAGAAATCGTTAATTCACTTACACCTAAAGGTGCAGCAATAATTTCAACTTATTTAGTTAGTTTCGCTAATTTTGGTACAGTAGGGATTATTTCTGGATCAATATCAGCCATTGATAAAACACAGGGAAAAACAGTTGCTAAGTATTCAATGAAGCTGTTATTGGGAGCGACAATGGCATCATTATTAACAGCATCAATAGTAGGGTTATTCTTTTAATAAAATAAAAAATAACCAATCATTAACTTTGCAGAGTTGATTGGTTAAAATAAAAAATTAAGTTTGAACCCATCTAAGATGGCTTCGAAAAGAGTACTCTATTTATAAAATAACACTCTTTTATGTGTTAATTATATGTTAGATTAGACATTATATCAAATGGATTGAACTAAAGAGAGAGTGTGACTCATAAAAAGCCCCGTTATTCGAGGCTTTTTTGCTTTAAAATAACAAATTAGATATTAAAAATAAACTTAGGTAAATAATTGAGATATTGTACTTGTTATTTTTAATTAATGCAGAATAAATTGAATGTTTTTAATAGTTTCATATGTTAATTAAATAAAAGGTCCTTTTATTTAGAATGAAAGTTCTTTTTTTATAGTTATCAAATAAACTTTGTGTTATTGTATATATGTAATTATAATATTAACAAGAAGGATTGAAATATAGTATCTATGAATTCAAAACAAAAAAAAATCTTAAAACAGCTCTCAATATTTTTACTGTATATGATTATTACTTTAGCAATTAGTTATAAACTAACGTTATTGATTGAAACAAGCGTCTATAGCCCTGAAGAGTTAGTAGGGATAAACTCTTCTCTTGGAAAAAATTATTTATTCTATATTTTTCCTGGAATGGCTTTTATCTATCTCATCTTAGCGATTACAGGTCGTTTTATCTCATCGTTATTAATAGGTGGCTCGGCACTTTTCTTACTAGGGTATGTCAATAAGACCTACGTCACAGAAAGAAATGAGATTATCTCTTTTTCCCAAATAACAGAACTTAAAAATATTTCGCTTTTAATTCAATATCTAGATATTAAGTTATTAATTGGCTTTGTATTGGCCATTATCTTAGCCATTATTATCTTTAGAAAAGATTTTAAATTTAGTTATCATTATCGAGTAGTCTCGCTGATTATTGCCGTGGTATTTTTCCAAATGTTTAATTTAAAAGCCTACCCACTTGAAAGAGTAGGCTGGGTACACAATCCCTTAAAAAACATCAAAAGTACGGGTGTTATAGTCAATCTCCTTAATACTAATATGGAAGTACAAGAAAAAGTAGAGAATTATTCCAAAAAAAATACTAAAGAGATTGTTAGTAAGTATTCAGTTGATGCTTATAATCGTGACAAAGAACCACATGAAAAAGATAATACCGTGATTATTTTAAGTGAAAGCTTGATCGAAACGACACCTTTTGATAAAGAGGATAAATTATTACCAACTATCCATAGTTTAGCTGGGCTGAATGGTGGCAAGATGCGTTCAACTTCGATTGGTGGTGGGACCGCCAATATAGAATTTTCGGTTCGAACGGGTATCTCACTAGACTTGTTGGTTGACAATACGATAACGCCATATCATGATTTTTATGTCAAAAAAGGTCTTAAAAATATAACAGCAGATACCAATTACACAACCAAGAAAATTATTCATCCGTATACGTTAAACCTTTATAATAGAAAAACTGTTTATGAAAATTATCAACAAACTCTGAATGAGGATTTTGTTAAGATAGAACCATTGAGGTCAAATCAACCCGATTATATGCTCCGCATATCTGATGAAAAATTTTATAATGAAATCATTTCAGAGTTGCAAGAAACAAAAGAGCCTCAAAGTATCGTCTCTTTAAGTATGCAAAATCACAGTCCTTACTCGTATAAAGATAGTATGAATTTAACTATTGACCCGATCAAAGTTGATGTTGACGAGGGGATACAAAAACAGTTTAATCTATACCAACAATTAATTAGTGATACAGATGTTGCTACAAAGAAATTTATAGACAAGGTATCCGAGATGGATACTAAGGTCAATACTAATATTCTTTTCTTTGGCGATCATGGACCGTCGTTCTCTGATAAAATATTAACTGGTGATCAAAGTTACGAAACACCTTATTTTATTTTTTCGAATGGTAAAAAAGTGAATGATAGCGTACTAAATACGTCCCCCGATTTTTTATTCACTAAATTATTAGTTAGCTTGAATAAAAAAATCACACCTTATCAATTGTTACAAAAAAAATTGATGGAAGCTAATATTAGTTCAATCAATAGTCATTCCGTTTTTAAAGAGGGGATTTCGACCCCAATTGATAATTTGAGTAAAAAAGAACAAGAATTAGTCAATGATTATATTGTGATTAATTATGACATGGTAACAGGGGAGCAATATTCAAAAGGCATGTTCAAGTTAGAATAAAGAGCTTAAAGCGGAAAGTATATCTTCTTGTAATGAGAGGTTATTATTTTCTGCTTTTTTTATAGCCAATTTAGAGTTAATAAATTTAAAATAAGGATCCGACATTGTTTTTTTTGAAATATTTTAAGCAAATAATTTCTAATATATATTTATTGGTTATTTTCTTTTATTTCAACTAAGTGTAATCTATGTATCTTTTTAAAATACTAATAACTCATTATTAATTTAGGTTGTATGAGAATTTGATTCGACAAAAATAATCATCATTTAAAATAAATGGAAAATATGTTTACAAAAAAGAGGAGTCATGTGATAGTTTAGTTGCAACAAGAAACAAAAAAAATTTTCACTAAGAGAGGATGATTTTAAGTATGAAGACGGCAGTATTAGGTTTAGTATGTGGCATGATTATCTCGACTGTAGCGATGACAGGAATGAGTGCAAGTGCAAGTGAACAAGTTGAGGCACTTTCTTCTGAGAATGGTATTAGTCTACTAACTGATAGTACATTAAAAGCAACACCTTTTGACGTAGGATATTTTGCAAATAAGTACATTAATTCAACTGAGCGGAGTATTGATCCAAATCCTAGAACAAAATTAGAATCATCTAAGGCTTTAGATGTTACAATTAATAGCAATCGTTCTGGCGAACCTGTTTTATTAAGAGCGTATTCACCAGGCACGCCTCAATTAACAGGTCCCTGGGTAAGATTAACGATAGGTTCAACTCGTCTACCTAATAATATTCCAAGAGGTCAAAAAGTAACGATTCAAGCTAGGACTGTAAGTAATGCTAATAGTACATATATTGATGGTTCATGGTACCATAATTAATTAGAAAAAATTAATTAGAAAATCAATAAAAAGAGGATTGCTAACAAGAAATAGGGCGCGAAAATCATAGTAGTTGCGTAGTAGTCATTAGGTTATTGATTATTATTTATACAAAAGGATAGATTTATAACTAAAAAAAAACAGGAGGACTTTATAAGTCTTTCTGTTTTTTTAGTTATTTATTAGAATAACTCTATCCCATCGGTAGAGACCAGGTAGACTATTAGTTCTAGTTTTTGTAAAGCAACGCGTGATTTTTCTAGACGTTGACGATGTACTTGGTTATCTGGGAATGCTAAAGCAATGAGACAGCCTTCTTGCTCTGTCATTGTCTCCATCGCTTTTAAGATAGCCGCTGCAACATGACTTTTAACTTGATTAGTTGAGAAAGAACTACCAGCACGATTGCTTTCACTTTTAGAAGAAGTCGCTCCTTTGGCTTCAATAATCAATTTTTTATCTAATTGTTCGGCTTGTTCGGCGATAATATCATAGCCCGTTTGTCTAGTTGTGGCATAGTGATTAATTTGATAATTATTTTTTTTTAAGTGAGCTATTAATAAAGCAATGATGTGGTTTTCATTTAAAAAATTGACATCTTGAATCGCGTAAGCTTCTTGTAATATAGTATCTATTATCTCGTCCTCCTATATATAACTAGTTTATTTATTATCATATCACGGCAGCCTTATTTTTGGCTAGATAAACATTAGACAGAGCCGCTCCTGCTAAAGTATTTATTAGGGACCAACCACACATGCTGAAATAATGATGGTAGAGTAAGTGCGCGGTTGTTTAAATTGGTACCAGCTTGATGCCTTTGTTTTCTAAATGGCTAGTTGAAAGTTAGTAAGTGTTATATTGATAGTATTTGAGAGTTTAAAGAACGATAGAGAATTAGTTTATCTGAGCGTAATTTGGCAAAGTTTAAGGAATTAATGATGTCTTTGTTAGCTTATTTGTTCTTTTATATGTAGTATTGAAAATTTTTATGAGTATAGTGAATAAAAAGGTAATTGATAAAAAATGAAAATCAGCAATTATTCTCTAAGTGAATTAGTTTACTAGGGATATTGGTTCTAATAAAAAATAAAAGTCTTACTCATATTTTTTATTAGGCTTGTTTTTTTTTGATAAAAAATAATTGGTTTTTTCGTATATAATCATTTTTAGAACTAAACTAAGAGTTGATTGAAAAAGGAGAGTATTTAATGAAATTATCTAAATTATTAATAGCAACGACACTATTGTCTGGTTGTTTAGTCACACAAATCACAGCTGAAGCAACTGAAGTAACAGAGAACACGCCTAAAATAGGCTCACGTGCAATAATTGGAAGTGATGACCGTCAACTAGTAACCAATACGAATCAGACACCGTATCAAAGTGTCGTCTTTATTGAAGATGGACAAGGTTATATCGCCAGCGGTTTTTATATTGGTGACGGTTTAGTTTTAACAAATGGGCATGTTGCTAACAAAGCATATGATGCTAATCAACCAGAAAAAATGAAGATATATCCTGGTCGTGGAGTAAATGGTAGTTCAAAAAATAATCCTTTTGGTTCATTTAAAGTAAAAGCCATTCATATTCCGAGTACCTATCTAGATAATAGTTACCGAGTAGAAAATGATTATGCCGTTTTAGAATTAGATAATAACGCGCTAGGGCAAAGTATTGATACAATGGTTGTTCCTTCAAAAATGAACTATCAAGGAGGACAAACTGGTCAACAAGTACTATTAGCTGGCTATCCTGGAGATAAAGGTGAAACAATGTGGAAAAGTTCAGGCCAAATTGTCACAACAAAACAAAAAGTTTTGACATACTCTAATGATACAGTTGGTGGTTCGTCAGGCTCTCCTATTTTAAATACAAAAAATGAAGTAATCGGAATGCATGCAGCTGGTGAGGATGCTTATTCTAACACTGGGTTATTTTTCCATCCCGAAATGATAGACTATATTGATCAATACCGTTCTGAAAAAGAAACTGATAAGCAAGCACCTACTAGCTTAACTTTAACTAACATTAAAGAAGATAGTATGACCTTAAGTTTTACTGAACCTAAAGAGCAACAAGATATTCAAGGCTATGTTATTTATCGAGATAATCAAAAAATTCAAACAATTAAAAATACAACATTTTCTGATAAATTATTAAAAGCAGAAACAACGTATTCTTATCAAGTTTCAACACTTTATAAAGATGGAACAGAATCTGAAAAAAGCTTAGAAGTGAGTGGAAAGACATTAGCAACTAAGGATAAAGAAGCACCAACAACACCGAAGGGCCTTAAAAGTTCTAACGTGACAACAACAAGTGTAACTTTATCATGGGAAGCGTCTAAAGATAATAAAAAGGTTCAATTTTATAATGTTTATCGCAATGGTGTTAAAATAGCTTCTCCGAAAACATTAACGCTAACGGAAACAACATTAGCAAGTGATACGTCATATGATTATCAAATTTCAGCAGTAGATGATTCAGGTAATGAATCTACTTTATCAGCTAAACATACTGTTAAGACCTTAAAAGAAGAAATCAGTAATGGTCAGGATACTTGGCAAAAAGAAAAAACTTACAATGCTAAAGATACTGTTGTCTACCAAGGAACGACCTACGAAGCTCAATGGTGGACAAAAGGAAATGTGCCAAGTGCTGGCGGTCCTTGGGAAAAATTATAAAAAAAAGGATAGTTAATAACTATCCTTTTTTTATTACGTTATAGTCATCAGCAAACAAAACGTGCTAAAATCTAGGTTAGATAAGGTATACTTAGCTATTAGTAACTGAAAGGGGATAGTAAAATGAAACTGGTTATTTTAGATGGATATGGTTTAAATCCTGGGGATCTTAGCTGGGATGAGTTACAGAAATATGGGGAAGTAATTGTCTATGATCGAACAGACATTACACAACCTGAGTTAATCTGTGAACGTATAGGAGATGCTGAGTTAGTTTTCACAAATAAAGTTCCTATTACAAAAGATATTATCGTAGCGTGTCCTAATTTAAAGTATATTGGAGTATTAGCGACTGGTTACAATGTCGTAGATATTGAGAAAGCTAAAGAACAGAATGTGATCGTGACTAATATTCCAAGTTATGGAACAGATGCAGTCGCTCAGTTTACCATCGCTTTATTATTAGAAATAACAAGTCAAGTTGGTTGTCATAACCAATCAGTAGCAAATGGAGAGTGGGAAATAAGTCAAGATTTTACTTATTGGAAAATGCCATTAATGGAGTTGGCTGGTAAAACAATAGGTTTGATCGGTTATGGACGAATTGCACAAGCTACTGCTGTGATTGCTAAAGCTTTTCAGATGAAAGTCATTTACTATAACCATCGTCCGAAAAAAGCACTAGACCCTTCATTTAGACAAGTCTCCTTAAATCAGTTATATCAGCAATCCGATATTATTAGTTTACATGTTCCTCAATTTCCAGAAACAACCAAGATGATTAATGATGAGGCTATCGCTCAAATGAAAGATGGCGTGATCTTGATTAATACATCTCGTGGAGGACTATTGGATGAGAAAGCAGTAGCTAACGCTTTAAATGAAGATAAGATGGGTGCAATGGGAGCAGATGTCGTATCCCAAGAACCTATCTTAAGTAATAATCCTTTATTAAAAGCAAAAAATTGTTACTTAACCCCTCATATTGCTTGGGCACCAGTCGAAACACGTAGACGTTTACTCACTATCGCTATCGAAAATGTGGAGTCATTTTTAAATGGGCAGCCACAAAACAATGTTACAGGCTAAAAAAATAACCTAACCGTCTTTTTTATTCGGTTAGGTTATTTTTTTGTCCTACTATTATGGTTTAGTCAGATCATAATTTTGTTTGATATAAGTGACTACTTTTTTTAAAAGTATGGCTTCAATAAGTGTTAAAGTAAATAAAAAGCAAGTTTTAGCAAGATTATGTGGGTCTACAGGGGCGACTGACTCGAATAATGTTTGATTTTTTTCAAATAATAAATAGATTTCAAAAGATAAGCCACCAAACAGTGTCAATGATTTGCTAACTAGCATGATTAAATGACTTGATTTTGCTTTGGACATCAAGTTTAATAACCAACTTAGTAGTAAGGTTCCAGTCATGACGACACTAATAGAAATAAAGGTAGGAATCAATTGGTATTTATTATCAACTTGGATATAAGGTATCAATAAGGAGCATGATGAGATAAATAATAGTAGTGTGATGCCAATACTAGCGTGTTTATTTATTTTTAGTCCAAAGAAAGGCGTTCTATTTAAAATATAAGGTCCTAAGTAACATCCTATTAAAAAAATAGGGAACCTAGCAAAGGCTAAATTAGTATGACTAGCAAATTCAGGTGTCACAAAATAAAATTTAGTTAATTGGAACAGCCACCACAGGCTAAAAATAATGCCAAACTTAACGAGCCGTTTGATTTCTGAAGAACTTTCTAAAAATTTATGAATGAGAGGGTAGAGTAAATAAAGGATAATAATCGTTAGACTAAACCAAGAATTTAAGGTCAATTTTTCAGAATGAAATAGCCCGATAACATTTTTTAGATACATGATAAAGCCAGATCCATTAGGGACCAGCTGGTAATAAATTAAATTGACTATCCCTAAAGGAATAATAATCGTACTTATTCGTTTTTGAAAAAAATGTTTTAAATTACTATCTTTAGAAAAAGAAAAGTATAAACTCATACCTGATAACAATAAAAAAACATCTACTCCTAGAGAACCAAATTGTTTAATAATATGAAATCCCTTAATCGTAAACATGACTTGTGAGTGAAAAAAAACAATAAATAAAGCCGAAAAGCCATATAATTGACTGCGATACTTAGATAAATTAATTAGCATAAAATACTCCTTAAATATAAGTTTATTATTCTATTATAACTTATCTAAGTTAACACATTTTTTACATGATGGATATTTAATTATTACTTAATCTTTTATGAAATAAAAGTAAACTTTATGTCCTTATACTCGAGAGTCATTTATTTTTCTAAAAAAGCATGAAATTCATCGCCCCATTGACAAATTGAGTTGACTACAGGTTCTAAACTTAAGCCTATCTCAGTAAGCTGATACTCTACTTTAGGTGGCACAACAGGGTAAACGGTTCGTTTAATAATATAATCTTCCTCTAGTTCTCTTAGTTGCCTAATTAAGGTGCGCTGATTGATATCAGGAAACAGTTTTTGGAATTGATTTAATCGCAGAGGACTATTATGTAGGAGTGCCCAAACTAGGGCAATCTTCCAACGCCCCCCAATAATTGATAGTGCTAAGTCTTTATTTGTATAAAACTCTTTTTCTTTATAAATTACCAACATTAAAACCTCCTATTAAGTTAACATATTCTCAACTTATTCTTAAAAAACTATAGTGACAAAAATATCAGTATTACATTTTTATGTATTATACACTACAATAAGGGTGTTGAAAATAATTAACACAAAAGAAAGAGGGAATCATAATGAAAAGTAAAGCAGCCGTGGCCTTTGGGCCAAATGAGCCACTGAAAATCGTTGAAATAGATGTTGAAGAACCAAAGACTAACGAAGTATTGGTCAAAATGTTATATACTTCAGTTTGTCATACAGATGCCTTTACCTTATCTGGAGAAGACCCAGAAGGAATTTTCCCAGCCGTTTTAGGACATGAAGGTGGCGGGGTTGTTGTCTCAGTAGGAGAGGGCGTAACATCTGTTCAGCCTGGAGATCATGTGATTCCTCTATATACTGCCGAATGTGGGAAATGTAAATTCTGTTTATCGGGTAAAACTAACTTGTGTAGCGCTGTTCGCGAAACTCAAGGAAAGGGATTGATGCCTGATGGAACAACGCGTTTTTCTTATCAGGGAGAGCCAATTTATCATTATATGGGAACAAGTACTTTTAGCGAATACACAGTCGTCAATGAAATAAGTTTAGTAAAAATTGATAAAAAAGCCCCACTCGATAAAGTTTGTTTATTTGGTTGCGGTGTGACAACAGGATTAGGAGCTGTTAAAAACACTGCTAAAGTAGAAGAAAATGCTGTTGCTGCAGTCTTTGGTTTAGGTGCAATTGGGTTAGCTGTTATTCAAGGGCTAGAAAAAGCGAAAGCAAAACGAATTATTGCCATTGACGTCGACCCATCGAAACGCGAACTTGCTGAAAAAATGGGAGCAACAGACTTTATTAACCCCAAAGAACAGTCACAACCTATTCAAGAAGTAATTGTTGAGATGACAGACGGTGGCGTCGATTATAGTTTTGAATGCATTGGTAATGTAGATGTTATGCGTTCTGCATTAGAAGCTTGTCATAAAGGCTGGGGTGAAAGTATTATTATTGGCGTAGCTGGAGCAGGGAAAGAAATTAACACTCGTCCATTCCAACTAGTAACAGGTCGTGTTTGGCGCGGGTCTGCTTTTGGTGGAGTGAAAGGTCGCACTGAGCTACCTGGTATGGTTGATGCCTACATGGCTGGCGATATTGATCTAGAATCATTTATTACTCACCAACTTGATTTTACAGATATCAATAAAGCATTTGATTTATTACATAAAGGTGAATCAATTCGGACTATTCTAACATATGGAGCGTGATTAATATGATAGCAGAAGTAATCGAACGTCATTACTCTTTTGAAGGAGAGATGCTAAAATATCGTCATCAGTCAGAAGTTTTAGCTTGTGAGATGACATTTAGTTTATACTTGCCAACTTTAGTGACGAAGAAGGACTATTCATTAATTTGGTGGTTGTCAGGGTTAACCTGCACAGATGATAACTTCACACAAAAAAGTGGCTTTCAAAAGTATGCTGCAGCCCATGAAGTTGCTGTGATTATACCTGATACCTCTCCTAGAGGGATAGAAATACCTGATAGCCCAGATTGGGATTTGGGACAAGGTGCTAGTTTTTATGTCAATGCTACAGAGGAACCTTGGCAAAAAAATTATCAAATGTATAGTTATTTAACCGAAGAATTACCAAAGATAGTCTCCGATCTAATTCCTAATTTATCTGGCAACGAAAGCATTATGGGTCATTCAATGGGTGGACATGGTGCGTTGATGGTAGGACTTAAAAATCCAACTCGTTTTTCAGCTATCTCAGCTTTCGCTCCAATACTGTCACCTTCACAAGTGCCTTGGGGTCAAAAAGCGTTTACTCATTATTTGGGAAAAGATAAAAGCTCTTGGGAACAGTGGGATGCAACCAATTTAATTACAAAACCTTTTCAACATAAATTACCTATTTTAATCACACAAGGATCAGAAGATAATTTTTATGAGAATCAGTTACAAGAATATTCTTTTTTAGCTACAGCTAAGGAAAATAAGCAAAATATTAATTACCAAAAAGTTGTCGGTTACGATCACAGTTACTTTACCATTGCTAGTTTTATGGAAGAGCATTTTAAATTCCATGTTACTAACATGGAAAATCAATAAATTTATATCATATAAAAAAGAAAAAATTCCTGGAGAAACGTCACCCAGGAATTTTTTTATTTTTTAAGTATTGTAAAAAATCAGATTTACTATAACTGAAATTAAGCAAGATTTCTTTTTAGTTGTCATGCTATAATTTTATTAAGATTAACTATATTGACTGTGATTAATCAACTATATTGCTAAACAGGGTGTCATCTACTAAATAAGGAAGGGTAATGTGATCAAAATCTTTATGACTATTATTAAACTCAATAGCTGTTAAGATAGCATTATCATTTCTAGCCCAACTTCTTCTCGCAACACCTCCCATAGTATCCCAAGAAATAGCAGATTTTATAATGTCATCACACTCACTACTACCATCTAAAACTAGACCAAATCCGCCATTTATTGCTTTTCCTATTCCAACACCACCGCCATTATGAAGGGTTACCAAAGTCATACCACGGGCTGCGTTACCGGCAAAACATTGAGTAGCCATATCAGCAGTAATATTACTACCGTCTTTAATGTTAGCGGTTTCTCTGAATGGAGAATCTGTACCAGAAACGTCGTGATGATCTCGTCCTAACATAATGGGTCCAATTTCACCAGAGCGAACAAGCTCATTAAATTTTAATGCGATTTTTTCACGACCACTAGCATCTTGATAAAGAATTCTTGCTTCAGTTCCTACTACTAATTGATTTTTTTCAGCATCCTTAATCCAATTATAGTTATCCAAGTCTTGATAACGACGGGTAGGATCAATTACTTCCATAGCAGCTTGATCAGTTTTAATCAAATCAGAATGTTTATGACTCAAACACACCCATCTGAAGGGACCGTAACCATAATCGAATAACATTGGTCCCATAATATCTTCAACATAAGAAGGCCAGATAAATCCGTCTTTATCATCAATCCCATTTTTGGAAATTTCTTTAATACCACTATCATAAATAGCTTTCATAAATGAATTGCCATAATCAAAAAAATAGGTTCCCTTAGCTGTTAATTTTTTAATGACATTAAAGTGTCGTTTCAATGTACTATCAACTGATTCTTTAAACGCAGTTTTATTTTGACTTAATAGAGTAGTTCTTTCTTCAAAACTCATATCCACAGGACAATAGCCACCGTCATAAACATTGTGACAAGATGTTTGATCCGATAATAAATCGATAGAAATATTTTGTTTCTCCATATACTCTAAAAGATCTACGATATTTCCGTGATAAGCGATAGAGGTTCCTTTTTTAGCATCCAAATAGGTATTAGCTAATTTAACAGCTGATTCAGGGGTGTTTGCCAGATTACTAATCCAACCTTGTTGTAAACGTGTGTTGATACGAGACATATCCACTTCAGATACAATCGTAACAGCATTGGCAATCTCACCAGCTTTTCCTTGTGCCCCACTCATACCACCTAGTCCAGAGGTGACAAATAATTTTCCGGTTAAATCATCTTCAGCTGCTAGACCAAGTTTTAGACGACCTGCATTTAAGAGGGTATTGAAAGTTCCGTGGACAATACCTTGTGGTCCAATATACATCCACCCACCAGCTGTCATTTGGCCATAGTTTGTGACACCTAGCTGTTCACCGATTTCCCAGTCGTCAATATTATCATATTCACCCACAAGTAACCCATTGGTGATGATGACTCTAGGAGCACTTTTTTTAGACTTAAACAACCCAACTGGGTGACCGGATTCAATTACTAAGGTTTGTTGATCCGTCATTTTTTTTAGATAACTTTTAATTAGGTGATACTGCATCCAGTTAGCACAAACTTGTCCGGTTTCACCATATGTGACAAGTTCATAAGGATAAAGTGCCACATCAATATTGAGATTGTTATCAATCATCACTTGTAGTGCTTTTGTAGCAACGCAGGTTCCGTCATAATCCTCAATCGCTTTTCCTTCAATGGGGTGTTTAGGATACCATCTATAACCATAAATCCGCCCACGTTCTTTTAATTCTTGTAGAAATTCAGGTAACATCTGTTCATGGTATTGTTCAGGGACATAACGTAGTGCATTTTTTAATGCAAGTTTTGTTTGGTCAGAAGATAAACGGTAGCCACGGTCTGGTGCACGTCTAACAGTATCATCAAATTTAGGCATATCAGGTAATTCATTGGGTAGCGTAATGGTCATAGCATTCTCAATTTGTTTATTTGTAATCATTTGTATAGCCTCCTATGTGATTAATTCTATTTTTAAACTAATTCTTCCTTATTTTTACAGAACTTGGTCAAATTAAAGTCTATAAAATCATAAAACTCATTTTAATTTTAAAAGGTTGTCTTTGAATTTTTTAGACGAAACTTAGATACAAAATTAGCTATAATTAGAAAACTAATATGGAAAAGAGGAGATTGGAATGTTTGCAGATACAGTTATTCAAAATTTGAGTCAAATTTTTGTTCCCAATGCTATTGAGAGACCTTTACGAGGCAGTGAGATGTCTCAAGTAAATTTAATTACAAATGGTTACATTGCCATAAAAGATGGAAAAATTTTGAAAATAGCTAGTGGAAAACCTAATGATTCTTTAATAAACGAATTGACACAAGTTATTGAAGGTGACAATAAACTTGCGACACCTGGTTTGATAGATTGTCATACTCATTTAGTTTATGGCGGTAGTCGAGAAAATGAATTTTCCAAGAAGTTAAATAATGTTGATTATTTGGATATTTTAAAATCTGGTGGAGGAATATTGAGTACGGTTAAAGCAACTAGAAAAGCTAGTTTTGAAGAGTTATATCAAAAATCAAAACAACTATTAGATAAAATGTTATTACACGGTGTTACATCAATTGAAGCCAAAAGTGGTTATGGTTTAAATTGGGAAACAGAATCGCGTCAATTAGAAGTTGTAAAGGCTTTAAATGAAAATCATCCTATTAATATTGTGTCAACATTTATGGCAGCTCACGCTGTTCCACCAGAATTTAAAGATCGTTCAGATGACTTTATTGATTTTATTATTTTAGAAATGTTACCTAAAGTAAAATCAAAAAATTTAGCAGAATTTTGCGATATTTTTTGTGAATATGGGGTGTTTTCTGCAGAACAATCCTATCGTTTATTAGAAGCGGCTAAAAAATTAAATTTTAAATTAAAAATCCATACAGATGAAATAAAAACCATTGGTGGTGTTGATGTCGCATCGGCATTACATGTAACAAGCGCTGAACATTTAATGAAAATAACCGAATTGGGGATTAAACAATTAAGTGAAAAAGAAATTATAGGAAATTTATTACCTGGAACAACGTTTAGTTTGATGGAAAAAAACTATGCACCAGCTAGAGAAATGTTACGCGAGGGTATGGCGATCACCTTATCGACTGATAGCAATCCTGGAAGTTGCCCAACAGCAAATTTGCAGTTTATTATGCAACTAGGTTGTTTTAATATGAAGTTGACACCGATCGAAGTTTTTAATGCCGTAACAATTAATGCGGCTTATTCAATTAATAGAGGTGGTACCTTAGGTGATTTTGAAGTAGGTTCTCCAGCCGATATTGTTATTTTTGATGCACCTAACATTGACTATGCTATGTATTTTTTTGCAACTAATTTAGTGTCAGATGTTTTTAAAGAAGGAAAGAGGGTAGTACATAACGGAGTGAGAGTAGTTTGAAGCAATGTCAATAACACTGTTCAGTCGAGCTAATAAAAAACAAGAGTTTATTGACAGTATTTTATTAAAATAACTAACAGGAAGTTGGAATTATATTGAAAAATACAGTTTATGGTCAACTTTTTGGAAATCCACAAATATATTTAAATGGTAAACCAATTTTTTTTGCATTTTCTAAAATAAATGGTTTACTTTATTATTTATTTGTCAATAAAACAGTCAGTCGAGATGAAATAGCTAATCTTTTATGGCCTAATATGTCTGAGAAAAATGCAAAAAAAAATCTTAGAAACACTATTTACCAAGCTAATAAATTATTAGGAAATGAGTATATTCAATCCCCCAACAAACTAATTTTGGTTTTAAATGATGAGTTAACAATTATAAGCGATGTTGAGTTGTTTAAAGAGGACTCATTAAAATATGTAACAGTGTATAAAGATTATTTTTTAAAAGGATTTTTTTTAAAAGGTTCAGAGGAGTTTGAATTATGGGTAGTTAAAATGCGTCAATTTTTTGAAAAAGAGTTTGTTAATGGGTGTTATAAAAAAATAAAAATAGATATTAATCAAGGAAATTATCTAAATATAGAAAAAAATGTAGAACGACTGATTGATATTGATAATTATGATGAACGTCATTATGAACTGTTAATGGTATATTATCAAAAAATCCATCGACATGAAAAAGTCCTAAAGGTTTATTATACTTTAGCGGACATCTTGAATAATGAACTTGGAACAAAACCAAGTAGTTATATCCGTCAGTTGTTTGAGACATCATTAATGATTATAAACAATCAGTTAAAGAAAAAAGAAAATAGATTTAAAGATACTTTTTTTGGAAGATTAGATGAAATAAAAAAATTAGAAAGTAATTTAAATTCATTTTATTATCAAAAAAGGTATGACTCTATTTTGATAGTAGGTGAGGAAGGTGTTGGGAAAAAAAGCTTATTAAATAGAGTTCTTGATAATAATCAACAGCGTTTTTATATATTAGAAACGCAATGTTATGAAATAGAGCAACAATTTAATTTAAGAGCATGGAAAAAAATTTTATTAGAATTAGGTGAATTAATAAATCAATATAATTTTTTTGATCATGACTATTGGAATACGATTATGAGACAATTTTTCCCAGATATGACCAGCTTCGGAGAGAATGATAATCGAGTGATTTGGTCAGAAAATAATATTGATATTAATGTATTATCTCAAATCATTGTAGACACTCTTACTAAATATGCTGAATCAAATAAAATAATAGTTATTTTTCAAAATATTCAGTGGTTAGATCATTTAAGTTGTCAGCTACTGATGAGTGTGATGTTTCATTTGAAAAAAAAAGTAATGTTTATTTTAACTTTAAGAAATGATACATTTATCAGTAATACGAATCTGGTATCGATGTTAAGACAAAATAATTTAGTAACGGAATTAAATTTAAAGACATTGAGTAAAATAGAAATGACAGCTTTTATTACTCAAACGAATCATGATAGGCAATTAAAACCATCAGAAATAGATCAATTATTTTTTTTAACAGAGGGTAATTTTTTATTTTTAAAAGAATATTTAAATCTTATCCGAAGTGATGCTGATTTAGATGTAATGAACATTAAGATGACAGATATTTTAGAAAATCGTTTTACTCATTTAACAACTATTGAAAACAGTCTTTGTGAAAAAATATCATATTTTTACAATAGCGTAGCTATTTCGTTGTTATCCGAATTAATGGATATTCCCATAGATAAATTAGTCCAAGTAATTGATCCTTTAATTAAACAAAGTATTTTAGTAGAGGAAGTCATTGCTAGTGAAGTTTCAATTTCTTTTGTGCATAATCGTTTTAGTGAGTATTTTTATAAAAAGCAACGAAATGGCAAAAGAATAAAAACTCACGGGTTGATTGCAAAGTGTTTAGAAAAAAATAATATTAGCGATAAAAATGATTGTTTTATTCTTTCAATGATTGCTTCTCATTTTAGAGAAGCGAAAATGGGCCTAAAAGCTATTGATTATAAATTAAAATATTTACAGAGCTATTTTAATTTTTATACTGATTTATTTCCTGCCAATCCAATTTATGAACAAGATGTTATCATTAATAAAGATCTTCCGGCAGAAGAATTTATTGAAATAAGATTACAATTAAATGAGTTACAAGGGACTTATAAATCTGAGGAGGAGGAACGGGAATACGATTTATTGACGATTAGATTAGCTGTTTTAGAAGGGCGATTTTTTATTAGGAATGGAAAGTATGATGAAGCTTTAAAATGTCTAACTTATGTTATTAAAACATCAAATGAGTGGAATAAAAAAGAATTTTTATTGGAAGCTTATAAACAATTAATCTATTATAATATTCAGATTGATAACGTAAGTGAGATGTATAAATATATTGAATTAGCCTTAGCCGAAGCAACAGCAAATAATAACCATGAATTAATAGGTATTTTGATGAGGTTGAAGGGACTTTATTATTTGATGACGGGTAAGTTTGTCTTAGCAGAAAATTGTCTAAACGATTCTATCAGTCTTTTTACATTGACAACAGCAATCACCCGCAAGTATACGTTAAATATTGCTGCAGCCTATGATTACTTAGCTGAAATAAAAAATATTCAAAAAAAATACGATCAAGCAATTACACTACAGCAGAAAGCAATTGATTTATGTGATGGCAAAGTCGCCTATTCTAGTATTTCTGTATTTTATATTAATATGGGAATTATATTATTTGCTAAAGAAGACTATGAAGAAGCCTCTAATTATTTTAATAAAGCCTATGATATCTATGAAACATGTTCTTCTATATGGAAAAGAACTCAGCTAGATGTTTATATGGCACTGATTAAAGTGTATGAAAGAGATTATGACGCTGTAGAAGTCTATTTAATAAGTTCTCAAAAGTATGCGGATCGATTTCTTTATGAAGAGAATGGGATTCTCAATTTTGCTAAGGCAATAATCAAACATTATTTGATTGTTGATAACCAAAAAGATCTCACATTGGGAGGCACTTTGGAAAAAGATGAATGTTTTTATTATGAGAAAGCATTAAAAAATTTGAATAATAATCGAAATAGATTAGAAATAGATTTATTAAAAAAGTTAATTTAGCCACTAAAAAGACAAACATGATGTCAATCTGTTTGTTTTTTTAGTATGTAATATTAGAATTTGATAAGAATTTTTTTTGACAATTACCATCTAAAAATCGTCAAAATACTTGAATAAAAGAACAACTATAGTTATGAATTAACCTGTTAATTTTTTTATGGTATTTTCTCTTAAAAATTAGAGAGGACACTACTCATAATATTTTTGGAAATTAATGATTTTAAGAAAGGATACGTGTCGAATAAGTGTCAAATAAGTTAAAAAATGTTATAAAATATAACAATTTATCTTGATTGAAAATGCTTTAAAACGTTTATTTAATGCCTTTTCGGGAGTTTGACACTGTATTTTAGGAGTGATAGATTGATTGTGAGATAAGTAATAAAAAAGGGGGGATTTAAGTTGTGAAATACTAATATTGAGATTAAAGGAATAGAACGTGTAAGTTTCTGACAGTATTAGAGACGTGCCTTAAGTAACATGCAACACTGATTCATTTTATTTAAAAAAAGGAATAGTTGTTGCTGATGAACGATTTATAAAATGATTGAAAATAAAAAAGTGTATTGCTTAAGAAAAAACTTGAAAAGTTAAAAAAATAAGTTAATAAAAAAGGATGATAAAAATGGTTAAATTAGTAGAATGTATTCCTAATTTTAGTGAAGGACAAGATTTAGAAATTATCAATAATCTGGTTGAAATCGCAAAAAGTATGCCTAATGTGACATTATTAGATTATTCTTCCGATGCAAATCACAATAGGAGTGTTTTCACATTGGTGGGGGATAGCGAAATTATTTCAGAAGTAATTTTTCAAATGATGAAATATGCAACTGACCATATTGATGTAACCAAACAAATTGGTGAACACCCTAGAATGGGGGCAACTGACGTGGTTCCTTTTGTACCAATCAAAGGTATTACATCAGAAGAATGTGTCTTGATTTCTAAAGAATTAGCTAAACGAGTTAATACGGAGTTAAACATTCCAATATTTTTATATGAAGAGTCTGCGACGGCAGCAAATCGTAAAAATTTAGCTAAAATCAGAAAAGGCCAAATTGAAAAAATGCCAGAAAAATTACTTTTAGATGAGTGGCAGCCTGATTTTGGAGATAGAAAAATCCATCCAACTGCTGGTGTCACTGCAATAGGTGCTAGGATGCCTTTAGTTGCATTTAATGTTAATTTAGATACTGATGATATAACTATTGCCAATAAAATTGCACGTATTGTTAGAGGATCTAATGGTGGATTTAAATACTGTAAAGGAATTGGGGTCATGTTAGAAGATCGTAACATTGCTCAAGTTTCAATGAACATGGTTAATTTTGAGGGTACTCCGTTATATCGGGCCTTTGAAACGATTCGTTTTGAGGCACAACGTTATGGTGTCAATATTATTGGAAGTGAATTGATTGGATTAGCACCTGCAAAAGCTTTAATTGATACTGCAGAATATTATTTACAAATAGAAGACTTCGATTATAATAAACAAGTTTTAGAAAATTATTTATTAAATTAAGAAAGGTGATATTAACATGAAATTAATCGACTTGACATTAACCGACTTTGTAAGCGTTTTATCATCAAGTGAACCTGCACCTGGAGGTGGTTCCGCTTCTGCTTTAGCTGCAGATATGGGTGTTGCTTTATCACGAATGGTTGCGGAATTAACTATTGGTAAAAAAAAATATGTTGAACATCATGATTTAATAAATTCTATCTTACCCCAAATAATTGACATACAAGATAAATTATTAAAGGCAATTGATGAAGATACGCTAGCATTTAATGCTGTTTCCTCAGTTTTTTCAATGCCAAAAGAATCAAATGAGGAAAAAGAAGCACGTAAAGAAGCGATGCAAGTAGCTTTAAAAGGGGCAGCTTTATCACCTTTTATCATGATGGAGTCAATCTTAAAAGGATTAGAACTAATACAATTAATGGTTGGAAAAACTAACAGTAATGCAATTAGCGATTTGGGTGTTGCTGCTTTGAATTTAAAATCAGGCTTACAGGGAGCTTGGTTAAATGTGCTAATCAATTTATCAGGTATTAAAGATGAAGAGTTTATCAAAAAACATGAGGAACAAGGGGCTAGCTTAGTCCAAAAAGGCACAGTTCTAGCAGATAGTATTTATCAAGATGTTTTGACAATTATTAAATAAAAAGGAGTGAGCATTAAAATGAAAATACCGACGGATATCGAGATAGCAACTGAAACAACGATGCTACCTATTAAAAATATAGCAGAAAAAATGGAACTTCAAGAGGATAGTTACGAATTGTATGGAAAATACAAAGCTAAGATTAACAGTCATGAATTAAAAAAGATGTCCAATAAAAAAAATGGTAAGTTAATACTAGTTACTGCAATTAGCCCCACACCTGCTGGTGAAGGAAAAACAACAACTTCTGTTGGCTTGGCTGATGGGTTAGCTAAAATAGGTAAGCGAGCAATGCTGGCTTTAAGAGAGCCCTCTTTAGGACCTGTCTTTGGCATGAAAGGTGGCGCAACCGGTGGTGGTTATGCCCAAGTTGTCCCAATGGAAGAAATCAATTTACATTTTACAGGTGATTTTCATGCCATAGGTGTTGCAAATAACTTGCTTGCTGCCTTGATTGACAATCATATTCATCATGGAAATATATTAAACATTGATAGTCAAAAAATCACATGGAAAAGAGTCGTAGATATGAACGATCGACAATTACGTCATATTGTCAGTGGTCTACAAGGAAAAGTAAATGGTGTAACAAGAGAAGATGGATACGATATAACTGTCGCTTCAGAAATAATGGCAATACTGTGTTTGTCTAATAACATTGTTGAATTAAAAGATAAGTTAAGGCAGATAATTATTGGCTATAATAGTTCAGGGGATCCGGTTACTGCTGGTGATCTAAAGGCAGAAGGTGCTTTGACAGCTTTATTAAAAGAAGCGATTAATCCTAATTTAGTTCAAACATTAAATCATACACCAGCTCTTATTCATGGTGGCCCATTTGCCAATATTGCACATGGTTGTAACAGTATACTAGCAACGAAGTTAGCAATGAAGTATGCTGATTTTGCGATTACCGAAGCTGGTTTTGGTTCTGACTTAGGTGCAGAAAAATTTATTGATATTAAGTGTCGTATGGCGGATATCCAGCCAGATGCCGTTGTCCTTGTTGCAACAATCCGTGCTTTAAAAATGCATGGTGGCGTATCTAAAAAGGAATTAAATAAAGTTAATAAAGACGCAATTCTTGAAGGCTTACCTAATTTAAAACAACATTTAGTAACGATTAAAGAAGTTTATGGGTTACCGGTTGTTGTTGCTCTTAACAAATTTGAAACAGATACTGCTGAAGAGTTAGAGTTAGTCAAAGAATACTGTCTGAGTAATCAAACAGAAGTGGTTTTATCGGAAGCTTGGGAAAAAGGAGCGGATGGTAGTGTAGCGTTGGCAGAAAGCGTGGTCAGATTGGCTAATCAGACGAATGATTTTAGCTACGTTTATGACCTAACAGATAGCATTGAAGATAAGCTAACTAAAGTTGTTCAAAAGGTTTATGGTGGAAATGGTGTTACCTTTAGTAAGAAAGCTTATAAAGAATTAAATGAGCTAAATAGACTAGGATTTAGTAACTATCCAATTTGTATGGCAAAAACACAATTCTCATTCTCAGATCAAGTAAGTTTAATCGGTGCTCCAAAAGATTTTGATATTAATATTGCCAGTCTAAAAATATCAGCCGGAGCAGGCTTCATTGTCGCTTTGACAGGCAGTGTCATGACAATGCCTGGTTTACCTAAGCATCCTGCATCAGAAGGTATTGATGTGAATGAAGATGGGGATATTACAGGATTATTTTAAAATGAACAGATACGTTGAAAAAAAATACATTGTTAAAGAAGAATATGTGTCAACGGAATGGACCGGCGGTATAACAACAGAGTTATACCGTTCACCGGTAGAAAATGATCCTTCTAACAATCAATCCTTTGATTTCAGATTATCAACAGCAAGTATTTCAAAAAAAAATAGTGACTTTACTAAATTAGCAGGCTATAACCGGATTATTATGAGTTTGGATAAGCCATTAGTCTTAGATCATCCTGAGACATCTAAAGCTAAAAAAATCCATTTGAAACCTTTAGAAGCCTACTTTTTTTCAGGCGATATTGAAACTAGAAGTTATGGTTTGTGTCAGGATATTAATTTGATATATAAAAAAGAAATTAATGCCAAAATGGTAGTTATTAAAAATAGTGACGTAAAGATAATTACGGATAAGGATAGTATACATCTAATATACGCAATCAAAAGCTCTAAGATTACAATCAACTATAAAAATAAATCGGTAGAGGATTTAATGATTTATTCAGGAGATACAGTTGTTTTAGAAATAGGAATGACTATAAACTATTTTAGTATTCATGCTAACAGCCTATTAATTTTATCTGAATTATCTAAAAACCAATGATTAGTGAATGTAATCAAAAACCTTGTTAGTGAAAGGAGAGATCTTAGATTGTAATAGTTTTATTGCCTATAAATAAATTATAAGGAGATAATTATGAGTATAAAAGCTGAAATTGAAGAGTCAAGTATTCAAAATGAAGACGTAAAATTCAGTTTAAATGGTGCCACCCTTTATGGAATAAATGCAGTAATTGGTTCTGGTATTTTTTTATTACCTCAAACAATTTATAGAGATCTAGGACCTGCCTCATTGTTAGCGATGGTTTTTGATGCAATTTTGATTTTATTATTAGCAGTTTGTTTTGCTGAGGTATCCGGTTATTTTAATAAGAACGGCGGCGCATTTCAATATTCTAAAGCGGCCTTTGGCGATTTCGTAGGATTTAATGTAGGCCTCTTAGGTTGGTTCGTGACCTTAATATCATGGTCGGCTATGGCAGCGGGTTTTTCAAAATTGTTAATTGTCGCGTTTCCGACATTAGAAGGTAAAAACACTATCATAAGTATTTGTTTAGTGATAGCATTGTCAATCATCAATAGTTTGGGTATAAAAACATCTAAAATATTTACAATTAGTATCACTATCGCAAAATTAATACCCATTGTAGCTTTTACATGTTGTAGTTTATTCTTTATTAAACATGGCATTTCCAAAGGGAATTTTACACCATTCTTGCAACTAAGCCCAGGTATGACTGTTTCTAAAGCCATGGCTGGAACATCTCTAACAGTTTTTTATGCCTTTATTGGATTTGAAGCCCTTCCAATTGTTGCCGGTGAGATGAGAAACGCTAAAAAAAATGTTCCTAAAGCTATTATAGGTTCAATAAGTATTGTTTCAATCTTATACTTTGTGATTATAGCAGGAACTATAGCGATGCTTGGCGTTGGTATTCTAGAGACAGATGCGCCGGTCCAAGATGCTTTTGCAGAGATGATTGGACCATTTGGGAAATGGGTCATTTCTATTGGGGCATTGATTTCGATATTAGGATTAAATGTAGGTGATTCTATGATGATTCCGAGATATGGTGCTGCAATTTCAGATGAAGGGTTGTTACCAACCATTATTTCTAAAAAAAATAATAAGGGAGCACCTATTATTGCGATAGCTGTTTCTGGTGTACTGACTTCTTTATTATTACTAAGTGGTAGTTTTGAGCAATTGGCAGAATTAAGTGTTGTTTTTAGATTTATTCAATATATTCCATCAGCTTTAGCAGTGATCTTTTTAAGAAAGAAAAATCCGAATACTAATTTGACCTTTAAATTACCTTTTGGGCCACTTATCCCGATTATTGCTATTTTGGTAAGTATTTGGATGCTTGCATTTGGTGCCAGTACAATAAGTTTATTAGCAGGTGTTATTGGTATTATTGTGGCTAGTATCTTTTATTTCATATTAAATAAACATTAACTAATTAGGAGGGAAAAAAATGACTAAGACAGTGATATTAGATGGCAATAGTTTGACCTTGAGTGATGTTATCAGTGTAGCAAGAAATTTTGATGAAGTGACTATTTCTGAGGAAGCTATTCAAGCAGTTCATGATTCTAGAAAAATAATTGACACTATTGTTAAAAATAAAGAAATCACATATGGTGTTAATACAGGTTTTGGTTCTTTGGTCAAAGTTAGTATTCCAGAAGATGAGGCACAGAGATTACAAGAAAATTTAATTAGAACGCACTCTTGTGGTTTTGGCAATAACTTTAAAGAAGACGAAGTAAGAGCAATCATGTTAATTAGAATTAATTCATTGCTCAAAGGCTATTCTGGCATTCGTTTAACTACAATTAATACACTAGTGGAAATGTTGAATAAAAATCTTATACCATATATTCCAGAAAAAGGGTCCCTAGGTGCATCTGGTGATTTAGCACCGTTATCTCACATGGTTCTTCCAATGTTAGGCTTAGGTCAAGCTTATTATGAAGGCGAGTTAATGGACGGAGAAGAAGCTATGGATAAAGCCAATATTTCTATTATTAATTTAGCTGCAAAAGAAGGTTTGGCTTTGATTAATGGTACGACAGTATTAACTGCAATCGGTGCTTTAGCTACATATGATGCAGGTGTCTTACTAAAACTATCTGATATTGCAGGTGCCCTTTCTTTAGAAGTTCATAATGGAATAATAGATGCATTTAGTGAAGAAATCCATCTAATCCGACCACAAAAAGGACAATTAGATACGGCTAAAAATATTCGGTCGTTGCTACAACAAAGTACCCTAACTACTGCTGCAACAGCTGAAAGAGTACAAGATGCGTATACTTTACGTTGCATCCCACAAATACATGGTGCTAGTAAAGATACCGTGGCTTATGTGAAAGAAAAAGTTGAAATTGAATTGAATTCTGTAACAGATAATCCGCTGGTTATGAGATCTGGTAAAGTTATTTCTGGAGGTAATTTTCATGGAGAGCCATTAGCCCAACCCTTTGACTTTTTAGGGATAGGCTCGGCTGAAATTGGAAATGTTTCAGAGCGTCGAATTGAGCGTTTAATTAATACTAATTTAAGTGGCCTACCATCATTTTTAGTTAAGCATCCTGGTTTAAATTCTGGATTTATGATCACGCAATATGCAGCTGCATCATTAGTATCTGAAAATAAAATTTTAGCACATCCAGCAAGTGTAGACTCAATACCTTCCTGTGAAAATCAAGAAGATTTTGTAAGTATGGGGACAATTGCAGCTAGAAAAGCGAGAGACATTTTAGATAACTCAACACGAATTGTTGCTACTGAAATTATGGCAGCGTGTCAGGCAATTGATTTTATACTAGATAAAGGCACACTTGGAGTAGGCAGTAAGGCTGCTTATGAGACATTTCGACATTCTGTTAAATTTATTGAAAATGATCAAGATATTCAAATGTTCAATGAATTAGAAAAAGCGACAGATTTATTGAAAAATGGTGAGTTGTTAAGAGAAGTTGAAAAGAAAGTATCATTAATAATTTAAAAAATAAGGCTACAAAAACCATTTCTGAAAAATTGGTCTTTGTAGCCTATTATTTTTTCAATAGGAACAGAAGGGGTTAGTGGTTTAATGAAATGGACAGTAGCTAAAGAAAGAGAACTAGTACAAAAATTTGTGATGAATATTTTTATCTTATTACTTTATGCTTTTTTGTATTCAATGGCTTTAAACATATTTTTACAAAACGGTAATATTTATGCAGGTGGTATAACAGGAATATCACAAATCATCACAACATTAATTACGCAACATACTACAGGGCATGTTTCCTTAGGATTGGTTTATTGGAGTTTAAATGTTCCGTTACTTATACTAGGATGGTTTTTAATCAATAGAAAATTTTTATTTTATACAATAACAGGTGTGACATTTGTGTCAATTGCAATTGAATTAACACCTAAAGTTATTTTAATATCTGATCCTATCATATGTGCTATTTTTGGTGGGGCAATCAGTGGCTTTTCCTTAGGGTTAGCTTTAAAACATGGGTTATCAACAGGTGGTTTAGATATTATATTATTAAGTATTAGACAATTAACAGGTAGAAGTATTGGCAATATTTCTTTAATTATTAATGGCACAATAGTTATTATATCAGGTTATATATTTGGCTGGCCACATATGTTTTATAGTATTTTATCAATTTTAGTTGCTTCTAAAACAACAGATATTATCTATACAAAGTATCAAAAAGTTCAAGTTATGATTATAACACCATATCCAGATGAAATTGTTAAAAAAATTCAAGAAAAATTAACTCGAGGAATTACAATCATTTATCATGCGCAAGGAGCGTATACAAAACAAGAAAGAGGTATTATTATCATGGTAATGACACAATTTGAAATGGATACATTAAGGGGGATCTTAGAAAAGAGTGAATTAGAAGCTTTTATAAGTATTTCGCAAAATATTGAGATATTAAGTGATTTTCAAGAAGATCTGATCTAAGCAGTAGGTCATTTTTTCAAAAATCAGATATAGTAGCAGTGACATATAAGTCGTAAATTTGAGAGGTGTAACTATGTTAGCAGATTGTTTGTTAGTCATTGATTTACAAGTAGGTCTTGATACAGTAGAAGCCCCCTTACATGAACTAGAACGCATTGTATATGAAGTAAATCAGCGAATCGCTTTATACCGTTCGGTAAAGAGACCTATTATTTTTATTCAACATGAAGATGAACGCTTAGTAAATGGTTCCTCTTTATGGGAATTGTTAGCTGGTTTGAACAACGATTCAGTTGACTATTATGTTAGTAAAAAGACAGCTAATGCTTTTTATCATACAATATTACCGGATATATTAAGGCATCTCAACGTTAAATCGATTGAATTTTGCGGGGCACAAACAGAGTATTGTATGGATACAGCTATTCGTTTTGCCCATGGAAATGGCTATTACTGTTATATGAAACCTAATTTGCACACAACTTCACGTAATAAGTTAGCATCGGCTGAAACAATCATCAAGCATCATGAGGCAATATGGCGCAGTTGGTTTTTAAAAAGTTAAAGCAACACCTATTTAGATTTTTTTCTAAATAGGTGTTGCTTTTTGTTTGGTTACGCTATACAATCTATTTAGATATAATTCTAATTAGAAAAAAATCTAAATAGATAGGAGATTGTAAAATGGGGATGTCAGAAACATTAAAAGCTATTTCAGATCCAATTAGGCGTCAAATTTTAGAAATGTTAAAAAAAGGAGCAATGTCAGCAGGTGATATTGCGGATAAGATAGATTTAACCAATGCCACAGTCTCTTATCACTTGTCTTTGTTACAGAAGGCAGAGTTGATAGAGAAACGTAAAGAGAAAAATTTTATTTACTATGAATTAAACTTATCAGTCTTTGAAGACGTTTTAGTTTGGATTCAAAGTTTAGGAGGAAAATAATATGACAAAATCAGATAAAAAAATCATGTATTTTACAACTTTGGTGACCCTATCACCCATTATTTTAGGAGTGTTTTATTACGAAGACCTACCTGCTAAAATGGCGATTCATTTTGGAATTAATAACACACCAGATGGGTTTGCTAGTAAAAATGTTGCCTTATTCGTTTTACCATTATTGTTAGGTGGCATACAAATTTTTTCATGTGTTGTTAATGACCGTAAAAAAAATAGTAACATGCCGCAGCCTAAATTCGAGACTCTTGTTAAGTGGGTTATACCAATCATAAGTATAGTAGTCTATGGCGTGACCTTAGCAGTAGGATTAGGAAAAGACCTAGATATTAGAAAAATTGTGATATTTTTAATTGGGCTTATCGTCGTAGTAATCGGTAACTATTTACCCAAATTAAGTAGTACGTATTTAACAACTCCTCAACCAGGCTATCATTTAGGAGATGGCATTGCCGATGTCGAAATAAAAAAAATATATAATCGTAAAACAGGCTATTTATTTGTAATAAGTGGTTTAATGATGTTGGTTTCCATCTTTTTATCTGAAAAGGTTTCAATCGTTGCTTTGGCATTATTAATTGTAGGAAGTATTGGTTTGGGAATTTATTATCGTTTTATTTATAAAAAATAAAGCATGCTTTGTTTTTTAAGTACATTTTAGGAACGCTCTTCAAGTGAAGTTTCTGGTCGATAAAGATGATAACAAACATTTTTAACTAGCACCTGATGGGTATTTATCATCATTACATGCTTGTCTGTTTTAGAACAAGCATTTAATTACGACATTTTTATAAAGTGAGCTAAACTATCTTTAAGGTAAGTTTATAAAAATAAAGAGGTGCTAGTATGAAAATTGATATTTGGTCAGATTTTGCCTGTCCATTCTGTTACATAGGTGAACGCCGATTACAGAAGGCAATTAATCTGTTTCCATACAAAGATGACATAACTGTCTCATTTAAAAGTTTTGAATTAGATCCAACGGCTAGTAATTATACGGGGATAGGGATTACAGAAGCGCTTGCTCAAAAATATGATGTCAGTGTAGAAGAAGCAGCAGCTATGAATCAACAAATTGCTGAACAAGCAAGTGGGGTTAGTTTGGATTTTGATTTTGATAAGATGAAACCAACTAACACTCGTAATGCTCATAGATTAGCCAAATACGCTGCAATAAAAGGGCTTGAAGCAGAGCTTGTTGAGAAACTATTTCAAGCTTACTTCACTGAAGGGAAAGTGCTTAGTGATTTGGATGTTTTAGTAGAGATTGGAACAAGTATAGGCTTAGAGGAAGCAGAGTTAAAGACTGTGTTAAATAATCCAGACGCGTTTGTACGAGAGGTTTGTTTAGAAGAAGAAGCAGCTGGTAAACTGGGGATTAATAGTGTGCCATTTATGGTTATTAATGATAAATATGTCATTAAAGGGGCTCAGCCTTTAGCAACTTTCAGTGGTGCTTTACAACAAGTTTGGGAAGAAGAACACCCCAACCCTCAATTTGAAGAGTTATTAAGTGTTAATACAGAGAGTCAATATTGTGAAGGTGGTAGGTGTAGGTTTAAATAAACTACTAAATAAAAAAGTTTAAGATTGGCCAATCTCTAGGGCTAGTCTTAAACTTTTTTGTTATTAAATTGGACAGGGTATTTCTAGAATCTTTATGTAGCGTTACATTGTTGAACTTTTTGTAAAAGCTTGTATAAGGTGATGTTATCTAATTGAAAATGCCTTATTTTTAAGCTGTATTTATGAGACAATTAACGTAATGTAAAGAAAGGAGGCCTATAACACGATGCATAAAAAGAGCTGGTTATTGACGATAGTACTGTGCTGTTTACTTAGTTATGCTCATTTACACAATGAGGCATTGGCAGAAGTCAATAAGACACAGAAATCTGAAAAATTACTAACCAAAGATCAACAAAATAAGAGAAGTGAGAGTAAAAATAAGCAAAAAAGAAAAAAGGTAACCTCTGATACGTCACAAAGGGAGGATGTGATTACTTCTGCAACCGTTGTTCCTGATTCACTCAAACAAACTTATGAACCGAAGGGCTTTACTAGCAATACTAAAAAAGAAAAAGTTTTATTTATAATGGCAGACCCTCGAGAAGAGAGTATTACAAATGATTTAGGAAATACTGCAATGGCTTTTTTTGAATCACATCAATTTGAAGTTGAAAAACGTGATTTGTACCAATTAAAATTCGATCCCATTATGACTTTAGCTACTTTTTATCATGCCAAAGATGGTAGTGGTGAGATTCCAGAAGATGTCAAGCTTGAACAAGCTTATGTAAAAAAAGCCCAACATATTATTTTTGTTTATCCTAACTGGTATGATTCACCAACACCTTTGATTAAAGGGTATATGGAACGTGTCTTTTCTAAAAATTTTGCCTATAGAGACAGTGATAAAGGGTTAGAAGGTTTACTAACTGATAAAGATATCTTTACTATTATGAATGCTGGCTATTTAGGTGGTGGTCAAGGCTATGTCGGTGACGGATTAGGCCAAGATGATAAAATGTGGGATAATTATATGAAAGCATTTAAAGTATTTGACGATGATACAGCTAAATTTTGGGGAGTTCAAAATAAGGGACGATTTGTCAATGATCAATCACCTAAAAATGACTCACTGGCTTATAAAAAAGAGTTGGACAAGGTTAGACTCTCTTTAACTAAACATCTTACCAAAACATACCTTTCACATAAAAAATAAAAAAGCTTGATTCTATCTTAGTGAATGGAATCAAGCTTTTTCAGTTATTAAATACTTATCTCAATTTGTCGTGCACCATCTTTATTATAATTTACGACATCAAATTTATAAGCTCGTGCTAATACATTGCTATGCTCTAGAGTTAAAATCTCATGCCAAGTATTTAAGACAGACTCAGCGACTGAGAAAATTCGATAGTGTCGAGTTAGTAAATCAAAATCAGCATTCGCAGTAGGTGTCTCACTTCTTTTACAAAGAGAAAGGCGGAGCGTATCTTTTTCGTAACAATCATAGACGACATAGATAGCTTGACCTTTGGCAAATTCTTCAGCAATAGTGGTATCATAATCCGTCCACAAATCGGTCTTTTGTATATCTGGGTATATGTGGGAAGAATAGGTTAAATAACTACTTGCAATAATACTTAGTTGCATGTTTGTCACTCCTTTAATTGTTACAAATTATAACAATTAAAAGACTGTAAAGAAAGAGATTTCAAGATTAATTTTTAATAGGTAGTTATTTTGATACAGATCTTATTCTTGATAAAATTTAATAAGTCTAGGAAGATTTAATCATCCTGTTCAACTGAAATGACTTTATTAGTTTGGGCATCAATTTTCACTTCAACTTCTTTGCGGCCGTCTAATATTTTTAAAGACCAGTGGTTAATTCCTAGGTCTTGACTTAATTCCATTTCATCAAGTTGCCCATCAGGCACTTCTGATTGGGCATGTTTAGTCACTTCTTTAAGAGAAGCTAGTTCAGATAAATTTAACTTATCAGTGTCACGTTTGACGCCATTAGCTTCATTTTGATCAAGCTTTTCTTCTTTCTGATTGATGATTTTATCAGAACTATCTAAAAGTTTTAAACTATACTCTTTCGAATCATCTAAACCTTCAACTTCAACTTCCCAGTCATTTCGTGTTTTTTCTATTTGAATGGAGCTGATATCCGAATCAGGATAATTTTTTTCATATAGATTAATAACGTCTTCTAAATTTGTTTGAGGCAAAGTGGCAACTTGTTTTTCTTTATCTTCTTTAGCAGTTGTTTTAGTGTTATCTTCATTTTTCACTTTATCTTCATTTGTATTACCTTGACAACCAGCTAACAGTAGAACGGATAAACCTGTGATAAGACCTGTCAAAAATTTAGTAGGTGTTTTCATAGTAATCCTCCTTTAAATAACTTTTAATTAACCTTAGTATAACATAGGTATTGAAAAAGTAATCAGTCTCAAGGAGTAGTTTGATTTATAAAAAAGAAAAAAGGCACTCTTCCTACTTAGGAAGAATGTCTTTTAAATTAGGCTTTGGGTTTGAAATTTTTACTAATAAGATGTAACATTTCCATCAAATCAATACTACGTTCAGATGATTGATTTTCTAAGGCTTTGGCAATTTCATTACCAAGTAATTTGGTAAAACCAACTGCTACACTAGCATTAATTGCTGTCCCTACAACTGTGCCAACGCCAGGTATGAATTTTAGTAAGTTACCTGCGACACCTTTACCAATTGCCGCTGTAGCCGTTGCTTTTAAAGCACCAGTAATCAGCCCTTCAGAAATTTGTTGGTCATTGGCTTTATAAATTGCGGCAATCATGGTTGTTTGAATAGGAATCAAAAGAGCCGAATCAGAAAAAGGAATGGGTGAGGCACAAACACCTGCTGCAGCTACACAAGCAGTGTTAATAGCTTTTTTTGCTTGAGGATTAATTGTCATTTAAAAACATCCTTTCAAAACAAGCGTCGTTATGACGTACTTACTAACAAATCGCTTGCAAATAATTAATGCTACTATACTCCGAAAAAATAACAAGGTCAACTTTCAGAGTTAGCCTTAAGATATTGTTAAATAATCGTTATTTTTGATACAAAACTTTTTAAATAGACACGAGTGGTCTCCCTATGGCAACTATACTACTCTTAATAACGATAATAATGTTTACCAACGCATAAAAAAAGAAAGTATTGAAAATGTGGAAAAGGAACTTGCCATTTATGAGAAAAAATCAGAAATTTTGGAACAAACAAAGGAAGTTTTAAAATTAAAAAAAATACGAAATCAAGAAAATAATTTCATAAACGCGTGAAAGTAATAAAAATAGTGACTTGCGATTTGAGTTAACAAAAGCTTATTCTACTAATTATTTAGAGATGGATGAGGAACAACTTTACATGTTAGGCACATTACTAAGTTTAGTTAAAGCTACAGTTGTCAGTTTAAACGGCTAGATTGGTAACAATAATAAATTCATATGTAAAAATAATAATAAAACAGACTCTGATTTTTTTCCATTAATTTAACCCAAAATAAAAAAGAAACGCTTTAGAGCGTTTCTTTTTTATTATTGACAGTTTTTACAGCAAAAAAATCGACTTTTATGGTAAACTAAAGATGAGATTAAAACGTCTAGCACTGATTTAAAGTTAAATTAGGCATGATAGACACAGGAGGAGTCCACTATGTTAAAAAAAGAATTGCAAATTGAACTACAAGAAATTGAAACAGCGATTGAATCACTAGAAACAGAAATAAAAGCAACTGAAGCGAGTCATAACGCAGAGTATGCAGCTGAATTAAATCAAACCGTAAGCTTACTATCAAGCAAACGCGATGAAATTGTAGCTTTATTAAAACAAGACTAATTTTAACAAGTGATCGAGTCGAGCTATTTACTTAATCCCGTAAAGTTATTTAAAACAACAGCACCAGCAAGAAAACGTTAAGTTAATCTAAACGTTTTCTTGTTTTTTAGATAGGGGGCGATAGATTATTTAGCTGAATTGGCTTGCTAGTAAAAAATGAAAACTAAGGGAGGATAAAAAAGCATGAAAAAAAAGTGGTTAATTTTATTAAGTGTTTTCTTTCTAATAGGCTGTGGTAAAAAAGAAGAGTATGTGGAAGAAACATCTCAACAGGTAGCGCCAAAAAGTGAAGACCAGTCTTCTGAAATGAAACCTGAAAAGGACCATAGAAATAGTCTGAAACATGAGAAATCCAAGAGAAACCATACCCCGTCAAAACATGTTGACTCTCAACGGAACAGAGACTTAAAAAAAGAAAAGTACGCCCACAGACCACTTTGGGATTCTCATAAATCACAAAAATTAGCTGATTACATGAGACAGTGGGGGGACGAAATGGGACAAGATTATCAAGAAGCGTATCCTTTAGGAGAAACCATTAATTATTATGGTTATCACTACCCTCAAGATATTGTTAAAAATAATTTTGCTTTTAAAAATAACCCAATAGATGTCACCTTATCAAAAGATGGCGAAAGTTTTGATGGGTATAACATAGTCGCCATTTTTTCAGATATAGAGTCTCATTCACCAAAAGGTGCTCATCTTTATCTATTTACTCTGAAAGATGGGAAGCCAACGATTCTGATAACCTCACAAAATCAAGGAAATGATGAAAATTTAATCTATTTTAATGAGACAGAAAATTATGAATTAAAGAAAAATTTTGAAGCAATTGTAATGGGTAATGGCAGAGAAAAAAGTATCGAGCAGTCTAAGACTTCAAACCCAGAGAGGCATTCTTTTTCTGCTCATGAAAAAGAAAAAATTAATCAAAGATTTTATGATTGGGCAACTGAGCGAGCAAAAATAGGCAATATGGCAAGTAGTCCGTTATTTTTTAACCATGGATCAGGTGGAAGTGGTGATTGGTTCGGTCAAACACCTGATGGAAAAATATTAGTTCAAAATGAAGGGAATCCTGGAAAAGAAAGTTTTCCTATCGAAGCACTTGGAGGTCTGTTATTCTTTACTGCTCTAGATGGGACTACAGGACATGATGAAAAAATTTTATCTAGTTCGATTGCAGAGGGTTATTCTAGAAATTTAGACCCAGAGTTCCCCTCAAGTAAATATATTTTAGGTGATAATGGGATAGTCTATGAGTACAAAAAGCCAGCAGGAGAGTTATTAGGAGCAGGTGAAGGGTTTATAGAATGTGATGATTTAGGAACTATTAGTGAGATACCAAGTAAGGAACACTTTATTATTTCTGAAGACCAAGCAGCTCAAAGCAAACTAAAAGAATTGATTGCTGAAGTGACTGATTAACTAGAGCTATTTGATTAAATAGCAAGTAATCTTAAAAATAGCGGACATGATTATTATCTTAGGGGGGAAGAGTATGTTTACGTTGGAAAAGTTTTTCACATCGGGGGAGTACTTGCGTGATTTATCAATTGCAGTTTATGCAGGTGTTATCTTATGGGCAATGGGTATTTTTTATGATCGTAAGCAAGCACGACGTCGTTCAAATGAAGACAAATCAGATTCTTTAGCTGAACACTATACTGAAATGCTAGGAACTTCTGCACGTTATCTGAAGGTAGATGAGAGTTATCCTAATTATGTCAAAGATGAGATAGAAATTCGCTTTAAAATGAGTGCCGAACATTTTGAACGCGTCTTAGAATCGATTGATGTTGGTGTTTACGAAAAAAATTACAATCTAACGGATGTTTTAGAAGTTCGGGAGATGATCAAAAGCGTGTTGGAATTGGATCATAATGCTTATCAAAAAGTTAAAGAAGTTAATGGCACAGTCCATCAAATGGTAAAAAATATTAAACGTTGTAAAAAAGGTATTTAATCAGATATTTAAAAGTTATCTTCTACTAACTAAGGTAGAAGATAACTTTTTTTGTTGGCTAACTAATGACATACTAAACGTATCTGTTTTCTAAAAGTTGTTTTTTCGTTAATATATGAAGTTCGGGTGGATAGGGTCTTGTAGTAAGATAAAGAGAGTTAAGAGATACCTACCAAATAGTAACCAAGGAGTTTTTATATGAAAAAAACTACGATAACATTCGCTATACTTACGCTATTCATTTTTATAGGAAGTACTAGTTTAGTGGGGAGTATGACTTATCCAACTAAATTAGTTGAAAAAAATTGTAAAGCCAAAACAAATCTGAGTGATAATGCACAAAAAATTATCTCGGATAAATTTTATGACTGGGCAGTGACTCGTGCTGAAGAAAGCAAACAAGCTGTCACGCCAATCTTTTTTTCACCTGAAGAGCATAGTATAGGAGATTGGTTTGGCCAGACTCCTGATGGTAAAATTTTAGTAAGCAAGAACGATGAATCTAAATGGGATGATTTTCCGTTACATGCAATGGGGGGGGTTGTATTTTATACAGCACTTAATGGACAAATTGGTCATGATCCCGAAATTGATTATCGGGATTTGAAAGTAGATTATGAGGTAAATATGGATGAAACTATGCCCGCCAGTAAATATATATTAGGAGATAACGGCATAGTGTATGAGTTAGTAAAAATAACGGGTGAACAGTTAACGCCGACCAGTGGTTTTAAAAAAAAAATAAAGGATAACTTGGTTGAAGTACCTGAAAAAGAAAACCTAATAAAATCTAAAGATCAAGAGGCTCAGAACGTCTTAGGGAAGTTGATAAACACCTATTGTGAGTCGTAATAATATCAATTATTATGGGTGAAAGTAGGCTGACTTGAAGTTAAAGTCAGCCTACTTTCTATTTATGCAAAATTCCTAAATTTTGTTGGTAAGACATTTCCCAAAAAAGGTATTCAAATTCAACACTTGCTGTAAAAATAGCCTCAATTCGTTGTTTTTCGATAACAGATTTATTTTCCACCAAAGTATCAAGGGTATCAAAAAACCAAGAAAATGACTCTAAAAAATCAGCATTAGCGTACATTTCAATCCAAGATTTATAGAAATTTTCTTCAAGTTGATCGGCATACTTTTCTTTTAACCCCATAGCGTAGTCATAATAAGTCCAAGCACAGGGAAGAATAGTAGCTAAAATTTCAGCTAAATCACCAGTCTGCCCAACTGCGAGCATATTGGCAGTGTAAGTGCGATTAAACAAAGAGGTGGGTGTTGTTTTTAGTTCGTTAAAATCAATATCAAACTGCTTCATGTACTGACGATGGAGAGCTAATTCAGTTGTCAGAATACTGTGTTGAATTTCAACGAATCGTTGTAAGAGTTCTTCGTCTTTGCATTTGACAGCACCAAGAGCATAAACTTTAGTATAGTCAAGTAAATAAAGATAATCTTGTTTTAAGTAAAATTGAAATCGTTCTTTTTTTAATGTCCCTTGTCCTAACTCTTGAACGAAGGGATGGTGATAACCGGCTTCCCAAATTGTCTGCGCTTTGTTTTTTAATGATCTAGAAAAGGACATGTTGCACCTCTTTTATTTAATAGTTGTTGGTCAATTAACTGTCGATATTTTTGTGTGACATGACATGTTTCGGTAGCTGTCATAATCTCGGAAACAATGGCAAAGCCATTAATTCTTTCGTGTTGGAAAAGTGGAATAGTTTGTTGTGTCATCCCTCCGATTAAGATGATCGGGAGGGAGACATTTTGACAAATTTTGGCGAGAGTCTCGTGATCGACGATAATCGCTTCTTCTTTTGTTTTAGTTGGAAACATGGCACCCACGCCCAAATAGTCAGCTCCTTGTTTTTCTGCTATAATCGCTTGATCTAAGGTTTGGACAGATACGCCAATAATTTTATCAGCTCCGATTAAACTTCGGACGACAGGTAAAGGCAAATCATTTTGTCCAATATGTACGCCGTCAGCTTGACAAGCTAGGGCGATATCAACTCGGTCATTGATAATAAGAGGAATATGTCTGTCTTTGGCGAGCGTTTTTACGGCCAACGCTTCTTCTAAAAAAGCTTGTGAGCTTAGTTTTTTTTCACGCAATTGTAACATAGTGATACCCCCATCTATTGCTTGAGAGATCGTGTCAATTAAACTCGATTGTGACATGAGAGTTCTATCAGTTACCAGGTAAAGACGATAGTCAAGGCATTGTTTGTTCAATTTGACCACGCTCCTTTAAAGTAGTATAGGACAAGGTATTCACGTTATCTATTAGCTGTATTTTTAAACTTGCCGAACCTTGACCTGTCTGTTTTTCAGCCGCTAGCTCTCCACAAACCCCCATAATCAGCAGTGCGGTTAAAGTGGCTATCAATGGCTGTTGTGGCATACCGCCACAACAGCTAGCAACTAGGGAACTAAGCATACATCCCGTACCAGTAATGTTTTGTAGCTCAGAAATCCCATTTTTTATCAAGTAAGTTTTAGATCCATCTGATACAACATCGACTTTTCCTGTAATGACTACAACACACCGATAGCGCTTAGCAAGTAAGCTAGCGATTTCTTGCTTGTCTAGCTGAGAGATGCAGTCGTCGCTTGTAGCATCAACGCCTTTAGGCTGTGTCTTGTAACCCGCTAAGTAGCTAATCTCTGATAAATTCCCTCTAATGACAGTAAAGTGGATGTCGTGTAGTAGACTAGTTAAAGTTTGGTTACGAAAACTAGAAATACCAGCCCCTACAGGGTCTAAAATAATTGGGATTCCTAAGTCGTTGGCTTTTTTACTAGCTAGCAACATGGCAGCGGCACTATTTTGATTGAGTGTCCCAATGTTGATGACTAATGCTTGTGATAATGTGGTAATATCAGCTACTTCTATTTTCTCGTCAGCCATAATAGGTGAAGCGCCTATCGCTAAGGTGATATTAGCACAATCATTAGCCGTCACATAGTTGGTAATATGATGCACAAGAGGGTGATGAAGCCGAACATTGGTTAAAGTTTGCTTGACTTCTAGTAATAAATAGCTATTAGTCATTTTTGTCCTCCGCTAATCCATTGCGATAGAGATCATAAAAATGATGAGTAGGACCATGGCCAGAGCCAATCGCTAATGAGTGTTGGATTGCTAAAGTTATATAATTTTTAGCTTCAGCTACTGCTAAGTTTAGTGGCAAACCTAAGGCTAGTTGTGAAGCAATAGCTGCAGAAAAGGTACAGCCTGTCCCATGAGTATTTTTAGTTTCTATTCGTTTACTTGTATAATAATAAAATTGTTTACCATCAAATAAAATATCGGTTGCATCTCCATCTTTGTGGCCGCCTTTTAGTAAAACAGCACAAGCACACGTGTGATAGATTAAACGACACGCCTCTTCCATATCTGAGGTGGAGCGAATAGTTTTTCCTGATATCTTTTCAGCCTCAGGAATATTGGGTGTCACTAAGGTTGCTAAGGGGAGGACTTGTTGAATCAAAGTATCAATCGCTGAAGGCTCCATCAAAGCCATCCCATTTTTAGCAAACATAACAGGGTCTAATACCACATTTTTTGGCTGCCATTTCTGCAAACTTTTTGTAACGGCTATCATTGTGGGAACACAGGAAAGCATGCCTATTTTAATAGCATTAGGTGTAATATCTTCAAAAATTGCGTTAATTTGTTCGGTAATGATAGCAGGTGTCATATCTTGATAAGAGATAACACGAACCGTATTTTCAGCTACGACAGATGTGATGACAGACATTCCGTAAACGCCATGTGCTGAAAATGTTTTTAAATCTGCTTGGATGCCAGCACCTCCACTACAATCTGAACCAGCAATACTTAAAACTTTCTTCATCACTATTTCCTCCTTTATCAATAAAAAAAAGACATTCTTCTCTTAGGAAGAATGTCTTAAATGTCAGGGATTTAGTGTATGACAAAGTGACATCTGCTCCCTACGCTGGTATCAACCAACAGGTTCTAAGGGTCAGGTTTTACCTTCTCAACGACTAACGTCCCCCTGCAAATAATTAAACTATTTGAATGTGCCTTCATGATAGACGATATTATTTCAAAAGACAAGCGCTTTTCGTTATATCTTTTTGTTCACAAATAAAACATGTGATAGTAATGTATCAGATAATCTAATTGGAATAGGTCAGTTTCTAAAAATTAATCAAAAAATAAAATGGAGCTGTCAATGATTATTATATAGTAATAAAAACTGACAATCATCCTATGTTATCTAACGACGTTTGTCAATTTTTATTTTAATTTCATAGCGAACCTAATAAAGTATTGACTTATAATCACATAGTTTTTTTGAATATTGTGAAAAAAAGACAAATATACTTCTGACTTAGAATAAATCTCGGAAATTTATTTCAGCTGAGGGAGCATTAGGTTGAAATAAATTTTTAGCTTTTAAAAAGTGATAAAACTCATCAAAGGCAGCAAAAGTTGTTGTCTCTTTGTCCTCCTGTTTCTTTCAGAGTTCACTTGAGTAATGATTTAAATGTAGGCCATTGTCTTCTGCTAATGTCAGTGTTAAGCCACTGCTTGCAACATTATCTGTGGAAGAGTCAAAGTTGTCATACATCTCAGCTAACTCTTCATCAGTATAATCGTAAACATCCCTTTCAGTAATGTATTCTTCAAAGATTTCTACTAAACTATCTCCAGGATTAATAGTATTATCAGTTATAAACTGTTGTAAAAAACTAGCGAAAGTGTCCCTACTTTGACCTGCTTGATTTAATCCATATAGCGTTTCTTCAGCATCGTATGTCAAAAAATCATCTCCTTTAATGTTATTATCATTATTATATAACAGATTATCAGATAATGTCCTATTTTTTTGTTTTGTGGCAGGTTTTATTTCTTAATAGCGTAATCTGTTCCCAAAACAAAAGTTTATTCAGTTGCTTATGTCCTAATATCGTGAGATTATAGAATAAGTAATGTAGTTGTTTATTAGAATAGGAGTGTAGAAAATGAGTGAAACAATTTTAGTTTTAGATGACTTAACACTAGCAAGAGAGGAAAGCTTAACTCAGCAGTTTCCAAAAGATAATTTTTTATTTCGGACTCAAAAAACTGTCACACCAGCTGATATTGAACAAGCAACCGTTATTTGGGGGAATTTACCTCCTGAAAAACTCGGGGATAAACTAAAAAATTTAAAATGGGTTCAACTTTGTAGTGCTGGTTATGAACTTTATAGTCCGCTAGGGGTTCTACCAGAAAAAACAAGTTTAACCAATGCACGTGGGACTTATGGCTTGACAGTAGCTGAACATACTCTGGAAACGACTATGATGATGATGCGTAAGCTAAATTTATATTATCAAAACCAATTAGCAGGAACGTGGAAAAAAGAAGGAAAAATAAAATCAATCTATGGTTCTAAAGTGGGGATTTTAGGCCTAGGTGATTTGGGACAAAATATTGCCGAACGTTTTTCAGCACTAGGTAGTGAGATTGTTGGCTTTTATAAAAATGATACGAAGGACTTTCCTTTTGTGTCAGAAGTTCGTTCAATTGATAATTTTTCAGATAAGTTAGCTGATATTGATGTCTTAATTTTATGTGTCCCAGCTATGACAAGCAATTATCATCTAATTGATGAAAATTTATTAAAAAAAATGAAGTCAGATGCCATTTTAGTAAATATGGCCCGTGGAACAGTCGTTGATCTAGAAGCCCTTTGTAACCACTTAGAAGCTACACCAAGCTTTAGTGCAATACTAGATGTCACAGAACCTGAGCCGCTTCCTGATGGACATCGTGCTTGGGACTTATCGAATATTTTGATTACGCCTCATGTTGCTGGTGGATTTGAATTACCAGCTACGATTGATTTTTATGTTGAATTGGCTCGAACTAATTTATTGAATTTTAAAAATAATAGACCGTTAAAAAATAGTGTCATTGAGGGAAAATAATAAGTTCGAAGAAAAAGCTTATTTGGTACACTTTGTACCAAGTAGGTTTTTTTTTCTACATTCTTGAAACGCTTACAAAAAATAACGTTCTAGTTTATGATAGTTATTAACAATAAAAATTATAGGAGGAATTAGCTATGTATCATAAAGAATTAACTGATTTTCCCAAAGACTTCTTATGGGGATCAGCTTCAGCAGCTTATCAAGTTGAAGGTGCTTATCAACAAGATGGAAAAGGGAAATCAGTTTGGGATGATTTTGTTAAACTACCAGGAAAAACATTTAAAGGGAGCAATGGTGAAGTAGCAGTTGACCATTATCATCGTTATAAAGAAGATGTCGCGTTGATGGCAGAACAGGGCTTAAAAACCTATCGTTTTTCAATTGCTTGGTCACGAATTTTACCTGAAGGTCGTGGTGAGATCAATCAAAAAGGCTTGGATTTCTATAGTAACTTGATTGATGAGTTACTGAGGTACGGGATTGAACCAATGGTTACTATTTATCATTGGGACTTACCACAAAATTTGCAAGACTTGTATGGCGGATGGGAATCCCGTGAGATTATCAAAGATTTTACAGATTATGCCAAAATTTTATTTGATAATTTTTCAGACAGAATGAAGTACTGGGTGTCTATTAATGAACAAAATGTTTTTATCATGCATGGTTATATGTTAGCGTCACATCCACCAGCAGTGAATGATCCTAAGAGAATGTATGCAGCGAATCATATTGTTAATTTAGCAAATGCTTCGGTTACTAAGTTATTTAAAGAGGGCAATTATCAAGGAATGATTGGACCAAGTTTTGCTTATGCACCAGCCTATGCTCTTGATTGTTTACCTGAGAACGTGATTGCAACAGAAAATGTTAATGATTCTTTTGCCTATTTTTGGATGGATATTTACCGATATGGTCGTTATCCAAAAGTGGCGTTTAGAGCCTTAGAAAAAGCAGGGATTGCCCCGATAATTGAAGAGGGAGATATGGCACTATTAGCTCATAGTACGCCAGATTTTATGGGAGTTAATTATTATCAATCAATGACCGTCGCCGCTAATCCTTTAGATGGTGTTAGCATGTCAGGTGAGGCAAATTATAGTGGTGAAAAAGGAAAAACGAAAGAACAGGGGATGCCAGGTATGTATAAAATGGTGGCTAATCCTCACTTAGAGACAACTAACTGGGATTGGACAATTGATCCAACTGGTTTAAGAGTATGTCTCCGCCGTATATCTAGTCGTTACGATTTACCGATTATTATTACCGAAAATGGCTTAGGTGATTTTGATACGTTAGAAGAGAACAATGAAGTGCACGATGAGAATCGAATTGCTTATTTGAACAATCATTGTTTAGCAGTCCAAGAGGCAATCAGTGATGGCGTCGAAGTGCTAGGATATTGCACTTGGAGTTTTACTGACTTGCTTAGCTGGTTAAATGGCTATCAAAAGCGCTATGGTTTTGTTTATATTGATCGCAATGAAGTTGAGGAAAAAGAGTTAACTCGTTATAAAAAAGCAAGTTTTTATTGGTATCAAAACGTTATCAACTCAAATGGTCAGACACTACATAATCATAAGTAAAGAGGAGTTTTTATTTCATGAAAAAATTAGAAGATTTTTTAGGAAAATACATCGGACCAATCGCCAACTGGATGAATCAAAATAAATTTTTCAGCGCTTTATCAGAAGCTTTTATGCGAGTGACACCTGTCACGTTAGGTGCAGCCTTTTTAATGATTTTGGGTAATTTCCCAATTCCAGCTTGGATTAACTTTTTAGAAAATAGTGGTCTAAAACCACATTTCGATGCAGTTTTAGGCGGGACGATTAATTTGATTTCAATTTTTGTGGCATTTAATTTTGCCTATATTTATGCTAAGAATGAAAAATATAACCCACTGTCTGCTGGACTTTTAGCGATAGCTAGTTTCTTTATTGTCATGCCTCAACGTTTGGAAGTGCCTGCCTTAGAAAAGGCTGTGACAGAATTTCCAGGTTCGGCAACGATAACAGAGATGCAAAGTGTTGAAGCATACCAATCTTTATATACAGGGGGGACGGGACTTTTAGTTGCCATTCTGGTAGGTTTTTTAACAGCTAAAATGTATTGTTATTTGAATGAAAAGAATATCACAATTAAAATGCCAGACTCTGTTCCGACAAATGTGTCAAAATCTTTAAGTCCAGCGATTTTATCTGGTATTATCTTTACCGTCTTTTTTGTTATTCGAGTAGCTTTTAGCTATACGCCATTTGAAAGTATCTTCACTTTTGTTTTTGCTTTAATTCAAGCGCCGCTTCAAAGCATAACAGCATCTCCGATTGCGATCATTGCAATTTTTACAATTGCGAATTTATTATGGTTCTTCGGTATTCATCCTAACATGATCTACGGTGTCGTGATGCCTGTTTTGATGGCGAATAGTTTAGCTAATATGAATGCCTATCGTGATGGCTTACCACTCCCTTACTTGACAGCAATGGTCGTGGCCTTTGTTTGTGGGAATGGTTTTGGTGGTCAGGGAAGTACGTATGGTTTAGTACTATCAATGTTTACGGCCAAGAGCGAAAGGTACAGACAGCTCTTAAAATTAGCAGGGCCACCAAGTATTTTTAATGTTAATGAACCGTTAGTTTTTGGGACGCCCTTAATGTTAAATCCAGTCTTTTTCTTACCAATGATTCTATCGCCGATACTAATGGGCGGAGCTACTTGGCTATTAGTCAATATTCTGAATTTTACTGAGTTGAATCCTTTGATTTCCCTCCCTTGGACGACACCAGCACCTATCTTAATGGGCTTACAAGGGGGCTGGAAATATTTAGTGATTTTTGCTGTTTCCTTAGTTATTAATTTTGTTTTATGGTTACCCTTCTTTAGAGTGGCGGATAAACAAGCTGTTAAAGAAGAACAAGAAGCTAAAATTGTTTAATTTTTAAATTATCTTATGTTCGTTATTAGTTATCTTTAGCTTGAGTGCTAATTAAATTTTTTATGATAGTTTCAATAATAAAGATAACGGGTAACTGGGATGATAGGTCAGCATGATAATGAATTCGATCGTATGACGTATCATATGGGACAGTTAAATCACACTGTTTTGCTAAGTTGCTGGTTTGTTTAGATGTAATACAGGCAGTTGTAATATTAGATTGGTTTTTGAGTTTTTCAGCCATTTGAATTAGTTCAATGGTATGTCCAGAGACAGAAAAAAATAAGCATAATTCCGTTATATTATTAACTGGGTGTTGGTCTAGCATGGCGTAAGGAAAATAGGTACCTTTGGTAACAAAACTATGATATCCTAAAGTTGCAAGATGTTTGGAAGCGTATTCTGCAACTGCTCCAGAAGCGCCCATTCCTATACAATGAATCAAATCAGCTTGACGAATCTTTGTGGTTAAATTCGATAAGGCTTGTTCAAAATTGGGTGTTAAACTATTATTTGTAACAAATGTTTGCGTATAAGTAGTGGTGTCAATAATCGTTTTGGTTTCTTCTAAATGATTTCTAACATGTAGACGAAACTCCGGATAGCTTTCAAAGCCGATATGTTTCACAAAACGAACGATGCTTGAAGGAGAGACGTGCGTCGCTTTTGCTAATTCACGAATGCGCATATAAGCAACTTGTTCGGTATTTTTTATAACATATTGGGCAATTTCAGCATCAAGCTCACTAAGTTTAATAAGTTCATCAATGGTAAAAATAACAATCAACTCCTTTAATTAGTATATTAAAGGATTGTAATTAGCAAGTAAAGGAGAAGTAGAATGGCAAATTATTTATGTATTGATATTGGTGGGACAGCTATCAAATATGCTCAAAGTGATGAAAAAGGCAAGTTAGAAAAAGTTGCCTCTTGTCCAACACCAGATAGCTTATCAGGTTTGTTGAGTAAAGTTCAAACGTTAGCAAGTGAGCGAGCCACTAATATTAGCGGTGTGGCCATTAGTATGCCAGGTTTATTAGATTCTGAAACAGGGCATATCGTCCACGGTGGGGCCTTGACTTATTTAGAGGATATTAATATCCGCCAATTATTTCGTGATCGCTTACCAGGTATTCCTCTCCATATTGAAAATGATGGCAAGTGTTCAGCAATTGGTGAAAAGCAGTTTGGTGAATTACAAGGGATTGAAAATGGTGTAGTCTTAGTATTTGGAACAGGTGTTGGTGGTGGAATTATCATCAATAACCAATTAGTTAAAGGTGCTAATTTATCAGCCGGTGAATTTTCTTTTATTAGGACGAATCCAATGACAAGTGCTTACCATGATTTTTTTGCTATGCAAGGCAGTGTGAGAGTGCTTATAAAAAACTATCAAGAACTAAGTGGTTGTGATCAGCCCATTACAGGTGAACAGTTTTTTGAAAAAATCAAAGAAGGCAATGAGTTAGCTCTTAAATTATTCGATGACTATACTAAAAAAATTAGTCAGCAACTTTTTAATATTCAAACGATGTTAGATCCAGAGGTAATCGTTATTGGTGGAGGTGTTAGTCAGCAAACTATCTTGATTGACGCACTTGAAGCAAAACTGGTAGAAGAAGTTAGTAAGTTTCCAATACCACTTATTAAGCCTCAAATTAGACAGTCAAAACTAGGAAACCAAGCAAACTTATTAGGTGCTTTGGCTAATTTCTTAGAAAAAGAGCAACTAGTTTAGCTATATCAACTAAAACTATATCAAAAATATAAGGAGTGTACAGGATGACAAAACAAGCAGTATTTCCAAAAGAATTTTTATGGGGGGGAGCAACAGCTGCCAATCAACTTGAAGGAGCACATGATGAAGATGGAAAAGGTTTGACCATTGCAGACGTTTCTCCTGGCGGAAAGCAACGTATGAAGTTACTTATGACGGGTGAATCAGCACTGACAATTGATTATGATACCTATACATACCCTAATCATGTTGGGATTGATTTTTATCATCGTTATAAAGAAGACATCGCTTTATTTGCTGAGATGGGATTTAAAACGTTTAGAATGTCAATTTCGTGGGCACGTATTTTCCCTAACGGTGATGAGATACAACCAAATGAAGCTGGATTAAAATTTTATGAAGAGGTAATCGATGAATTATTGAAACATGGGATAGAACCAACTATTACCATGTCTCATTATGAAACGCCTTTAAACCTTGTCAAAAACTATGGTGGATGGAAAAATCGTGAATTAATTGGTCTATTTGAGCGTTATGCTCGCACTATTCTGACTCGTTTTCATAAAAAAGTAAAATATTGGATGACTTTTAATGAAATTAATACAGGCGTTTTTGGTTCGTTCTTCAGTGTAGCAATGCGTAATGAATCGGCTGAAAATAATTTTCAAGCGCTACACAATCAATTTGTGGCAAGTTCCTTAGCCACAAAGATTGCTCATGAACTAGATTCAGAACTTAAGATCGGTTGTATGAGTATTTATGCAACAATGTATGCTTACGATTGTAATCCGAAAACTGTTATGACCAAAGATTTACAAAATAGAATGTTTAATTATTTTTGTAATGATGTTCAAGTTCGTGGTGAGTACCCAACTTATGCTACCAAGTATTTTGAGCAAAATGGTATTCAGTTACATATCGCCAAAGGAGAGTTAGAGCTATTAAAAAATCATCCGGTTGATTATTTATCATTTAGTTATTATATGTCAGCTACGGTAAGTACCGAAGAAAAAGAAAAAACTGCAGGTAATTTTTTTGGCGGGGCGAAAAATCCTTTCTTAGAAGCAAGTGAATGGGGATGGGAGATTGATCCAGTTGGCTTACGAATTGCCTTAAATGACTTATATCAACGTTATGAGGTACCGTTATATATTTCTGAAAATGGCTTAGGAGCGATTGATAAAGTAGAAAAAGATGGAACTATTAATGATGATTATCGCATTGCTTATTTAGAAAAACACCTAGTCGAAATGTCAAAAGCAATTAATGAAGATGGAGTAGACTTGTTTGCCTATACACCCTGGGGTTGTATTGATCTAGTAAGTGCTTCAACTGGTGAAATGAGTAAACGTTATGGATTTATTTATGGTGATTTAGATGATCTAGGTGAAGGAACGATGGCTCGTACCAAGAAAAAATCATTCACTTGGTATCAAAATGTTATTAAAAATAATGGGTTAGTCTAGTATAAAGAAAACGTTCTAAAAAGAGGGGGATTCCTTTCTTTTTAGAACGTTTTTATTCTTAATAATTAATTATTAAGAAAATAATTTTTTTTAGTTATTAAACAAAGTGTAGTGATAGTCACTACACAAAAAAATAGGATTAATAGCGTTATTTATAACTTTTTAAAAGAAAATAATCCTTGACTGTTCGCCTTTATTATCCCTATAATGGCGTCAGATAGAAGCAAACACAAAATATGACACTCTCTAGATGCGACAACAACTAGAGAGTTAAGATTAGTCCCCAATGACTAAGCAGTGCCATAGTTAATGCTAACACTAATCAGATAAATTGTAAACGTTTTCTTTGTTTAGCGGTTTATTTGGCGATGATTTAGAGTAGCTATGTCAGAGGGAGGGGACATTATTGTCCTCTCCCTCTTTTTGTTTATCCTAGGCAAACAAGTATTGTTATTGTTTGCTTCTATTGATTAATATTTAATAGGGGGTCATTATGTTGGAAATAAAACCGATTATTGGTATATCTGGTAGTTTAATTATTGATGAAGGTGGAATGTTTCCTGGTTATAAACGCTCATATGTTAACAATGACTACATAGCTTCTGTTATTTCGGCTGGAGGCGTCCCTTTAATGCTTCCTTTTAATGAGGATGTAGCTGTCACTAAAGCACAAGTTGCGATGTTAGATGGGTTAATATTATCCGGTGGGCATGATGTGTCACCTTTGAATTATGGTGAAGAAGTATCACAAGACACAGGAGATATCTTTCCAGAACGTGATCAGTTTGAGTTATTATTGATAGCAGAAGCGGAAAAAAACGAGCTAGGTATTTTAGGTATTTGTCGAGGCTGTCAGTTATTAAATGTCTATCATGGTGGCGACTTATATCAAGATTTATCTAATATACCCAGCAGTACAACTATTTTAAAACATAATCAAGGTCATCGGTCAGATTTAGCAACTCAGACGCTAGAAATTTTACCAGAAAGCAAATTATTTAATAGTTTAAAACAACCACAAATTAAAATTAATTCATTTCATCATCAGGTTATTAAAAATGTTGGAACGCCTTTTCAAGTAACGGCTAAAACGGCTGATGGTGTGATTGAGTGTATTGAAAATAGTACCTATTTTTGGGAAGTAGGAGTCCAGTGGCATCCTGAAATGATGCAAGCGACTTCCCCTAACATGCGAACGTTGTTTAAGTCATTTATTCAGTCGGTTAGGGAAAAGAAACAACAGGAGGTTGGCTAGATGGCTAAGACAGTTAAGTTTGGTTTTTGGTCCATTGTTCTATTAGGCATAAATTCGATTATTGGGACGGGGATCTTTTTAACACCGCAAGAAGTTGTTTTAAAAGCAGGTAGTTATACACCACTGGTTTATATGATTGCAGCTTTCTTTGCGATTATTTTAGCAGTGACCTTTGCCTCAGCTTCTAAATATGTTAATACAAATGGGGCAGCTTATGCATATAGCAAGGCAGCTTTTGGTGACAATGTTGGTTTTTATGTAGGGATTACTCGTTTTGTAGCTGCTTCGATTGCTTGGGGTGTCATGGCTACAGCAGTGGTTAAAACAAGTGTTAATATCCTTAATGGTCCAACCGATATCAGTACCTCACAGGTCACGCTTGGTTTTATTATTTTAATGGCAATATTATTAGGAATTAATTTAGCCGGGACGTATGTTTTGAAACTATTCAGTAATATTTCTACTATTGGGAAAGTCTTAGCATTAGTTGTAGCGATTCTAGCAGGGTTTGTTATTTTTATGAAAACAGGTCAAAATCATTTAGCAGAAGTTGACACTATGGTAGCTATCAAGATGAATTTAACCACGATGACGGGTGCTATCATGGCAGCATTTTATGCTTTTACAGGGTTTGAAAGTTTAGCGAGTGCAGCCTCAGAGATGGAAAATCCTGAAAAAAATTTACCACGAGCAATCCCCTTAGCTATTATTATAATTGCAATTATTTATATTGGAATTATTGGTATTGGCTTAATGATAAATCCAAGTGCGATTGTAGTCTCAAAAGAAGTGGTAGTTTTAGCAGCCGTTTTTGACAATCCTTTGATTAAAAATATTATAACGTACGGTGCCTTGGTCTCCATGTTTGGAATTAATATTGCGGCTTCTTTTGGGACGCCCCGTGTTTTCGAAGCAATTGCCTCAGAAGGACAGTTACCGCGTAAGTTTGCAGCTAAAAATGCTAAAGGTGTGCCACTCTTTGCTTTTATCATTACCGCTATTTTAGCTATTTTAATCCCAATGAGTTTCCAATATGACATGAAAGGTATTATGGTTATTAGTTCGGTGTCTCGCTTTATTCAGTTTTTAGTAGTACCAATGGCAGTTGTGAGTTTTTATCATGGGAAAAGTAAACAAGCTATTCTCCAAAACGTCAGTAAAAATTATCTGACGGATGTGGTTATTCCTGTGTTAGCTTTTATAACATCGTTGTTTTTATTACTAAAATTTGATTGGCAGGGACAGTTCTCTCTTATTTCAGATACAGGTAACAGCCATCTCAATTTTTATGCGATAGGTTCCATGTTAACAGGCTATATTGTCTTGCCAATTATTCTAAAAATATATAATGACTGGTACATAAAACAATTTGAGTCTCATTAGCTTATTCTGTTTTTTACCAATAAGAAATTGAATCATCAATAAGTTCTGTAAGAGGTGATGGTTAAAGACTACAATTAAGTAGTCTTTTTTTAATGGTTACGATACAATGAGGGTATAAATGTTTTATAAAAAGGAGTGTTGACAATGAAAAAGTTAGCAGTTATTAGTTTGTTAATGACAACACTAGCTTTAGGTGGCTGTCGTCAGTCCCTTGATTCGGTAGTGGAAAAGACGATCAGTTCAGAGTCTTCAGGAGTTAAGAAAAAAACAACTGATGATAAAATGAAAGAAAATAAAAATACTAAAGATAGTAGTGACGTGAGAATGGATTCAGAGGTTAAGTCAAAATCAAAAGGTATTAAAACGAATGATAATGAGAAAGAAGAACCTCAAAAAGAAACAGTTATTCAGGAAACTGCAAGGGAAACAGAAGAGGGGACTGACTCTCAAGAGTCAGTATCCGCTGATCCCAGAACACTTGACCCACAATCCATCTATTATCAAGCGACTCCTGAAGAATTAGCTGAGGGTGCTAAGAGAGAGCAAGAAGCGCAAGATAAATTTCATGCTCAACAGTTGGAATCATCAGAAGAGAGTAATTCTTCTCAAGATAGTATTAATAGGGATCCCTCTACTTTGACTGACTTTTTAAATACTTATGGTATGACGCCGACTCTTTATAAAATACAAGTAGAAGGGATGTCAGAAGAAGAGGCGCTTAAAAGTACGCCACAAAATATGAAGACGTCAGGTGAAATCCAATCTGAATATTTAAAATATATCCAACCTTTCGAAAAAGCTAACACAGAGTTAGATGAAGAGAATGAGGAAGAGCATGATGAAGAAGAATCTGACTTAGAGTTGCTTGGTCTTGATGAAGAAGAGTACGATCACAATTTTGATGAAGATCGTTATGATGAAGGTCAATATCAAGAAGATTTTGATGAGATGGATGATTATTAGGCTTGTAATAAAAAGACACTGCTACTAATAAAGGCGCAGTGTCTTTTTATTATTTTATAATAAGAAAATATTATTCTTACAAGCCTCAATTGTTTCCTCGTCCCAAAGAGAGACTTGAACTTCACCGATATGTGCTTTTTCTAATAAAAGCATGCACATACGACTTTGACCGATTCCTCCACCGATCGTTAAAGGGAGTTTATTCTTAGCAACTTGTTGATGAAATTTAAAATCCAGCCGTTCCATTGCATTGGCTTTTTCTAACTGTTTTAAGAGCGAGTGCTCGTCCACACGAATCCCCATACTTGATAGTTCCATGGCACAGTTTAGTGGCTCATGCCAAAATAACAAATCCCCATTTAAAGCCCAATCATCATAGTCAGGGGCACGGTGATCATGAGGAGAGCCACTTGTTAATTTATCGCCAATTTGCAAAATAAAGGTTGTTGGATGTTCTTTAACAAAGGCATGTTCACGTTCTTTGCTGTTTAAATCAGGATAACGATTTTCTAATTCCTGACTGGTAATAAACGCAATATCTGTCTCAATTTTAGTTGTAATACTAGGATATTTGGTGTGTAAGCGACTAGCCGTTTCGGCCATTGCATTCACCAAACTTTGAACGACTTCTTTAAGATAATCGAGAGTTCGTTGCTCTTTAGTGATAACACGTTCCCAATCCCATTGATCGACGTAAATCGAATGTAAGTTATCCAAGGTTTCGTCACGACGAATCGCGTTCATATCGGCATAGAGTCCATTTCCAGGATGAAAATCATATTGTTTTAAAGCTACTCGCTTCCATTTAGCCAGTGAGTGAACAACTTCACCATCAGTGTTTAGGGAAGGGACATCAAATTGGACTGGTCGTTCAACCCCACTTAGGTTATCATTCAATCCTGATTGGGAATTAACAAAAAGAGGAGCTGAAACTCGTTTTAATTTTAAACTACCAATCATGGCTTCTTCAAAACATCGTTTGATAAAACCAATGGCGGTTTGGGTTTCATAAATACTTAAACTTGAGTGATAATGAGGGGGGATTTGAGTTTTACTCATAGGACAGACACTTCTTTCTAATCTATTTTTAACCATACTACCATAAAATGGGGTTAAATCAATGTTTTTAACTTGGAAATTTACTGAAACTTATTTAAGGTCTGATTTTTAGAAAGTTGCCATTACCAATGTAGAGACTAGATTAACAAAGAAATTTCAATTTATTTTTTCACATAACTTTCAATTTTTAAGACTTGTCAAATAACTTAAAAGATAATAGGCTAAGGTGATAAAAGCAAGTAACAGTCTGATGACTAGTAATGACTAGTAAAGGAGATATAAAGGAATAATTAGTGAAATGGCTGATAAAGAAGTGGCGCGATTGACTTCCTCTTTTAATAAAATAACTAAGCTATTTCAATTAATTAGTTTATTAATCTTATTTATTTGTGTTTTTACAGTGGTTGTTTTAGTAATTAAGGAACAAGTCAGCACGTTATCGTTTTAGCGGCATATTGCAAGCACTGGATTTTAATAAAAAAATGGTAAGAGCCATTATTTATTTTTAGCAATCCTAGTTGCTATTTATTCTTTTCTGGTAGTTTTAGTAGTTCAAGTTATCAGTTCTTTTACGCCAGTTATAATTACATTTGAGTTAACTCAAACATTAGCTACTATCGTTGGTGGAGCAATCGCGATATTTGTAATGACTGTTGGACTAAGTCGTAGGTTATTAACTACAAAAGTGATGACCCTCCTTAATAAATAATGTGATAATTTTGTTGAATTAAATGATAATAAAGCTATTTTCATCTTATGAAGTATGTGATAGATGATAGAAAAAAGTAAGTTTAATAGGGTTTTGATAAAAAATTGACTTAGTATTTTTTACTGAGTCGCTTTTTTTATTTTATGCTAATCATGACAATTTTGTTATCGATTGACATAGGTTATCTGAAAGCGTAGCCTTAACTTATCAACTAAATTAAAAATTAATTTCAGAGATAGGTGAAAATAATGGAAGAAACACAACGCATGATTCAAGAGTATGTTCCCGGAAAACAAGTCACATTAGCACATATTATTGCTAGTCCAACACCAGAAATTTTTGAAAAATTAGGGCTACCAGCTAATCAACATAGTTCTTTAGGTATTTTAACAATCACTCCTAGCGAAGCGTCAATTATAGCTGTCGATTTGGCAACTAAAAGTAGTAACGTTGACATAGGATTTGTAGATCGTTTTTCTGGTTCCGTTGTTTTGATGGGAGATATGAGTTCGATCGAGTCAGCTTTAGATACAGTATTGGACGGTTTAAATAAAATTTTAGGCTTCTCTGTTTCAGCTGTTGTCACACGGACGTAAGTCGTTAAAATAGTTATGTGAAAGATATAACAAAATAGTTATGAAAGTAAACAAAAAAGTGCATATCAGCCTGTGATAAATTTGTTAAAATAAGGGGGAGGACATAGTTAGGGGGAAAAAAAGATGCGAGAAGTATATTCTGTTAGCCCGTTAGTTGAAGACCAAGGAGACAATAATCAATTAATCGAACAAATGCGACTAGATTTGAAAGCCGTTTCAAAAGATACTGAAGTCCTTCAGTTACCAGAGGTAGATTTTGAACGTCATTTACAAGTGTTGATGGACTATCATAATCAGTCACTTCGTTCTACCAGGGTAGAAGGCCCATTAAAATTTTCAGTTGATGCCTTGTACGGCTACGATACTGATAAAAAAACAGTTTTTATTGATGTTGGCTCAGTTTTAGGTGCTAAGACTGTGCCACCGTTAGCACGAGCACCACTTATGAGTACGAGTCACGGATTAGGTGAGCTACTAAAAAAGGTAGTTAAAAATAACACGGAACATATTGTCTTTTTAAATGTCGAAAATATTGCAACTGACTTAGGTTTAGGCATGTTAGAGTCTCTGGGTGTGATATTTTATGCAGATAATGGTAGACAAATCAACATAACAGGTGGTAAAATAGGACAAATAGCAAGTTTTTCTTATGAAAAATTAGACTCTAAATGGTTACAGTGTGATTATGAAATATGGAGTGACACAAAAACTTTTGGGCCACTTTTCGGTGAACATGGTTTGGCTATTAGAAATCAAGAATTGACAGGCGCAAGTTTTGCTATAGCTAAACTACTTGATAAACAAACAGCAAGTTGTGTCAATGAAATAGATAAGCTTCTTAAAAAGGTGTCACCAGAACCCGAACATCTGAGTGCTGGAAATGGCTTGGCTTTTGCTTGCTTTAACTTTTTCAAACAAGTGAGAGTGGAAGATGAGTTGGAGGCTTTGATAGACTATTTAGATATCAGTGAGCACCTAGGCGCTATTAATTATTTTATTATTTTAGATCGTAACACACATTTAAGGCAGCTACTTGCCACTTACGAGTTACCAGTGATTGTCATTAGTCGGATTAGTAGTCTAGCTGATCGTTTACCCAATGAAGTACATCTTTTACTAGCTGATTTACTTGAAGAAGACCCTCAGCTATTTAGTCAACAATTAGCAGAAAATTTAAGGTTACTTTATTTTAGAGAATCTTATTAATTGAATAATATGTTTGAAGGAAATCAGTGAAAATCTGATACTGTACCCGCAACTGTATTGTGGACAAAGCAAATAACCACGGCGTAAGTTGGAAGGATTTGTGGCGGATGAAGCAAAGTCAGGATACTTCAGCCAGGACTTTTTCGGGAGTAAAAAAGTCGGGCGTTTTTTTAGTGTCTATTTAAAAGACTAAAAAAGAAGCGTTCCGATTATACTCGGAACGCTTCTTTTTCTTTTTGAATGATTTGGCGATAGTCACGTGGCGACATTTTAGTGGTTTTTTTAAATAACTTACTAAAATAACTTGATTGAGAGTAACCAAGACTATGGGCAATACTGTCAATAGACCAAGTTGAATCTTGCAATAGAATCATCGCACGGCTAATTTTTTTCTCATTAATATAGTCAATAAATGTGATGCCAACTTCTTTTTTAAATAATTTACTAAAATAATAGCCAGAAAGGTGGACGTAATCAGCAACTTCATCGAGAGTAATGACCTCGTTAAGATGGTCGTTGATATACTTAATAGCTGTGCTAATCTCCGGTCGTTCAATTTGTGGTAAACGCTGTTCAAAGCGTTCGATATTCCGAACAATTTCTAAAGACGTTTTCGGTTGAGTCGGCTTAACTTTTTTGATAGAAGGTTCTGTTTGAGTGAAATTTGGTAAATTTGTGGCAGATTCAACATTAGCCTTAAGTGAGGTGTTCATAATATCAGCCAGATAGTAATTGATAATAATCGTTAGTAATTCACTGCCGGCTTTGATTTTTTCAGGAGTGGTGAGAGGCATAGATTCATAGACTTCGACAAATAAAGGATCGTTTTTCCAATCTGTTTTTTCGTTGATAATCTCTTGGAAAGGATGCGCTACTTCAATACGCGTTTGTCCGCAAAGAATAAACCCAATTAATTGGTTGTCAATTGTGACAGGGTAAGAAAAATCTACTAATCCTGCATGGCAAACGTAAGGGGTTGTTTGTTTATTTTTTATAGAACTGCGACCACCGAACATATCGCAATGTTGACATAATTTTCGTGTATCCTCATTATTTCTCATTAGTTGGCAAAAGGGTGAGAAACCATAGCCAGGTGTCAGCTCAATCCCTTGGGTATCGACTAAAATCGTTGCCAATCCAGTTGCTTCAGTAAATTCGCTTAATAATTTGTCTAAAATCTTTTGGTTAGGCTCAATAAATTCTAAATGATCTTCCATATAGTCACATTCCTTATTAAAAAATTTGTTTAGCGATAACAAATATCTACCTTATTTCAATAAGTATACTAAAAAAATAAAAGATGTGCAAACTGCCTATAAAATAGGTTTATTTGTGTTTAAAAAACAAACAGTTAAAGAAAACGATAACAAAATAGTCTGAAAACAGGGATAAAAAAAACTATGACAAAAAAGCTATGGCTAAAATGTCATAGTTTTTTTTTGTATTCTAGGGATGCAAGAGAAATACATAACTTACTTATTCAGGAGGAATTGCTATGCAACAAGAAGCTTTAGGCTTAATTGAAACTCGTGGTTTAATTGCATCAATTGATGCAGCTGATGCAATGGTAAAAGCAGCGAACGTTACATTAGTAGGTCAAGAAAAAATCGGCCAAGGACTTATCACTGTTATGGTACGTGGTGACGTTGGTGCTGTTAAGGCAGCAGTTGATGCGGGTGTAGCCGCAGCAGAATCAATCGGTGAAGTTCTTTCTCATTATGTTATTCCGAGACCTCATACAGATGTTGAAAAAATTTTACCAAGTCAAAGTGGTAAATAATAATGGCAGCAGATGAAGAAGTAGTAAAAAAAATTATGGAACGTCTGATGGCAACATCATCACCTTCAGTACCTAATGACGTAATAGCTGATACAAAGGAGGAAACATCGATGGATAAAAAAATGAGTTCACTAACAGAGTTTGTAGGAACAACAGAAATTGGCGATACAATCGGACTGGTTATTGCTAATGTTGATACACGTTTAAGTGAAGCAATGAAACTAAAGAAAAATTACCGTTCAATCGGCATTGTTGGTGCAAGAACTGGGGCTGGTCCTCAAATCACGGCAGCCGATGATGCTGTTAAAGCGACTAATACAGAAATCGTAAGTGTGGAATTACCACGTGATACTAAAGGTGGCGCAGGACATGGTGTCTTAATTATTTTTGGTGGTGAAGATGTTTCAGATGTTCGCCGTGCTGTAGAAGTGACCTTAAAAGAAACTGAGCGCACATTTGGCGATGTTTACGACAATGAAGCAGGTCATATCGAATTACAATATTCAGCAAGAGCAAGTTATGCCTTAGAAGAAGCGTTTGGTGCAGAAGTTGGCAAATCATACGGTTTAATTGCTGGTGCTCCAGCTGCTTTAGGTGTTGTGATGGCAGATAAAGCAGTCAAAGCAGCTAACGTTGAAGTTATTTCATATGCTTCTCCAAATAATGGACAAAAATATTCAAATGAAGTAACCATTCATATTAAAGGTGATTCAGGAGCTGTTAAACAAGCTGTTATCGCAGCAAGAGAAGCGGGTAAAGACTTATTACACACTTTAGGTAGTGAACCAACAAGTGCTTTCCCTTCATACATACAATAGTCAGGAGGAATAACTTATGAAACGTTCAAAACGTTTTGAAGCATTAGAAAAACGCCCAATCCACGAAGATGGATTTGTTAAAGAGTGGATCGATGAAGGATTTATCGCAATGGAAAGTCCAAATGATCCTAAACCTAGTATTAAAATTGAAAACGGCATCATTACTGAATTAGATGGTAAAAAACGTGAAGATTTTGACTTGATTGATAACTATATTGCCTCTCATGGGATTGATAAAGATAACGCTGAAAAAGTGTTAGCTATGGATTCGGTCTTACTAGCAAGAATGTTATGTGATCCCAATGTCTCACGTGAAGAAATCATTGATTTGACAACTTCAATGACGCCAGCTAAAACAGTTGAAGTAGTGAGTCAAATGAACGTTGTTGAAATGATGATGGCAATGCAAAAAATGCGTCCACGTCGTCGTCCAGCAACTCAATCACATGTTACTAATTTACGTGATAATCCAGTTCAAATTGCAGCAGATGCAGCAGAAGGAGCGTTGCGTGGCTTTGCAGAACAAGAAACAACGGTTGCGGTGGCACGTTATGCCCCTCTAAATGCCATTTCGATTATGGTTGGATCACAAGTTGGACGTCCGGGTGTTTTAACGCAATGTTCAGTTGAAGAAGCTTTAGAACTTGATTTAGGAATGCGCGGTTTTACTGCTTATGCGGAAACAATTTCAGTTTATGGGACTGATCCTGTATTTACTGATGGTGATGATACACCGTGGTCTAAAGGGTTCTTAGCGTCATGTTATGCCTCACGCGGATTGAAAATGCGCTTTACTTCAGGTTCAGGTTCAGAAGTTATGATGGGTTATGCCGAAGGTAAATCAATGCTTTATTTAGAAGCTCGTTGTATTTTCATTACTAAAGCAAGTGGGGTACAGGGGTTACAAAATGGAGGTGTTAGCTGTATTGGTATACCAGGTAGTGTCCCTTCTGGTATACGTGGTGTGTTAGCTGAAAACTTAATTTGTACAATGATGGACCTAGAAGTAGCTTCTGCTAACGACCAAGCATTCTCACACTCAGATATGCGTCGTACAGAACGTCTAATGATGCAATTCTTACCAGGAACAGACTACATTTCATCAGGCTATTCATCAGTACCAAACTATGACAATATGTTTGCTGGTTCAAATACAGATGCTGAAGATTTTGATGACTATAATGTTTTCCAACGTGATTTGAAAGTAGATGGTGGTGTTTACCCAGTTACTGAAGAAGAGACAATCAAAATTCGGAATAAAGCAGCTCGTGCTATTCAAGCAGTATTTGAAGGGTTGGGTCTACCAAAAATTACAGATGAAGAAGTTGAAGCAGCAACTTATGCTCATGGTTCTAAAGATATGCCGGATCGTAATTTAGTTGAAGATATGAAAGCGGCACAAGAAATTCTTGATCGTAAATTAACAGGGGTTGATGTTGTTAAAGCACTTGCTGAAGGCGGCTTCCAAGATGTCGCACAAGAAGTCTTGAATTTATTAAAACAACGTATTGCTGGTGATTTCTTACAAACCTCAGCAATGTTTGATGAAAATTGGCACGTTATTTCAGCTGTCAATGACTGCAATGATTATATGGGACCTGGAACAGGCTATCGCGTCGAAGGCGAACAATGGGAACGTATTAAAGATATCCCAATGGCCATGGACCCTCGTTCAATTTAGTTAAAGGGAGGAAATAAAAATGTCTGAAACTACTATTAATGAACAGTTACTACGTGCCATTATTCAAGATGTCTTAAAAGAAATGCCAATGGATGATCAACCAGTAACGTTCCAAGAAACAATGAGAAATGAATCAACGACGATCATTTCTGCTGATACAATCCCCGCTGCAAAAAATGTGCCAACGCCAATTAAAGACGTGGCTTGGTTCAAACATGTTGGTCCCGCTCAAGCAGGTACATCAAAAGATGAAGTTATTATTGCAGTTGCGCCAGGTTTTGCCGAAGCAATGACTAGTAACTTATTAAATATCCCTCACAAAGAAATTTTACGCCAAACAGTGGCTGGGATCGAAGAAGAAGGATTGAAAGCTCGTATCATCAAAGTGTATCGTACAGCCGATGTGTCATTTGCTGGGGTTGAAGGCGATCATTTATCAGGATCTGGTGTCGCAATTGCGATCCAATCTAAAGGTACAAGTATTATCCACCAAAGAGATTTAGAACCGTTGTCAAATTTAGAATTATTCCCTCAAGCACCAACGCTAACGCTTGACACTTATCGAGCAATTGGTAAAAATGCTGCAAAATATGCAAAAGGTGAATCCCCAGATCCTGTTCCAACTGTGAGTGATCAAATGTCACGTGTTGCATATCAAGCAAAATCAGCATTAATGCATATCAAAGAAACAAAATACGTGGTCATTGGTAAACAGGCTGAAGAAATTCAAGTCGATTTTACGAAAGATTAAGGGGTGGCAAAAATGGCAGAATTAGATGATTTAATTAAAAATATTATGACTAAAATGGGAGAAACTTCAGCAACGTCAACTTCAATTGGTTCAGTTACCCAAACAACTGATACCAAAGTGATGTCACGTGAAGATTATCCACTATATGAAAAACATAACGATACAATCAAATCACCAAGTGGTAAATCATTGGAAGAAATCACATTATCTGAGGTGTTATCAGGCAATGTTAGCAGTCAAGATTTGCGTATTACTCGTGAAACTTTGAAATATCAAGGTCAAATTGCGGAAGATTCAGGTCGAGGCGCGATTCAACAAAATTTCCAACGTGCTGCAGAATTAACAGCGATCCCCGATGAACGTTTATTAGAGATGTATGGTCAATTAAGACCCTATCGTTCAAGTAAACAAGATTTGGAAGAGTTAGCCAAAGAATTAGAAACACAATACAACGCAACTATCACTGCGGAATTTGTAAGAGAAGCGGCCGAATTTTATGAACAACGTAAAAAACTAAAAGGTGATAACTAAGTAGAGGAGGATCACTATGAAAAAAGTGATTGGTGTTGACATTGGTAATTCCTCAACTGAAGTAGCCTTAGCAAATGTAAGTGATCAAGGTGAGGTAGAATTTATTGATTCTGCCATCGCTGCGACCACTGGTATTAAAGGAACAAAACGCAATTTAATTGGGATTGAACAAGCCATTACAACCCTATTAAACAAGACTAATCTTAGTCCATCTGACATTCACCTGATTAGAATCAATGAAGCGACACCTGTAATCGGCGATGTGGCCATGGAAACAATTACAGAAACGATCATTACCGAATCAACGATGATTGGGCATGATCCAAAAACACCAGGTGGCGAGGGCTTAGGAATTGGGAAAACCGTTCTTTTAACAGATTTGTATAGTAAGACAGATAAGGAAACGCCTTATATTGTCATTATTCCAAAAGAAATCGATTTTGATGATGCCGCTAAATTAATCAATTTGTACATGCAAACAGGATTTAAGATAACAGCAGCGATCTTGCAACGAGACGATGGTGTCTTGATTCATAATCGCTTGGAGAAAAAAATTCCAATCGTTGATGAGGTTGCTTTTATTGATAAAGTGCCACAAAACATGTTAGCAGCGGTGGAAGTCGCTGGTAAAGGTCAGGTTATTTCAGAATTGTCCAATCCATATGGTGTTGCGACAGTCTTTGGTTTAAATCCTGATGAAACGAAAAATATTGTACCAGTTTCAAGAGCTTTAATTGGTAACCGTTCAGCAGTTGTTATCAAAACACCACAAGGTGATGTGAAAGCACGTGTGATCCCTGCAGGAAGTTTATTAGTCAATGGTGACGGACGAACTGAAAAAGTAGGAATTTCACAAGGTGCTGAAAAAATCATGAAAGTTGTGTCAAGTTTCAAAGCAATCGCTAATGTTTCAGGTGAGCCTGGGACTAATATCGGTGGCATGTTAGAGCGTGTTCGCCAAACAATGGCCGGTTTAACTGAAAAACAACTCAGCGAAATTTTTATTCAAGATTTGTTAGCAATCGATACGTTTGTTCCATTAGATGTTAAAGGTGGCCTCGCTGGTGAATTTTCATTAGAACAGGCAGTAGGAATCGCTTCAATGGTGAAGTCAGACCATCTGCAGATGTCGATGATTGCCGACGAAATTTATAGCAAATTTGGAATCACTGTTGAAATTGGTGGTGCTGAAGCTGAAGCTGCAGTATTAGGCGCATTAACAACAGCTGGGACTAGTCAACCACTAGCGATTCTCGATTTGGGGGCAGGCTCAACGGATGCCTCAATTATTGATAAACATGATAAAATTACAGCCATTCACTTAGCAGGTGCTGGTGATATGGTCACGATGATTATCGATTCAGAATTAGGGTTAAATGACCATTATTTAGCTGAAGATATCAAAAAATATCCACTTGCTAAGGTCGATAGTCTTTTCTATATTCGGCATGAAGATGGCACTGTTGAATTCTTTGACAAAGCCTTACCAGCAACTATTTTTGCCAAGGTAGTTGTGATTACGCCAACTGGCTATGTGCCGGTACCGGGTGATTTGAGTATCGAGCAAATTAAATTGATTAGACAAACAGCCAAAAAACGGGTATTTGTGACGAATGCGTTACGTGCACTAGCTCATGTCAGTCCGACCGGAAGTATTCGAGACATTCCTTTTGTCGTGATTGTTGGAGGGTCAGCACTTGATTTTGAAGTGCCACAACTAGTGACCGATGCCTTATCGCATTACAATTTAGTCGCTGGTCGCGGTAATATTCGTGGCGTAGAAGGACCAAGAAATGCGGTCGCAACAGGATTAATATTGTCTTATGCCAAAGAAGTGAAAGGGGCGTAAGAAGATGAGTGTGAATCCGACGATTTATCTTGCAAAATTAAGTGATACAGCGCCTATCAATGCTATTTTATATGGAATTGAAGAGGAAGAAGTGCCGTTTGAAATTGTGACTTGTAACAAATCAACCATGGTAACAGCGGCTTATGACTTAGCTGTTCGTTCGCCTTTATCTGTTGGTATCGTGTTAGATGACCATCAAGCAATGTTACATTATAAAAACTTACCTGAGGATGAGCCGTTATTTCAAATCGGCACTGAACCAGAAGAATTAATGAAATTAGGGGCAAATGCCGCTCGTCTTGTAAAAGGAATTCCTTTTAAGACGTTGAAGGAAGTGTGATTAATATGAATAAAGCCTTAGGAATTATTGAAGTAATCGGTTTTGGCTGCGCGGTTAATATTTCTGATGTTATGGCTAAAACAGCTAATGTTGAAATTCTTGATATTGAAAAAGCCAAAGGGTCAGGTTGGTTAGCTGTGAAGGTAATTGGTGATGTCGGGGCAGTTAATGCAGCGGTTGAATCAGGGGTAGCCTCAGCAAAAATGAGTGATAAATATGTTGCTTCATTAGTTATCCCAAGAGTGGCAGAGGGGTTAGAAGCCATTTTAGTTGAACAAAAAGAATCTGTCACAGTCCAACCAACTGTTGAAAAAAAAACAGAGACAGCAAAATCGGTAGCACCTAAAGAAGCTGTTCCACCTAAAAAAGTTGAAACAGTAAAATCAGATACTAATAAAGTTGTCGCAACTGAAAGTATTAAGAAAGAAGTAGATCCTGGAATAACTAAAAAAGTGACTACTTCTAAACCAGAACCCGTTAAAAAAGCGGTAAAAGCACCAAATACAAAGAAAAAACCTAAGAAATCGTAAAGGTTATTTTTAAACAGCTCGTCTGCGTTAAAGTTAAACTCTTTTAGTTAAATAGCGGGGTATAGCAACAAAGTTATCAAACGAACTGTGTACAAATAAAACGATACGTTTACTTAAAAAACTATCTTATTGGAGGAATTTATTATGAATAACGCATTAGGAATGATCGAAACTAAAGGATTAGTTGGCGCAATTGAAGCTGCGGACGCAATGGTTAAAGCGGCTAACGTGACACTTGTTGGCACAGAAAAAATTGGTTCAGGTTTAGTAACTGTTATGGTACGTGGTGATGTTGGTGCCGTTAAAGCGGCTGTTGATGCTGGCACTAGTGCAGCTGAAAGCGTTGGCGAAGTGTATGCTGCTTACGTCATCCCTCGCCCTCATACAGATGTTGAAACAATTTTACCAACAACAAAATAAGTATTAAAAAATAAGTGAATTCGTTAGGATGAATAATATGAATGAAGAAGAACTAAGACAACTGATTCGTAAAATCATTGCCGAAGAAAGTCAACCAAAGATCCCAATTGGTGTATCTAACCACCATATACATTTGAGTCAAGCAGATTTTGATGTTTTATTCCCAGGTCAAGAAATGACAGTAAAAGTACCGCTTAAACAACCCGGTGAATTTGCTTCAAATCAAACTGTAACGATCCAAGGCCCTAAAGGTGATATTGAGCGAGTTCGGATTTTAGGTCCATGTCGTGCTCATTCACAAGTAGAGTTAGCTAAAACTGAAGCCCGTCAAATTGGTGTTAATGTCCCAATTAGAATGTCAGGTGATTTAGCTGGTACGCCAACTGTTACAGTTAAAACAAAAGATGGTGAAGTTCAAATTCAAGGAGCTATTGCAGCTAAACGTCATATCCACATGAGTGATCGCGATGCAGAAAACTTTGGTGTCAAAAAAGGTGATGTTGTAAAAGTTGAAATAGCTTCTGAAGAACGTAAAACAATTTTTGACGATGTCATTGTTCGTCCTGATCCAAAATTTGTTTTAGAAATGCATATCGATACGGATGAAGCTAATGCGGCCAATGTCGGTAAAGGAACAGTCGGTCGGTTAATTAAAGAATAGGGAGTGTCATCATGGATCTAAATGTAAGTAATCAACTATTAGATGAATTTGCACAGCTCGTCAAAAAAAATCAAGCGGCGCGGAAAGTGTCTGAAGGTGAAAAACTAAAAGTCGGAGTCGATTTAGGAACATCCTCCATCGTTTTGGCTGTTTTAGATCATGAAGATAATCCTATCTATGGTAATTTCCAATATGCTGATGTCGTTCGTGATGGTATTGTGGTGAATTACATTGAATCTGTTCAAATTTTAAAGAAACTAAAAGCGCAAGCTGAAGAAGTTTTAGGAGTAGAGTTGCTAAGCGCAAGCGGAGCGATTCCACCTGGAACAGGTGAAAATAGTCAAAAAATAGTCGCCAACGTTATCGGTGATGCCGGTTTTATTCCGCAAGCAATTGTGGATGAACCAACGGCAGCAGCTAAATTTTTACATCTAGATGACGGCAGTGTCATCGATGTTGGGGGTGGTACAACTGGGATTAGTAACTTCCAAGATGGCCAACAATTATCAGTTTTTGATGAACCAACTGGCGGCTTTCATATGTCACTTGTCCTAGCTGGTGCTAAAGGTATCACGGTAGATGAGGCGGAACTTCTTAAGCGGGAAGCACCGAATGAAAAAGAAATCTTCGGTGTGATTCGTCCAGTTGCTGAAAAAATGGCAAGTATTTCTAAACAATACGTGGTAGCTAAAGAGGAGGACCCAGTTCTTTTGGTAGGTGGGGCAACCAATTTCACTGATTTTATCCCTACATTTACTAAAGTCATGAAACGCCCAGTAGTTGGTCCTCACTTTCCACAATTTGTAACGCCTTTAGGAATTGCCATGTATGATCAGGGGGAGTTAGATGAATGAAACAGAACTAATCAAACTAATTACCCAAAAGTTAGCTCAAAGGCAAACGAGTCAAGTAACACTTTCTTGCCAAGAGAATTTTACTGAGAAAAAAGCACCTGAAACAACGCTATTTTTTGATAATCAGCAGGTAGTTTTAGAACAAGTCCCAGTATCATTGATTCATGACTTATTTTATTTTAAGAAAGATAATCCTTGGGTAGCTTGGATTCTAACAGGACTATCCTATCAGGTGACATTTTCTTTTAAAATCAATCATCAAACTTTATTATTTGTTCCTTGGAAGATGCTAACAGCGTGGCCGATTATGCTAGAAATTGACAATCGAAAAGTAATAGCCTTAACAACTGCCATTATAAAAAGAGAAGAAATCTTAACACTTTTTGAATCAAGTATTTTAGTTAAGACTAGCAAACAAAAGCTAACAGATGAAGCAAGTTTTCAAGTACAAAAAAGAGGGATAGGGATTGTAGAAAGGATCGATGAGACATGTATATGGGGCGAGTAGTCGGAAGTATCGAAGCGAGTCAAAAAGATTCCTCGTTAGTTGGACGAAAGCTAATGATTGTACAACAAGTTAACAGTGAATGTGACCCAATTCGTTATGAAGAAGTTGCAGCTGATACCGTTGGTGCGGGCATTGGTGAATTTGTTCTACTAGTTAAAGGTGCCGGCGCAAGAAAAACAAACCGAGATAACCCTAGCGAACGTGATGTGGTTGATTGTTCCATCGTCGGCATTATCGATCGTTTTAACAAATAAGGACGTGATATTATGGCGATTTATACAAAAACCGGAGATAAAGGCACAACAAGTTTATTTGATGGCCAACGTGTCAAAAAATATTCTGATCGTGTCGATACTTACGGGACTTTTGATGAATGTAATTCATTTATTAGTGTGGCAGAAAAATTCTGTCAATGTGATGAAAATAAACAGTTACTTGTGAAAATTCAATATAAAATGTTTCAATTGGCTGGTGAAATTGCCACAGTGGATGAAACAAAATTTTCAGATAAAAGTCAACAGATTTCAGAAACTGATATTAAGGAATTAGAATTAGTTATTGATAATTATACTAAGAAATTACCGGCTATTACGACATTTATCTTACCAGGTTCAAGTTTGGCAGGCTCACATTTACATTTAGCAAGATCTGTCTGTCGGCGTGGTGAACGAATGTTGGTCCGTCTTTCTGAAGAGCAAGGTATAGTAATTCGTCCAGAGTTATTAAAATATGTCAATCGCTTATCTGATTGTATGTATATTCTAGCTCGTGATGAAGATTATCATGACAAAGAAGAAAAAAGAATTGATGAAATTATTCAACGCTATTTACAACAGGAGGCTGAAGTTAATGGGAAATGATGTCCTAAATGAAGCAATTGAAAAAGCGATTAAAATGGTTCATGCTGACGTTCTATTTTCAAAAGAAAATCTAATGCGTGTGATTGACGTAGCAGAAGCTAAAGCTCGTGAAATAAAGGTACCTGTTACTATTTGTATCAGTGATGTAGCAGGAAATGCCCGTATGCTTTATCGGATGCCTGAAGCTAAATTAGTGAGTTTAACATTAGCACCTAAAAAAGCTAATTCGGCTTTATTAATGCAAGCTCCAACAAAAGATTTAAACAAAGAGACACAACCTGGTGGCGATTTATATCAAATCGAAACAATGATGGCGGGTGACTTAGTCACTTTTGCTGGTGGGTTACCAATCATTTATGAAGAGCAAATCATTGGGGCAATTGGTGTCAGCGGTGGCTTAGTATCAGAAGACCAATTAATTTGTGAAACTGCTGTGGCAGCTTTATTAAAAGGAGAATAACATTATGTCAACTTTAGAAGAACAAATCAGAAAAATTTTATCAGAAGAATTAGGAAGTAAAGAAGCATCAACATCAGCTTCAGGCAATAAAGGGGTATTCAAAACGGTTGATGAAGCTGTTGGTGCCGCTAAAAAAGCCCAAGAAATCTTTGTGGATTGTTCAATCGAAACTCGTAACAAAGTCATTGATGCAATCAAAGATGGTTTCGCAGGTTCATTAGATTATATTGCTGAAGAAATTTTAAAAGAAACTGGAATGGGTACAGCTGATGCTAAGGTTTTAAAATTAGAAAATGCTTTATTCAACACACCAGGAACTGAAGATTTAACATCAGAAATTCAAACAGGTGATGGCGGATTAATCATGTATGAGTATGCACCTTATGGTGTGATTGGTGCGGTGACACCAAGTACTAACCCAGTTGAAACAGTTATTGCCAACGCTATTATGATGTTAGCTGGTGGGAACACAGTTTACTTTAGTGTTCATCCAGGAGCTAAAAACATTTCACGTTGGGCAGTCGAAAAAGTGAATGAATTTATCTACGATGCGGTTAAATTAGAAAATTTAGTTGTAACAATTGAAAAACCATCAATTGAAGCTGCTCAAGAAATGATGGCACATAAAGATATTGATGCACTAGTTGTAACAGGTGGTCCTGGTGTGGTTCATCAAGCGATGATTAGCGGTAAAAAAGCAATTGGTGCCGGTGCTGGTAACCCACCAGCTATGGTTGATGCTTCAGCAGACGTAGCTTTAGCAGCGCGTAATATTGTTGAATCAGCTGCTTTTGATAACAATATCTTATGTACAGCTGAAAAAGAAGTGATCGCTGTTCAATGCGTAAAAGATGACTTAATTCGTTTAATGCAAGCAGAAGGAGCTTTCTTACTAACAGCTCAAAAAGATATCGATGCTTTATTAGCTTTAACTTTACGTGAAAATGGCACACCTAGTCGTCAATTTATCGGTAAAGACGCTACTTATATTTTAGATGAAGCTAAGATTAGCTATACAGGTAAACCAAATCTAATCATTATGGAAACAGCAAAAGATCATCCATTTGTTGAAAAAGAAATGTTGATGCCAATTGTCCCAGTTGTTTGTGCGAAAGATTTTGATGATATGTTACAAATCGCTCTTGAAGCAGAAGGTGGTAACCATCATACCTCATCTATCCATTCAGGTGATTTAAAACATATTAATAAAGCAGCTCATCGTATGAATACGTCTATCTTTGTGGTCAATGGTCCTACATTTGCCGGAACAGGGGTTGGCTTCACCGGCGCTTCAGCTTTAACAATTTCAACACCAACTGGTGAAGGAACAACTACTGCGAAAACATTTACTCGTCGTCGTCGTTTAAATTCACCTCAAGGATTTTCAATGAGAGTTTGGAGAGATTAATAATGGAAAAATTGGTTGTTCCTACAAAAATATATTCTGGAGCCGACAGTCTGTCGGTTCTAGGAGATATCCAAAATGCGCGTATTTTAATGGTTTGTGATTCATTCTTGCCTGGTACTGACAGTTTGAATATCATCTGTGATCAACTTGCTAGTACCAATCAAGTAAGATTATTTTCTGACATTAAACCAGATCCACCGCTAGAAAATATCATGAGTGGGGTTGAGGTCTATCAAGAGGTTCAACCGTCAGTGATTATTGCAGTTGGTGGGGGATCAGCGATTGATACAGCCAAAGCCATTCGCTTTTTTGGCGAAAAATTAACAAATCAAAAGGTGGGAAATTTTGTCGCCATTCCAACGACTAGCGGGACAGGGTCAGAAGTTACAAATACAGCAGTAGTCTCAGATACTAAAAATGGTGTGAAATTCCCAATTATTAAGGATCATTTAATTCCAGATATTGCTATTTTAGATCCAACTTTAGTGATGAGTGCACCAAATAGCGTAACAGCTTTTTCTGGATTAGATGTGTTAACGCATGCCTTAGAATCACTAGTAGCCAATGATGCTAATTTGTATACAGATGCCTTAGCAGAAAAATCAATTCAAGTTATTATTGCTCATTTAGTAGAGACGTATCAGCATGGTACAGATTTTGACTTACGTCATAAAATTCATGATGCTTCATGTGCTGCTGGTTTAGCATTTAATACAGCTGGCTTAGGTATTTGTCACTCTCTAGCTCACCAAATTGGTGCTAAATTTCATGTCCCACACGGTTTAGCAAATGCAATGTTGCTCCCTTACGTTGTTGAATTTAATGCACGTGATAAACAAGTTGCTGCTAAATACGCCGCTGCTATTGGAAAAACTGACTTGGCCTCAGCATCATTTAGTACCAATGATCAAGTCTTAATTAAACGACTACAAAAACAAATTTTTACTATGATGAAAGCGATGAAATGTCCGAAAACTTTAAAAGAATTTGGCATTTCTGAATCAGACGTTCGTGAAAATATGGAATGGATCGTTTCACATGCTCGTGAAGATGGTACATTTCCAGGAAATCCAGTTGTACCAACAAATCAAGAATTAGCTCACATTGTTGAGTCTATAATTAAATAATAAGGAGTCTATTTATGCAAGAATATTTCGGTGAATTTATAGGAACAGTGATTATAATCGTTTTAGGGGTTGGGTTAACAGCCAGTGTCAATTTAAACAAAGCATATGGTAAAAATTCAGGTTGGTTATATATCTGTTTTGGTTGGGGACTATCTGTCGCCTTTGGTGTCTATGTTTCAAGTTTCTTAGGAGCAGCAGGACATTTAAATCCAGCGGTAACATTATCTTCAGCAGCCTTTGGGTTATTCCCAGCAAGTAAAGTATTGGGGTATCTAGTGGCACAATTTATCGGCGCCTTTTTAGGAGCAGTGATTATTGCTATTCATTACTACCCTCACTTTAAAGAAACAACACCAGAAGAGGGGAACACAGTGGGTGTTTTCGCAAGTGGTGGCGCGATTCCTAATAAATTATTTAACTTTTTAGGTGAGTTTATTGCAACATTCTTCTTTGTTTACATCATGTTAAACTTAGGTGATTTTACGGACGGTTTAAAACCGTTGATAGTTGGTTTAGTTATCACATCAGTCGGTTTAGCTTTAGGTTCAACAACGGGTTACGCTTTAAATCCATTTCGTGATTTTGCACCACGTTTAGCTTATGCTATTTTACCAATTCCTAATAAGAGCGATGCTAATATGGCATATGCTTGGGTTCCAATCGTTGGTCCAATTTGTGGCGCAATGTTAGCTACTCTAATCTTTAGTATTTTCTAATTTAAGTTTTAAGTGAAAAGAGGAAAAATCATGACGAAAGTAATGGCAATTAACTCGGGGAGCTCTTCTCTGAAATTCAAATTATTCATAATGCCCCAAGAAGAAGTAATAACTGAAGGGGCAATCGAGCGTATCGGATCAGATGAAGCTGTATTTTCATATAAATACAATGGCAAAACTAGCCAAACAATGCCCATTAAAGATCATCAAGCGGCGGTACATTTATTATTAGATACCTTAACTGAGCAGAATATCATTGAGTCATATGATGATATTTCAGGTGTAGGACACCGTATTTCACATGGTGGGACTTATTATCAAGATGCGACCTTAATTGACGAACAAGTCGAGCAGCACATTGACGAACTAAGTACCTTATCCCCTTTACATAATCCGGTAAACTTAATCGGGATACGTTCATTTAAAGCAGTTTTGCCACATGCGAAACAAGTTGCTATTTTTGATACATCTTTCCATCAAACGATTCCGGAAGAATTCCACATGTACGCTTTACCATATAAATATTATGTAAACTATGGTATTCGTCGTTATGGTTTCCACGGACCAAGCCATCAATATGTTTCTGAAGAAGCTAAAAAAATCAATCCTGCAGCTAGTAAAGTGATTACGTGTCATGTGGGGAGTGGCGGTAGTATTGCAGCTATTAAAGATGGTAAGTCAATCAATACGTCAATGGGCTTTACCCCTCTAGCAGGGCTTGTGATGGGGACTAGAACCGGTGATTTAGATCCACAGATCTTACCATTTATCCAAGAACAAGAAGGTCTAAACTCACAAGAAATCAAAGATTTAATGAATAAAGAATCAGGTTTATTAGGTCTTTCAGGTATTTCAAATGACTATCGTGACGTAGAAGAAGCAGCAGATGCGGGTAATAAACAAGCTGAAATGGCCTTGACTGTTTTTGCTCGTCGTATTATTCAATATGTTGGTTCCTATGCGGCTGATTTGAATGGTTTGGATACGTTAGTTTTCACAGCAGGTGTGGGAGAACATTCTGATCGCTTACGAAAAGCTGTCTGTGATTCTCTAACGTATCTAGGTGTTAAAATTGATGAGGCTAAAAATGCAACAGATAGTCTTTCGATTGAAGCAGCTGATAGTAAAGTGAAAGTTTTAGTAATACCAACAGACGAAGAGGTAATTATCGCACGTGATGTGATACGTATTGCCGCTTTATAAAATAAGAAAATAACTTATCGTACGTTTTCATAATCAGCGTTTGTTTTAATAACGATGATACAAATCAATTCTCCTAGAAAATAAATAAAATAATTATAACAAGTCAGCGATAGTTAACTTTTCTTCTGCCAAAGAAAGTTTAACTATCGCTATTTTATTAAAAAAATATCTGCTTCTTCAGATTTATATAGAGAAAAATGGCTAGTTTAATTAAATAACTAACTTATTATGAAAAATATTTTTTTCACAAAGTTAGCTGTTTGCTAGTAAAAAAATATTGCAAAGAAGAGTGAAAGAGCTTACAATATAGGAGACAATGACGTCTATTACAGTTATATATAGAAAAAAATAAGAAATGTAGGTGAACTCATGTTATTAGAAAAAATTCACAACTCAGGAATAGTTGGAGCTGGAGGTGCCGGTTTTCCAACCGCAAAAAAATTAAATGCCCAAGCTGAATATTTTATTATTAATGCGGCTGAATGTGAACCGTTATTGAAAACAGATCATTATGTGATGAAAAATCATGCTAAAAAATGTATTGAAGCAATTACTAGTGTGGGAGAGTTGGTTCAAGCAGAAAATGTTGTAATCGCTACGAAAGGACATTATCATGAAGAAATCGCGGCTTTAGAAGCAGCTATTAGTGAATTAAATGCTAACATAACCATTTTTAAAATGGGGAATTTTTATCCAGCAGGTGATGAACAAGTAATTGTCTATGAAGTAACAGGGCGAACAGTTCCACCAGGGGGTATTCCATTACAAGTAGGTTGTGTCGTTTCAAACATAACAACGATGTTAAATGTTTATGAAGCGATGATTTTAGATAAGCCTTTGACTCACAAACTCCTAACTATTACAGGAGAAGTTAATGAACCTAAATTAATCTCCGTACCAATCGGGACTTCATTTACCAAATGTTTAGAACTAGCAGGCGGCACGCCATTGACACAATTCATCTTTTTAAATGGCGGACCTATGATGGGGAAAATTGGCAATCATAATAATTTTGATGATCAAGTAGTGACTAAAACTACCTCTGGTATTATTGTATTAGAAGAAAAAGAGTATCTATATAGCTTGCATGAAAGACAAATTAGTCAAATTATCAATCAAGCGAAATCATCGTGTATCCAGTGTACTCTTTGTACTGATTTATGCCCGCGTTATCAAATTGGGATACCGTTACATCCTCACCAAGTGATGCGACATCTTTCTTTAACAGATGTTCCGGATGATATTGACGATGATCCGGTTTGGAAACAGGCTATTTTATGTTGTGAGTGTGGTATTTGTGAGGTGATTGCCTGTCCGATGTCTTTATCGCCACGTCAGGTTAATATCTATGTCAAAAATCGTTTAGCTGAAAAAGGCATTCGTTATAAATACAATGGGGAAGAATTAGTACCTAAGCCAATGCGAGAATATGCTAAGACGCCACCTAAAAATATTTTATTAAAAATGGGCTTAGAAAAGTATGTCAATTATAAATTCGATGAGATGATGGAGTACGAATCTGAAGAAGTCTTTATTCCTTTAAAAATGCATATTGGCGCACCTTGTCAGCCTATTGTTGAAAAAGGTCAAAAAGTTATGAGTGGGGATGTCATTGCCACGTTATCAGATGAGCAATTAGGTGCCCCAATTCATGCTAGTATTACAGGAACAGTTCAATCAGTTGGCGAGCAACTAATTCATATTAAAAAGGATGTGGCAGTATAATGAGTAACAATATTGATACGCTAGGATTTTTGGAATTAAATAGTATTGCAAAAGGAATTGAAGCAGTAGACTTTATGCTAAAAGCAGCGGATTGTCAGTTAATCTCTGCTAAAGCAAGCTGTCCGGGTAAGTATTATATTATTATTTCCGGTCGTGTAGATTCTATTCAACGGGCAATTGAGGAAGGGTCTCGTATTGGGGGAATGCATGTGGTTGGTAAGCTTACAATTCCAAGAATTGATCCTAAAGTTATTACAGCTATTAATATGACTCATATACCAGATAACTCATCTGCTATAGGGGCTATTGAGTATTATTCAGCAGCAGGCTCAATTATCGCCGCTGATTATGCAGTCAAAGCAGCCAATGTCGATTTAATAAGTTTACAGTTGGGTACAGGAATTGCTGGTAAATCATTTGTGGTTCTTACAGGTGATGTTGATGCTGTCAGAGCCGCAGTTGAAGCTGGTGTTGAAGGAGCTAAGGAAGAAGCGATGATCATCAATCATATCGTTCTGGCCAACCCGTGTCCTGAGTTAGTAAACAGTTTAGTCTTTTAATCAAAAAGCAGCTTGGTATCTTCTACCAAGTTGCTTTTTGATTAGAAAATAATAGAGATATGCTGAAAAATAATACATAATACTTAGATAAATGGACTGTTTTTTAATTCAGTATAAAAAATATTATATTTTTCTATGCTAGATTAAAAGAACAGTCAGAATTAGCTTATTTTTATTTCTGCTCTAAATAGTCTCTTTTATTATCAATAATCTCTTATAAACTAGGTGAAATGAATAAATTACAGTATGCTTTTTTTTAATGATTAATGTAAAATAGGTTAATAAAATAACATATATAAAGATAAAGATGCTATAATTGAAAGTGTTATGTCATTTATCTTACTTGTAGATAAATAACGATAGGTTGAAGGAGACAGAGTAATGCAAGAAAAGAGTTATACAAATACCGCACAAGAGAAACGGCCAGTGGAAGCAACAATTTATGAACCCTCTTCTAATCAGAGTATTTGGTTGTATTTGGAAGAGAAAAATCACAAACAAATTTCTAAAAACATAGATGCTTTAGAGATTCAATCAAACTTAGTGTTAGAAAGTATGACAGTTAGTGAAAGTCAGGAAGAGATTGCCAGAGAAAAGACAAGAAACATCGAAAAGGAAGTCCAAAATAAATTACATAATGTGATATCAACAGCTGAGGAAACCTCTGAACATAAAGTGGTATGGAGTTATTACATGACTAAAAATAATTGGCAAAATTTTGGAGAGTTAAGTGCTGATAACTTAGAATTGATCGGTGAGGCTGAAGTTATTAATCAGCATTTATTGCCAAAACAAACTCAGGCAATCGCTTTTCCGAGTGATCGTAAGGGCAAACATTTAATTGTGGCGATGTCTGATGATATAGAGGTTAAAAAAGGCTTTTATCATGTGATTGAAATCATGCTTTAATTAAAAAAACAGTTAGGTCGTTTTTGTACCTGCCTGTTTTTTATTTTTTAATAAATAAACCAGGTTGGGTTATATGAATAGTTATTCTATAACTTAAGTAAGAGTATGATGTCCTGTGATTTTCAGAGGTTAGTTTAACTTCATTAGGATAAATGTTATTTAACCTTGAACTTAGATAATAGTTCTTGACTATTTACTTACAGGGTTACTATAATAGCCTCAACAGTAAGATACTACTATAAAAAATCAAATTGATACTTAAAAATCATTTTTATTAAGCCAAGCGGTTATTAGGGTTTAGGGAAAAAGTCAAGCTAGCGTAGCAAGAGAGAAAGAACGGGGTAGTTATGGAAAATAATTATAACGATTTAGAACCCAATATTTTGACGTGTCTTAAAATCAATCAAGCTCGATTAGTTGATGTGTTAGATTTAATAGGTCTTTTTGCCTATGAAGAGGCTATTGAATCACTTGCCATTACCAAATTAGAATTAGAAGAGATCAAGAGAAGAGATAATAAGTCAATACCTATTGATGTTCAGGAACAAGTATTACTAGTCCAAAAAGAATATCAGTTAATCTCAATGTTATTGTCGAAATCAAAGCAATCCATGATAAGAAAAAACCAAAAGAACTTGTAGCTATAGCTACAAGTTCTTTTGGTTTTATTCGTAGGCTTGTTCAAATAGTTTAATAATATCAGCTTTATTTCCTTGACGAGGGTTACTGAAAGCATTCCCATCATTTAGAGCATTTGTTGCCATCAAATCAAAATCTTCACGTTTGACATTCATTTCTTTAAGGGTAGCAGGAATTCCGACATCCGTTGCTAAAGTTCTCATAGCTTGGATTGCTAATACCGCTGCATCACGTTGTGATAAGCCTGTAACGTCTTCACCCATAAAACGTGCAATATCAGCAAATTTATCTAAGTTAGAAATCATGTTGTATTCTTCAACAGTGGGTAATAAAATAGCATTGGCAACGCCATGTGCCATATCGTATTGGCCACCTAATTGATGTGCCATGGCATGGACGTAGCCGAGATCTGCATTATTGAAGGCCATACCTGCTAATAATGAGGCATAGGCCATATTTTCACGTGCTTCCACATTATGCCCATTGGCCACAGCTTGACGCAAATTAGTACTGATTAATTTAATTGCTTGAATTGCCGCAGCATCTGTTACAGGATTTGCATTTTTTGATACATATGATTCAACCGCATGAGTCAAGGCATCCATACCTGTTGCAGCTGTCAGTCCTGCTGGGATATCTAACATTAATAAGGGATCATTGATTGAAACGACAGGGACATTGCGCCAGCTAACAATCACAAATTTCAAATGAGTATCTGAGTTAGTTAACACACAATGACGAGTAATTTCACTTGCCGTACCGGCTGTCGTATTAACAGCAACAATTGGAGGTAGCGGATTTTCTAATGTTTCAATACCAGCTAATTCAGTTAACGGTTTATCGTGAGTAGCAGCAATACCAATTCCTTTACCACAATCATGTGCTGAACCGCCACCTACAGTAATAATAGAATCACAATTATTTTTTGTATATACTTTTAACCCATCTAAACAGTTCGCAATTTTGGGGTTAGGTTCTACACCATCATAGAAGACATAATCAATATTTTTAGCTTTTAAATGCTTTTCAACTTGTTCGACTGGTCCATCAGGTAACGTTCTTAAAAAAGTATCGGTTACGATCAATGCTTTCTTAACCCCTAGTAATTCAACACGTTCACCAATCACTTCAACCGATTTTGGTCCAAAAAAGTTTACATTAGGTAAAAAATAATCAAAATAACGCATGTTAATTCCTCATTTCTGAAATTTTCTAGTAGTTAATCAGATTCTTTAACTCTACTTTTATAATACGCTTATTTTGAAAATAAATGAACGGACAGATATCTATATTTGTATAGTTTTTAATGAGAGAATTCGCTTTTATCTGTTTAAAAAAAGATAAAAACATACAAAACGGCAATTAGTGCACGTAACATAATAATTACATGTGATGTTGTGCACTTTTATTATATATATATTATTTGAATCAATTTACATTTCATTTCAATTAGATTACTATTAATAGGACAGAGTAAAGTCAATACTATTTTATAAAATAATTAAAAGGTGGGCTTAAAATGAAAATAATTAGATATAAAGAACTAGATAATCAAAAAGTAACAGCATTATGGAATGAAGCTTTTTTAGATTATAGTATTCCTATCCAAATGACAGTAGAGGGGTTAAATAATCGTCTGAAAAGTTTCGGTTTATCACCTGAGGATTCTTTAATTGCTATTTCTGATGAAAATCAACCAATTGGGATACTATTAACAGGTTCTAAAGTTTTTAATGAGCAACATATAGCTTGGGTGGGTGGCATGGGTGTCATTCCAAGTTTTAGAAAACAAGGTGTGGCTCAAAAATTATTGGCTAAAATGGAAGAAGAGGCAAAAGAAAAAGGTGTCGATCAAATTAAATTTGAAGTGATTAAATCAAATGATCGTGCTAGGGAGCTTTATTTAGGGGTGGGCTATATCCCACTGACTACTTTAGGATTTTATCAAGCACCATTGCTAAATCTAACCGAAGAAGCTTTAGTTTTTTGTCCATCTCAAGCAGTCAGTGAACCAGATACAACACCTTGGCAAAACAGATTTACTTTTTGCCAAATTATTGAACAAATTTGTGATAAGGATGAAACAATAGGCATTATTGGCTATCAAGAATCCCTTTCAAATGAAGGTGTACAGGGGATTGTAATTCGACAACTGCAATTAAAAAATATCGAAAATCTTTCAAGTGTGATAAGTGCTTTATATAAAAAATACGGTGAAATTAATTGTTCTTGGAGTAATGTTGATTTGGCGACGCCGTTAGCAACAGAGTTGACGCGTCTAAATATTACGGAGGAATTAGTTCAGTTGCAATTGCTAAAAAATCTCTAACACAAAACAGTGAATAACTAACTTAATAGGTAGTTATTCACTGTTTTTTCTGAATGATGACGATATAAAAATACTAAGAGAGTGGTATAATAAAGTAGTTAGTGTGATATAAACTAACTGATACTTTTTTAGTTCACTTTTATTCTCATGGGGGTTAAAATTAAGACTGACCTTTGAGTTATAATTGCAAAAAGCTAGTAGATAAAACTAAAATATCTTAGGAGAAATATAATGATAAGTAAAAAAAATGGAATGTTATTGGGGAGTATCGTTAGCGTTTTAGGTCTTATAGGCGGTGGGATTTGGTACGTTCAAAATCAAATGAAGCCTCAAAAAGTAGCAGACGAATTTATCACTACTTTAGAAAAACAAAATTACAAAAAGCTATCAAACTATCTTACAACTTCCTCGTTAAAAGAAGCTGGCTATACTAAAGATGAGTTAATTAAACGATATGAGACTGTTTTTTCTGACTTAGAAATTAATAAAGTTAAAGCCAGTCAAGTAACAGTGGATAAAAAAGACGGAAAACGTCAGTTACACTATAATTTAACGATGACATCCCCATTAGGTAAGTTAAAAAAACAATCTTATGAAGCTGAGTTAACTAAGGTGAAAGGTAGCTATAAAATCAATTGGCGTCCTGATTTGATTTTTCCTGGAATGATTAAAAAAGATCAAATCAGATTGACTGAAATGACACCAAAACGTGGTGATATATTAGATAGCACTGGTAAGCCATTGGCTACAAATAAAGAAGTGCCTCAAGTCGGAGTGACACCAGGTTTAATGACAGATAGTGAAAGTCAAGAAGAGACTATAGCTAGATTAAGTATTCTAATTGAGATGTCGGTCGAGGATATAAAAGAAAAATTAACAGCTGACTGGGTACAACCAGAGATGTTTGTACCATTCAAAACACTAGTTGATACAGATGTTGATTTGGAAGAATTGACAAACTTAAAAGGTGTCTCGATTGTGCAAAAAGAGGTTCGTTATTATCCAACTAAGGAGGCTTCAGCCCAATTAATTGGTTACACTGGAAACGTCACGGCGGAAGATCTTAAAGATAAACCAAATTTAGATCCGAATGGCCTAATTGGTAAAGCGGGGTTAGAGTATCGCTTCGATGAAAATCTACGAGGACAACTAGGCGGTAAAATCGCAATTGTTGCCACAAATGGTAAGGAAAAGAAAGTATTAGTAGAAAAGAAAAAGAGTGATGGTCAAGACATTGAAACAACACTAGATTCGGATTTACAGCAGACGGCTTATAAGGCTTTAAAAGAGAATAAAGGGGCAACGGTTGTCATGAATCCTCAAGATGGTAGTCTTTTAAGCTTGGTCAGTTCACCATCGTTTAATCCTAATAAGCTAGCAAATGGGATTAGTTCAGAAGAATATGAAAAATACGCGAGTAATCCAGATAAACCATTTTTAGCTCGCTTTGCAACAGGTTATGCCCCTGGTTCAACCTTTAAAGCAATCACTGCAGCAATTGGTTTAGATGCTAGCATTACGACACCATCTAAAACGCGAACTATTTCTGGTTTGAAGTGGCAAAAAGATGCCTCTTGGGGTGATTATTGGGTAACACGAGTTACAGAGACTCCTGAGGTTAATATGACACAAGCACTTGTTCATTCGGATAATATTTATTTCGCTCAAGAAGGCTTGGAAATGGGAGAAGCAACGTTTAGACAAGGATTGAACCGCTTTATTTTTGGTAAAAAACTAAATGTTCCGATTGAGATGCAACCTGCTCAAATTTCAAATACAACCAAATTTGAAAATGATATTTTGTTGGCGGATACAGCGTACGGACAAGGCCAGTTATTAATCAATCCCATCCAACAGGCAAGTATGTATAGTGTATTTGCCAACGAAGGAAAATTGTCCGAACCTAAATTATTAGTAAAAGACAAAACAAAAGAATTACCTGCAGTCATTTCTAAAAAAACAGCTGAAAAAGTGACAGAATCGTTAAAACAAGTCGTTTCTGATCCCCAAGGGACAGCCCATGAATTTGATCAACTAGGTTTAGGATTAGCAGCTAAAACAGGAACAGCTGAAATCAAAGAGAAGCAAGATACTAAAGGAATTGAAAATAGTTTCGTTTTTGCTTTCAACCCAGAGAATCCAGATAAGCTACTTGTTTCGATGGTAGAAGACCACAAAGATAACGAATCAGCGGTTAGTTTGAATTTAAATGTAGCCGAAACATTAAAATGAATGGTTAAATGATGTCAGCTAAGTTCACTTAACAGGTTATTAGTTGACTATTATGAATATAATGGTATGATAATAAAAATTAGTAGGGGGAATGAAGATGGGATTAAATGAATATCTGTTAGGTTTAAATAACCTTGAAACAATCGTACGTGCACCAGGGCACTTTAAATATACCAAGCATACAGTTGCAGCTCATTCATTCCGTGTTGCTTCAATTGCACAAGTATTAGGTGATATTGAAGAATTAAATGGTGAAACAATTGATTGGAAAAGTCTTTATGAAAAATCACTAAATCATGATTATACTGAGCGATTTATTGGTGATATTAAAACACCGGTTAAATATGCTAACAAAGAATTACGTGGTATGTTACAAACTGTTGAAGAAAAAATGACGGATGAATTTATCAACTTAGAGATTCCAGATGAATTTCAAGATATTTTTCGTAGACGTTTAGCTGATGGTAAGGACAATTCTTTAGAGGGTGAAATCTTAGCCGTGTCCGACAAGATAGATTTACTATACGAGTCATTTGAAGAAATTGTCAAAGGAAATCCCGAACAAGCTTTTAAAGAGATGTTTATTGAAGGCGTCAAAACAATCAAAAAGCACCAACACTGTGCTTCGGTCCGTTACTTCTTTGCTGAAATTTTTCCAGAGTTATTGAAACCAGATTTTTATGGAAAAGCTGAATTTTTAATGGCGTTAAATCGTGCCATCGACGAGTGTTAAATTAAAAAAAACCTGACTAGTTTTTATCAACTAGTCAGGTTTTTTTGAAATCTATTTTGTGATAAACTAAACAATAAAACAACGTTTGATAAAAAGGAGACTTCAATGAACAAGAATACCGGACCAATTATTAGCGAAGAGATTCAACTGATTGAGGTAATGATTAAAACATATTATCATAAAACAGAAAATTCCGCTCCTATTTCTGAAAAAAGAATGTTAAGTTACGCCAAAAAACGCTTGGAATATTGCCGATTTGGCGAATCGAAAACAACCTGCCAAAGATGTCCTATTCATTGTTATCAAGAAAATTACCGTGAACAGATGAAAAAAATCATGAGATTTTCTGGACCTAAAATGATTTTAAAACACCCTATTTTAACAGTTAAACATGGTCTTAGGGGAATGATACACCATAGATAAATTAACTATTATCATAAAAAAGAGTAGCTAGTCCGCTACTTTTTTTATTTTGCAAATAGGCTTTACAAAACAAAGTGTACTGTGTATACTAATACACGTAGAACAGTTGAATGGAGGTGCAACATGATTATCAATAAAAATAGTCCTTATCCTTTTTACGAACAGGTTGTATTAGGTATAAAAGAAGATATTGTTCAGGGGATTTTTCAGCCAGGAGATAAGTTACTGTCGGTTAGGGAAATGGCTAGTGTCCTAATGCTTAATCCTAATACTGTAAGTAAAGCCTATAAAACCTTAGAATCGGAAGGTGTCATCGTTACGGTTCGAGGAAAGGGGACATTTGTTAGTGATAAACAACAAAGACATTATAGAAATGAACAGCAAGTTGGAAAATTAAAAGAAGCGTTAGAAAAAATAGTAATTGAAGCAAGCTATCTGAATGTCAGTTTACCTGAATTGCAATCATGGTTGGCTGAGATAAGTGAAGGGTTAGGAGGAAATAGCGATGGAAGTAAAAAATCTAGCGAAGATAATTAATCATCAAGAGATTATTTCAGATATTAATTTCACTCTCAATCGAGGGGAAATTGTCGGGTTAGTAGGTCGAAATGGAACTGGTAAAACAACACTCTTTAGAACTATTGCCAATCACTATCAAGAAGACTCTGGTGAAGTGATAATTAATGGTACGTCTTTAAAAAAAGAATGCTTAAATTATGAAGAAATCTTTTATTTAGATAATCAATATAATTTTTTAGCAAATTTAACTGTAAATAGAATAGCATCTTACTATAAAAAATTATATTTAGGGTTTGATTCAGAAAAGTTTTTTGGCTTAATAAAAAAGCATCGTCTACCAGAGCAAGTAGTATTCAAACGTTTATCTAAAGGGATGAAAGGATTGCTGATGATTATCTTGGCTATTTCAAGTGGTGCTAATTATCTTTTATTAGATGAACCTTTTGACGGCTTAGATGTTCTTATAAAAAAACAGGCAATCCAGTTAGTTTTAAATGAGGTCAGCTTAAATCAGCGTCCTATTTTAATTTCTTCTCATAATTTAGTGGAGTTAGAGCAACTTATTGACCGAGTTTTGTTTTTAAAAGATCAAACAATTACTAAAGAATATCACCTTGAGGAACTGCGTTCAGAGGCGGTTAAGTTACAGTTGGTATTTAAAGAAAATACATTACCAAAACTGGTAAGGGATCATGCCAAAGTAATTGACGTACAAGGTAGGGTTATTGTAGGTATATTTAATCCTTATTCTCCTGAACTAGATAAGGAATTACGAGCGTTAAGACCAATTGTTATGGAAAAATTACCAGTTTTATTGGAAGATTTATTTAGAGCCGATTTGGCAGATGAAGAAATATTTATTTCAGACGATGACTTTATAAGGGGGAATCAAGTATGATTAATCGTGAACTACTAGCTATTCTATGGCAACGTTATAAAATTTATCTGCTTTTGATGCTAGCTTTAGTACTTGGATTTGCTGTGATGAATTCACAGACTGGTGTTAAAAATTGGCAAGCAGAGTATCATAATGAAAAAGTGGCAAAAAATACTTTTGAAGAACAAATCAAGTACTCAAAAGCAGACACCAGTCCGGAAGAAAAACATCCAGGAGAGGTCATGTTATATCATGGGGAGGGAAAAAAGGAAACGTACACTAAAGATTTTAAAGAATTTCGTGACCATCAACTGCAATTTTATTTAACTAATGAAATATATGGTAGTGGGAATGGTTACATTTACTTTAGTCAGAATATTACCGTATACCTTGTCTGTGCAATCGTCGTTGGCTTTTTAACTTTTTTCTTAGACTACAAGACTGGATTTAATACCTTATTATTTAGTTCTAGGTTCAAAAGAGGCGATATTTTTAAAACTAAGTTAATACTTATCGGTGGTGGATTTTTTATTGTGGTTATAGCTGCCAAAACGATTGCCTTATTGAACCTATGGTGGCAAATTCCAATGGAATATTTCAAAGTTGATATGGGACAGGCGCTACTAGGTGTGTTGGCAAGTAGCATCTTGACGGTAACTGTGTATCTTACAAGTTGTTTAGCAGGGATAGTATTGGCAGAGTGGGTGACTGGTCTTTTAACCATCAGTTTATTTTGGTTCTCTTTACTATTTCTAAATAATGCTCTAACTGAATTAGTGGCTGTCGTAAGGTATGAACTATTAGGGAGAAAGCTTGAAGACGCTTTAAATAGTCGTACTTTTTTAATGAGAGTTGAGGAAATCTATCAAGGGTATCAATTTAATTGGAAATTGTTATTGTTGAGTGTAGTTATTAGCTTGATTATGCTAGTTATTTCTTTTAGTTTGTTTAATAAGCAAGATTTGACACATAATGGTGAGTATTTAGCTTTTAGTTTTTTAAGAAAGCCGACTGTTATTTTGTTAGTAACTTATATTACTTTTACGGTTTCCGTAACAGGGGTGAGTCGCTATATGTATATGACGAATGTCACCTTTAGCCCAACTTACTTTTGTATCAAATTATTAATTAGTCTAGTAGTATCCTATGTTATTTCTCAATTATTAGTCTACCGTCAGTTAAAAATAAGTTCTCATTTATTAGGTTTTAATAAATAAAAACAGATGAATCATTTCATCTGTTTTTTTATTATCCAATTATCTTATTTTTAAAAAAATAAGATAATTCCAACAAACAAATTATTGTTATTATAACTAATAAGTAAGTAATTTTTTTTAGAAGGAGGCTTAATTTTGAAGAAGACCATTTTTTTAAAAGAGTTAAAGATGACAGAACATATTCAAAAAAACTTAACGGAAGAAAAAATAACTGATTTAACTATTTTTACAATAGATAGCGATAATATTGAAAGTTATGAAAAAGCTAAAGCCAATATAAGCAAACAATTATCCTCATTGAATGCGATACAGATTATTTCTTTTTATTTTGGAGAAGAAGTTATCAAAGCTCCTAAATTTTTAGAATTCGATAGAACATATTGTTACGATGTCATAGAACAAACGGATCAAACTATCTTGTATGATATTTATGATGATGTCCAACGTCTGGTCCAAAAAGCCTTAGTTCGTAAGATGGATAATCAGCTTATCAAAGTAGACCATCTAAATAGAGGGAAATTAATTAGGACAGAGTTATTATCGAAGGGGATTCTTTTTAAGACGATTGAAGAAAATGAGGATAATTATTTTCAAGCTGGAATTCCAGTCTTAACTCATCTAAAAGAAGCCAATTTATTTTATGATCAGGTTAATAATATAGTCGCAAATTTGGAAGTTATTCAAAAAAATTGGTTACTCAATGCTAATTTTAACGTAAAAGAGACAACAGATATACCGGTAGTTATTTTATAAAGGAGGCAATTTAAAAATGGATAGACCATTATATTTCATGGTGGCGGCATTGAGTTCAAAAATGGCCGGATTAGAAATTTCTGTACTAAGACGAGCAAAATTATTCATTGAGAAAGGTGGGATTATTCCAACTATTACCAATGACAGTTTATCAACGGATAGTTTAAACATACGAAAAATGCTAATTGACAAAGAGATTTTTCATCCTCAACTAAAATTTAAAAATATGTATCTTGATTTTCAAGGAATTACAACTTCTGATTTAATGGATAAATTTACTGGTACATTACAACATAATATAACTAAACAAGATAATCTAAGTATTGATAGAATAACATTTTCTGACGGAACATTATCTTTAATCAAATATGTTAAGGACGGTCGCTTATATAAGATAGACCTGTATCATATTCAGGGGTATTTAGCCGCTACTTTCTTTTTTGAACACCCTACTAATAGATTAAGTCCGACTAAAACCTATCTATATGATCAAGAGCAACCCGTCGTCAAAAAAATATTCCATAATGAAGCAGCGCTTAAATTAGAGTGGTTAAGAAGATGGTTTGATGGAGAAAATGGCTTATTTATTGTTGATCGTGTAAATAAATATAATTATTTGTTTAAGAGCTTTCCCCACTATAACCTAATTGCTCAGTTTCATAGCTCGCATCTAATGCCACATCAAAATTCCCAGATTGGACGTTTCGCCTATGTTTACGGAATTGTATTAACGCAATCTCCACAAATCTATCAAAAAATAGTCGTACTAACTGAACAACAAAAAACAGATATTCAAGAACGTTTGCCATATGAACTCCCATTAGAAACAATCGGGCACTTCCTTCTACCAGTTAGTACCCCTTTTATTTATGGGCGAAACCGTCAGGATATTGTTATGTTGAGCAGAACAGATCCTGATAAAAATTTAGAGGACGCGATCAAGGCATTTCATAAAGTAACTTTGTATTATGACGACGTTAATTTGAATATTTATGGAACGAATAAAAATTGTAATTATTATCATCAATTAGTAGCCTTAGTCAAGGAGTTAGGCTTAGAAAATCGGGTCTTTTTTCATGGCTTTATTACTAACATCAGTGAGATATTTAGGTCTGCTTTATGTTGTATTAACTTGAGTAATCGCGAAGGCTTTGGTTTGACTTATTTGGAGAGTCTTCAAAATGGTTGTCCAGCATTTGCCTATGCTATTAAGTATGGACCGAGTGAAATTATTAAAAGTGGTGAAACTGGTTTTCTAGCTCCAGAAGGGAATTATGAATTAATCGGTCGGGCTATGGTGGAATTTATTTCTATTTATAAAGATTGTCCAGCTGCTTATCAAGTTGTTGAGGAAGCATGTCTTAAACAAGCTGAAAATTATTCAGAAGAGTTGATTCTAGCAAAGTGGCAAAAATTACTAGCGGGATTAACTTAAAGATATCCTGATTCAAACATGGAAATGACCAAAATTCTCGGGATAAAAAGGTTAATTTTAACAAATAGAAATTTCAAAAATAGTTTAATAAAAAAAAGCCTCCTTATTTCATTAAGGAGGTTTTTTTTTATTAGATCATAGAATGATTTAATAAGGCGATGTTTTGATGCCCTTTTTCATAGATGATTGTCAGATATGTTTTAGAGATAAAGTGACAAAGATCAATTAGTAAGGTCTCCGATTTGGGATCTGGAAAATAATAAAAATATTGATAAGTATTATTAAAATGAAATTGATCAGAGACGATAATATCAGCTTGAGATGTGTCTTGTGTCAACGTAAATGTATCAGCTTGAAAAATCTGTGACAACCGTTGTGTTAAATAATATTGAAATGCTGGATTGTCAGGAAAATATAAGACAATAGAGAGCGAGGTAGCGAGTTCTTTTCTATGTAAATAAGTAATTAATTCAGAAAAAAGAAGAGAATGCTTGAGGTAGATAGGATAAAGTAGACTATTTTCATCAAATCGCTCAGAATGATCAGCATTTTTTTCAAAGGTATCCGGTAACGTAATAGTTGGAAATGTTTTTTGAGCGGCTGAAGTTGATTGCTTAATTAAAAAAGTAGGGTCAAATAATTCATATATATTAACACCAAAAATAGATAGATACAACCCATATAGATAAGTGGCATACTCTATTAATTTTGTTTCTTCCTCTGAAATAAAGGGAACATAAGTCAAGAGAAAGGCACTAAGTTTCAATGTTTCACCCATGAAATTTGTTTTTTCTACTTTCATTTTTTCAAAAGGTTCCAAATGAAAACGACGATGATTGATAGGTGCGTATAAAATACTAGATAGAAAATTCAGAAAATTACAGGCCTCTTGATTTCTGATGGAATCATTCATTTTAGAGTTAAAAAAATAGACATTATCAGTATAATCAGATATAGCTTGTTCAATATCTGGATTGTCTAAAGTAAATTGATTGAACTCTAGTTCATAAAGCTGAACTAATTTTATAAATGTATTAAATTGATACATTTCCCGTGAATTCATGCTAATCATCTCAGGTTTATGTAAAAATGTCGCTATTGGAACTTTTTCAAAAATAATTTTTTCCCGTTTTTCTTCAAAAAGTTTGTTACTCATTTCAATAAACAAGTAAGAGAAAAAAAAGACATGTTCTAAAGCACCTATGATTTCAAGTTGGTTTTGTTTGTTTCGTATTCTGATTTTATAGGGACTTAAAAATTTATTTAAGCTTGTAAGTGATTGATTTAAATAGCTTAAAGAAATAGAAATGTTATCGGAAACTTCAAGTGCAGAAACACTCTTATTTCTAACAACGGTGTCAATAATCTGAAATACAAAAGAGTCGAGAAGTAACTCTTTTAATAAAAGGGTGAGCAATGTATTTTTATTAATATAGGTTGCTTTTTTTTCTAACAATATGTGATTATCCACAATAGTTAATTTCGGTAAGTCGTAAATAACTTGATTGGTTAAAAAAGCATGCAAGGCCAATAGATCTCTATTTAATGAAGATGGATTAATTTTTAACATCGTACAAAGCTTAGTTTTAGACATTGGTTTATCGTAAGATAAGTTAGCTAAAATTAAGATAAGCCGGATTTCATTTTTTTTCAAGAATAAGTTAATCAGCATGAAAAACCCTCGATTTCTTTTTTGATAATTGTAATCATTACAATATTATACTATATATAAAAGCTAAAGCAAGTGTCTTATGAAAACGATTATTTCAATAAAAATAACCACATAATAGCTAATCAGTTAAATACTTAGCTTGTTTTTAAGATATATTACAAATTGTTTACAACCATCAATCTATATAGAAAGGGCTTTATATTTTTGTTAAACTATATGTAAGATTCATAATAATCCAAGATTTTTCTATCTCCTCTGTAGTCCGCTCAACTGCAGAGGTTATTTTATTATAGAGCGTGAGTACTAAAAATGAGGTGAGTAGTTATAATGTTGAAACAAGAAGAAAAATTAAATCAATCATTAGCCCAACAAGTAGCGAAACAACTTGAAGAATTGATTATGACTAAAGAATATCAAGTAGGAGATCAGCTACCTAATGAATTTGACTTAGCTAGTAAATTAGATGTCGGTAGAGGGACGATTCGTGAAGCAATCAAGCTATTGGCTGCTAGAAATGTTGTAGTTATAAAACGAGGTTTAGGAACTTTTGTCTCAGATAACCCTGGCTTAACTGAGGATCCTTTAGGCTTAACTTTTATAACAGATAAAAAAAAATTGAGTCATGATCTAATGGAAGTTAGGTTAATGGTGGAACCTAATATATCTGCCTTAGCTGCCCAGTATGCGACTAATGATGAGATTATTGAGATGGAGAAATTATGTCTAGAGATTGAATATTTAATTCAAAATAATAAAAATCATGAGGAGAAGGATATTGAGTTTCATACGTTGATTGCTAAGGCCAGTAAAAATCTTGTTGTTCCTAGTTTGATTCCCATTATTCAAAGTGCTATCTCTTTATTTATTGATTTAACTCATCGAAGTTTGAAAGAAGAAACAATTGAAACGCATCGAAAAATAATTGACGCGATAAAATCTGGGAATTCAGAAGCGGCAAAAGAAGCAATGTATCAACATTTACAATATAATAAAAAAGAACTATCAATATAAAAAACAGCCTCTTTATATAAAGAGGCTGTTTTTTATATTGACTAATCAGTTAGGAAGCGTTATCATTCTCTTTAGAGATACGACGTCATACGTCTTGCTGTATGATAGTATAAAATTTAATTACGTAACAGGAGGAAGGATTTAATGAAGAACAAGCTCATGATAGGTGTAGATATAGGAACAACTAGCACTAAAGCTGTACTATACGATGTAAAAGGAACGGTGAAAGCATCTGCTAATAAAGGATACCCCTTATATCAAGAGATACCAGATATGGCAGAACAAGATCCTGATGAAATTTTCGAAACGGTAATTGATGTTTTAACAGAAGTTATCAGACTATCAGGCGAAGAAAAAGAGTTGATTTCAGGTGTTGCTTTTTCTAGTGCGATGCATAGCTTGATTTTATTGGATGATCAGAACCAACTATTAACACGTTGTCTGACATGGGCTGATAATCGTAGTTACAAGCAAGCAGATAATTTAAAAGATAGCGCAGAAGGATTAGCCATCTATCATCGGACAGGGACGCCTATTCATCCTATGTCTCCATTATCAAAGATGCTGTGGTTAAAAGAAACACAACCAGATTTATATGCACAAACAGCGCATTTTATCGGTATTAAAGAATATGTCTTTTTTAAGTTGTTTAACCAATTCAAGGTGGATATTTCGATCGCCTCAGCAACTGGTTTATTTAATAATCAGACATTATCATGGGATAATAAAATATTAGAAAAGCTCGGTTTACATGAGGATCAATTGTCTGAATTAGTTGATACAACTGAACAAATAAGAGGTTTAAACAAATCATATGCTGAGGTAATTGGTTTGCCTGAAACGGTTCCTTTTGTTATAGGAGCTAGTGATGGCTGTTTATCTAATTTAGGAGTAAATGCTATTGATGGTAAGACACTTGCTTTAACAATTGGGACAAGCGGGGCTGTACGAATGGTGACAGATAAACCTGTAACAGATGTTAAAGGTAGAACCTTCTGTTATGCATTGACACGTGACAAATGGGTAGTCGGTGGGCCTGTTAATAATGGTGGAATTGTTTTCCGGTGGGTGAGAGATCAATTGTTTGCTCCAGAAAAAATAACAGCTGAACAGATGCAAGTAGATAGTTATGAAATCTTGACCCAAATTGCTGAAAAAATCCCGGCTGGATCGGAAGGTTTACTCTTCCATCCTTATTTAGGTGGAGAAAGAGCACCTCTTTGGGATGCCAATGCGAAGGGATCATTTATCGGATTAACTACACGTCACACTAGAGCACATATGGTACGTTCTTCCTTAGAAGGAATTGTATTTAACTTGTATTCTGTGATGTTAATTCTCGAAGAATTAGTAGGACGACCAGAAAAAATCCAAGCAACAGGTGGGTTTGCACGCTCAGCGTTATGGAGACAACTTTTAGCAGATATTTTTGAACAAGAAGTAACGATCCCTGAAAGTTATGAGAGTTCTTGTCTAGGGGCAGCTGTAATAGGGATGAAGAGTTTAGGTTTAATCGCCGATTTAACTGAGGTAGACAAGATGGTAGGTGTTACAAAAAAACATATCCCTAATGAGGACAATTATGGGATTTATCGCGAATTATTTCCTATTTTCATTAGATCATCACGCTTATTACAGGAAGAATTTTCAGCCATCTCAGCATTTCAACGAAAACATGGAAGTCATGAATAAAATGGAGGGTCAATAAAATGGAGTTAATCATTGTTGGTATAGGTATATTGCTATTATTATTTTTAATTATGAAGGTTAAATTAAATACTTTTGTTTCACTAGTTATTGTCTCATTAGTAGTTGCTATAGGATTAGGAATGCCTTTGACTCAAATAATCACTACGATTGAAAATGGTATTGGCGGTCAATTAGGACATTTAGCACTAGTTTTTGGTTTTGGTGCTATTTTAGGTCGGTTGGTAGCTGATGCGGGTGGAGCTTATCGCATATCGACAACCTTAATCAGTAAATTTGGTAAAAAACGAATACAGCTAGCTGTATTGGTGGCATCGTTTATTATTGGGATCGCTTTATTTTTTGAAGTTGGCTTAGTTTTGTTGATACCAATCATCTTCACAATTGCTAGCGAGTTAGGGGTTTCTATTTTGTACTTAGGAATCCCTATGGCAGCGGCTTTATCAGTAACACATGGTTTTTTACCACCTCATCCTGCTCCAACAGCAATTTCAGGAATTTATGACGCTAATATTGGGATGGTATTAGTTTATGGATTTGTGATAGCGGTTCCCACAAGTATTATCGCCGGGCCACTCTATACAAAAATCGCTCAAAAGTTGGTTCCAGCTGCCTTTTCACAACAAGGAAATATCACCGCGCTAGGCAAACAAAAAGTATTTAAATTAGAAGAGACACCTAGTTTTGGTATAAGTACGCTTACTTCTTTATTTCCAGTTATTTTAATGGCTCTTGCAACCGCTTACGAATTAGCAATTGGTAGGAAAATAACAGAAGAGTCACCGATGTTAGATCAAGTAATTGCTTTTCTTGGAACGCCAGGTATGGCCATGTTGCTTTCCTTATTATTTGCTATTTATACTATGGGAATTAGACGTCAGCAAAAAATGACAACGATTATGAAATCTGCTGAAGATGCAATCAAACAAATCGCCATGATGTTATTGATTATAGGCGGTGGCGGAGCATTCAAACAAGTGCTAATCGATGGTGGAGTAGGTGACTATGTAGCTGGTTTATTTGTTGGTTCTAGCTTATCGCCATTGATTTTAGGTTGGCTAATCGCAGCAGTTTTACGTGTCTGTCTCGGTTCAGCGACAGTAGCTGCTTTAACAGCAGCTGGTTTAGTAGCACCTTTAATGACCGCTACAGGGACCAATCCAGCTTTAATGGTTATTGCAACAGGAGCTGGGAGTTTAATTGCTTCCCATGTTAATGATGCTGGATTTTGGATGTTTAAGGAGTACTTCAACCTCTCTATTAAAGAAACTTTTGCCACTTGGACGATGTTAGAATCAATTATTTCTGTTGTTGGTTTAGCGGGAGCATTAATATTAAATCTAATTGTTTAATAAAAAGATAGTTATGCGACTGAACGTGATAAGTGGCATAGCTATCTTTTTTATTCGTAATTTAACTCATTATTTTTTAATGTTTTTTTCAAAAGCAATAATTGTATTTATAAGAAAATTAACTCTGATAATATCGCCGGTCCTCTTGATAAAAACGTTTTAAACCTCTGGTTTAATCATAAAAAGAGTGCTTTATAGCTCTTATATAATTTTTCTGACATTTTGTAAGCAAATAGCACCTAATTAATTGACGTAGCAATTAAGAGTCAGTTATACTGAGGTCTATTATAATAAAATGATTAAAAGATCCTTTAAATCAATTGATCATCTAGAAAGTAGGAGATTTGATGGAAAAGAAAAAGATTATCCCTATACTAATGTTAGGAGCTTTGGTGTTGGGGGGGTGTTCTACCAATCAGAAATCTGAGAAATCAGATAAAGCACAGGTAACAGATAAAGATACGTTTACCTATGCTATTAATGGAGACCCAACGTCTCTAAACCCAATCAATGTAAGTGATCGCTGGGGATTAACTGTGACGAACATGATTTATTCACCGTTAGTGAGAGTTGAAGGCGACGGAACACAAAAGATGGAATTAGCAGAAAAGCTTGAACCTACAGACAAAGGTAAAGCTTTAGTCGTTGAATTAAAAGAAAATGTTAAGTGGTCAGATGGGCAACCCTTTACAGCGGATGATGTTGTCTTTACTTATGAACAGAAAGTGAAAAAAGAGAATGGCGGAGCTGATACGCTATGGATTGATGACAAGCCGATCAAAGCCGAGAAACTTGACGAACATACAGTTAAATTTAACTTACCCTCAGCAAATGCTGCGGCTATCAATAATATAGCGACAGAAACTTATATTATTCCAGAGCATATTTTTAAAAAAGAAGGGGATTTTTCTGGTAGCGAGTTAAAAGGAGAACCAGTTGGAACTGGACCTTATAAATTAGATAAGTATCAACGTGGTGAATATTTACAATTTAGTGCTAATGAAACTTACTATGGTAATAAAGCAACCGTTCCTAAGGTGAATTTAAGAATCATCAGTAGTGCGGATACTACAAAAGTCGCGTTGCAAAAAGGTGAGGTAGATGCCTCATATATTTCTCCAAACAATATTAAAGATCTAGATGGGACTAAGCTAGATACGTATGAATATAGTGAAAATCGTGTCGGTTACTTAGGTTTAAATAACAATTCAGAAAAATTAAAGGATGTCAAAGTAAGGCAAGCTATTTTTTATGCTCTAAATAAAGATGATTTAAATAAAGCTGCTTACTTGTCAGATAAATATTATGAAAATGCCTATTCATTTTTACCACCTAACAACCCTTTTTATTCTGACAAAGTTGAAAAGTATGAAACAGATATAACTAAAGCTAAGACTTTATTAGGTGAAGCTGATGCAAAAGATTTAAAATTAAATTTAGCATTTGCTTCAGATGATCCTATTCAAACTTTACAAGCTACTTTAATGCAACAGCAATTACAGCAAGTGGGTATTACAGTCGAATTAGCTGGTGGTGATGGGACAGCAATGTTTGCTGAGCTAAAAAAATCAGATACAACAAAATATGACTTGTTTATCGGTGGTTATATTATGGGAACAGATCCAGATTTATATACCTCACTATTTAAATCAGATGGTTCGGCAAACTATTTCCATTATGCTAATAAAAAGGTTGATGACTTATTCAACCAAGGCGCCATAGAGTTAGATGAAGCAAAACGCCATATCATTTATGAAAATTTACAAAAAGAGCTAATGGATGAAGCAGTTATCTATCCGATTGTCGATAGTCGGAAGGTTTTAGCTGTCAATAATCGGATAGAGGGCATTAAGGAATCAGGTTTAGTCCCAATTTATACCTTTGAAGACCTATCCAAAATCAAAATTAAATAAACAGTGACTTAAGATTTAACTGTTAATAAATTTAAGCTTCACAATTTAGCCTAGAGCATTTTGTGAAGCTTTTTTATTTAAAAAAAGGATGTGTTAACATGGTAAAGTATATTACTAGAAGGATATTACAAGTGATTCCAATGTTATTAATCGTATCATTTATTGTTTTTTTTATGATACATTTAGCACCATATGATGCTATTGATGCAATTACGACACCAAATATGTCCCAGGAAGCAATTGATCTTTTACGGCAACGTTATGGTTTGGATCAATCATTTTTGGTGCAATATGTTTTATGGTTGAAAAATATTTTAAGTGGAGATTTAGGTTATTCATTAGTAACGCAACAAAGTATTAGCTCAGAGTTACTAACCCGTATTCCTAACACAATTAAACTTATTTTACCTGCTTATTTAACCGCACTAATCATTGCGGTTAGTTTAGGACTACTGGCAGGAGCAAATAAAGGCAAAGTTATTGATCGCTTGATTGATGGTATCTGTTCCATTGGTATCTCAATGCCAACTTTTTGGTTTGCTATGCTTATGATTTATTTATTTGGTTATCGTCTAAATTTACTGCCAATTATTGGCATGCATACAGTAGGGCAAGAGGGGTCATTTATTGATTTTTTCAAACATTTTATTATGCCTTATTTTGTTCTTGTAGTCGCTTTTTTTCCTGATCTAACAAGATACGTCCGCTCCTCAACATTTTCTCAATTATCTGAGGATTATGTGATGGTTCAACAATCTTTTGGGGCAAGTAAAAAAGAAATATTTATGAAACATATCAGTAAAAATGTCCTTTTACCAATCGTCACTCAAATTGGTTTGGCGTTACCCATGCTAGTAACTGGCGCCATCATTACAGAAAGTATCTTTGGCTGGCCAGGTATCGGACCGTTTTTAATGACAGCTACTAAAGGATTAGACTATCCTGTAATTATGGCAGTTATGTTACTGTCTGCAACCTTAGTTATTCTTGGTAACTTATTATCTGATGTTCTTTATACAATAATTGACCCAAGAATCAATCAAAGGGGGACTAAATAATGTGGAAAGACACAAAGTGGCGTCGTGTATTAAAAAATCAACCAAGATACTTTATTTCAATTGTTTTTTTGAGCCTGCTATTATTGTTAGCTCTATTCGCACCATTTATACCAATTGATCCTAACATGACAGATGTAGGAAATATATCAGCACAACCAAGTTTGCAACATATATTTGGAACAGATGAAGTTGGTAGAGATTATTTTATAAGAGTCATTTATGGGGGACGTATTTCATTGTTAGTAGGGATATTAGCCATGATAGCTTCAACCTTAATCGGAACCTTAGTTGGGTTGATATCAGGTTATTACGGAGGATGGTTAGATAGCTTGCTAATGCGAGTTGTCGATATTTTATCTTCAATTCCTTGGATGGTATTAGTGATCGTCTTAAGTGTTTTATTAAAGCCAGGGTTAACAACAATTATTTTTGTTATCGGTTGTTTTTCTTGGATGAGTATATCTCGCTTAATTCGTGCTGAGACCTTATCAATTAAAGAAAGAGAGTATGTTATTTATGCTAATTTTATTGGTGAAACCAACGTTAACATAATTAAGAGACATATCTTGCCATCTGTTATCCCAACTTTACTGGTGGCAGCTACTGGGAGTATTTCAGGTGCTATTATGACCGAATCAGCATTGAGTTTCTTAGGGATTGGGATTCAGCCACCTGTTGCGTCGTGGGGGAGTTTATTACAAAGTGCTCAAAGTAATTTGCAGACAGCACCGTACATGGCAATCTTACCAGGTTTATTCATCATTATGACAGTTTATTCATTTAATAATCTGGGTAATTTTTTCCGTGATATTGTTCGAGAGGAGAATTAATTATGGCAACAGAAAATAATTTGTTAGATATTAAAAATTTAAAGGTCACTATCACTAAAAAAAATCGACCGGAAGTCAGTATTATTAAAGGAATTGATTTAGCTTTACCTAAAGGAGAAATTATCGGTATTGTTGGTGAGTCAGGTAGTGGTAAAAGTATGACGATGAAAAGTTTAATGTCAATTTTACCAGAAGATGCAAAAATGACTGTCGATTCTTTTAGCTTTGATGGCAAAAATTTAAACAACGAACGTTTACCTGGTGCTATGATTTTTCAAGATCCAATGACGGCTCTAAATCCTTTAAGAACAATAGGTTATCATTTGATTGAAGTGGTGAGAAGATACAGCTCAGTTACGAAACAAGAAGCCAAAAAAATAGCCGTTAAAGAGCTCATTAAAGTAGGCATTTCATTACCAGAAAAACGTATGACCCAGTACCCTCATGAACTTTCTGGCGGGATGCGTCAACGTGTCCTAATTGCTATGGCGTTGTTAGCTAAGCCAAAAATATTAATTGCTGATGAACCAACAACAGCTTTAGATGTAACTGTTCAAGCACAAATTTTAGACTTGATTCGCCACTTACAACAAGAAGAAAAGCTAACCGTTGTCTTAGTTACTCATGATTTTGGTATTGTAGCAGGGATGTGTCAGAGTATAAAGGTAATGTATCAAGGACAGATTGTTGAAGAAGGAACGACTGATGAAATTTTTTATGAAGCAGCCCATCCTTATACTAAAGAATTACTAAGAGCAATTCCTTCTGGGGATAAAAATGGGAAATTATATGCTGTTTCTAATCAAGAATTAGTCAGTGATACCATCAATCAAAAGGGTGAGTTTCAGACATTATCTGAGACCCATCGTTATTTAAGTTAGGAGCTGAGTCAATTGACACGAGAATTAATCAAATTAGAAAATGCAACGAAATATTTCTCAGTAAAAAATAATATTGGTCAAACTGAAACGATTGTTAAAGCAGTTGATAATATTTCACTAACAATTGATCGCGGGGAAACTTTAGGGTTAGTAGGAGAGTCGGGAAGTGGAAAAACGACTTTAGGGAGAAGTATTTTACAATTAGAAGAACTCGATAGTGGTGAACTTTACTTTAATGGCCAAGAACTACGTCATTTATCAAAAAAAGAAAGAAAAACTTATCATAAGCGCATGCAAATTATTTTTCAAGATCCCTATTCGTCATTAAACCCCCAAAGAACTGCGTTAGATCAAGTTAAAGAACCATTAAATTTATTGTTTGATAAGAGGGAAGCTGAAGAAAAGGCAAAAGATATCTTAAAAAAAGTAGGGTTTACAGAATCTGATTTTACTAAATACCCTCGAGAATTCAGTGGGGGACAGCGTCAAAGAATTGGAATTGCACGGGCTGTGGCAGTTGAGCCAGAATTTATCTTATGTGATGAACCAATTTCTGCTTTAGATGTGTCAATTCAAGCACAAATCATCAACTTATTAGTAGAATTGCAACAAGATTTAGGCTTGACTTATTTATTCATCTCCCACGATTTATCAATGGTCCGTTACATTTCAGATAGAATCGCGGTCATGTATTTGGGACAAATTGTAGAGATAGGGTCTACCGAGCAGTTGTTTGATAACCCTCAGCATCCTTATACTAAAAAATTATTATCTGCCATGACTATTGCAGACCCAATAAAGGCTAGAGAGCAGCAAAAAAATAAAAAAGTACAACCTACTAATATTCCTCGAACAAAAGAACCTAAATGGGTTGAGGTTGAATCCAATCATTTCGTGATGGTTTGATATAAAAAAAGCTACCTAAAGGTAGCTTTTTTTATTATCCAATTTATTTTAAAAAAATAGATTTATTAAATCCTCTTAGCAACATATATAATATTATAAAAGTAAAATAGATTGATTAATGGAGGGACATGAAAAATGAAAGTCAAGTTAATTGAACAACTTTTAGAAGGATATTGGTATATTGAGCCTAAGGGAAATGAAATTATCAATCAAACTATTATTGATGCCACTAAGTTAGCCAGCTTAAAGAATAGTTTATTTATTGCAATGGATCATGAAACATGGTTAAAAGGGAGCGGAAATAAAAAAGGAAGTATCTACGATAGTTGGACAGACTCTCATGAACTAGTTTTAAATTATAGGGAAAATGTGTCATTATTGATTGTGCAGAAACCTATTGAAGAATTAAAAGAAATTCCTCAATTTGTTATGAAAAATACCTATGAAGCCTTAACAATAATTTCTGAACAGTGCAGAAAAGAATTTGAAGGCAAAATAATTGCCATCACTGGAACTGTTGGAAAATCAAGTACACAAAATTTCATTTTAAAGTTGTTGCGTAGCAAGTATAAGGTTATGGGTTATGGAAATAGTCGCACAGCCGTTAGAACAGGGTTAGCAAAGTTATCATCTGATTATCAATTTGGAGTTTTGGAAGTAGCTATGGCAGCATTATGGTATGGAAAAACAGGTATTGCGAAAGAGATCAAACCAGATATTGCTTTGATTACGCAAATAGGAATCGGACAAAGAGGAACAAGTGAAGAAAAAACGGCTAGTTATAAAGCAAGAATTGCTTCAGGCTTAACAGAAAATGGCGTAGTAATTATCAATCAAGACATTGAGGTGATTGATTGCTTGTTAAAAGAGGTGTCACAATATACAACTAATATTATGACATATGGCTTACATGGAGGGGATATTGTTTTAGAGAAAAGTGAGAAAACAGATGATACCTATACCTTAACAGTCAAAAATAATTTAGCAAATACCAAGTATTGTTTCAGTGTTCCTTATTTAGATGATGGTTTTATTTCAAACGTATTAGCTACAATAAGTACCTTGTATGCTTTGAATGAAGATGTTAATAGTTATCTCTCATTATTTAATCAGTTTAAATTGCCAAAACATGTTTTGGAAAAACAATTTCTACCCAACAACTCACTTTTGATTGATGATACGTATAATGCAGAACAATTATCAATGAAAAATGCTATTTCTTATTCAAAAAAAGAGTTATCAAATTTTAAAGGAAATAAAATAGCTATTTTAGGACGAATTATTAATTTACGTGAATATAGTGAAGAAGTCCATCGTTCGTTAGCACCACTATTGATAGATGCTGGTTTTGACAGTGTTTATACATATGGTCCAGAGATAGATTGTTTGCAAGATGAGCTGCCTCCAAAAATGAGAGGTGGTCATTTTACAAATCAAGAATTGTTGTTGAGTTATGTAGTTGATAATTGTCAAGAAAACTCATATATTCTTTTAAAAGGTTCTAGTCGTAACAGTGATATAAAAAAAATACGACCAAATTTGGTAACAAAGTTGAGTGATTCTAAAAAGAAAATCTCGATTATCAAAAAAGAAACCGATAGCTTGACGCCACAAGAATGTTTAAAACATAATCAGTTAGGTATGGGAAATATTTTAATCGTACTAAAAACATTAGAGTTAATTAATTTAAATAAAATAAAATTATCAGATGTTACTATCTGTAGTGAAAATCCACCAAAATCAGGTAAAAGTAAACGTTCAGTAGGTTTGGTTCAAGGAAGCAGTTATTCTATTTTAGAATTACTCAAATATTCAGCTAATTTAAATGCACCCGATGCATTGATCTGTTTAGCAGAATCTATTTGGGGGTCGCGTTCTCAAGCTAAAAATGGCTTGAAAAAAATGGCGCTTGAAAAAGGACTAGGACAAATAACTGTTAAAAATATTACTGGTAGGAAATGTAAAGAGGAACAACAAACAAGATTAGTAGACTTACAGATTATCGCTAGTGAATTTAAAAAATTACCTCTTGCAAACATAAGTTTACTTCAAAATAATCCCATAATAATTAATGATAAAGAGTATTCTGTTCAATCCCCAATTGATCAAATAAACTATACATTATCTTCTATTGTTTGGGGAGAAACATTACGTACAGGTTTGTTATTTAGAATAATACAGGGTAAATTAGAGGTAATTATTGTATTTAATAATCAAAATTATATGGATATGATACGGGAAATAGACAAAGAAATGTACAATAATACTAATCGTTTATTACTGGCAAACATGACATAATAACAAAAAAGCAAACGAGACTCTCGTTTGCTTTTTTTGTTGACTGATAAGTGTAAGTGAGATAGAATAAAGCAGTAATTGAGAATCGTTCTCAATTACTGTCGTTTTTATTTATATTTTTGTATTAAATAGTCTTGCGCGCGGAATATTTAATAAAAAAATTGGATAGGGTTATGTTGATTTTCTAACGGTTGAAAGTTAGAAAATAAATTGAGGTCATCAATGAGCCCAGATCAATAATGTATATAGGGAAAGGTTGTTATCCATGTCACTAAACAATAAAAAAGTAGAAGAAATCAAAAAATGGTTGTGTTTGGCTATTATTTTATTACCCAATTTAATGATTTCTCTTAATACATATATGTTACAAGTTGCACTACCTATGATTCAAAAAGAAATAATAGCTAGTTTTTCAGAGGCACAAATGATTCTTAGTGGTTATGCTTTGGGTTTATCTGCAACACTTATTGTTTGTGGGAAACTCGGTGATTTATTTGGTCAAAAACGCTTGTTAAAATGGGGAGTCATTGGCTTTATGTTGACCGCTGTGCTTGGAAGTATTGCTCAATCTGCTTGGCAGTTAATTTTCATTAGACTGTTACAAGGGATATTTGGTGCGTGTATTCAGCCACAAGTATTAGTATTGATGAGAAGTAATTTCAAAAAAGAGGAGCATTCATTAGTATTTGCTATCTATGGTGCATTAACAGGAATTGGCTTTACTTTTGGTCTAATATTAGGAGGGCTAATCATGCACTTGAATTTATGGAATTTAAGTTGGCGTAATATTTTTTTAATAAATATTCCCTTTTGTTTCTTAATATTAGTAGGCCTAGGGTTAGTTTCTGAATCTACAAATTTGAAAAAAGATGCGATTGATTATACGGGAGCTATTATCTTGATGATTGGCGTAACGTTAATCGCATACGAATTATTTTATTTTAAAATTAGACAATCGGCTAGCACATCACTTCTCATCATTTTATGTGGAATAGGCATGATTGGTTACTTTATAAAGCATGAAAAAAGAATGGTAAAATTAAAAAAAACTGTATTATTAGACATGATTATTTTTAAACAAGTAGGGTTTACATGGGGATTATTGACCATTTTAGCAGTATATATAAATATGTTTGGTTATTTTTTCCTCATCACTTATTATTCTCAGTGGCGATTAAACTATGATGTTCTTTTAACTAGTCTCGTATTCTTACCTTTGGGGATTGGTTTTATTTTATCCTCACTATGGTCAGCTAAACTATTGAGGCTATTACAAAAAAAATTACTTTATTTAGGAGTGACACTAATGCTGTTTAGTGTGCTTGCTCTTAGTTTTTGGAGTTATTATTATGGGGAGCTATTAACGCCTGTTGGACTCCTAGCACTCAGTGGTTATGGTATCGGATTAGGGATGAGCACTACGCCTCTAGTTGGTTTAGTTTTGAATTGCTTGCCTTTTAAATTTTCTGGAATTGGTGGAGGTCTGTTAAATACCATTATGTACTTTGCAAATATGTTAGGTGTCTGTTTGATAGGTATTATCTTTAATTATGGTATAAATTTATTATCCGTTTCAGAAAAAAGTAACAATATGGCGATACAGAAAAGTTTTAGTTACTCGCTTCTAGTAGTCTGTATTTTTATTATGTTAACTCAGATACTTGTTTTTTTATTTTTTAAAAAAACTGAAAATAAGTTATAATGAAAATAGACAAGATGCTACCTTTAACCTAGCAGTCATTATCCAAAATATTGTTGTTTTATATTTTTTGTTTTGAAAGATATTGTCATTCACGTTAAGATAAAGGTATTAAAATCAATAGTAATTAAGAAAGAGGCCATTTATGACCCAATTATTTTTTATAATGCTATGTTTCATTTTTTTAATCTTACTCTCTCGTTACTCTATTGTTGAAAAGCAAGTCAGAATTGATTTGTATCTAACTATCCCTCAAGATAAAAAAGAATTAAATCCTCATCCTGACATGCGTGATATTTTGATTCAAAAATTAATGATTAAAGAGTATCAACGAGATAAAAAAGACTTTTTATTATTTAAAAAATGTGATGTTGAAATAGGCTATAATAACAATGGTCATTTCCAACATCTAGCTAGTACCTGTTTTAATCAAGATGGTTATTTAGAAGGGATTCAGTTATCACAAATTCCTAGACGAACAGATTATCTTTATTTGTTGGTGACACTGGGAAATAAAGAATTGGGTTATATTACCAATTCTAAAAATTATCCCTATACGTACAAGATAAGAATTCCGATTAAATCAAAAACAATTAAAATCAAACAAGTTTTTTTAACCTCGTTTAGTTTGCATTATAATAAGCAAGTCGCTTTAGCCCAACGTGCAGCTTTACGGGCATTAAATTATTATGTAGAAGTTGTGGAGGATCAAAAAAATTGCATAGAAATGGCACAAAAATTACTAAACGATCAACGCGAAATAAGATTTTCTCCTATTAATATCGTATTTGAAAAAGGGTTTGAGAAAAATCAGGGAAACGGGTTTTATCGAAAAGGTTACAAACAGGCTCAAAATCCTAACATTGTTATCAGAGATAAAGATAATTTCACTAATACCTATCTAAAGGGAAATATCGTTCACGAATGGGCGCATTGGACTATGTATCAAGCCATTGGTCATCATAAAATGGCCACAGGCTCTTATGAATCGCATGATAGTTACAATAGCGATTTTGGCGTGTCCTATAAAGAAGGGTGGGCACAGTTCCAAACTATGCGCTACTTATACCAATATGGCTTATCAAAAAAAAATATTACGTGGGTACAAACCCAAAAAACTGAAGACGGGATACCACTCTTAGGCTTATCAACCAATAACACTGTTCGAGGGGTATTACTAGATTTGTATGGCGTAAAAAATGATACCACCCTTTTTGAAATAACTAGTCCGTTTATGTCAGGCTTAATTAATTTAAAAAAACAAGATCAACTTGCTGAAGGCTTACTGTATCTAGCTATGGTTGACAGTCAAGCTAGTGATTTATCCGAGCTACTAGTTTTTATAAAAAAAATGTATATTAAAACACCTGAGCAACAAAAGAAATTTGTTAACTTATTAAAAATTAATGGGTTAAATGAAGACGGAACCTTTAATGATAGTAAAACAGATCACTAGAATGTGATCTGTTTTTTTATCCAAAAATTGTAAATATTAGAATTATCGCTTTTGTTATCAATAGAAGACAGGTGTTAAAATAAAATAATATCATATTAAAGAAGGAAGTTGGTCATTTATGAAAAGAGTGACACGAATGATCGTGCTGTTTCTTAGTTTAGTTTGCTTGAGTTCCTGTGGTCTGTTGGAAAAAGAATTACCGATTATTAGTGACATAGCAGAGCTGGGCACTGTTAAAACAGATAAAATAACAGATGATGTGACAAGAACAGTTACTATTATAAAATTTAAACCTAAAGAATATTTTCAAAATAAAACACGAACCTATCCTTTTTCACAAGCAGAGGTCACTATTTTCTATAAAGTAGGAAAAGCCCTTAAACCACTTTTGCACACACAATTTAACCAACAGGGAGAATTGAAAAATGAACTATTAAAAGATGTTCCTCAAGGAGTTCAGACACTCTATTTTTCTATTAAATTAGGAAATAAAAAAATGGGTTACATTACTCAGCCTAATAATTCTCCTTATAATTTTGTCATACCGTATACCATAACAGACAAGACTAGTGAAATAAATGATGAGTTTCTCACTTCTTTCAAACAATCAGAAAAGAAAAAACTAGCCTTTCGTTATCATTCAGCAAATCGTGCTTTGAATTATTATGTGCAGGTGTATGAAGATCAAGTGGCAAGCGTTTCTTTGGCAAAGAAAATCTTAAATAATAAAACAGATGTCAGATTCAAACCAATTGATATTGTTTGGGAGTATGATTTTGAGAAAGGGCGGGGGAATGGCTTTTACAGAAAAGGCTATCAAAAAGCAGGTAAACCAAATATTGTTGTTAGAAATGGAGATAATTTTGAAGATGATTACCTTCTGAAAGAAATCTTACATGAATGGGCCCATTGGAACATGTTTTGTTTACTAGGAGATAAGATGGCCCCTCAAGGTTATCAAAAACACAATACTTATAATGATATAACTGGTGTTTCTTATAAAGAAGGCTGGGCATTATTTCAAACAACAAGATACAATAACGGTTATCATTGGGCTAAACGGCATGATTTACAAGTTCAAACGTTGATAAATGATGATGGGATGCCCATATATGGCCGCTCTACGAACAAAACCGTTAGAGGTATCTTAATGGATTTATTTGATAAAAGTAATGTTGATGAAACATTCGATATCACGCAAAGTTTTAAACTTGATACAGTAACGTTAGCAAAAAAAAGTCAATTGGCTGAAGGTATTATGTACCTCGCAATGATTGAGAGCAAGGCTACTACATTAGCAGAGTATTTAACCTATATCGAGACAAATTATGTGAACACTGCTAATGAGAAAAAACGCTATCAGCTCCTTTTAAAAATTAATGGTCTTTCAGATGTGGGCGAATTCACCTTAGGAGAAATAAAAGAGAACTAACAATTATTGTTAGTTCTCTTTTATTTCTGGCATGATTTTTTCAAAGTAGATGGTACTAATATAAGCTAACAAATTTCTATTCCAGGTTTTAGAAAAAGGATCTGGCAAATAAAAAAAATTAGTTGTTTCAGGAGAGTGATATAATTGGTCAGAAATAATGAGGTCAGCAGGAGCTAGACTGTTATTAATAATAATAGTATCTTCATTAAAAAGTTGCTTTAATTGTGTCTTTAGAGAATTTTCAAATGCCAGATTATTTTCAAAATCTAATGTAATAAAAAGCTTTTGTTGATGGATGCTATAGTAAAAAATATTGATAAAATGATTAAAAACGGCGATATTAGCTGCGAATAAATTAGAAGCTAAGCAATTTTTTTTCAATACAAGCTTGTTTTTTTTAAGTTCTTTTGAAAGTGATAAATAGGAAAAACAATCTTTAGGACTTCTCGCATGTTGAATCAGGTGATCAGCAGTAAATATTTTCTTCAAATCGCTAGGGTACAGTTTATAGTAGATAAAATAAAGTAAAAACTCTCCTCTAAATAAGATTTTCTGTTCTTTGGTCAACTTAGGAAGTAAATATTCAATTTGCTTCGCTATTGCCATGACATCTTTAATAAAAGAGTTCGAATGTGTTACAATTTTTTCAAATCCCATAATAGTTATTTCTTTCGGTCGAAGTTCTGTAAATAAGACATTAGTCATAAAGGATAAATAATTAAAGGTGACCTCATTTTTGTTAAAAGAGACAGTCAAAGGATTATAGATAGGTAAGTATTTGCCAATTATTTGTAAAAGTATCTCTGTTTCTGAATCTGGAAAACTTAATTTGTTTAACTCAGATAGGTGATTTTCAATAAGGTATTTAAAATTTTTAGCTCGGCGCTGATTGGCAGAATTAAAGGATAGAACTCTTTCTGGTAAAAAATAGTGCTGATACAGGGTATGAGAATTAATTTCATTTGAAGAAAGAGAAGTTTTAAAAATTTTAGTATGATAGTCATGCATTAAAAAAGAAAATAAAAAAGTATCCATGCTATTTCCATCAAGATAAAGTTTATTATTTTGGCTCCGTATCATCAAGCGATGTGTTTTTAGATAGTTATTTAATTTATTGACCAGTCGTAACAAATGGGTTTGAGAAATTAAGATATTTTGACACATGTCATCAATAGTACTGTGTTGATGTGCTAAGACTAATTGGATAATTTGATAGGCATAAGAATTAGTTAGGTAGGTTTGTAATACTATTAGCAACAATTCGTTTCGATAACCTGATTGAGGTTTTCTAGATAATTTAATCATATGACCTTCACGTTCGATATAAGGGAGGTTAGGTCCTGTTTTTAAAATAGAATCAATTTCATCTAGGTAACGATTGAGCGTGGTTAAAGGTATTGATAACTCTTGGCATAAATCATATTTAGAAATATAGTGACTTTCATGTAACTTTGATAGGGTTGTAATCGTTTTGATCTCATTTTTTTTTAAAAATAGTTCAAAAATAGTTATCACTCCTGTTTATCGAGATTAATAGAGTAATGTTATCATAGTTTGAGAACAAAAAACAAATGAAATGAATCCCACTAAATGGTTAGATTTAACCAAAAAAAAAGCATGTTTTAAAGTGAATGAATTGTTATGATGTAAGTATAATTTCTTAATCAACTACTAGAGATTATAAGTAGCTACCTCTGATATTGTATTCAGAGGTGTTTTATTTAATGGTAAGAAAGATTATCATTATCAAGATAAAAGACTAGTTAAGGTTATGAGGGATATGTTATGAAGTAACTTATATTTAAGGGGAGAGAAGTAAGTTACTTCATAATAACTAGTGATAGTAAAAAACCTTTTGTAAGGTTTTTTTTCTTGTATAAATTTAAATCATAAAACTAATTAAAGGAGTGAGTAGAATGTTTGAATTAGATAAAAAGAAAATTATTTATAAAGTGGTGTGGCAAGAAGGAAAAAATAAAAGACAGACTACCCGTTTTATGTTGACTAATTATGAAGTAACAAAAGAAGAGCTTATGACTTCCTTAATACCAATCTTTGAAAAAGAACTCATAGTCTTAGTAAGCATCGAGAGAGAAGAAGAGGCTTGGCTTATTTAGTAGTAAATGAGTAGGGAGCGAAAATTTCTTTCTAAAAAAGTAAAAATATAAGAAAAATAATAAAGGTTCATACGTTTTTCCCTAGAATAACGGAGTGTAATTTGCTACAATGATGTAGGAATAGTTTAACATAATCTCTATTTAATTAAGAAAAGGGGAATTTTAAAATGATTGCAATTAGTGATCTTAAATCAGGTATGACATTCGAACAAGACGGAAAATTAATCCGCGTTATGGAAGCTAGTCATCACAAACCTGGTAAAGGTAATACAGTAATGCGTATGAAACTTAAAGATGTACGTACAGGTTCTACAACAGATACAACAATGAGACCTGATGATAAAGTAAAAAAAGCTTATATTGAAGGTAAAGATGTTCAATATTTATATGCACAAGATGATATGGCTAATTTTATGGATTTAGAGACATATGAACAATATGAAATTCCAACATCAGTCATTGAAGATGAATTGAAATTTATGTTGGAAAACATGGAAGTTAAAATTCAATTTTATGGAACTGAAGTAATTGGGATCACATTACCATCAACAGTTGTGTTAGAAGTAAAAGAAACGCAACCTTCTATCAAAGGCGCTACGGTGTCAGGTTCTGGTAAACCAGCTATTATGGAAACTGGTGTTGTTGTAAACGTTCCAGATTTCATCGAAGCAGGTGAAAAATTAGAAATTAATACGCAAGAATGTACTTATCTTAAACGTATTTCTAAATAATAAAAAACCAACTCTAAATAGAGTTGGTTTTTTTGATGAAATCAGGACTAATAGTTTATAAATAGCTCCTTTAGTATAAAAAAGAAAGCCTAGTAATGCTGATATAGAAGACTTTCGATTAAATAAGACGTCTTAATAAGTTTAATGTGAGCGTTATTTGTGTTTTTTTGTGAAAAATGAGGTACAATTTGTTTTGTAAGTAATTATAAACTTATTTATTAAGACTATCGTGTAAAGGAGAATTATAATGAATAACGAACAACTAAGTAGAATGACCAATGGTAAAGGCTTCATTGCAGCATTAGACCAAAGTGGTGGCAGTACACCGAAAGCGTTAAAAACTTATGGATTATCCGAAGATAGCTACAAAAATGAGGAAGAAATGTTTGATTTAGTTCACAAGATGAGAACTAGAATTATGACTAGCCCAGCTTTTACTTCCGAAAAAGTGGTAGGAGCCATCTTATTTGAAGGTACGATGGAGAGAAATGTTTCCAATATGCCAGCTGCTGACTATTTATGGAAAGAAAAAGGAATAGTTCCATTTTTGAAAATAGATAAAGGATTACAAGAAGAACAAAATGGGGTTCAATTATTAAAAGAAATTCCTGATTTAGATAAACTGTTAGAAAAAGCTAAAAATTATCATATATTTGGTACTAAAGAACGTTCAGTTATTAAATTAGCCAACAAAAAAGGAATAACAGAAGTCGTTTCCCAGCAATTTGATTTGGGGAAAAAAGTAGTAAGAGCAGGCCTAATACCGATTATTGAACCTGAGGTAGCTATTGATAGCCCTGAAAAAGAGGCAGCAGAAACTATCTTATTCGAGGAATTAAAAAAACAATTAGATGCCTTAGAACCTAATGTGAAAGTTATGTTAAAATTGACCCTTCCAACACAAATTAATTTATATAAAGAGTTAGTAACACATCCGAATATTATTCGAATTGTTGCTTTATCGGGTGGTTATGCAAGAGAAGAAGCAAATCAAGTATTAGCTAAAAATCAAGGCGTGATTGCTAGTTTTTCTCGCGCCTTAACAGAAGGTCTGACAGCTAATCAATCAGAGGATAGCTTCAATGAAAGCTTAAAACAATCTATTGAGGGTATTTATCAAGCCTCTATCAACTAATTTATTAGTAACCTTCTAACTCTAGTATTATTTTCATCTAAGCGTATACTGAAAAACTCACAGACAATTTTTTTATAGTAGTGATAAGTAAGTCCTTCTATTTCACTAATAGGAGGACTTACTTATCTTTTTAGGATAGTGTATACTGTATGGAGCAATGTGATTTTAGATATCTATGTACGCGTTTAGGAGGCAATAATATGGCACAAGAAAAAACTGTATTAGTTGATGTTTGGGATATTCCAGTGGATGAAGCTGAGACCTATATTACTAAAAGAAATGAGATGAAAGAATTCTTCTTAAAAGAATGCCCACCACGTTTTAGTCAAATTGAAAATGATGGTGAAGGCTATGAAGAGGGAGAATATATTGCGGCAGAAAATTTTCAAACAGGTGAGCAGTTATTTATTTTGCTAGATCCGATTGAATTAGATCATTACCAATCTTGGGATGATAAAGAAGCCTATTTAGAGAATATCATTTGGCATCAAGCAAAAATTGATTATTTTTATACAGAATCTTCAAATTTAGGAAAATATGCTAAACGAACAATGGAAGATTGGGAGAATTGGATAAAGGAACAATTTGAATCTGAGTTCAATCAAAGCTACAGTGGCAGATACATTCGTTAAAATCGAGATCGTCTTATTTTAAAAATGATAATGTAGAATAGTACAGAAATAACATTAAAAACACCCAATCTCTTATAAGTAAGAGATTGGGTGTTTTTAATTTGTAAGTTTTTGTAGTCTTTCCCATTTAGGTAGTTCTATTATTAGATAGACAATAAGTACTAATAAAATACCTGCTAGGAGAAATAACACTCTCGTTTCAATAGCTATAGTAGTCGGCCACATAAGACTTGTAGCAGAGAGAGCATTCATAGTATTGAAGGTGGTTTGTAATAAATAAGTATCTAGGAATTGATAAATATAGGCTAAACTAAAGGTTAAAATTATAGTATAATCACTGGGAACTAATAAATGAAAGAGTAAGAAATAAACAGCACAACCAATTATCGTTGCTAAAGCTCTCTCACCAATTCGACGTTTCATATCATTTTGAGTCAATTGTGTCACAGATAAAACAGTCATACATAGCCACATTCCGCGCTCTAACTGAAAATACTGACTAATGAATAAGGCGGTTGTTAAAGCTAAAGTTAATTTAATACTGAATTTTCTAATTTCAACCTTTTTAAAATTAGCAATCAAGCATGTTGCCAATGAAGGCTTATCGACAGTGTTAGGATGTTTCTTTTTGTAAATAGTAGCTATGACAATACCAGATATTAGTAGAAAAACCATTCTAACACTTAGAATGATACCTGAATAAATACCTGAGTTAGAAAAAATAACGAGTAGTATAAATGGCATAAAGAGTTTATAATTAAATGGTTGACTGGTCAGTAATGTAACAAAAAATATACCAATCAAATTAATAAGTAGACCAAACCAGATATTTAATGAGGCCAGAAATGTTAGGAAACCGATCAAGGGAAAAGAAAGAGCAAGAAAAGTTGTCGCATGTTTATATTTAAAAGGGAGAGGACTATAACTAAACATCAGAAAACCAGTGACTACTGCCACGGCATCGAGTGTCTCCTGCTTTGTAAAAATAAAAGTAATAGCTGTGATGAATAAAATTATTTTTGCAATCATAAAAAAGTTGTTTTTCATTGTGGTACGATTGATCTCTTTCATTAAGACTCACTCCTATAAATTATTAGCATTGAACAATATAACATAGTGTGTGTTAATAATAAAGAAAATATTAGCATATATTTCTATATATAATACAGGTCAAGCGAAAGTGACTGTTAGTAAAAATGGTAAACTTGTATAAAAAAAGTTTGTCTTGAAAAATTTAAAAAATCATAGTTTTTATAAGTAAATTGAAGGTGGTTATAGGGTATAATGGAATAAAATCCTCAAGTAACCGAGTAAAAATTAATGAGTTAGAATTGGTGAAAGGAATTAGAGATGAATAAAAAAATATTAGCAACAATTGTGTTATTGTTTTTGGTTTTGGCAGGTATTGCCTATTTAAAGACAGAAACTTCATTTTTAGGAGAAAAAAAAGAAGTAAGTCAGGAAAGTAAACCTAAACAAAAGAAAAAAGAACCTAAACAAAAACAACCACAACCACAGGAAGAAAAGAAAGAACCTAAAAGTACTGATGAGACTTGGAAACCTTTATTTGAACAAAATCTATATAATATGTATCAAGTAACCGTGCAAAAATATGTTTTTGCAGGGAATTTTAATGATCACGACTACTATGGCATTTATGTGAATGAATTGGAAACAGGAGTAAAACCGTATGTAACAGTTGATGCAGAAACAGGCTCATTTTCCTTAGTAACAGACTAATTATTATAAAACTATTCTTAACAAACAAAAAGAAAAAGACTGAAATGGAGAAACAGTCTTTTTCTTTTTGTCTAAAAAAACTAATTTGATAAAAATATGTTTTTATTAAATTATTATATAAGATTACCTTATTGATTTTAAAAATAAAGAGTGAATCTTGATATGAAAATCTTTTTATTTCTTGTTTTATTTAATACTAGAAAATCATAAGAATTTAGATACGATTTTCTGAGACTAATATGCTAATATTTTAATATAATAAAGCAAGTAAAAAAGGAGTGCATCTGAAATGGTTGAAGAATTTTGGAAAGACATGTCATTATATGAAGTTGAGTTCACTATTAAAGGAAGTAAAAATAAACGTTTTATCTCTGGGACATTAGATGACACGGTTGAAACAATAACAAATTATTTTAATCTATTTATGAAAAATAGAGAGATAGCAGAAGTCCAAGTTCACGAAATATCACGTTATGGTTGGATAAAAAAATAAAAAGAAAAAAGCAGATGGTTATATCCGTCTGCTTTTCTCTTTTTAGAGATAGTATTTTTTGATAGTTTCAAAAGTTTGAGGTGTAAGAGTAGTTGTATTAACTACTTTGCCATGATCCAAAGAGATGACTTTATCAGTAGTCAGTGATAATAATTCCAGATCATGAGTTATCAAAATAACAACTTTACCCGTTTCTTTTAGCTGATTAATAGCATGAGCAACTTGGGCCATATGGAGCCAATCAAGACCACTAGTAGGTTCATCTAACACAATAATTTCTTTATCTGATAAAAATGCAGTAGCTAATGCTACTCGTTGCATTTGACCACCGGATAAGCTACTAGGATGTTGTAAAAGCAGGTCAGTTAAATCAAATAAATCAGCAATTGATGTGACTAACATGTCGTCGTTTACTTGGAAAGTTAGTTCTTTTTGTACAGATTCAAAAAATAGTTGGAGCTGTACATCCTGCATAACCATTGCACTTAGTTGGTTAAGTTTTCGCTTTTTAAGAACATGATCGTCATAACGATAGTTACCTGTTGTAAGTTTTTTCAAACCGGTTAAAGTTTTTGCAAGTGTTGTTTTTCCTGCACCATTAGGGCCGACTAAGGTCGTGACGCAACCGCGGTCAAATACTATTTCTGAAATATTTAGACAGTCTTTCTTTCTTTTATAAGAGCAAGTTAGGTTAGTTCCTATCAATGGTTTCAAATAATTATTTTTTTTAGGGACACTAGACGTGTCTAAATAGATATTATGGTAAGACGTATGTCGCAGTGCTAAGGTTTCACGTTGTTTTTCTGTTAGAGCCAGTATAGCCTTAGTTGACATGATCGTATCAATTGTCCCATTGTCCATTATAATAAAACGGTCTGCTAAATCGGTTAAGTAAGCTAAACGGTGTTCGGAGACGATAATTGTACACCCTTTATTTTTTAAGGTGCTGAGCGCTTTTTTTAATTTTGCGATAGCTAAAGTATCAAGATTACTAGTTGGTTCATCGAAAACAAAGATGGGTGGACGATGAATAAAGGCTGCTGCACAAGCTACTAATTGTTTTTCACCACCAGATAAGGAGAACATATCTCGTTTTAGTAAATGTGTTAAATCGAATAAACTAACGGTCTCATTAAACCTGTCCCTAATAAGATCGGCTGGTAGCCCAAGATTTTCTGAAGTGAAAACTAGTTCATCAGCTACTGTATTGGTAAAAAACTGCGTTCGAGGATTTTGAAAAACAGAGCCTACTAGTTTCGTAAATTCTTTAAAGGGACTGTCCCCTAAGATGTTTTCACCAATTTGGCATTTACCAGATAGGTCGACCTCGTTTGTTTCTAGTATTAAACCATTGATACAGCGTGATAGGGTAGTTTTGCCACAGCCACTTTGGCCACAAAGGACAACAAATTCCCCTTTCTCTATTGATAAGTTAATATCATTTAGACCGGCGGAACTATTGGGATAAGTAAATGAAAAATTTTCAAATGTGATCATCGTTAAATCTCCTTAGCTCAAAATAATAATACTACTAATAACTAAAATAATTATATCTGCTAATCCAAGCTTTAAAGGAGTCAGGATGGTTCTAGTTTTGATATAATCTATTCCTTTCGACAAACCGGCAATGGCTAATTGATTAGCAGCATTGATGGCTGAGTTTAATAATGGAATTAAAAAGTATTCAATTCGATTTAAAATAGCAGCGGGTCCTTTTTTTTGTTTGGCCAAACGTAAAATCATGGCACTATGAATACTTTTTATATCTTCAAAAAAGTGAGGGATAAAGCGTATCATAACAATAAAAGGTATAATTAGAAATTTGGGTACATGTAATTTAACTAAAACGTTGATTAAATCAGAAATAGAAGTGGTTTTGATTAATAGAGTACCGGCCATCATGCAAGGAACAATCAATGTAAATCCTAGGCTAAATCCGGCAATAGTTGCCCCCACAAAAGTTGTATAATACTCTAGAGCCAATTCATGGATTACTAACATGAAAATATAAAAAAGTATAAAGCGAAAAGCGATTTTTAGATGGTTGCTAAAACTTAACAACAGCGTTAATAAAATAACGAAAATTATTTCATTTAATAATTCAAAAGGAAAGATAAAGAAAAAATTGGCAATTACTAATAAAAAAAGTTTTGTGAAAGCACTCAGTTTGTCACTTATCATTTAATTAATAGTCCTTGCGTGAGAAAAGTGTTTAGCCATCATTTTTTTACCATATAGCCCGCCAATAATAGAAGCGATTAAAATTGATATCATTAAGATAATGAAAATATTCCAGTTAACATATTTTAATAAACCATTGATATAGTCAGCGCCTTTCCCTCTATCTACCAATGATTGGACATATTTAGCTTTCATGAACCATAAGGTGACCAGGGGACCGATTAGACCGTAATTAAAGACTGTGAAAGCAGCTAGCTCACGGTTAGCTGTCCTTTTACCTGAAGATAACAGAATATCTGCTAAGATTCCAAATACAAAATTTGGTATGAAAGATAATGGAAAATGACCAGAAAACATAAAAAATATTCCCATGACTGAGCTTAAAATAGTGACAGCACCAAATTTAGGGACACGGTTGATTAGCAAATAAAATATAGGACCAACAATTAAGGCAACGACGGTAGGAATAATTAAGTTACCTAATCCAGGTAATAAAATCATACAAGCGAAGGTAACAAGGGCGACTACAACAAAATATAAAGCTGCAAAAACACCTGCAGTAATTAAGTCTTTTGTTTTTAATGTGAATTTCATAATGAACTCCTCTCAAATAATAATAATATGACACATATAAAGCTAATTCATTCTAACATAAAGGCTTATTGAAAATCATTATCAGTGCTTGTGAATTTGTCAAAATCGTATAATAACACTATTTTATTGAGAATTTTACTATTAAAAGATTATTTTTTGAGTTTTTGTTAGCTAATTTAGGCTATTTGTGAATTAGCTAGTTTAATAAATAAAAAAGCTAATTATCTTAAATAGACAATTAGCTTTTTACTTATTTTTTATAACGTATCATACCTGCAATTGAGGCAGAGAGAGTGAGTAGTACTCCTACAAAAAGAAGATCTTTTTGATTTTCTTCACCCGTTTGCGGTAATTTCTTGTTACTAGTGATATTATTATCCGATTTTGTTCGTTTCATATTATTTGATGAATTTCCTTTTATTTCTTTATTATTAATAGAGGTAGCTCGGCTAGGAAATTTCTCTGTATGACTATCTTGACTATTAGATACGTTAGCTCGGTTGAATAAACCTGTTATTGTTTTTTCTTTATCCTCATCGTTAGCTACAGAGATATTGTTTGCAGATGCTTTTTTATTAATTATTTCTTTAACAGATTCTCTATTAGCGCTATGAAGATAGTTATTAACTAAAGTTTTTTTATCTGAATTTAATTTATGTATTTGAGAGTCACCATCAGTTGTTGGTTTTTTCTCAGGTACGTCTGTTTCTGTACCGACAGAAGGGTTTTCTTCTTCAGGATCAGTTTGAGAACCGCCATCAGTTGTTGGTTTTTTCTCAGGTACGTCAGTTTCTGTGCCAACAGAAGGGTTTTCTTCTTCAGAATCAGTTTGAGAACCGCCATCAGTTGTTGGTTTTTTCTCAGGTACGTCTGTTTCTGTACCGACAGAAGGGTTTTCTTCTTCAGGATCAGTTTGAGAACCGCCATCAGTTGTTGGTTTTTTCTCAGGTACGTCTGTTTCTGTGCCAACAGAAGGGTTTTCTTCTTCAGGATCAGTTTGAGAACCGCCATCAGTTGTTGGTTTTTTCTCAGGCTCGTCAGTTTCTGTGCCAACAGAAGGGTTTTCTTCTTCAGGATCAGTTTGAGAACCGCCATCAGTTGTTGGTTTTTTCTCAGGTACGTCTGTTTCTGTACCAACAGAAGGGTTTTCTTCTTCAGGATCAGTTTGAGAACCGCCATCAGTTGTTGGTTTTTTCTCAGGCTCGTCAGTTTCTGTGCCAACAGAAGGGTTTTCTTCTTCAGGATCAGTTTGAGAACCGCCATCAGTTGTTGGTTTTTTCTCAGGTACGTCTGTTTCTGTGCCAACAGAAGGGTTTTCTTCTTCAGGATCAGTTTGAGAACCGCCATCAGTTGTTGGTTTTTTCTCAGGCTCGTCAGTTTCTGTGCCAACAGAAGGGTTTTCTTCTTCAGGATCAGTTTGAGAACCGCCGTCAGTTGTTGGTTTTTTCTCAGGCTCGTCAGTTTCTGTGCCAACAGAAGGGTTTTCTTCTTCAGGATCAGTTTGAGAACCGCCGTCAGTTGTTGGTTTTTTCTCAGGTACGTCAGTTTCTGTGCCAACAGAAGGGTTTTCTTCTTCAGGATCAGTTTGAGAACCGCCGTCAGTTGTTGGTTTTTTCTCAGGTACGTCAGTTTCTGTGCCAACAGAAGGGTTTTCTTCTTCAGGATCAGTTTGAGAACCGCCGTCAGTTGTTGGTTTTTTCTCAGGCTCGTCAGTTTCTGTGCCAACAGAAGGGTTTTCTTCTTCAGGATCAGTTTGAGAACCGCCATCAGTTGTTGGTTTTTTCTCAGGTACGTCAGTTTCTGTGCCAACAGAAGGGTTTTCTTCTTCAGGATCAGTTTGAGAACCGCCGTCAGTTGTTGGTTTTTTCTCAGGCTCGTCAGTTTCTGTGCCAACAGAAGGGTTTTCTTCTTCAGGATCAGTTTGAGAACCGCCATCAGTTGTTGGTTTTTTCTCAGGTACGTCTGTTTCTGTACCGACAGAAGGGTTTTCTTCTTCAGGATCAGTTTGAGAACCGCCATCAGTTGTTGGTTTGTCACCAGGTTTTACTGGAGGTGTTTCATTTTCATCTGGAACTTCTTCTGGTGTTACAGGTTTTTCTTCAATTTCACCAGGTTTTTTATTAGGTTTATTATTTCCATCAGCACCAGCATTTAGGCTAATATTATCTACACTAAAATTAAAATCTCCTTGTTCTGATTTAGATTTAGCTGTTTGGAAAGTTGCTTGCGAATGGTTTTCAAAAGATTTTTGATCTTTATTAATTATTTTTGTTAGATAGAAGAAACCAAGAGTATGATCTGTGTATTCGTGATAAATTCGAATGTAAAATGAATTTTTTCCTGAAACCGAAATATAACCAATACCTAAATCATTAAATTCTTTTAGAGAATAAGAACCGTTATAAACACGACCTGAAATTGAAATATTAAAACTATCTTCTAGTAATTCATGGCCTGTTTGAATTTGATCTTGAATCTCAATTTCTCGTTCTACATATTCTTTATTTGGATTTACTGATAAAAACCACCGAACATGTTCAGTATCAGAAGGGAGCATATCCCCTGTTTTGTAATAAAAGGTATCAGTTGTTTCGCCTGATGGCCCACGATGAATATCTAAATCGTGTGATGATAGATTTGTCCCGAAATTTGTTGAAATAGTAGTGATATTTTCAAGATTAATATCGCCAGTAAAATTTCTAGCTTGAGCTTCAAAACTGAAGAATCCATACACGTTTTCTAGTTTCTCAGCTGTCTCATTAAAAGTAACACGGACGTCATGTTCGTTGACCACGACATCACCTAGCACGGTCCCTTCTGAGTTTTTCAATGACATTGTTGCACGATAACCAGTAAGTGAAACTTGCTGAGAGTAGGGGATTTCTAATTTTATAAAATCCCCTGCTTTAATAATAGTATCTTTTTTTTCACTAAAGTTAAAAGAAGCAGTTAATTTTTCTCCGTCTTCAATATAATTTTTTGATAAATCAAATGAATCAATTAAATCAGTTTTAGTAAGGTCAACAGCCGCTTCAGTTTTTATTGAAAGAGGGGACACGATAAAAAATATAACCCCCATTAATAAAAAAATAGTTGATTTTACGATATGTTTCATATAATTCCTCCTGAAAATAGTATATTTACTATATCTAATATTAATGGTTTAATAATAATTATTCTAATCAACTATTGCATATAGATATTAAAAAAATGAACAAAGCCATTATCTATCGATTTGTAAACGCCTTTTTAGAAGTATAAGATGAATTGTTGAAACATAAAATTTGACAAAAAAAATAATGTTTGACTTATTTTTTTTGTAAAAAAGCATATAAAACTAACTTATCGAATGATTAATTAACTTAAATGATAATATTATCAATCGTTCGGTCTGGTCTAAGCATCATTTTTTTGTTACTTTATTTTCTAAACAAAAAACAAAAAAAGAACCTCACGAACAATTTGAACGTCAGGTTCTTTTTTTATTAGTTTGTAACATAATTAAATACTATGTTATTAGGATCGCTAAATTGTAAGGTGTTATTATAAAATTTGTATTTAACATTCTTATTTTCTAAATTAGCTTTCGTTTGATTAAACATCGTTTTAGATACAAGGACAGTTATTTGATTCAGTCCAACATTTTGATTCTGTTCTTCTTCTTCTGTTCGTGGATAGTTAGAATGCCAATTGTTTGCTGCAAATTGATGGTGATAGCCGTCTATACCATAAAAATCAGCTGACTGATTTAAGCTGGATGTTACGGTAAAACCTAATACTTTTGTAAAAAAATCAGACTCTGATTTCAAGTCAGATACACTAAGATGAATATGACCCATTATTGTTCCAACCTGAAGTGGAGTGATAGTATCCTGACTTTCTTCAAGTAAGGATTGAATATCTAGATAATTGGTTGTACCGATTATCTTCCCTCCAGGCTGTTTGTTCCATAGGCTTTCAGGTTTGTCCCAATATAATTCAATTCCATTTTCTTCTGGGTCATTTAAATAAATAGCTTCACTATAACCGTGATCACTTGCACCAATTAGGGGATAATCTAGGTCGAGTAAGTGTTTAGTAATAGTGGCTAAAGCAGGACGTGTTGGTAATAAATAGGCTATGTGATATAAACCAGGGACATGTCGGTTCTTTTTTTTTGTTTCTTTTAAAATCAATGCGGGTTCTTTTTCTCCAGGTAGGAGTAATTCTACAGTATTCATAGTTTGTTTCCCAATATGTAAGCCTATTTTTTCAGTATAAAAAGTTATCATCCTTTCTATACTAGTAACATTTAGTGTGACTTCTTTTATTTTTAAATTATTTAAGTTCATAAGAACACCTGCTTTCTTTTAGTAAGTAAATTATACCTCTAAAACAACAAACTTACAAAAAATAAGTTTTGTACTGACTAACTTAATTTTATAAAAAAAGAATAGAAAAATGGTTTACTTTATTTTGTAGATGTTGTAATGTTAGTTACATGAGTAATTGACTAATTACCTACTTAAGCTTGTAACTTCTGATTATTTTTGAAAAGAGGTGTCATAATAATGGATTTTGATTTTAATAGTAATATCCCTTTGTACCAGCAAATTTCATCGCAGATTGAGGAAGGAATTTTACGGGGCAGTTTCGGAATAGGTGAACAGATACCATCCACAACTGAAATATCAAAAGCATACAATATCAACCCAGCAACAGTTTTAAAAGGGATGAATCTTTTGGTAGCAGATAATATTTTAGAAAAAAAACGTGGAATAGGAATGTTTGTCACTAGTTCTGGGAGTGATACCATTTATCAAAAAAGGCGTAATCAATTTATTCAACATGATATAAATAAATTAATAACAGAAGCAAAACGTTTAGGTTTGGAGAGACAAGAGCTAATTAACTTAATAGAAAGGGGATTTGATAATGACCAAATTAGAAATTCGTAATATTCAAAGAAAATATAGCGGGATAGATGTGTTAAAAAATATCTCATGTACCTTAGAAGAGGGGCATATTTACGGCTTATTAGGGCGGAATGGGGTAGGGAAGAGTACCTTATTAAATATAATTAATAATCGTGTTCTCCCAAACAAAGGAGAAGTTAAGTTAGATGGCGAGGTCATTTTTGAAAAGGATGACTTACTAGCAGAACTATTTTTAATAAATGATACGCTACTATTTAATAATAGTGACCATTTGAAGGTGAATAAATATTTTAAACTAGCTAAAAGTTTTTATCCAGATTTTGATGAGGCTTTATGTGATCATTTAGTTGAGGTGTTTGAATTAGATGTTAAGCAACGAATTGACAAGCTATCTACAGGGTATCGTTCTATCTTAAATGTTATTTTGGGTCTATGTGTTCCAGCTAAATTTATCTTTTTTGATGAGCCAACCTTAGGTTTAGATGCTAATCACAGAGAGCTTTTTTATAAAGAATTATTAGATAATTTTTCAAAAAAAACAAGAACATTTGTTATCTCGACCCATTTAATTGAAGAGGTATCACATATGATTGATACGGTTCTAATTTTAAATGAAGGGGTTATTTCAGTAAATGAAACGGCTGAAACTATTTTAGAAAAGTCTTGGGCACTAACAGGAGCGATTCGTGATATCCAGGAAATCTCTAAAGGCTTATCAATTGTGGGTCGCGAAGCTATAGGGAATCAACAAACTATTTATGTTTACGGAAATGTTGGTGATATCCCGCCATCCATCCAAGTTAAAAGTGTTGACTTGCAAAAAATATTTATCGAATTAACTTCAATGAAGGAGCGTGATTGGCGTGAAATTAAGCAAAGTATTAAAGTATAATCTTAAAAGTCTAGGTCCTTGGGTAGTAGTGACATTAACAATGTGGATTTTATTAGATCTTATCATACCGCTTATTTTTAATTTCCTAACTGGGGACACTAAGCCACTAACAATTTCTATCGCGGAATCAGCTATGCAAAATACAATAATTTTAATGGTATTTTTACTATGGTATAGTGTTATTAATCAAGGTATGACAATTTTTTCCCAGTTTAATATTTCTCGTAAAACACAATTTATTGGTAACTTGCTAATGATGATTTTTGTAGCAATATCTGTATCTATCATCCAGATGATAGTGTATCCCTGGTTGCTAAATTTCATAGTTGCTGTCAAACCAATTAGTAACAAATGGTTATTTATTGATAGTATACTACTTGATCCGATAGCACAGATAGTTTATGAAGCATTAAAACTGTTTATTTTTAGCCTTATAGCCTGGTTTTTTGTCGCACTAATCAAGCGATTTTCAATTAAAAGTGTCATAATAACATCTATTATCCTAATAATCACGATACTGGGTATTATTATAGCTGCAGCAGATTTTGTAGCGGAAAGAATTTATCCAATCATTAATGATATGCTGTATTTTATTGAGAATAATCAATGGTCTGTGATGGTTATAGCTCTAGTCATTAGTTTAGCTTTGACTGTCATAATAAAATTACTTACCCGAAAATTATCGCTTAGATAAAAAAATACCAACCAATCAACCTATCTTTTAGTTGGTTGGCTGGTATTTTTTACGGCTGGATATATGTTATAATATTATGATGAATAAAGGAGGGTGATTTATGGGAGTAAGACACTATGTTTGTCTTGATATTGGAGGTAGTGCAATTAAATACGCTTTAATTGATGATTTAGGAAATATTAAGCAAGAAAATAATTGTCCAACACCAACAGATCAACAGATGTTTTTAGAAAAAATAAGCGCTATCTATCAATTATTGGCAGGCAATCAACCTTTACCACTTGCTGTTAGTCTACCTGGGGTGGTGAACTCAAAAACGGGTTATATGCTACATGGTGGCGCTTTAAAATTTCTCCATCAACAAAATGTCAAAAAATTATTAGAAGAAGCTTGTCAAACAAAAGTCGCTTTAGAAAATGATGGAAAATGTGCAGCCTTAGGAGAGAAATGGTTAGGAGTTTTACAAGGGACAGAGACTGGCATCGCTTTAGTTATTGGAACAGGTATTGGTGGTGGAATTATCGTTAACAATACGTTGCTAAAAGGTCATCATTTAAGTGCAGGTGAATTTTCATCGATTCAAACACAAGCAGATTCAGACGCTAAGAAAGATTCTTTTGCTATGATTTGTAGTTCTAAAATGCTATGTCATCACTACGCTGATTTAATAGGGAAAGAAAAAACAGAAGTCGACGGTTATTACTTTTTTGAAAAACTAACTGAAGGCGATAAATATGCAGTAAAATTATTTGAAAACTACATTAAAGTTTTTGTTAAGCAGTTATTTAACCTACAAACAATTATAGATCCAGAAATCATTTCTATCGGTGGCGGTATTAGTAGGCAATCTTTATTGTTTGACTACTTAGAACAAGAAATAAATAGGATTATGGAAATTTCCGAATTACCTTTGGTAAAACCTATAATTAAACAGTCTAAGTTAGGAAATCGTGCTAATTTACTAGGCGCAGTAGCTAATTTTAACTACTTAGAGAAAAAGAACTAGTCTAATAAATTAGACTAGTTCTTTTTTCATCTCTTGGTGAGGAATCCCAGCTTCGTAAAAAATATCACTAGTAGGATTGTAATGACATCGTTCATAAAAGCCTTGAGCGCTACACTGTGCTTCTAATTTGATGGCTGTAACATGTTTACTTTTTGCATATGATTCGACAGCTTCTAAAAGACGTGTGCCAATATGTCGTTTACGAGCACTTTTCAAGACTGCAAAACGTTGTATTTTATAAGTATTATTGGCAACCAATTTAATACGACATGTTCCTAAGGGCTGTTTAAGGTGGTTATAGGAGACAAAATAAACGGCTTGGTTTTCTTCTGAAATTTCAATGGTTTCAGGAATATTTTGTTCGGCTACAAAGACTTGTTTACGGATAGCCAGCGCATCTTGATAAATTTGACTGTTTATATCGTCTGTTTTTAAAATAATCATGAGAACATAACCTCCTGTAAAATAACTCGTAATCATCACTACTACTATTTTATCATAGTTTTTATAGTAGTAGAAAGCAAGGGAACTTTTTCTGAATAAATGATATATTTTCTTAAGGGAGGGTAAGGCTTGTTGTAATTTCAATGATGTGATAATCTGAAAATAAAGAAACGTTAAAATTAGGTTGAAATGAGGGAAGGCTATGAAAATCATAACAGTTCAACACCCAGAAGCAGTAAATAATTATAATCATCAGGTTGAATCACTAATAGACTGGGATTTAACAGATACTGGTAAAGAACAGGCTAATAAAATTGCTGAAAATTTGTTGAAAGAACTTGGTGATGAGGAAATAGTTCTTTATACATCTGATTTATTAAGAGCTAAAAATACCACAGCTGCTTTAAATAATCTATTAAATATAGTCAAAGTCGGTTATGAAAAAGGGCTGAGGACTAATATTTCTGACAAAAATATTGTGGATTCGGCTTGGGATCAGCTCGTGCCATTTTACCAAAAAGTATTAACCTTCGAGTACAAAACAATTATTATTGTATCTCATGGAGAAATTCTATCACTTTTTCACGCTATGTTTTTAGATAGAGAGTTGCACGGTTTAAAAGAGGCAACATTTTCTGGAGTAGAAGGCGGTGTGTCATTTTTAGAAATAACTGAAACAGGTCAACATATCATTCATAAAATAAATGATTTAAGTTATCTGATTTAACTGATGATAAAGCAGGTAACTCACCCATTACTGAATACTCACAAAAGTTTTAGAGTCTATCGAAAGTAAATAAAAAGACAACCTAATAGGCTGTCTTTTTTATTTACTTAGTTAAATGTATTAAAGTATATTTCTTTTTACCTTTTCTAACTAGGATAAAGCGTTCATCAAATGAATTACTACGCGTCATCATAAAGTCTACATCTGTTTGCTTATCACCATTGACGGTAATCGCACCATTTTTAATATCTTCTCGAGCTTGACGTTTCGAAGGTTCAATTTTTGTTTCAATTAGGAAATCAACTAAAGATAAGTCTTCAGACAGCGTAAGTTCAGCAGAAGGCATATTTTTAAACCCTTCACCAATTTGATCGGCAGTCAGCTGTTTAACTTCACCGGAAAATAAAGCTTGCGTAATTAGTAGAGATTCATCTAATGCTTCTTGTCCGTGAACAAAACGTGTCATCTCAGCGGCTAAAGTTTTTTGAGCTGCTCTTAGATGTGGCTCGTTTTCAACTTTTTCTGCTAGAGCTTGAATTTCCGCTTGTGTTAAAAAGGTAAAGAATTTTAAGTATTTTACAACATCACGGTCATCTTGATTTAACCAGAATTGGTAAAATTCAAAAGGTGATGTTTTATTTGGGTCTAACCAAACGGCTCCCCCAGCCGTTTTACCAAACTTAGTTCCGTCAGCTTTTAACATTAATGGGATAGTTAAACCGAAGGCTTTTGCTTCTGTTCCTTCTTTTTTACGAATTAAATCTAGTCCTGCTGTAATATTTCCCCACTGATCAGCACCACCAATTTGTAATTGAACATCATGTTTACGGTATAAATGTAAAAAATCCATAGATTGTAAAATTTGGTAAGTAAACTCAGTAAATGAGATACCCGTATCCAACCGACTTGAAACAATATCTTTAGCCAACATAGTATTAATATTAAAATTTTTACCATAATCACGTAGAAAATCTAATAAACTCATATCATGAGTCCAATCGTAGTTGTTAACCATTGTCAAGCTACCTTGAGAAGTCACATCATCAAAATCAAATAAGTGTTGCATTTGAGCAGTTAAGGCATCAACATTCGCTTGAACTTGCTCTAAAGTTTGTAATTGACGTTCAGATGTACGACCGCTAGGATCGCCTATCGTTCCAGTTGCCCCACCGATCACGATATGCGGATGATGACCATGTAATTGGAAACGTTTCATCATCATAAAAGGAATTAAGTGGCCGATATGCATACTATCGCCAGTAGGATCAACTCCACAATATAAGCCAATTTTCTTTTCGTTAATCAATTCTTTTAAGCCCTCAGCATCTGTTTGTTGGTTAATGGCATCACGCCAAGTTAATTCCTCAATAATAGTCATTATACAATCTCTCCTTAATAGTTAGTAATAAAAAAGTCCCTACAAGTCTTTGACTTGTAGGGACGAAGTATTAGTTCCGTGGTACCACCCAACTTGCAATTGATAAAAATTGCCGCTTTTCATTCGTAATGAGAATGAGTCATTTAGTTTGATAAAAGAGCGTAATTCATTTCAGTATATGTAACAACTTCCAGCATCCGTTGTCTCTCTAAAACAGTGATCTGAAACTACTAAACTCAACTAAAATAGTTTATTTGATTACTTACTAGTCTAGACTAGCATGATTTTTTTGTCAATAACAAAGTGACCCATTATATTGATTGATTTACTGACTCTCAAAATAAGTATTAATAGGCTATCTCGTTATAGAGAGTAACTAGTTGACAAAAAACTGATAATTAGATACGCTTACTTTGTTTAAAATGTGCCTTTTAAAAATAATAATCTGATAAAAAGGGAGTGTTTTGATGTGTACAACAATCTTTGTTAAAAGTCCAAACGGTTTAGCAGCTGGCAGAACTATGGAGTTTGCCTCACCGATGAATTTTGTCCCAGTATTTATCCCTAGAAATTTCAATTACCGAACAGACTTACATAATAATCAATTGATTTCTGAAAAGGCTTTTATAGGAACGACTATTTACGAAGATGATACGTATGCTTTTTTCGATGGAATTAATGAAGAGGGGCTGATTGGCTGCGCTAATTATTTTGCAGGTGACGCTGACTATCCAGACTATCCAATTACGTCTGATCAAGATAAAGTAGCACTACGCTCAGACATGTTTATTTCCTATATCTTGGCTACTTGCAGCTCAATTGCTGATATTAAAAAAAAGATTACCTCGATTTATTTGTACGATTTAGAAGAGGCCTCTAGTTTACCAGTATCTTTAACTTTCCATTTTGCCTTTTACGATAAGACTGGGGAAAAAATCATCATTGAACCACTTAACAAATCATTGAAAGTGATCGATAACCCAGTAGGTGTTATGACCAATTCACCGGATTTTCAGTGGCATTTAACCAACTTACGTAATTACGTCCATATTCAATCAGAAAATAAAGATACTAATCATTTTTCTGAATTAGAAGTTAGAAGATTTGGCGAAGGATCAGGTTTGTTGGGCATACCTGGAGATTTCACACCACCTTCAAGGTTTGTACGTGCAGCAAATATGGTGAGTCATATGCCAGAACAATTGAGTTCAGAGCAAGCTGTAACAGAAGCTTTTCATATTTTATCACATTTCGACGTCCCGGAAGGAACTGTGTATAATTCACAAACTAAGCTTTGTGATACTACCCATTATACAGCTGTAATGGACAATGAAAAATTAACTTATAATGTTTCGAGTAAAGCTGATCGAGCGTTACATCAGGTTAATTTGAATGAGCTAGACTTAGAAGCTAAGTCCGCGACCATTTATGAGCTGCCAAAAGAGCAAACAATCTTATCTCTAAAATCAGTGGATTAACTAAAAAAATACTTATTCTGAATTAGATAGTCAGAATAAGTATTTTTTTATAGAATTTATTCTACCAAGTTAAGTTAATAGGTTATACGAGAATTGTCTAGTATACTAAGTTAATAAATAATGAACTAAATTAGTTGAATTGTTGTAGAAAGTTGTTAGTAATGTTCGCAATGTATGTAACTTACAAAAGGAGGACTTTTTTGTGAAACTAAATGTTAAGGAAGATCATGATAGTCAGAAGATATATTTAGCCGGTGGGTGTTTTTGGGGATTAGAAGAATATTTTAATCGAATTGCTGGTGTGACAAAAGTGTCAGTGGGGTATGCTAATGGCAAGGTACCTGAAACTAATTATCATTTATTGGAACATACCCAGCATGCAGAAGCTGTCGAAATTTACTATGATAGTGAAAAATTACCACTCACTGATTTATTAGAGTATTTTTTTAAGGTAATCAATCCAACATTATTAAATAGACAAGGAAATGACCAAGGAAGTCAGTATCGAACAGGGATCTATTTTGTCAGTAATAAGCAACAGAAAATCATAGAATCCTGGTTGTTAGAGATGCAATCTATTTATGAAGATCCTTTAGTCGTAGAAGTTGATGAAATTAAAAATTACGTGAGAGCAGAAGAGACACATCAAGCATACCTGAAGAAGCACCCCTACGGGTATTGTTGCATTAATCTTTCCAAAGCTGAAGAGCCATTGATGAATCAAACGGCTACTTATCAGCAAAAAACTAAGGAAGAGTTACGTCATATATTATCTTCTGACTCCTATCAAGTAACGCAAGAAAATGCCACTGAACCACCATTTTCCAATGAATATTGGCAGACTTTTGAATCAGGAATTTATGTTGATATCGTGAGTGGCGTCCCACTGTTTAGTTCATCCGATAAGTATGATTCAGGTTGTGGCTGGCCTAGCTTCACTCGAGCAATCGAACCGAAGGCTGTTACCTATCATACAGATAACAACCTTTTTCAAGAAAGGACGGAAGTACGCAGTGAATTAGCTAATTCTCATTTGGGACATGTTTTTGATGATGGCCCTCAGGAGGACGGAGGTCAACGCTTTTGTATCAATAGTGCGGCTCTAAAATTTATTCCAAAATCGGAAATGCGAGCCGCTGGCTATGCTGATTATTTACCAATACTTAATTAAGATATGTATGTGTACTCTTAATTGTCATTATCATTAGACAATTAAGAGTTTTTTGATTATCAATTTAAGTCAAGCAGGCAAAGGTGCTTAATTTTTATAGCCAGATATTTAAAAATAGCGTAAAATAGCAAATGACTAAATGAAATTCACCAACAATTTAAATATTAATTAAATTGTTACTAATATAATTGTCTAGCCAATATAAAAACTGCTTATTAAATGCAAGACATTGAGGAGGAAGTAAGATGAAAAAACCAGTACGCCTTTCTTTAACCAAACAAATTGCTAACGAAATCGAAATTAAAATAGAATCAAAATCCTGGCCAATTGGGACTAAAATACCGACAGAATCTCAGTTAGCTAAGCAATTTGAAGTGAGCAGAAATACGATTAGAGAGGCCTTACAATCTTTAATTCAAGTTGGTGTATTAGAAGCAAGACCGGGTGATGGGACTTATGTCTTAGCAAGTGGTAAGTTTGAAGCTAATATGTATCATCAATTAAGCTTAGCTAAAGCTGAAGAGGTGATTGAAGCTCGTTGTTTTTTAGAAAAAAATTTGGCATATTTAGCTGCTCAGAATCGTACAGCGAACGATTTAGCCATCATAAAAAATGCTTGGCAAGTTAGGCTAGAAAATCAAGCAGATTTGGAACGCTTAGTAGAAACTGATGGGGCTTTTCATTTAGAAATAGCTAGAGCCGCCCATAACAGTGTATTATTTGAATTATATCAAGCAATGACTAGTTATATTTATCAAGTTTTATTATCCAAATTAACAGATGAAGGTTATCACAATGCGGAGCTATCCAATAAACTTCATGAAGAGTTAATTCAGGCTATTATTGATCAAGATAGTCATTTATCTGAAAGTCTTGCAGCAAAAATCATTACCCTTTAAGGAAGAAGCATAAGCTTCTTCCTTTTTTTATTGACAACATACAGTAAAACGAGTTATTATTCTAATTGTCCAAATGTCCAACATTTAAACAAAAGGAGGAAGTATATATGAAAGAAAGAACAACACGTCAGTCTATTATTTTATTAATAGGAATCGTCTTAATTGCGACTAATTTACGTGCGCCACTTACATCAGTGGGACCGTTAATTGAAAATATAAGTCAATCATACCAGTTAAATTCGACTACTGCAGGAATGGTAGCTACAACACCGTTGTTGGCGTTCGCCCTTGTTTCAATCTTAGCACCATTAAATGCTCGTAAATTTGGGATTGAACGAACGTTACTGATGGCAATGTTTGTTTTAAGTATTGGCTTAGTTATTAGATCTTTACCAGGTGTGATTAATTTATTTGTGGGAACAGCTTTAGTTGGTATCTCCATCGCACATGGTAATGTTTTAGTTCCTAGTTTAATTAAGCGGGATTTTCCTGATAAATTGGGGATGATGACAGGTATTTATTCTGTTGCAATGAATTTAGCAGGTGCTATCGCTTCAGGGATTAGCTTACCCTTAGTCAATAAATGGGGAGTAACATGGCAGACATCACTTAATATTTGGGTAGTCATGAGTGTCTTAGCCTTACTTGCCTGGATACCTCAAGTGAAAGACAAAACAACTGTAAAAATCGTATCCGAAATTAAAGATAAAACCAATATGTGGCAATCACACTTAGCTTGGAAGATAAGTGCTTTTATGGGATTACAATCTTTAGTTTTTTATAGCCTCTTGGCCTGGATACCTCAAATTCTAAGCGAAAAAGGTATTAGTGGTGAAACGTCTGGCATGCTGTTAGCATTGATGCAGATTTTTATCGTTCCTTTTAACTTTTTAGTTTCTATTTTAGCAGGACGTGTAGCAGATCAACGCCGTTTAGTAATATGGGGAGTGTGTTTAATGTTTCTAGGTTTAGTTGGGATTACTTTGGCCGATGGGATTGTAATAAATGCTATTTCTCTATCTTTAATTGGTATTAGTGGTGGCTTTACATTTAGTTTATCCATGATGTTTTTTAGTTTACGAACTAAAAACGCAGTGGACGCTGCTCAAATTTCAGGGATGGCTCAATCAATTGGTTATCTATTAGCAGCCGCTGGTCCCTTATTATTTGGGTTATTACATGATTTATCTGGAACGTGGTTGACACCTATGTGGTCTCTTTGGTTATTAGCAGGTGTTTTATTATGGACTGGTTTAGGTGCAGGGAAAATCGGGATTATTGGTGAGAATAATTAATAAATAAAAACACTTGATTAATATCAAGTGTTTTTATTTATTAGGTAATAGTCACAATTAGTCAGAAAATGATTGAGTATCATAGCCTTTTTCTTTAGCCCATTCAATTTGATCATTGATCCATGCTTGGCGAAAAGAAACAGAACTCTCATCCATAGGAACTTCGAGATATTGGTTTGTTTCCACATCATAAGGAACATGGTATTCTGACATTTGAGTATCGACTTCTTCATTCTCACCGTAGTAAGGCATTGTTTCAGATGCAGAGTGTGAGTCATACTCTGCAGAATGTATAGTCTCTGTGGGAGCAATTTCTAGCGTCGTATTATTTTCTTGTTCCCAATCATTTTGTGGTGATTCAATTATATTGTTATTATTGGTAGGGGACGTAGTCTGAGACGATGGTGTTGCTTCTATTTCTTCAGATAGTGTGTCGATGTGAACCGGTTTATCTGCATAATCTGACTCATCTTTTTGTTCAGTTGAAATAGCATTTGACTTATTAGTATTAGTAGACGCTTTTGTTTTATTATTTTGTTCTGTTGAAGTAGTTGTTTTTTCATTTTTTTTTGAATTATCTGTTTTTTTAGCGTTTGCTTTGTTAGGAGAGGTTGAGTGCTCTTTTTCAGGTAGTTCTATTTTATCAGTTTTAATCGGTTCTGTTTCCTGTTCTTTTTTACCGCAAGCAACCAAGAAGAGTGAGCTTATTAAAATAACAGGAAAAATACTGTGTTTTTTCATACTATTTATACCTCCAATTTATTAATTCATCTATCTTCCTTATTTTATCTTACATTCTCATTAAATACTAATATAAAGGTGTAAGTAATACTCACAAAAGAAAAAAATTTCATTTTTAAACATATTAAATTTAATTGGTGTCCTCCTTTTGAAATAAAAACAACCTGATTAGTCAAACTAATCAGGTTGTTTTTATTTGTAAATCCCTTTTTTTAGTAAAATAGACGAGTCCACTAGCAAGAATAAACCAACAACAAGAGTTAACCAATGGATTTGTTTAGTTTGTACATAATCAACCAGTGATACACCGAGTAAAACAACCCCTGCAAAAAACATGACACAGAGTGATAGTAATTTTAGTTTTCCAGAACTACTAATCGCTTGATCCTCATTTTTATTAGTAGTGATGGTAAAATCAGCTACAGATACATCAAAGGTTGCTGCCAATCTGGCCAACTCCTCAGGAGATGGTTTTAACTGACCTTGTTCCCATTTCACGATATCTTGAGTTCTAACTTTTACTTTTAAAGCTAAATCGGCTTGGGTCAATCCGGCTTCCTCGCGTAGTTGGCTTATTTTTTTTCCTATTGTCATAAAATGATCATCCTTTCACGTGTACTCTCTTCCCTTATATCATAAGACATAACTACAAAAATGCCAACCGTTGCGCTAAGTTTATCCTAAATTGTCTAAATATTGTGCCAATGCAGAGTTATTAAGAGAAAAGTGCTAGCGATAGTAATCTTTTATAGTACACTATTAAAAGATAGATAGTAAAGAATGTTAGACTGGTAATATGATGTTAAAATGAGTTGTTAAAGAAGGGGAATTATAATGAAGCATCCAAATAAGGAGATAATGATAGATCTTATTAAAAAGCAGTGGCAAAATCATTCGATATATGCAGCAGTTATCACTAATGATGGAGTAATTATTTCTGAAGGGACAACGACAGTTGCTCAATCATGCGATCCAACAGCTCATGCGGAAGTAAATGCAATTAGAGAGGCGAGTCGATTGTTAAAAACCAGTCAGTTTCCTTCAGGTTATTGGTTATACTCTACTTTTGAACCTTGTCCTCTTTGTTCCTCTGCAGCTATTTGGGCTGGTTTGGATGGAATTGTTTATGCTAACAATCCTACTTATCGCGGTGATTTACCCAACTGGTCATTCATTCGTTGTGCTGATGTCTTGGAAAAAGGGCGTGACATCCATCAGGTTACGCTTTATTCTGATTACCTAATAGAAGAAATCAAAGGTTATTTTACAAGACACAAGAAAGATAATACTAAGTCTGAAGATGAACATGGCGAGGTTTCGTCGTTATAAGTAATTTTTTTCAGCTGAAACTGCTTATTTTGTTATATCCAGGTGTATAATAAACGTATCATTAAAGAATGGAGTTGTAACAAGGATGACACATTTATTATTGTTGGAAGAAGCCAAAGGCAATCAAGAAGAATTAGTTAATATAAGACGACGAATTCATAAAAATCCAGGAACAGGGTTTGACTTATCCGATACATTAACTATTGTCGAAGAAGAGTTGATCAAATTAGGTTGTGAGCCTAAGCGTTGTGGTAAGTCGGGTATAGTAACAACAATTGGTAATCCGACTGGTAAGTGTTTTTTATTAAGAGCTGATATGGACGCTTTGCCAATTGTAGAAGAAACTGACTTAGCTTTTAAATCACCTAACGGCAAGATGCATGCTTGCGGTCATGATTTGCATACGACCATGTTATTAGGGGCAGCCAAGTTATTAAAATCTCATGAAGAAGACTTAACAGGTCTTGTGAAGTTAATCTTCCAACCAGCTGAAGAAATTATGTTGGGTGCTTCTGATATGATTGAAAATGGGTGTTTAGAAAACCCTCAAGTGGATGCAGGAATGATGATGCATGTGATGCCTGCTTTACCTTTAGATGATGGTATGATTTTAATATCACCAAAAGGTAAAGCCTTGTCATCTTGTGATTGGTTTGAAATAATTGTAACGGGAAAAGGTGGACATGGTTCAACGCCACACACAACGATTGATCCTATTGTAGCAGCTTCCAATATCCATCTTGCTCTGAATGAAATTCAATCACGAGAAGTAGCAACGGATGATTTTATGAGCCTAACAGTAGGAGAATTCCACGCAGGAACGACTTCAAATGTTATTCCTGAAACAGCAGAACTTAAAGGCACGCTGCGAACATACAATGATGATACTAGAGCGTATGTTAAAGAACGTATGAAGGTCATCGGTGCATCAATTGGGCAAGCTTATCGTTGTCAAGTTGAGGTAAACTTTTTAGCAGGTTGTCCGACTCTTGAAAATGATAGCAGCTTAGTAGAGTTGGCTAATCGTATCTTACCAGACTATATTGGTGAAACAAAATTAGTGCCACCAACTGCTCTTTCTGGTGGGGCTGTTCAAATGGGTTCAGAAGATTTTGCTTATTTCAGCCAAAAAATTCCGACGGTCATGAGTTTAATTGCAGCAGCAGATTCTAGACAAAGTCCAGCCTACCCTGTACATCATCCAAGTCTAGTTTTAAATGAAGACATTATTCCATATGGTTCAACCACTTATACGGCTATCGCAATGGAATGGTTAAAATCTAATAAATAAAAAAACATGTAGCCAATCTTGAAAAGATTGGCTACATGTTTTTGATTGTTTTGATATTAGGAAAAAGGTTCTTCCTTAAATAAATAGCTGATAAAAGATAGCATAAAAGTTTTTTTATTGGTTATGATGATGTCAAATAAAACTATGACATAATGGCAGGTTAGTTTCAAAAAAACATAATCATGGAACAACATACTAGTTACACTGTAAGAGAAAAGCAGGCATTTATTAAATGATGACTACTTTTTAAGAGTTAGCAGAAAAAGAAAAGGAGAGGATTATATGTCGGATAATAAAATCGAAGAAATTCAAGAGTTAGATCAATCAAGAGTATTACAATCATGGAGTAGACAAAAAAACAAACGAAACAATATCATTATTAAATCACAGGGTGTCAAGTTTACAGATCAAAAAGGACGAGAGTATTATGACATGTCTTCTCAGTTAGTTTATGCTAATTTAGGACATAAGCATCCAAAAATGTTGGAAGCATTCAACCAACTTTCTGGCTTAGAAATTGTTGCAACTGGCTTTGCATCCAGTAGTAAGTCAGAATTAGCTGAGAAAATTATTGACGTGGCTCCAAGTAATATGAAAAAAGTTTATTTTACAATGGCTGGAGCTGAAGCAAATGAACATGCTATTAAAATCGCTCGTATGGTAACAGGCAAACATAAAATTTTATCACGTTATCGTTCCTATCATGGTAGTACGTTTGGTGCAGGGAATTTATCAGGTGAGAGTCGCCGGTTTCAGGTAGAGCCAGGCTTACCAGGATTTATAAAATTTAAAACACCGTATCTTTATCGAGAAAAGCTAACATTTTCAGATGAATTAGATTATACCAATTATTTATTAAGTGAGTTGGACAAACAAATTCAATTTGAAGGCCCAGAAGACATAGCTGCTATTTTTATCGAACCGATCCCAGGTAGCAATGGCGTTTTATTACCGCCAGAAGGGTATTTAACCGGACTTTCAACCTTATGCAAACGCTACGATATTTTATTGATTTGCGATGAAGTGATGTCTGGGTTTGGCAGAACAGGAAAATGGTTTGCAGTGGATCATTTTAATGTTCAACCTGATATTATTACCTTTGCTAAGGGTGTTACCGCTGGTTACTTACCTTTAGGAGGAGTGATTGTATCAGATAGAATAGCTGAGTATTTTGATGAGAATGTCCTTATGACAGGTTCTACTTATAGTGGGCATGCAATGGCTTGTCATATGGGCTGTGCTGCTTTAAATGTCTACCATCAAGAAGAGATTATCAGCCATGTGCAAGAGATGGAATCAGTTATTAATAGTCGCTTAGAAAAGTTAAAAGAATATAAGTATGTTGGAGATGTTAGAAACATTGGATTATTTTCAGCGATAGAATTAGTTAAAGATAAGCAAACAAAGGAGCCTATCATCGATTATGGTCAAGATTACGGCAAAGATTTACAGGGACATATGTCAACCTTATTAGCTTGTTTGTTAGACAAAGGTTTTTATACTTATTCTCACGAGTCTTGTATTTTTATTTCTCCGCCACTAACGATTACTAAAGAAGAAATTGATAGTGCTTTCGATTTGTTGGAATTAGGGTTGACCCAATTTATTTTAGATCATCCGAGCTTAACTTAAGGAGGGATTTTATTGTCAGCGATTAAAAAATTTTCACATTACATTGACGGGAAATGGATTACACCCAAGGGATACGAAGGAGAACTAATCGTCAATCCAGCAACCGAAGAAGTGATAGGTGAATTAGTTTATGGAACAAAAGATGAGACCAGACTGGCCATATCAGTAGCTAAAGAGACCTTTAAAAAATGGTCACAAGTGAGTATCCCGAAAAGGGGTCGTTATTTATTTGAGTTACATCATCTGTTGCTTGAAAATAAAGAAGTTTTAGCAAACTTAATCACGTTAGAAAATGGTAAATCTTTCAGTGAGTCTATGGGAGAGGTACAAAGAGGGATTGAAAATGTTGAGCATGCAGCTAGTATTGTTAACTTAATGATGGGGGATTCTTTAGCAAATGCCGCTTCAGATATTGAAGTAACTAACTATCGTTACCCATTAGGCGTTGTTGGTTGTATAACCCCCTTTAACTTTCCTATGATGGTGCCATTTTGGTTATTTCCAATGGCAATAGCAACGGGGAATACCGTCGTATTAAAACCTTCAGAAAAAACACCACTTTTAATTGAAAAAATGATGACACTAATTGAAAAAACTGGTATTCCAAACGGAGTCGTTAATGTTGTTAATGGTAGCCACGAGGTGGTAAATGAACTTTTAGAAAACCCGGAAATAAAAGCGGTTTCATTTGTGGGGTCGAAAAAAGCCGGAGAGTATGTTTATAAAAAAGCGACAGCTAATTTAAAAAGAGTTCAAGTTATGGCAGGCGCGAATAATCACGTTATTATTTTAAAAGATGCAAACTTGGACAAAGCCGTTTTTGAATTAATAAATGCTAGTTTTGGCTCAGCTGGAGAGCGTTGTATGGCGGCAGCTGTAATTGCCGTTGAAAATGACATTGCAGATCTTTTTGTTGCAAAATACACGTCAGCGGCTAAAAAGCTTGTTTTAGGTAATGGTCTTAAAGAAGGGGTATTTTTAGGTCCAGTGATTCGGAAAGAAGCCAAAGAAAGAATCTTTGCAGCTATCCAAACAGGGGTAGAGGAAGGTGCATCCTTATTATTAGACGGAAGGAAAAAAGGCTTAAATACGAGCGGTTATTTTATTGGACCAACTATCTTTGATCATGTCACCTCAAGTATGTCAATTTGGGAACAGGAGCTATTTGCCCCGATTGCCTGTATTACACGCATCAACTCTTTGAAAGAAGGAGTTGATCTAGCAAATAGCTCGGAATTTGCGAATGGCGCGTGCCTCTTTACAAATAACACCTCAGCTGTTCGT